>NZ_JBFBLO010000015.1:0-177866 GCF_040686735.1 Streptomyces sp. NPDC079167 | reverse complement strand
GCTCGCCATGGAACACCTCATCGGCGTCCGCTGACCCCACCCCCCGGCGCCCGGCCGACCTGCCGGGCGCCCGCCACTTCCCCGCCGTGGCACCGCCGTGGCACCGCAGGATTCGCGCAGGGGCTTGACGAGCAGCCCGTGGGAGCGTTCCCATGGACCGGCCCCGGCCCCCTCTCACCGCAAGGGCACCACCGTGACAGAACCTTCCCCCGACGGGCGGACCGGACGCCGTACCCGTCGCAGCAGGCGGATCGTCGTCCCTCTCACCGTCGTCTCCGCGATCGTCGCCGGCACCGTCCTGTCGGGGTGCGGCCAGCAGCGGGACGAGGACGTCTACACCGTCATGAACTCCTCGACCGACGAGTCGTACCACCGCTGGGACGGTGACACCCTCGAGCGCTGCAGCAAGAAGCTCGGGATCACCATCGAGCAGCAGAGCGTGCCGGCCGCGCAGTTGATGACGAAGGCGCTGCGCATGGCGTCCTCGAAGTCGCTGCCGGACGTCCTCCAGCTGGACGCGTCCGAGATGCCGACCTTCGCCGAGGCCGGTGGCCTGATCCCGCTCAAGGACCTCGGGCTGACCACGACGGACATCCCCGAGGGGATCGTCGACTTCGGCTCGTTCGACGGGGAGTACTACGGGGCCGCGCGCACGGTGAACACACTGGCGCTGTTCTACAACAAGGACACCCTCGACGAGGCCGGCCTGGAGGTGCCCACCACCTGGGCCGAGATGCAGTCGACGGCCAAGAAGCTGACCCAGGGCAAGCGGTACGGCCTGGCGCTGAGCGCGGGCGGCGCGGAGGACGGCGTCTTCCAGTTCACCCCGTTCATGTGGTCCAACGGCGGCGACGAGTCGAAGCTCGACACCCCCGAGGTCGCCGGGGCGCTGGACTACTGGAAGGCACTCCTGAAGGACGGCTCGCTCTCCAAGTCCACGGTCAACTGGACCCAGGCCGATGTGAACGACCAGTTCATGGCCGGCAACGCGGCCATGATGATCAACGGCCCGTGGCAGGTCGAGACCCTGAACTCCAAGAAGGGGCTCAACTGGGGCATCGCCGAGATCCCGGTGCCCGAGGCGGGCGACGACTCGGTCGGCCCGCTGGGCGGCGGCGTGCTCACCGTGCCCAACACCGGGGACACCGAGCGCGAGAAGACGGCTGCCAAGATCATCGGCTGCATGTCGGGCGAGCAGGAGGAGATCACCTACGCCCTGAACAGCTGGATGGTCCCCGCGAACACCAAGGCCGCCGCCGAGTGGCGCAAGAAGGTCCCCGAGCTGGCCGCGCTCGCCGGACAGGTCTCGACGGCCCGGTCGCGTACGGCGAAGGTCGGTGCGCAGTGGTCGTCGGTGTCGCTCGCCCTGCAGAGCGCCTTCCAGTCCGCGCTCACCGGCGAATCCAGCGAGGCCGCTCTGAAGCGTGCCCAGCAGCAGGTCACGAGCGGGAACTGAGGTAACGAACCATGTCATCCACCACAGCCTCAGCCGCCGCACCGCCGGCCGACCCGAAGGCCCCCGCGGCCGGCGCGGTCAGGAAGCCCGTGAACCCGCGGAGCGCCAAGCGGCGCAAGTCGCTGGCCCAGTGGGGGTTCATCGCCCCCGCCGTGATCTTCATGGCGCTGTTCTTCGGCTACCCGCTCGTCCGCAACATCGTGATGAGCTTCCAGGACTACTCGCCGTCCACCTTCTTCACCGGCGAGGCGCCGTTCAACGGCTTCGACAACTGGAGCAACGTCTTCAACGACGGGCTGTTCGGCAAGGCCCTCTGGCAGACGATCCTCTTCACCGTCGGATCGCTCGTCGGCCAGTTCTGCATCGGTCTGGCCCTCGCGGTCTTCTTCACCCGCCGCTTCCCGCTCAACGGGATCCTGCGCTCGCTGATCCTGCTTCCGTGGCTGGTCCCGATGGTCGTCTCCGGCATCGTCTGGCGGCGCATCTTCGACCAGGACACCGGTGTCCTCAACTCCTTCCTGGGCACCGTCGGCCTCCCCGGTGACACCCCGTGGCTGACGAGCACCAGCATGGCGCTGGTCTCGGTGATCCTGGTGAACATCTGGATCGGCATCCCGTTCAACATGGTGATCCTCTACGGCGGCCTCCAGGAGGTCCCGAAGGAGCTGAGCGAGGCCGCCGCGCTCGACGGCGCGTCCGCCTGGCGTACGTTCCGCTCGGTCACCCTGCCCATGCTCAAGCCCGTCATCACCGTGGTGCTGGTGCTCGGCTTCATGTCGACGGTCAAGATCCTCGACCTGGTCCTCGCCCTCACCGACGGCGGGCCCGCCGACTCCACGCAGACGCTCGGCACGCTCACGTACCAGAACTCCTTCGTCCAGATGGACTTCGGGGCCGGTGCCGTGGTCGGCAACATCCTGATCCTGATCTCCGCCGTCTTCGCGGTGTTCTACCTGCGGGTCAACCGCAACGAGGGGAAGTGACCGGCATGGCGACCACCACCCAGATCCCCGCCGCCCCGGCACCCGCCGTCCACCGGCCCAAGCGCCGCTGGGGTGCGACCGTCTTCGGCGTCGTCGTCCTCGCGGTCATGCTGTTCCCGCTGTACTGGATGATCAACACCGCGCTGCAGCCGGACGCGAGCCTGGTCGACGTGGGCCCGGTCCCCACGGGCATCGACTTCTCCGGTTTCACGTCCGCCATCACGGAGCAGGGCGGCAACCTGCTGACCTCACTGGCCGTGGCGCTCGGCGCCGTCGCCATCTGTCTGGCGATCTCCGCGCCGGCGGCGTACGGCCTCGCGCAGTTCAAGGTCCGTGGCGGCAAGACGATCGTCTTCGGCACGCTCATCACCCAGATGGTGCCGGGCATCGTCATCGCCAACGCCCTGTACAGCGCGTACGTGGACCTCGGCCTGGTCAACTCCTACTTCGGCCTGATGCTGGCGGACGCCTCGCTGGGCATCCCCTTCGCGATCGTGCTGATGCGGTCGTTCATGGTGTCGATCCCGCGCGAGGTCATCGAGGCCGCCGAGGTGGACGGCGCGGGCCGCGTCCGTACGTTCGTCCAGGTCGTCCTGCCGATGAGCCGCAACTCGCTGATCACCGCCGGGCTGTTCTCGTTCCTCTACGCGTGGAGCGACTTCATGTTCGCGCTCACGCTGAACACCACGGACGACGTCAAGCCGATCACCCTGGGCATCTACCAGTACATCGGCGCGCACGTCGGCGACTGGGGCTCGGTCATGGCCGCGTCCGTGCTCTCGGCCGTGCCCGCCGCGGTCCTCCTCGTCCTGTCCCAGAAGTACATCGCCGCCGGGATCACCGGCGGCTCGGTCAAGTAAGGGTTCTCCATGAGTGACTTCCCGGTCTTCCCGCCCGGTTTCGTCTTCGGTGCGGCCACGGCCTCGTACCAGATCGAGGGCGCCGTGGAGGAAGACGGCCGCGGCCCGTCCATCTGGGACACCTACAGCCACACGCCCGGCAGGACGGACGGCGGCGACACCGGTGACGTGGCCTGCGACCACTACCACCGCTACCCGGAGGACGTGGCGCTGCTGCGCGACCTGGGCGTGGAGTCGTACCGGTTCTCCATCGCCTGGTCCCGGATCCAGGCCACGGGCAGCGGGGCGGTCAACCCGAAGGGGCTGGACTTCTACTCCCGGCTCGTCGACTCGCTCCTGGAGGCGGGCATCGAGCCGGCCGCCACCCTCTACCACTGGGACCTGCCGCAGGCCCTGGAGGACAAGGGCGGCTGGCGCGTACGGGAGACGGCTGAGCGCTTCGGCGAGTACACGGCGATCATGGCCGAGCACCTGGGTGACCGGGTGCCGCGCTGGATCACCCTCAACGAGCCCTGGTGCAGCGCGTTCCTCGGCTACTCCGTCGGCCGGCACGCGCCGGGCGCCAAGGAGGGCCGCGGGGCCCTGGCCGCCGCGCACCACCTGCTGGTCGGTCACGGGCACGCGATGAGCGCGCTGCGCGCGGCGGGCGTCCGCGAGGCGGGCATCACGCTCAACCTGGACCGCAACGTCCCGGCCACGGAGTCGGACGCCGACCTCGCCGCCGTCGTCCGCGCGGACACCCAGCACAACCTGGTGTGGACCGAGCCGATCCTCGCGGGCCGCTACCCGGCCACGGAGGAGGAGACCTGGGGCGAGCTGATCACCGGCCAGGACTTCCGCCGCGAGGGCGACCTGGAGCTGATCTCCCAGCCGATGGACTTCCTGGGCATCAACTACTACCGGCCGATCGTGGTCGCCGCCGCCCCGCACCGCGAGGCGGACCCGGCGCTGCGCGTGGCCACGGACAACCGTTACGCCGAGGGGAACTACCCGGACGTCCGCAAGACGGCCATGGGCTGGCCGGTCGTCCCGGAGTCGTTCACCGACCTGCTGACCGTGCTGAAGCAGACGTACGGCGACGCCCTCCCGCCGGTGCACATCACGGAGAACGGCTCGGCGGAGTTCGACAGCGTCGAGGCGGACGGCTCCATCCACGACGCGGACCGGGTGGAGTACCTGCGCACCCATCTGACGGCGCTGCGCGCGGCGATGGACGCCGGTGTCGACGTACGCGGGTACTACGTGTGGTCGCTGCTGGACAACTTCGAGTGGGCGCTGGGCTATGCGAAGCGGTTCGGGATCATCCGGGTCGACTACGACACCCTGGAGCGCACCCCGAAGGACAGCTACCGCTGGTATCAGCAGCTGATCGCGGCGCACAAGGCCTGATCGCGCGGTTACGGCTTGCGGGCCCGGGACGGCTGGACAGCCGTCCCGGGCCCGTGTGTGTCTCCCGCCGCCGGACGGCTCCCGGGGGAATCCCGGCTCAGCCGGTTTCCGTCCGGCCGGGGCGGTTACCGGAGTCCCATGGCACGGACACCGGAACCCCAGGCTCACCCCACCCACGTCGGTCCGGACCCGGAGGTGGAGCGCGACGCTCCCGACGGGCCGGCCGCCATGCCCAGGAGGTCGTGGTGGGCGGTATTGAAGCGCACGGTAGGTGAGTTCACGGACGACGAACTCGCCGACCGGGCCGCCGCCCTGACCTACTACAGCGTCCTCTCGCTCTTCCCGGCACTGCTCGTCCTGGTGTCCCTGCTCGGTATCGCGGGCGAGTCCGCCACCCAGCAGGTGATGGACAACCTGCAGAAGCTCGCCCCCGGGCCGGTCCGGGACATCCTTTCGGGAGCGGTGCAGCAGCTCCAGGGCAACGGCGGCACGGGGTCGCTGATGGCCGTCGTCGGTCTGCTGCTGGCGGTGTGGTCGGCCTCCGGTTACATCGCGGCGTTCATCCGTTCCTCCAACGTCGTCTACGACATGCCCGAGGGGCGGCCGGTGTGGAAGGTGCTGCCGCTGCGCCTGGCGCTGACGGTGACCCTGATGGTGCTGGCGGTCGTCAGCGCCCTGATCGTGGTGTTCACCGGCCCCGTCGCCCAGAAGGCCGGTTCCGCCCTGGGGGTCGGCGGCCCCGCCATGACGGCCTGGTCGATCGCGAAGTGGCCGGTCCTGGTCCTGCTCGTCGTCGTGATGATCGCGCTCCTGTACTGGGCCGCGCCGAACGCCAGGGGGCGGGGCTTCAAGTGGGTGACGCCCGGCAGCTTCCTCGCCCTGCTGCTCTGGATGATCGCCTCGGCCGGCTTCGCGCTGTACGTGGCGTACTTCTCCTCGTACAACAAGACGTACGGCGCCCTCGCCGGCGTGATCATCTTCCTGGTGTGGCTCTGGATCACCAACCTGGCGATCCTGCTCGGTCTCGAATTCGACGCGGAGATGGCCCGCCAGCGAGCCATCGACGGCGGCCACCCCGAAGCCGAGGAGCCGTACGTGGAGCCGCGCGACACCGCCAAGTGGTCCGAGGAGGAACGCCGCGAGCTCGGCTGAGAACCTCCGGACGGCTGCGGGGCCGGGCGGTCAACGCATCGCGTACGCCGCCGGGTTCTCCAGCACCTCGTGCATCACCCGGGCCGCCGCGCCCCGCGCCGCGTCGCCGGAGAGGGAGGAGGCGCGCAGCCGGCTGCCGTTCGCGTGCCAGCGGCCCGAGACGACCCGTGCGGTGAGCTGGGCGTCCGCGGACACCTCCAGCCAGGGCATCAGGTTGCGGTAGATCCCGCCCAGGACGACGGCCTCCGGGTCGAAGAGGTTCACCGCGCCGGCCAGCACCACGCCCATCCGGTCCCCCGCCTCCCGGAGCGCCGAGACGGCCCGCTTCTCGCCTGCCGCCGCCCGCTGCTCCAGCTCGTCGATGCCGCGCACGCCCGTGTCCGGGTCGATCCCGGCCGCTCGCAGCAGGGCCGCCCGGCCGGCGTACTGTTCCAGGCAGCCGTGCGCGCCGCACCGGCAAAGGGGGCCCCGCGGGTCGACGACGACGTGCCCGATCTCACCGGCGAACCCGTGGGCGCCCCGGAGCATCTCGCCGTTCACCACGAGCGCGCCGCCCACGCCGATCTCACCGGTGAGATAGAGGAAGGTGCGTACGCCGCCGAGTCCGCCGAACCACAGCTCCGCGAGGGCCGCCAGATTGGCCTCGTTGTCGGAGCCGACGGCCAGCGCCCGCCCGGCCGGACGCAGGGTGCTGAGTGCCTGCCCGAAGATGCCCTCGGCGGCGACCCTGCTCCAGCCGAGGTTCGGGGCCTGCCGGACGACACCGCCGGAGACCAGGCCGGGCAGGGCCAGCTCGACGCCGACCACCCGCAGTTCCTGTTCCCGGGTGGAGGCGATGACCCGGTTGGTGAGCCGGGCGGCGTGGGCCAGGACCTCGGCGGGCGGGACGTCCCGGTGGTCGGTGTGCTCGGTGACCCGGACCCGGTCGGTGCCGGTGAGGTCGACGGCGCACACGGAGACGTAGTCGATGTTGATCTCCACGCCGAGTCCCGCCGGGCCGGTGCGGGAGAGCTTCAGCACGGTGCCGGGGCGGCCGGCCGATCCGCTGGAGGTCTTGCCGGACTCGCTGAGGCAGTCCAGCGCGAGCAGCTCCTCGACGAGCGAGGACACGGCGGCCCTGGTCAGCCCCACGAGGCTCGCCACCCGTGCCCGGGTGACCTCGCCCTCGTCACGGACGGTCCGCAGGACCAGGCTGAGGTTGTGGCGGCGCACGGACTCGTGTCCGGCCTTGGCCGCCGGCGAGGTGAGGGTGTTCTTCATCAGACCTTCGAGCCTAACGGCGAAGGGCCGCACCCCGGGGGGTGCGGCCCTCGCTCACTTCGCGGTGCCCTTACTTGCGGATCAGGCTGCGGAGGACGTACTGCAGGATGCCGCCGTTGCGGTAGTAGTCCGCCTCACCGGGGGTGTCGATGCGGACGACGCCGTCGAACTCCACACCGGTGTCGGTGGTGACCTTGACGGTGCGCGGCGTGGTGCCGTTGTTCAGCTCGGTCACGCCGGCGAAGGAGAAGGTCTCCTCACCGGTCAGGCCGAGCGACTCGGCGGTGTGGCCCTCGGGGAACTGGAGCGGGAGGACGCCCATGCCGATGAGGTTCGAGCGGTGGATGCGCTCGTAGGACTCGGCGATGACGGCCTTGACGCCCAGGAGCGCGGTGCCCTTGGCCGCCCAGTCACGGGACGAGCCGGAGCCGTACTCCTTGCCCGCCAGGATGACGAGCGGGGTGCCCGCGGCCTGGTAGTTCTGGGAGGCGTCGTAGATGAACGACACGGGGGCACCTTCATCGGACCGCGTGAAGTCGCGGGTGAAGCCGCCCTCGGTGCCCGGCGCGATCTGGTTGCGCAGGCGGATGTTGGCGAAGGTGCCGCGGATCATGACCTCGTGGTTGCCACGGCGCGAGCCGTAGGAGTTGAAGTCGCGGCGCTCGATGCCGTGCTCCGTGAGGTACTTGCCGGCCGGGGTGTCGGCCTTGATCGCACCGGCCGGGGAGATGTGGTCGGTGGTGACCGAGTCGCCGAGCTTGGCGAGCACCCGGGCGCCGGTGATGTCCTCGACCGGGGACGTCTCCATCGTCATGCCCTCGAAGTACGGGGGCTTGCGCACGTAGGTGGACTCGGAGTCCCACTCGAAGGTGTTGCCGGTCGGGATCGACAGGGCCTGCCACTGGGCGTCGCCCGCGAAGACGTCCTGGTAGGACTTGTTGAACATGTCCTCGCCGATGGAGTTGGCGACGACGTCGTTGACCTCGGCCTCGGAGGGCCAGATGTCCTGGAGGAAGACGGGCTTGCCGTCCTGGTCGACGCCGAGGGCGTCCTTGGTGATGTCGACCTTCATCGAGCCGGCGATGGCGTACGCGACGACCAGCGGCGGGGACGCCAGGTAGTTCATCTTGACGTCGGGGTTGATCCGGCCCTCGAAGTTGCGGTTGCCGGAGAGCACCGAGGTCACGGCCAGGTCGTGGTCGTTGACCGCCTTCGAGACCTCTTCCGGCAGCGGGCCGGAGTTGCCGATGCAGGTGGTGCAGCCGTAACCGACGAGGTTGAAGCCGACCTTGTCGAGGTAGGGGGTCAGGCCCGCCTTGTCGAAGTAGTCGGTGACGACCTTCGAGCCCGGGGCGAGGGTGGTCTTGACCCACGGCTTGCGGGTCAGGCCCTTCTCGACGGCCTTCTTCGCCACGAGCGCCGCGGCGACCATGACGTACGGGTTCGAGGTGTTGGTGCAGGAGGTGATCGCGGCGACGGTGACGGCGCCGTGGTCGAGCTCGTACGTCGTGCCGTCGGGGGCGGTGACGGTGACCGGGTTCGACGGGACGCCGTTGGAGGCGGCGGGGGCGTCGGAGGCCGGGAAGGACTCCTTGCCCGCCTCCTCGTCGTCCGCGACGTAGTTGCGGACGTCCTGGGCGAACTGCGCCTTGGCGTTCGCGAGGACGATGCGGTCCTGCGGGCGCTTCGGACCGGCGATGGAGGGGACGACCGTGGAGAGGTCGAGCTCCAGCTTCTCGGAGAAGTCCGGCTCGGCGGCCGGGTCGAGCCAGAGGCCCTGCTCCTTGGCGTACGCCTCGACGAGCGCGACCTGCTGCGCGTCACGGCCGGTCAGGCGGAGGTACTTCAGCGTCTCGTCGTCGATCGGGAAGATCGCGGCGGTGGAGCCGAACTCCGGCGACATGTTGCCGATGGTGGCGCGGTTCGCGAGGGAGGTGGCGGCGACGCCCTCACCGTAGAACTCGACGAACTTGCCGACGACGCCGTGCTTGCGGAGCATCTCGGTGATGGTCAGCACGAGGTCGGTGGCGGTGGTGCCGGCCGGGAGCTCGCCGGTCAGCTTGAAGCCGACGACGCGCGGGATGAGCATGGAGACCGGCTGGCCGAGCATCGCGGCCTCGGCCTCGATGCCGCCGACGCCCCAGCCCAGCACGCCGAGGCCGTTGACCATCGTGGTGTGCGAGTCGGTGCCGACGAGGGTGTCGGGGTACGCCTGGCCGTTACGCACCATGACCGTGCGGGCCAGGTGCTCGATGTTGACCTGGTGGACGATGCCGGTGCCCGGGGGGACGACCTTGAACTCGTCGAAGGCGGTCTGGCCCCAGCGCAGGAACTGGTAGCGCTCCTTGTTGCGGCCGTACTCCAGCTCGACGTTCTGGGAGAACGCGTCGTTGGTGCCGAACTTGTCGGCGATGACGGAGTGGTCGATGACCAGCTCGGCCGGGGCCAGCGGGTTGATCTTCGTGGCGTCGCCGCCGAGCTCCTTGACGGCCTCACGCATGGTGGCGAGGTCCACGACACACGGGACACCCGTGAAGTCCTGCATGATCACGCGGGCCGGCGTGAACTGGATCTCCTGGCTGGGCTGGGCCTGGGAGTCCCAGCCGCCGAGCGCACGGATGTGGTCGGCGGTGATGTTCGCGCCGTCCTCCGTGCGGAGCAGGTTCTCCAGCAGCACCTTCAGGCTGTAAGGGAGGCGCGCGGAGCCCTCGACCTTGTCCAGCTTGAAGATCTCGTACGACTCGTCACCCACGCGCAGCGTGCTGCGGGCGTCGAAGCTGTTCGCCGACACGACAGTCTCCTTCTTCAATGTGCGCGTTCAACCGCGCCGCGCCTCATGTGCGGCCGGCGCCGCCTGCGGCCCCCACCATCCGCTAAGGTAAGGATTAGTTAGGTAACCCTTACCGAGCGGCGGCTGCGGTGCGCCTCGGCAGATATCTCGATGTCGAGATAACTCTAGTACATAGCCGCCGCGCGGTCATGCCCGGGCGCCCGTGTCCCGCGCCGCACCGCGACGGCGCGCGGGCGGGACCGGTACATTTCGAAGCCGACCACGCCCGACCACCCCGCCCGGGAAGGCGCCGTGCACTTCACCACCACCTCCGAGGCCGTACGCGCGTGGGTCCAGGGCTGGGCCCTCTCACGGGGAGCGGCCGAACCGGACCCCTCGCCCTGGGGCTTCACCGTGAGCACGGGTCCTCCCGCACACGCCACGAGCCACGTCCTGACCGTCGCCGACGCGGCGACGGTGCGGGAGATCGCCGAGGGCCCGGCCAGGCCCGGCGTCCGGCTGAAGGCCTTCGTACGGACGGAGTCGCTCGCGTCCTGGATCGCACCCGGCTGGTCCGTCGCCGACGAACCCGGCTACCTGATGTCCGCCCCGCTCCACCCCGCCCGCGCCCCGGCTCCCCTCCCCCACGGCTACCGGCTCCGCACCTGGACGCACGACGGCGTCACCCACGCCCGGGTGTGCGCGGACGACGGCACGCCTGCCGCGCGGGGCCAGGCGGCCGTCACCGGCGTCACCGCCGTCGTCGACAAGGTCGAGACCCAGCCCGCCCACCGGCGCCGCGGTCTCGGCCGCCTGATCATGCGCACGCTGACCGACGCGGCCGCCGAGCAGGGCGCGACGGCCGGTCTGCTGGCCTCGTCGGCGGAGGGGCGGGCCCTGTACGAGAGCACGGGATGGGCCGTATCGGCACCCCTGGCCAACGCCCTGCGAGGACCGGACCCGGCGCGGCGCTGACCACGCCCTCGGGGCCCGTGCGCATGACCCGGCGGCTTCGGGATACCCGTACTCCTGACAGAGGAGGCACAGATGCCGCTCACCTTCCGCAAGAGCTTCCAGATCCTCCCGGGCGTCCGGGTGAACATCAACCGCCGCTCGTGGTCCGTCACCACCGGCGGACGGCACGGGCCGAGGCGCACCACGAGCAGCACGGGCCGGCGCACCACTTCCATGGATCTGCCGGGCCCGTTCGGCTGGCGCCGGACGACGCGCCGCCGCCGCGGCTGACCCCGGCTCACGTCGCGGGCCCGGCCGGCCTTCACCCGGCCGGGCTTCACCCCGTCGGCCTCACCCGTTCGGCCGAGCTCCGCACGCCGGGGCGCCGGGGACGTCCGACCCTTCAAACAGGCGCCCCCACACGGCCGGGCACCCGACCGTCACCCGAACCCCACACCCCCGGCACGAGCTTCATCTCATATCTGAGATAGCGTGCAGCCATGGAAGACGACTACCTCGCACGTATCGGCAAGCTCATCCGTGACGCCCGTCAGCATCGTGGCTGGACACAGAGTCAGCTCGCCGAGGCGCTGGCGACGAGCCAGAGCGCCGTCAACCGCATCGAACGCGGCAACCAGAACATCAGCCTTGAGATGATCGCCCGCATCGGCGAGGCCCTCGACAGCGAGATCGTGTCGCTCGGCTACGCCGGTCCCATGCACCTGCGGGTCGTGGGTGGCCGTCGGCTCTCGGGATCCATCGACGTCAAGACGAGCAAGAACGCCTGTGTCGCGCTGCTCTGCGGTTCACTGCTCAACAAGGGCCGCACCGTGCTGCGCCGGGTGGCCCGCATCGAGGAGGTCTTCCGGCTGCTGGAGGTCCTCAACTCCATCGGCGTACGCACCCGGTGGATCAACGACGGTGTCGACCTCGAGATCCTGCCGCCCGACCGGCTCGAGCTGGAGTCCATCGACGCCGACGCCGCGCGCCGGACCCGCTCCATCATCATGTTCCTCGGCCCGCTGCTGCACCGCGAGGACCGCTTCACCCTGCCGTACGCCGGCGGCTGCGACCTCGGCACGCGCACGATCGAGCCGCACATGATCGCGCTGCGCCGCTTCGGCCTGGAGATCGCCGCGACCGACGGGCTCTACCACGCCCAGGTCGACCACGAGGTCCGGCCGGGCCGCCCGATCGTCCTCACCGAGCGCGGCGACACGGTGACCGAGAACGCGCTGCTGGCCGCCGCCCGGCACGACGGCACGACGGTCATCCGTAACGCGTCCTCCAACTACATGGTCCAGGACCTGTGCTTCTTCCTGGAGTCGCTCGGCGTACGCGTCGACGGCGTCGGGACGACGACCCTCACGGTGCACGGGGTGCCGGAGATCGACGTGGACGTCGACTACTCCCCTTCGGAGGACCCGGTCGAGGCGATGAGCCTGCTGGCCGCCGCCGTGGTGACGGAGTCCGAGCTGACGATCCGCCGGGTCCCGATCGAGTTCCTGGAGATCGAGCTCGCGGTCCTGGAGGAGATGGGCGTCGACTGCGACCGCACGGCGGAGTACGCCGCCGACAACGGCCGCACCCGGCTGGTGGACCTGACGGTCCGGCCCTCCAAGCTGGAGGCGCCCATCGACAAGATCCACCCGATGCCCTTCCCCGGGCTGAACATCGACAACGTGCCGTTCTTCGCGGCGATCGCGGCGTCCGCGCACGGCAAGACCCTGATCCACGACTGGGTCTACGACAACCGCGCGATCTACCTCACCGACCTCAACCGCCTCGGCGGCCGGCTCCAGCTCCTGGACCCCCACCGCGTCCTGGTCGAGGGCCCGACCCGCTGGCGCGCCGCCGAGATGATGTGCCCGCCCGCCCTGCGCCCGGCGGTGGTGGTACTGCTGGCGATGATGGCGGCCGAGGGCACGTCCGTGCTCCGCAACGTCTATGTCATCAACCGGGGTTACGAGGAGCTGGCGGAGCGGCTTAACTCGGTGGGCGCGCAGATCGAGATCTTCCGGGACATCTGAGAGTCCTCAGAAGAAGCGCCGCCATCCCCTCACTGAACTGCGTAAAAGCGAAGCGGGAGAGGAGGTGGCGGCGCCTCCGGGACTCTTCTGTGGCCTTCGGTCGGTATAAGAACCTCCAGCCACCATGACGGAGCCTGCATCACCCCGTGAGCCCACCGAGCGGCCTTTCCGGGGTGGTCGCCGAGGGCCTCCCTCTGTACCGGGGAGAAGTTCCGGCGGCCTCGGGAGGAGGACGTGATCGGGACCAGGGTCCGCGCCCTCGCCGACCGCAGAGCGCCTCGCGAACTGATCGACGTGTTCGCGGCCTCCAGCCGTCGGCCCGATGCCGAGCGCGAGAAGTTCGGCCGCCGTGACGCCTGCAGCCGCTTCGAGCGCCAGGAGCCGGCCGACTCGGAATCAGCCCTGACGCCGGTCGCCTGATGTGTCGCTTCCCGTCTGCCACCTGTTGTGGTCGGGGTCGCCAGGCGGTGATTCAGCGCCCGCGACGCTGTTCACGCCGCAGAACCAGAGCCTTCGCGGACTTCAGCGCCTCGGAGTCTTCGGGCAGCGAGCGGCGGCTACGGGAGGACGATGTCACGGCCGTCCCCGCCGTCGAGGTCGTCCTTCCCGGTGCCACCACAGACGAAGTCGTTGCCGCCTTCCCCGTGCACCATGTCGTCGCCGGAGCCGCCGAGCAGGATGTCCCGGCCGTCCCCGCCCATGACGTGGTCGTCACCGGAGCCTGCGTGCACGGTGTCGTCACCGCCGTAGCCCTCGATCATGTCATCGCCCCGGCCGCCCCACATCCGCTGGTTCCCGCTGTCACCCATCAGGTGGTCCATGCCATCCCCGCCGTGCAGGGTCGCGGGCCCCATGACCATGTCGTCCCCCGCGTCGCCCAGCACCGTGCGCGCGGTGTGGGCGTGCAGTTCGTCGTCGCCCGCGCCGCCGCTGACCGTGTTCATTCCGGGCGTGAAGGCGGCGATCGTGTCGTCGCCGTCGCCGAGGAAGACGTCGATCCTGTCGGGCCGTGTGCTGTCGGCGGGCAGTTCGCAGACGACGACGGTGGTGTCCTCGGCGCTGGAGTACGCGCAGTGCTCGCCCGGTTCCAGCGGGACCACGTCCCTGAAGCCGATCCGGCGGATCCCGTCGCTGGTGTACATCGGGTAGATGTTCAGGTCGTTGGTCTGCCCCGCAGCGGCGGTAAAGACGATCGTCTGGGTCTCCCAGTCGCCCCCCACGCGCGCCTTCGCCTCGGAGGCGGAGGCGGAGGCGACTGCAGGGCCGACGGCGAGGCCGGCTGATAACAGGGTCACGGTGACGGCGCTGGCGACGGCTCGGTTCCGGTTCATGAGACCTCAATCCCGGGGGGAGTGACGGTGGACCGATCTGCCCGGGGCCGCTCGGACCTGTTCGGCGTGGTGCTGCCGGGTACAGAGCGGGCCGGGGGATGAAGGCAGTCTCCTCGGTTGGTCCAGATCTGCAAGAGCGCAAACCGACGCGGTGTCACGACACATCCCCTGTCCGCCCGTTTTGTGATCAACTTCGTTCGTTTCATTGACACTTCACTCAGAAGTCGTACCGTTGGGAGCGCTCCCATCACAGCCTTGTCACTGGAAGGAGTTCCCCCCACATGCATAACAAGATTCCGTTAACCGGGCGTTCGAGGTCGTACCTCCGCCGGCCCCTCCAGGCATTCGTCATGCTGTTCGCCGTCGTCGCCGGCGCGCTGGCCTGGTCGTCCCCCGCCCAGGCCCACGGCACGATCGTCGGCCCCGCCACCCGCGCGTACCAGTGCTGGGAGACGTGGGGCAGCCATCACATGGACCCGGCCATGCAAGCGCAGGACCCCATGTGCTGGCAGGCCTGGCAGACCAATACCGACACCATGTGGAATTGGATGAGCGCGCTGCGCGACGGCCTCGGCGGCCAGTTCCAGGCGAAGACCCCCGACGGGACTCTCTGCAGCAACAACCTGTCCCGGAACGCCAGCCTGGACAAGCCCGGGGCGTGGAAGACCACCACGATCGGCAACAACTTCTCGGTGCACCTGTACGACCAGGCGTCCCACGGTGCCGACTACTTCAAGGTCTACGTGAGCAAGCAGGGCTTCGACCCCAAGACCCAGACCCTGGGCTGGGGCAACCTTGACTTCATCAAGCAGACCGGCAGCTACGCGCCTGCGCAGGACATCACGTTCCCTGTCCAGACCACCGGCTACACCGGACACCACATCGTGTTCGTGATCTGGCAGGCCTCGCACCTCGACCAGGCCTACATGTGGTGCAGCGACGTGAACTTCGACTGAGCCCAGGAGCGCCGCACGTGGCACCGGCCCCGGCCTACGCTCCCGAAGCGCTGTCCGGCCGGCCGAGCCCCGTCAGGGCAAGGGCACCTTGCCCTGACGGGGCTTCATATCTGGATGGCAGGGCAGAGCTGCATGTTCACGCCAATCTGGCCGTCGGCGAGAACTGAACCCCAGCAGACACCGGCTTTGACCGAACCCGTGCGGGCGGGCGAGAAGCTGCGGGACGACGACTCCACGCCCGCCGCGTCGGCTCACACGGAGGCGTGCCCTGAGGAGAGCGGCGACGCGTCCCGGGTCGCCGCCGATTCGTCCGCGGCGGGCGCCGTGTGCAGCAGGGACTCCCGGTGGGCGCGAGCCACGGTCACCATCCTGTCCAGGGTGCCCCGGGCTCGTAGGAGGTCGTCGATCTGCGCCGTGATCCGCTCGCGTTCGCGGGCCATCCGCTCCAGCGTGGCGTCGGAGTTGTGCGTGCTCGGGTTGTCGCGGCACGGCAGGAGTTCCGCGATGGTGCGGCTGGAGAGGTTGGCCGCGTACAGCCCCTGGATGAAGTGGACGCGCTCCACGTCGTGTTCTGTGTACTGCCGTTGTCCGCTCGGCGTACGCGTGCTGGTGAGCAGCCCCTGCTGCTCGTAGTAGCGCAGGGACCGCACGCTCACTCCGGCGCGTGCCGCGAGTTCTCCGATCCGCATGACTGCCTCCCGTGGTGGTCCACAGCGCCGCGGGTCCTGTGATGCGCCCCACACGGATCCGCGGCGTTCTCCGTTTGCCTCTGACATTGACGTCAGGTTTTAGCGTACCCATGTGCTTCGGCGAACGGAGCACTGTGTACGCGAGGAGAACCGATATGCCCTCCCTGTTCAGCAGTTACCGTCTCGGCGGGCTCACGCTGCCCAACCGGACCGTCATGGCTCCCATGAGCCGGGTCCGGGCCTCCGCCGGCGGTCTGGCCACTCCCTCGATGGCCAGCTACTACGCGCAGCGCGCATCGGCCGGTCTGATCGTCACGGAGGGCGTGCAGCCCAGTCGCGTCGGGCAGTCCAACCCGGGCACGCCCGGCCTGCACACCGACGAGCAGACGGATTCGTGGCGGCAGGTGACCGATGCCGTCCACACCGGCGGGGGACGCGTTTTCGCCCAGCTCATGCACGGCGGGCGGGTCTCGCACCACGAGACCACGGGCCTCCAGCCGGTCGGCCCGTCGGCCGTGGCAGGCGAGGGCAGCGTGTTCACCCCGAGCGGCCCCCAGCCGATGCCCGTGCCGCAAGCCCTGGGGACCGACGAGATCCCCGAGCACGTCCAGTCCTACGCCCACGCCGCCCGCCGCGCCGTCGACGCGGGCTTCGACGGGGTCGAACTGCACGGCGCCAACGGCTACCTGATCTCCCAGTTCCTGTCGTCCAACGCCAACCTGCGCGACGACCGCTACGGCGGCTCGATCAGCAACCGGATCCGTTTCGCCGTCGAGGCGGCCACCGCCACGGCCGAGGCCGTGGGCGCCGCCCGTACAGGGATCCGCCTGTCGCCCGGCGGCGGCATATGGGGTGTGACCGAGGACGACGCGGCGGAGCTGAACACCGCTCTGCTGACGGAACTGGCCCGCCTCGACCTCGCCTATGTGCACCTGGAGGCCACCGCCGACGAGGACGTTCTCCTCGGGCTGCGCAAGACCTGGCCGGGCACCCTCATCATGAGCCCGGCCATGCCCGGCGGCCCGAAGCAGGCCGGGCGGGCGGAAGCCGACCACTGGCTGGGTCTGGGTGCCGACCTGATCGCCTTCGGCCGCGGCTTCCTCGCCAACCCCGACCTGGTCGAACGGATGCGCTCGCGCCTGCCCATCGCGCCCGCCGACGAGAACACCTTCTACCAGGGCGGCGACGCCGGGTACCTCACCTACCCGACGTACCAGCACACGGCCTGACCGCCTCACCTCAGGTGACGGAGACCGGTACGCGGCACGGCGTCGGAGACCGCGGTCCTCAGGAGAGCGGCCAGGCGCGCAGGGCGGCGTCGGCCATCTCCTGGAGTTCGTCGCGGCCGACGTCGCTCGCGGCCTGTACGGCGATACCGAAGGCCAAGGTGGTGACGTAGCGGGCCAGTAGCCCTGGATCCGCGTCCGGAGGCAGGTCTCCGTCGTCGACGGCTCGCTGGAACCGCTCCCGGACGCAGGAACATCCGTTGTTACGCCAGGCGACGAGAATGTCCCGGACCGCCCGCCCGGAGTCCCCGGCGGCCAGGGCGCCCTGAACGCCCAGGCATCCCTGGGGGCGGGCCGGGCGGGTGGTGGTCCGCACGGTGCCGGCCAGGATCGCGGTGGCGACGCCGAGGGCGGTCGGCTCGTCCAGCGCCCGGGTGAGGTAGGCGCCCGGGCCTTCCGTGTAGCGCTCCAGGGCCTTGCGGAACAGCTCCTCCTTTTTGCCGAAGGCCGCGTACATGCTGGTGGTGGAGATGCCCATCGCATCCGTCAGGTTGGCCACGCTGGCTCCCTCGTAACCCTGCTCCCAGAAGACCAGCACGGCGCGTTCGAGAGCTTCGTCGACGTCAAATCCCCGCGGTCGGCCGATCGGGCCGCTCTGTTTCGTCGCCACCACCGCAGTCTACCGCTTCCGCATCGATCGCTACGGAAGTGCTACGTTCGACTTCAGCAACGATCGATGCGGAAGTCGGAAGAGGTCATTCACATGGGGTCACTCGAAGGCAGAACCGCTCTCGTCACCGGGGGCGGCACCGGGATCGGTCTGGCCAGCGCCGCAAGGCTGGCCACCGAAGGTGCGCACGTGTTCATCACCGGCCGTCGCAAGGCCGAACTCGACGCGGCCGTCGAGACGATCGGATCATCGGCCACGGCGGTGATCGGCGACATATCGAACCTGGCCGACCTGGACCGGCTCTACGAGACGATCCACGACCGGGGGCGGGGCCTGGACGTTCTGTTCGCGAACGCCTCCGTCGCCACGTTCGCCACACTGGAGCAGACCACCGAAGAACACTTCGACGCCCTCTTCGGCATCAATGTCCGGGGCACGCTCTTCACCGTCCAGAAGGCGCTGCCGCTGCTCAACGACGGCGCCTCGGTGATCCTGAACGGCTCCACCAACGTGGACGTCGGCGCGGATGCCTTCGGCGCGTACGCGGCGTCCAAGGCAGCCACCCGGTCGTTCGCCCGCACCTGGGCCAACGAACTCAAGGGGCGCGGCATCCGGGTCAACACCGTCACCCCCGGGCCGACCGACACTCCTGGCCTCTCGGGACTCGCTCCCGACCCGGAGCAGGCCGCCGGCCTCAGGCAGCACCTGGCCGCGCAGGTGCCGCTGGGCCGGCTCGGGCGTCCGGAGGAGATCGCCGCCGCAGTGGCCTTCCTCGCCTCCGGGCAGAGCAGCTTCATCACCGGTTCGAGCCTGTACGTCGACGGCGGCATGAACCAGATCTGAGCGCCGTGGCCGCGCCCCGACGAGGGAAGGCGGCCCCTCCTCGGACGGGCCGCCCCGGCTACGGACGGCAGCGGGTCGATCTCCACCCGTACGGTCTTGCCCCCGGGCACGCGGTCGTGCACCGACCACCGGGTCGCTCGCGCCTCCACGAGGAGCGACCCCCGGCCCGAGTCCGCCGCGACGCCAGACCGGCCGAGGCCGCCCGGCGGGGGCGGCCGCCGCTCACCGCGCGCGTCGGACACCTCTCAGGCCTGATCGAGCGCCCCGGAGCCGGTTCGGAACCGGCTCCGGGGCGCTTCTCCCAGCCATCCGACGGGCAAGGACAGAACGGCCCCTGGGCACGGTCAGATGCGCACCGCGGTCTGGTAGGCGCCGATGGTGTTCATCGACTCGTAGCGGACGTACGTGCCCGGGTACGGGGCGTGCAGCACCGTGTTGTTGCCCGCGTAGAGGCCCACGTGCGAGGTGTTGCTGAAGAAGACCAGGTCGCCCGGCTTCAGCTGGCTGCGCGCGATGCGGGTGCCCTGGTTGATCTGCGTGAAGGTGGTGCGGGTGATCTGGGCACCGGCCTGGGCGTAGGCCCACTGGGTCAGGCCCGAGCAGTCGTAGGAGCTGGGGCCTGTGCCCATGCGGCCGTACGGCTTGCCCACCTGGGTGTGGGCGGCCTGGAGGGCCGCGGCGCCGAGGGCCGAGGCGGGAACCTCGTTGCCGAGGTCGACCTGCTCGCCCGAGGAGGAGGAGGAGGAGGAGGTCTTGTTGCCGGCGCCGGCCCGCTCGCCTGCGGCGCGGTTGGCCGCCCGCCGATCGTCCTCGGCCATCTTGGCGCGCTCGGCGGCCGTGAGGGTGTTCAGCAGCTTCTGCGCGGCGGCCAGCTTGCCCTGGGACTTCTTCTTGTTCTCGTTCAGCGTCTCGCGGACCTCGGCGAGGGCCGTGAGCTTGCCCTGCGCCTCCTTGCGCTGCTGCGCCAGGGCGCGCTGCTTCGCCTGGATCTTCTCCAGCGAATCCGCCTGCTTGGCCGACAGCTGGTCGAGCGCGGACGCCTGGTCGAGGAAGCTGTCCGGGTCCGAGGAGAGCAGCAACTGGACCGACGGGTCGAGACCGCCGGAGCGGTACTGCGCGGTGGCCAGCGAACCGAGCTGTCCACGCAGGGTGTTGAGCTCGTCCTGGCCGCGGGCGACCTTGTCCTGGAGCGCGTCGGCCTGCTTCTTGAGCTTGTCCTGCTGCTCCTTGGCGCCGTTGGCCTTCTCGGTGGCGACCTCGGCCTCGTGGTAGAGCTTGTCGACCTTCGCCTTGACCTCGCTCTTGGTCGGCTTGGGGTCGGCGTGCGCCGCCTGGGAGGTCAGGGCCACAGCTGCGGCGGCGGTCGCGGTGAGCACGGTCACGCGGGCGCGGCTCGGCTGCTTGGGACGACGGTGGGACCCCACGAAGGCGAGCTCCTTCTTCCTCGAGCCGCCTACCGGGCTGGGGGGGGAACGAATGGATCCCCGGCTCCGTGCACGTCACGGACTCGGCGGTTCCTTCGCCGTCACCCCGGGTGGGCAATCAACCGTGCGAAGGTTCGAGCCATGACCTTAGTAACCATCTCGTTATCCATGCAATCTTCACAGCGTGAATGTCGACACGCGCGGCATTTGCGCACCGTCAACGCACCCCCAGTGACCGCGACCTGACGGCCTGTCCGGACGACTGCGTCCTCGCCGGAACGTCAGAGCATGATCAGAAGGCGCGTGTCGGCCTTGAGCTTCCTGTTCACCGAGCGGCTCTGCACGTACACCTCCAGCTTGGGGTTGTTGCCGGCCTTGACGGAGACCGTCCCATGGATGCCCGTGCCGAACAGGAGGCTGCGCGCCGCGTCGCCCGTGTACGCGCGGTCGGTGTCCTTCTCGACCACGATGACTTCCTTGTCGGGCTGCACCTGGACCCGGGTGCCCAGCTGGTAGTAGCAGGAGCCGCGTCGGTACGAGACCCCCGGATGCGAGTCCACGAAGGCGCGGATCTCGGTCTCCTTGTCGACCTTCAGGAGCCGGTACTTGTCGGCCGAGACCGGTTCGAGGTTCGCGCGCACCTCGTCGACCGATATGTCCTGGCCGACGGCGAACAGGTTCTTCGTGCCGCGCACACCCTGCTCACGGCCCCGCAGGAAGCTGGTGGCGGCGGCTCGGACGGTGCCGATCGCGTCCTCGACACCCTTCTGGGAGTCCGCGTCCCAGATGGCGATGTTCCCGGCGGGGAAGCCGTAGTTCTGCGCGGTCCGCTTCGCCAGGGAGTTGGGGACGAGGATCGCGGAGGTCCAGTGGCTCGGGAGCCCGCCCATCTTCGCCGTGATCCTGTCGAGCCAGGGGCCGAGTATGGACATGTCCCCGTCGTGCCGCCTGTCGCCGCCGGAGGCGTTCTCCTCGCCGTCCGTCACCACGATCTGGAGGAAGCTGTGCTCGCCGTACTCCTCCCAGATGTGCCCCAGGTCGTCCAGGGACTTCAGAGAGGCCTCGATGAGGGCCGTGGCGCCGTTGTTGACCTTGTACAGACCCCGCATGGACGGCAGATGCTTCACATCCATGTCCCAGACCAGGTTCTCCACCCTGTGGTCGAAGGAGTAGAGGCTGATGCGGGTCTCATGTCCGAGGTTGTCCGACTCGGCTTTCAGACCCGCCACGAACTCGTCCACGACGCGGATGAGTTGGCCCTGGTGCTGATACATGGAACCCGAACTGTCCACTACCAGCGCGACGTGGTTCACCTTGTGCTGGATCTTGTTTGCGGACATGTATCTGCTCCTTCTCCGAAGCTCCCCGAGTGATGTGTTCACCGTATGTGGAGCCACTGACAACGGACCTCGACCGCCGATCAGCGCCCGTCAGCGGGCTGTTGGAGCACCAGCATGATGTGCTCGTCCTCGCCGTACATGACCGTCCCGGTGCGCCGGAAGCCGTGCTTCTCCAGCAGCCGCACCGAGCCGGTGTTCCCCGCGAAGGGGTCGGCGTACAGAGGCCGGGCCGTCTCCAGGTCGAGAAAGAGCGCCAGCGCCCGGGTGCCGATGCCCCGGCCCCAGTACTGCCGGCCGAGCCAGTACCCGATGAAGCGCCGGTCCTCGTCCCACCACGCGACCAGGTTGCCCGCGAGCTCCCCGTCCACGGTGACGGCCTGCACCCGGTTGGAGGGCTCGCCCAGGACCTTCGTCTTCCAGTGGTTCATGAAGGCCTCCCGTTCCCTGGGCGGGAAGTTCGACCGGCGCACGGACTCCGGGTCGTGCTCCTGCGCGAGGAAGACCTCCAGATCGGACGGACCGACATCTCTCAGACGCACCTGTTCACTCATGCCGACGGAGTCTGGCATCCGCCACTGACAGTCCCGGGCGGCGGAGCTCCTCACGCGTCGGCGCTCGGCCGGCTACGTCGTCACCCGCAGCCCCTGCGGAGTGGGCAGGAAACCCGTCTCCTGGAAGTAGGTCAGGTAGCGGGTCAGGATGTCGTCGGTCAGGGGCGGCAGGTGGACGCCCAGTGCTCCCACCGCCTTCGCCGTCCGGCTGGAGTCGAAGCGGCGGTGCTCCATCGCCTGCTGCCCGGTCTGCCCTGCGTCGCCGAGGAACAGCTGCGCCGCGTTGTCGTGCCGCGCCGCGACGCGCGCCTGCCAGTCCGCTGCGGGGACGGTGCGCAGCTCGTGGCCCAGGCGGGCGGCGGCGTCGAAGACACGGTCCAGCCCCGGCGCGTCCGGGTTGGTGAGGTGGTAGGTCTCGTCACCGGTCCCACCGGACGCGGAGAGCGCCACCACTGCCGCGCTTACGTGGTCCACGGGCACCCAGTCGGTCGACGCGTACGGCAGGTCCGGCACCGCGCCCGCCTGGAGACACCCCTTGATGAGCTGCCACAGCAGGTCGCGGTCCTGGCAGGCGCCGGTGGCGGTGTCGCCGCTGATGCGGCCGGGCCGGTAGACGGTCACCGGCAGCCCGCGTCCGCGGGCCATGCCGACCAGTTGCTCGGCGACCCACTTGCTCTGCGCGTAGCCGTCGGGCAGGCCGGACGCCGGTCCTGTCGGAGTGCTCTCCGTGACGGTGACGGGATCCACGCCGGTCGCCGGGGCGTAGACGCTCGTGGTCGAGACGTAGTGCATCCCGGGTGACGCGGAGTCGGCCAGCAGACGCAGCAGTTCCTCGGTGCCCGCCACGTTCGGGGCGCGCAGATCGCCGTAGCCGGCGGCGAAGTTGACGCGTGCGCCGTTGTGGACGACGGGGCCGAGCCGGCGGACAAGGGCGGCCCGGGCCTCGGGTGACAGGCCGAGGCCGGGGGCTGCGAGGTCCCCGGGGACGGGGCGGACGAGGGCCGCGTACCGGGGACGCCACAGGCCGTAGCGTTCCAGATTCGCCCGTAGCCGGTCTGCGGCGCGCTGCTCGTCCTCGGCACGTACGAGGCAGTCGACCGGGCCGTCGGTGGTCTCGATGAGGTCGCGCAGGAGGAAGGCGCCGAGGAAGCCGGAGGCGCCGGTCAGAAACGGCCGGGGGGACGGGCGGGAAAGCCCGGGGCGCGGGGCGGTGCCGTCCCGGCCCACGCCCGTGATGTCCGCCGCGAGGCGGACCTCGGCGGCGAGCGCCGGAGCGACGGCGCTCGCCCGGTCCTCCTCCCCCGTCTCGCCTTCCGGGAGGCACTCGCTCTCCAGGAGGCGGGCCACCCCTTCGACGGTCGGCGCCGCGAACAGGGCGCGCAGCGAGGGGCGCCGGCCGCAGCGTTCGCCGATCCGCCGGGCGAGGGTCACGGCGAGCAGCGAGTGGCCGCCGAGGGCGAAGAAGTCGTCCGAGACACCGACCTCGGGTACGCCGAGCGTCTCCGCGAAGGCCTCGCACAGGGCGCGTTCCCGAGCGGTGCGCGGTGCACCGCCGCCGGCCGGTGCGGCACGGTCCGGTGCGGGCAGGGCGCGACGGTCGGTCTTGCCGTTGGGTGTGACGGGCAGGGCGTCGAGCCGTACATGGGCGGCGGGGACCATGTGGGCGGGCAGGGCGGCGGCGAGGTGCGCCCGTATCCCGGCGTCGTCCGGGCCGTCCGCACCGTCGGCGGCCACGGTGTAGGCGACCAGGCGCCGGTCGCCGGGCCGGTCCTCGCGGACGACGGCGCAGGCCGCGGCGACGCCGGGCAGGGCGGTGAGCACGGCTTCGATCTCGCCCGGTTCGATGCGGAAGCCGCGCAGTTTGACCTGGTCGTCGACTCGGGAGACGTAGACGAGCTCCCCGTCGGCAGCCCAGCGCACCAGGTCACCGGTGCGGTACATACGGCCCCCCGCGCGGTCGGACGGGTCGGCCACGAAGCGGGTCGCGGTCAGGGCCGCGCGGCCGTGGTAGCCGCGGGCCACGCCCTCTCCGGAGACGTACAGTTCGCCGACGACGCCGGGCGGCACGGGGGCCAGCCTGTCGTCCAGGACCTGGACGCGGGTGCCGTTGACGGGGACGCCGATGGACACGGTGCGGTCGGGGGCGTGCGGCCCGTCCGCGTGCTGGAAGGTGCTCATCGTCGCGCACACGGTGGTCTCGGTCGGGCCGTAGGCGTTGACGAGGAACCGGTCCCGCGCCCAGGCGTGCACCAGGGCCGGCGGGCACGCCTCGCCGGCGAGGACCATCGTCGTCCCGGTGGGCAGCGAATCCGGCGGCATCACCGCGAGCGCGGCGGGCGGCACGGTGAGGTGGGTGACGCCCCGCTCGCGGACCAGGGTGGCGAGGGCGGGTCCTGGCAGCAGGGCTTCGCGTTCGTCGATCTCCAGGCAGGCACCGGAGAGCAGCCCCATGCACAGCTCCCAGAACGCGGCGTCGAAGCTGACGGACGCCATGTGCAGCACCCGGCTGCCCGGGGCGACGCGCAGCCGCTCGCTCTGGGTCCTGGCCATGGCACCGGCGCCCCGGTGGGTGACCACGACGCCCTTGGGGCGGCCGGTGGAGCCGGACGTGTAGATGACGTACGCCGGGTGCGCCGGGAGCAGGACCGGGCGGGCGTGCGCGGACGCCGACGCGGCGGCCTCCAGGTCGCCGGTGTACAGGCAGGGCACCGGGGACTCCGGGAGGCGGCGGCGGATGCCGGGCGTGGTGAGGAGGAGGCGCGGCCGGGCGTCGTCGAGCATGTAGGACAGGCGCGGGGCCGGGTAGTCGGGGTCGAGCGGTACGTACGCCGCCCCGGCCTTGAGCACGCCGAGGAGGGTCACCACGAGGTCGTGGGTGCGGGGCAGCGCTATCGCCACCCGGTCTTCGGGGCCGATGCCCCGCGCCGCGAGGTGGTGGGCGACGGCGTCGGCGCGGGCGTCGAGCTCACCGTAGGTGAGGGTGGTGCCGGCGTCGCGGACCGCCGGAGCGTCCGGGGTGCGCCGGGCCCA
Source organism: Streptomyces sp. NPDC079167 (assembly GCF_040686735.1). Lineage (NCBI taxonomy): Bacteria > Bacillati > Actinomycetota > Actinomycetes > Kitasatosporales > Streptomycetaceae > Streptomyces > Streptomyces sp. NPDC079167. The sequence goes on along the minus strand of NZ_JBFBLO010000015.1, from coordinate 152,952 downwards.
CTGCTCGAAGAGCGCGGGGACGGTCGACTCCGGCAGGTTCTCGACGGGTCCGGTGCCCCAGGCGGCGAGGCGGGTGCGCTCATCGGTGGTGAGCACGTCGTACGTGCTCAGCGGGCGGTCGGGTTCGGTGGTCGCGGAGTCGAGCAGCAGGACGAGGCGCGCGGCGAGGTCGCGGACCGTTGCCGCGTCGAAGAGTTCCGTCGCGTAGTCGACGGCGGCTCGCATGCCGCTGGGGGCGCCGCTGTCGTCGTAGGTCTCGGTGAAGGTGAACGACAGGTCGAACTTGCTGACGCCGGAGGCGGCCGGCACTCCGTGGGTGGTGAGGCCGGGCAGGTCGACGGGGGCGGCCGGGGTGTGGTTCTGGAGGATGAGCATGGTCTGGAACAGCGGGTGGTGGTTCTGCGAACGGGCGGGGTTGAGCAGTTCCACCAGGCGTTCGAACGGGACGTCCTGGTTCGCGTACGCGGAGAGGTCGAACTCCCGCACTCGGTCCAGGAGTTCCAGGAAGGTGGGGTCTCCCGTCAGGTCCGTGCGCAGTACGAGTGTGTTGACGAAGAAGCCGACGAGGTCGGAGGCCGCCTCGTCGGTGCGACCGGCGACGGCGGTGCCCAGGGGGATGTCGTGGCCGGCGCCGTGCCGTGAGAGGACGGTCGCCAGGGCGGCCTGGAGCACCATGAAGACGCTGCATCCGCTGCTGCGGGCGAGGTCGGCGATCCGCCGGGCGGTGACGGTCCCGAGTGTGAAGTCGTGGGTGGCACCGGTGTGCCGGGGCACGGCGGGGCGCGGCCGGTCCCAGGGCAGCTCGACCCTCTCCGGCAGCCCGTCCAGCGCGCCCCTCCAGTGGGCCAGTTGCCGTGCCACGAGGCTTTCCGGGTCGTGCTCGTCGCCGAGCAGGCGGCGCTGCCAGAGGGTGTAGTCGGCGTAGTCGACGGCCGGTTCGGTCCACTCCGGTGCCTCGGCGCGGACGCGGGCGCGGTAGGCGGTGCCGAGGTCCCGGGCGAGGGAAGCGAGGGACGAGCCGTCGGCGGCGATGTGGTGGATCACGAGGACCAGGACGTGGGCGTGGTCGGCCAGGCGCAGCAGGGTCGCCCGGAGCGGGAGACGGTGCTCGATGTCGATCGGTGCGGCGGCGGCCGCCCTGATCCCTTCGGGCAGTCCCTGCTCGTCGACGGCTTCGAGGGCGAACGGGAGACGGACGTCGTCCGGGGCGGTGATGTGCTGGCGCGGCCGGCTGTCTTGCTCGGGGAAGACGGTGCGCAGGGCGGCGTGCCGGTCGACGACGTCGCGGAGGGCCAGGCGCAGCGCCTCGGTGTCGAGCGGTCCGTCGACGCGCAGGGCGAAGGGGATGTTGTAGGTGGCGGAGGGGCCTTCGAGGCGGTGCAGGAACCACAGGCGCTGCTGGGCGTAGGACAGCGGGAGCGCGGCGGGGCGTTCCTGCGGTACGAGCGCGGGGCGGGCGGGGCGGCCCGCGTCCCGCAGGGCGGTGGCGAGCGTGGCGACGGTGGGGTTCTCGAAGAGGGTGCGGATCTCCGTCTCGGTGTCCAGGGCGGTGCGGACGCGGCCGACGAGGCGGGTGGCGAGCAGGGAGTGGCCGCCCAGGGCGAAGAAGCTGTCGTCGACGCCGACGCGGTCCACGCCCAGCACGTCGGCGAACAGTCCGGCGAGGATCTCCTCGTGCGCGGTGCGCGGCGGGCGGCTCCCCGGGCCGGGCGGGGCGGCGGGTGCCGGGAGGGCCGACCGGTCGAGCTTGCCGGTGGTGGTCAGCGGAAGCGCGTCGAGGGGCTGGATGGCCCCCGGCACCATGTAGGCGGGCAGTTGACTGCCGACGTGGGCGGCGAGCAGGTCCGGGTCCGGGACGCGTCCGGGCGCCGGGACGACGTAGGCGGTCAGGGTCCGGTCGCCCGGCAGGTCCTCGCGGACCAGGACGCAGGCCGCGCGTACGGACGGGTCGGTGCGGAGCACCGCCTCGATCTCGGCGGGCTCGATGCGGTGGCCGCGGAGCTTGATCTGCTGGTCGGCCCGGGCCACGTAGCGCAGGGTGCCGTCGGGGTCCCGGCGCACGAGGTCGCCGGTGCGGTACATGCGCTCCCCCGTACCGGCGAACGGGTCGGCGACGAACCGGGTGGCGGTGAGCCCGGGGCGCCCCAGGTAGCCGCGGGCGACACCGGGGCCCGCGACGTACAGTTCGCCCTCGGCGCCGGACGGCACGGGTCGCAGCGCGCCGTCCAGGACGTAGGCGCGCATGCCGTCGAGCGGGCGGCCGATCGGAGGGACGACGCCGGGAGCGTCACCGGGGGGTACGCGGTGGAGCGTGGCGAACGTGGTGGTCTCGGTGGGCCCGTAGACGTTGAGGAAGGCGGTGCCGGGGTGCGCGGCGGCAAGGTCCTGGAGGATGCCGGGCGCTGCGGCCTCGCCTCCCGAGGCGGCGAGGCGGAGCAGCCCGAGGGCACCGGGATCGGTCTCGGCGATGACGTTGAACAGGGCCGTCGTCAGGAACGCCGCCGTCACGCCGTCGCGGGCGACGAGGTCACGGAGCACTGCGGGCTGGAGAGCGCCCTCGGGGGCCACGACGACGCGGCCCCCGTTGAGGAGGGGGGCCCAGATCTCGAAGGTGGAGGCGTCGAATACGTAGGCCGAGTGCAGCAGGACGGCGTCGGTGACGCCGTCACGCCACGTCCGGTCGGCCGCCAGGGCGGTGATGTCGGCGTGGGTGACGCCGACCCCCTTGGGCAGACCGGTGGAGCCCGAGGTGAACATCACGTACGCGAGCCGGGCGCCGCCCGTGACGGTGGGGAGCGCCCCCGGGGTGCCGGGGGCCCCTTGCACGGTCCGGCCCGCGCGGTCGACCGTCACCACGTGCACGTCAGGTCCGAGACCCCGCACCCATGGGTGGGTGCGGTTGGCCGCGTCGACGATCAGGGTGCGGAGGGAGGCCACCTCGGCGACACGGGTGAGCCGTTCGACGGGCCAGCCCGGGTCGAGCGGTACATAGGCGGCGCCCGCGCGCAGGGCCGCCAGAGAGGCGGTGACCAGGGCCGTCGAGCGGCCCATGAGGATGCCGACGCCGTCCTCGGCGCCGGTTCCGGCCCCCGCGAGCACACCGGCCAGCCCGTCCGCCAGTGACACCAGTCGGGCGTAGGTCAGCTGCTCGCCGGCCTCGGACACGGCCACCGCGTCCGGGTGGCGGGCGGCATGCCGGGCGACGGCGGCCGGAATGCTCTCGTCCATGGTGTCGCGGAGGAGTCCGGCACCGATCCCCTGGGAGAGCAGTGTCTCGCGCTCACCGTCCAGGAGGACGGGGACGGCGTCGGCGCGGCTGTCGAGCCCGTCCGCCATCGTGGTCAGCAGGCGCCGCATGCGGGCGACCGTGCGGGCCACCTCGTCATGGCCGAGTACGGCGGACCGGTATCCGAAGGTGATCCGCAGGGAGTCGCCCGGAGCGATGGTGAGGGTCAGCGGGTAGTGGGCGGCGTCCGTGCCGCTGAAGCCGGTGACGGCGAGACCGGGCAGCCCCTGCTGCGCGGTGCGCAGGGCCTCCGCGTCCATCGGGTAGTTCTCGAAGACCGCCAGGGTGTCGAAGAGTTCGTCCAGCCCGGTGACACCGCGGATCTCGGTCAGGCCCACGTACTGGTGGCCGAGGAGGCGGCTCTGTTCCTCCTGGAGCCGGGTCAGGAGCGCGGCCAGCGTTTCGCCGGGTGCCGGGCGGAGCCGTACCGGCACGGTGTTGATGAACAGGCCGACCATCGACTCGATGCCGGGAATCTCCGGCGGGCGTCCGGAGACGGTGGTGCCGAACACGACGTCGGGGCGTCCGGTGCGGTAGGCGAGCAGCAGACCCCAGGCGCCCTGGACCAGGGTGTTGAGGGTGAGCCGGTGCGCGCGGGCCGTCTCGCGCAGCCTGTGCGTCGTGCCGGGGTCCAGATCGAGGACGAGCGTGTCGGGCAGCTCGCCTGAGCCCGGCACGTCCGCCCCGCCGGTCCCGGCGAGCAGGGTGGGCGACTCGATACCGGCGAGGGAGGCGCGCCAGGCGCCCAGTGCGGCGGCCCGGTCCTGCTGCGCCAGCCAGGCGAGGTAGGTGCGGTACGGGACGACGCGCGGCAGAGCGCTGTCGTCGCCCTCGCGTGCGTACAGCTCGAAGAGCTCCCGCACGAGCAGCGGCATCGACCATCCGTCGAGCAGGATGTGGTGGCTCGTCATGACGAGCCGGTGGCTCCCGGCACCCGTACGCACGAGGGTGAACCGCATCAGCGGCGGGGAGGTGAGGTCGAAGCGTCGGGTCCGGTCGGCGGCGAGGAACGCGGTGAGGCGCTCCTGTGCCGTGTCCGAGCCGTCCGCCCCGGTCAGGTCCAGCTCCTCCAGCGGCACCGGCACCTCGGCGGCGACGGCCTGCACGGGCTCGTCCAGGTCCTCGTGGAGGAATCCGACCCGCAGGTTGGCGTGCCGCCGCAGCAGACCGTCCACGGCGGCGTGCAGGGCGGGGACGCTCACGGGGCCTTCGAGGTCGAAGACGAACTGCGCGGTGTAGACGTCCACGGCACGGGAGTCGTACAGCGCGTGGAAGAGCATGCCTGCCTGCAACGGCGTCAGCGGCAGTACGTCTTCCAGTCGGAACCCGGTCACTTGCGGCCACCCCACTTGTTCTGCAGTCGGTCGATCTGGGCCTGGCCTAGGGAGACCAGGGGAAGGTCGGACGGCGTGTAGCCGCCCGCGTCGGGACGTTCGGCGTGTTCGGCCACCGCGCGCAGGGCGCGGGTGCAGGCCTCGGACAGGGACTCCACGTCCTCCTCCTTGAGGAGGTCGCTGGGCCAGGTCCAGCGGGTCACCAGGCGCGGGCCGTCCGGCAGGTCCTCGGTGTGCGCGTTGATGTCGAGGACGTGGTGGACGGGCATGTCGGGGTCCTGGCTTCGTGGTCCGCCGCCGTCGAGCAGGACGTCCCAGTCGGCGCCGTCGCCCCCGCCCGCCGGGGCGGACGAAGAGGCGTACCGGCCGAGGTAGTTGAAGCCGATCTGGGGATCGGGTGAGGCGGCCAGCACCTGGCGGGTGGCGGGGTTGAGGTGGCGCAGCATTCCGTAGCCGACACCGTGGTCCGGGACCGCGCGCAGCTGCTCCTTGACGCGTTTGAGCGCGCGTTCGACCAGGGCGGCGTCGAAGCGGCCGGGGGCGCGTGCGTCGACGGGGCCGGGGTCGATCCGGACCGGATAGAGGCTGGTGAACCAGCCGACCGTACGGGAGAGGTCGAGGTGGTCGGCTATCTGCTCGCGGCCGTGTCCCTCCAGGTCGAGCAGGACGGCGGTGCTGTCCGGCCGGGGCCCGCCGAGGGCGGCGGCCCGTTCGGCACGCCAGGAGCAGACGGCGAGGGCCAGCCCCGTGAGCAGGACGTCGTCCACCCCGGCGTGGAAGGCGGCGGGGGCGGTGGTGAGCAGGGATCTCGTCCAGGTGGCGGGCAGGTGGGTGACGAGGGTGCGCGTCCGGTCGGCGGTGTCCAGGTCGGGGTCGAGCGGCCGGTATCCCAGCTGGGGGTCGGGTGTGCTCGACGCTGCCTGCCACAGGGCGAGTTCGTCCTCACGTCTCGGTTCACGCGCCTGGGAGGCAAGGAGCCGCGCCCACTGCCGGTAGGACGTGGTGGCCGGGCGTGGCGCGGGCGGCCGTCCGCCTCCGTCGGCGGCCTCGGTGACGGTCTCCCAGGCATGCGCCACATCGGCGGCGAGGATGCGCCAGGAGACCGCGTCGACGGCCAGGTGGTGCACGACGAGCAGCAGCCGCCCGCGGGCGCGGGGCCCGGCGTCGCACCAGACGGCCTCGACCACCTCCCCGTGCGCGGGCCGCAGCCGTCTGCGCGCCTCTTCACCCGCCTCGGTGACGGCGGCGCGGACCGCCTCGGCGTCGAGCCCCGCGACGTCGACCCGGGTGAAGCGGCGCCGGGCGGGGACGGCCCCGGGCGGCAGTGCCTCCAGGACGGGTGCCCCGTCGGTTGACCGGGTGGTCCGCAGCCGGAGCATGTCGTGCTGGTCGATGAGGAGTTGGAGGGTGGCTACGAGGGAGTCCTCGTCGGCTCCCACGGGCGTGCGCAGCACCCCGGACTGGTTGTATCCGTCGGTGGTGCCGGGCCGCTCCAGGAACCAGGCGACGATGGGCGTCGGAGGCATCTCGCCGGTGCCCTCCCCGGCCGGCGCGGTGGTCTCCCCGCCGAGGGCGGTGGCGACGGCCGCGATGGCCTCGGGCGTGCGGTGGACGAACACATCGCGCGGGGTGACGCCGAGGCCCGCGTCGCGGACGCGGCTGACGAGCTGGATCGAGAGGATGCTGTCGCCGCCGAGCGCGAAGAAGTCGTCGTCGGCGCGGACGGCGGGGGTCCCCAGGACGGAGGCGAACGCCTCGCACAGGACGCCTTCCTGAGCGGTGCGCGGCCCCCCGCCCGGCCGGAGGACGGCGGGGCGCTCCGGGACGGGCAGGGCGCGCCGGTCGGTCTTGCCGTTGGGCAGCAGCGGCAGCGCGTCGAGGGGGACGAGGACGGCGGGCACCATGTACGGCGGCAGGGCGGCCATCAGACGGGTGCGTACCTCGGCGTCCGTGAGGGCCGCATGGCCGCCGCTCCCGCCGTTCCCACCGGAGACGGTGTAGGCGACCAGGCGCCGTTCGCCAGGACGGTCCTCGCGGACGAGGGCGCAGGCGGCGGTGATGCCGTCGAGCGCGGTGAGAGCGGCCTCGATCTCGCCGAGTTCGATGCGGTAGCCGTGCAGCTTGACCTGGTCGTCGGCGCGGGCGACATAGCCGATCAGGCCGTCGGCGTCCCGCCGGACGAGGTCGCCCGTGCGGTACATGCGGCTGCCGGCGGGGCCGTACGGGTCGGCGACGAACCGTGCGGCGGTCAGGCCCGCGCGCCCCAGATAGCCGCGTGCGAGGCCCTCGCCGGCGACGTAGAGCTCGCCGGTGACGCCCGGGGGCACCGGCAGGAGGTGCGCGTCGAGGACGTAGGCGCGGGTGTTGTCGACGGGGCGGCCCAGCGGCACGTTCCCCTCCCCGACCGGGGCGTCCGTGGTCCCGTACCGGTGGGCGGTGGCGTCGATGGTCGCCTCGGTGGGCCCGTAGAGGTTGTGCACCTCGGTCTGCCACGTCCGCCGGACGCGCTCCGCGAGGTCCCTGGTCAGGGGTTCACCGCCGCACAGGACGGCCCGCAGCGTCGTGGGCGCCTCGCCGGGAGCGGTCTCGGTGAGGACGAGCGAGAGGTGCGAGGGCACGAACTGGGCCAGGGTCGTGCCCGCGTCGCGCATGCGGGCCAGCAGCGCCGCCGGGTCGTGGTTGAGGGCGGGCGGCACGGGGCAGGTGGCGCCGCCGTGCAGGAGCGGCAGCCACGTCTCCCAGACCGAGGCGTCGAAGCTCGGCGAGGTGCGGGCGAGGACCCGGTCCTCGCCGGTGAGGCCGAGGTGGTCCGCCATCCACGCCATGTGGTTGGTCAGGGAGGCGTGGGTGACGACGACACCCTTGGGGCGGCCGGTGGAGCCCGAGGTGTAGATGACGTACGCCGCGTCACGCGGGTCCGGCGCGGCGGTCGCGGGCGCAGCCCGGCCGGTGGACCAGGCGGCCCGGTCGTCGAGGGCGAGGCAGGGCACGGACGGGCTGTAGCGCGCGGTTCGTGCGGTGCCATGGGTGAGGAGCAGGGCCGGGCGGGCGTCGTCGAGCATGTGGGCGACGCGCGCCTCGGGGTACTCCAGGTCGACGGGCAGGTACGCGGCCCCGGACTTGGCCACCGCCAGCATCGCCACGACCTGGTCGGCGGTCCCTTCGAGGGCGAGGGCGACGAGGTCGCCGCGGCCGATGCCCCTGGCGCCCAGGTGGTGCGCGAGATCGTCGGAGAGCGCGTCGAGTTCGCCGAAGGTGAGACGGTGCGTGCCGTCCAGCACGGCGGTCGCCTCGGGGGTCCGCTCGCACTGGGCCCGGAACGCCTCGGGCGCCGTGCGGGCGGCCACCGGCCGCACCACGCCGTGCGCGGCGCGTTCGACGCCGAGCCGCTCGGCGGGTTCCAGGACGTCGGTGGTGTGGACACGCCGGCCGGGGTCGGCGGCGAGTGACGCGAGCAGTCGGGTCAGCCGGGCGGCCAGGGTGTGCGCGGTGTCCTGGTCGAAGAGTTCGGTGGAGAACTCCAGGACGCCGTCGAGACCGGCGGGCCGCCCCGCGCCGTCGTGCTTCTCGGTGAAGGTGAAGGTGAGGTCGAATTTGCTGATGCCGGTGCGCACGGGCTGTTCGGTCACCGTGAGCCCGGGCAGGCCGACGGCCGCGGCCGCGTGGTTCTGGAGGACGAGCATGGTCTGGAACAGCGGGTGGTGGTTCTGCGCCCGCGCCGGGCTGAGGGCGTCCACCAGCCGCTCGAACGGCACGTCCTGGTGGGCGTAGGCCGCCAGGTCGAAGTCCCGTACCCGGTCGAGTACGTCGCGGAAGGTGGGATCCCCGCTCAGGTCGGTGCGCAGGACGAGGGTGTTGACGAAGAAGCCCACCAGGTCGTCGAGGGCTTCGTCGGTGCGTCCGGCGACGGCGGTGCCGAGCGGGATGTCCTCGCCGGCACCGTGCCGGGAGATGAGCACCGACAGGCCCGCCTGGAGCACCATGAAGAGGCTGCATCCGCTCGACCGGGCCAGCTCTGCCAGCGCCCGATGGGTGTCCGCGTCGACGGGGAAGGCGAACGCGTCGCCGCGGTGTCCCGTGACGGCGGGACGCGGCCGGTCGCAGGGCAGGTCGAGCAGACCGGGAGCGCCGGCCAGCGCGGTCCGCCAGAAAGCCAGCTGGCGGGCGGCCTCTCCCGCCGGGTCGTTCCCGTCTCCGAGCAGGGCGCGCTGCCACAGGGTGTAGTCGGCGTACTGGACGCGGAGTCCCGTCCAGGAGGGCTCCACCCCCTCGGTCCGTGCCCGGTACGCCTCGCCCAGGTCGCGCGCGAGCGGGGCGAGGGACCAGCCGTCACCCGCGATGTGGTGGACGAGCAGTACGAGGACGTGGTCCTCGGTCCCCAGCCGCAGCAGCCGGGCCCGTACGGGGAGGTCCGTGCTCACGTCGAAGGTGTGCGCCACCTCGGCGCCCAGGACCTCGTCGAGGCGGGCGGGCTCGGTGTCGCGGGGCGTCAGGTCGAGGTCGGCGTCCTCGGCGCCGAGGACGAGCTGACGCGCCACTCCGCCGGTGTCGGGGAAGACGGTGCGCAGGCTCTCGTGCCGTTCGACGACGTCCGACAGGGCGCTCTCCAGGGCATCCGCGTCGAGCCGTCCGCGCAGGCGGAGCACCAGGGGCACGTTGTACGTGGCGCTGGGTCCCTCGAACCGGTTGAGGAACCACAGGCGCTGCTGCGCGTAGGACAGCGGCAGTGGATCGGGACGGCCCGGGGCGCGCCCGAGGGGGCGCCTGGCCGTTGCGGCACCGTCCAGCGCGGCGGCGAGCGCCGCCGGTGTGGGGTGCTCGAACAGGGCCCTGACCTGGACCTCCACACCCAGCGCGGTACGGATGCGCGCGACGAGACGGGTGGCGAGCAGGGAGTGGCCGCCCAGGGAGAAGAAGTCGTCGTCGAGGGAGACCCCGTCGAGGCCGAGCAGGTCCGCGAAGAGCCCGCACAGGATTTCCTCGCGGGCGGTGCGCGCGGTGCGCCCGCGGACCGGGGCGTGCTGCTCCGGGGCGGGCAGGGCGCTCCGGTCCACCTTGCCGTTGAGGGTCAGCGGCAGCGCGTCGAGCAGGACGAAGGCGGCGGGGACCATGTAGGCGGGCAGGGACCTGCCGACGGCCCGGGCGAGGTCGCCGGGTTCGGGGCGGGCGCCCCCGGCGGGCACCACGTACGAGACCAGCCGGCGGTCACCGGGTGTGTCCTCGCGGACGACGGCGAAGGAGTCGGCGACGCCCTCGCAGCAGGCGAGCACGCCCTCGATCTCGCCCAGTTCGATGCGGTAGCCGCGCAGTTTCACCTGACCGTCGGCGCGGTTGACGTACGCGATCCGGCCGTCGTGGGTCCACCGGACGAGGTCGCCGGTGCGGTACATGCGTCCGCCCGACGGGTCGAACGGGTCGGCCACGAAACGCGTGGCGGTCAGGCCCGGGAGCCCGGTGTACCCGCGTGCCACGCCGCGTCCGGCCAGGTACAGCTCGCCCACGACGCCCGGCGGTACCGGGCCCAGGGAGCCGTCGAGGACGTAGCCGCGCATGCCGTCCAGGGGGCGCCCGACCGGCGGCGGCCCCGGGGGCAGGTCGGCCGGCACGTCGTGACGGGTGGCGAAGGTGGTGGTCTCGGTGGGTCCGTACACATGGAGGACGCGCGTGCCGGGTGCGGTGCCCGCCACCCGCTGCATCGCGTCCGGTGAGGCCAGTTCACCTCCGGCGCACACCAGCCGGAGGCCGGCGAAGGCACCGGGGTCGGTCTCCGCGAACACGTTGAACAGGGCGGTCGTCAGGAAGACGGCGGTCACGCCGTGCTCTTGGACGGCGTCACCGAGGGCACGGGCCTCCAGGACACCGGCCGGTGCGACGACGATCCGGCCGCCGCGCAGGAGCGGGGCCCAGATCTCGAACGTGGACGCGTCGAAGACGTACGCCGAGTGCATCAGGACCGCGTCGGCGGCGCCACCGGCCCACGCCGAGTCGGCCGTGAGCGCGGCAACGTCGCCGTGCGTGACGCCGACGCCCTTGGGCAGGCCGGTCGACCCGGAGGTGAACATCACGTAGGCGAGCGCGTCGGGTCCCGGCACCGTCGCGGGGTGGCCCGGCCGAGCGGGAGCGCCCCGCAGGATCCGGCCGGTGCCGTCCACGACCACGACCGGCACCCGGCGGGCCGCCGCGGTGACCCAGGGGGTGCCGTGCGCTTCCTCGTCGACGACGAGGACCCGCAGGTCCGCCACTTCGGCCGCCTGGTCGAGCCGTTCCTCGGGCCAGCGCGCGTCCAGCGGAACGTAGGCGCCGGCCGCGCGGACCACGCCGAGGGACACCGACACCACGGCCGGCGACCTGGTGAGCAGCACGCCGACCCCGGCCTCGGGGCCGACCCCGAGACCCGCCAGGGTACGGGCGAGGCCGGCGGAGACCGTGTCGAGTCCGGCGTACGTGAGCGTGGCGTGGTCGCCGGTCACGGCCACGGCGTCGGGTGTGCGGCGCGCCTGGGCCGCGAAGAGCTCGGGCAGGGTGGCGTCAGAGGTGTCCGGCAGACCGCGGCCGGTACCCCAGCGCGTGACCTGGGTGCGCTCGTCCGGCGTCATCAGGTGGTAGCCCGCCAGGGGCAGGCCCGGATCGGCGGCCACCTGCTCCAGGAGGCGGACCAGGCGCGCCGCGAGGGCTTCGACGGTGGCCCGGTCGAAGAGGGCGGTGGCGTACTCGATCCCGGCGGAGAGACCGCCCGCGCCCTGCTCCCCGTCGCCCGCGCCCTGCTCCTCGGTGAAGGCGAAGGTCAGGTCGAACTTGCTCAGGCCGTTGTGGACGAGCCGGTCCTCGACGGTGAGCCCCGGCAGGTCCGGGCGGTCGGTCTCCTGGTTCTGCAGGACCAGCATGGTCTGGAACAGCGGGTGGTGGTTGCGCGCCCGGACGGGGTTGACGCTTTCGACGAGGCGCTCGAAGGGCACGTCCTGGTGCGCGTAGGCGGCGAGGTCGAACTCACGCACACGCACGAGGAGTTCGCGGAAGGTCGGATTGCCGGACAGGTCCGTGCGCAGCACGAGTGTGTTGACGAAGAACCCGACCAGGTCCTCCAGCGCCTCGTCCGTGCGGCCGGCGACGGGCGAACCGAGCGGGATGTCGTCACCAGCGCCGTGCCGGTGCAGCAGGGTGGCCACCGCCGCCTGGAGCACCATGAACAGGCTGCTGCCCGACTCACGGGCCAGGCGCAGGAGTTGCGCGTACAACGGGGGTGGCACGTCGAAGGTGTGGACGGCACCTCTCGGGTCCGTCGTGACCGGGCGGGGCCGGTCGAGCGGCAGGTCGATCAGCCCGGGCAGACCGGCGAGGGCGGAGTGCCAGTGGTCGAGCTGCCGGCGCAGGGCGCTCTCCGGCGCGACGCCGTCGCCGAGCGCCGCCTGCTGCCAGAGGGTGTAGTCGGCGTACTGGAGCGGGGTGCCGGCTGTCAGCTCGGGCCGGCGGCCCTCGACGCGGGCCCGGTAGGCCTCTCCGAGGTGGCGGACGAGCGGGGCGAGGGACCAGCCGTCGCCCGCGATGTGGTGCAGGACGAGCACCAGGACGTGGTGACCCGGCGCCGAGCGGAGCAGCAGGGCCCGCAGCGGCGGATCCACGACGACGTCGAACGGCTCGCGCACGGCGGCCAGGACGGCTTCCTCCAGTTCCCCGGGGGAAGTGGCCAGGACAGGCGGACGGGGCGCGGCGGTGTCGACGGGAAGAACCAACTGGTGCGGTACCCCGTCCCGTTCCGGGAACAGGGTGCGCAACGCCTCGTGCCGCTCCACGACATCGCGCAGCGCCGCCAGCAGGGCGTCGGTGTCCAGGGCGCCGTCCAGTTCGAGGACGAGCGGGATGTTGTAGGCGGAGCTGGGGCCTTCGAGCCGGTCGATGAACCACAGGCGCTGCTGGGCGGAGGACAGCGGCAGCGGATCGGGCCGCTGAGCCACGCAGACCACCGGCGGGCGGGTTCGGCCCGGCGTGTCGAGGACGCGGGCCAGACCCGCGACGGTCGGGTGCTCGAAGAGGGTGCGTACGGCGATCTCGGCGCCCAGAACGGTACGGACACGGCTGACGACGCGCATGGCGAGGAGCGAGTGTCCGCCGAGGTCGAAGAAGCTGTCGTGCGGGCCCACGAGGGGCCGGCCCAGGACATCGGCGAAGATCCCGGCGAGCAGGTCCTCCTGGAGGGTGCGCTGCCCCGCTCCGGCGGGAGCGCCGGCGCCCGGCTCGGGCAGGGCACGCCGGTCCACCTTGCCGTTGGGCAGGAGCGGGAGGTCGTCCAGGACGACGACCGCCCCGGGCACCATGTAGTGCGGGAGGGTCTCGGCGAGGGCGTCGCGGAGGGCGGCGGGGCGCGGGGCCGGTTCCCCGGTGACGGCATAGGCGACGAGCCGGCGACGGCCGGGTGCGTCCTCGCGGATCACGGCGCAGGAGGCCGTGACTCCCGGCCGCGCCAGGAGTGCGGCCTCGACCTCGCCCAGCTCGACGCGGAAGCCGCGCAGCTTGACCTGGTCGTCGGCGCGGGCCACGTGGTCGAGCAGACCGTGCCGGTTCCACCGTACGAGGTCGCCCGTCCGGTACATGCGGGCGCCGGTGGCGTCGAACGGGTCGGCGACGAACCGTGCGGCGGTCAGCCCCGGGCGGTTCAGGTAGCCACGGGCGAGGTTGGGGCCCGAGAGGTACAGCTCCCCGGTGACGCCGGCGGGCACGGGCCGCAGCCGGGTGTCGAGGACGTAGGCGCGCATGGTGTCGACGGGAAGGCCGATCGGCACGGTCTCCGACGGTGTACGGGCGTCCGGGTGCCCGCCGGTTCCCGGGTCGCCGGCACGGTGGGCGGTCGCGTCGATGGTCGCCTCGGTCGGCCCGTAGAGGTTGTGCGCCTCGGCCCGCCACAGCCTGGTGACGTCGTCGGCGAGGGCGCGCGGCAGCGGTTCGCCGCCGCACAGGACGGCGCGCAGGCCGGGGAGCGGCGCGGCGTGCGCCGCCTCGGTGAGGACGAGGGTGAGGTGCGAGGGGACGAACTGGGCGAGAGTGACGCCGAACCGGCTCATCCAGGAGACGAGGGCACCCGGTTCCCGGTTGGCGTCGTGCGGCAGCACACAGACCTCGGCGCCGCTCATCAGCGGGAGCCAGATCTCCCACACGGAGGCGTCGAAGCTGGTGGAGGTACGGGCGAGGACGCGGTCCTCCGGGGTGACGGCCAGGTAGCGCGTCATCCAGGCCATGTGGTTGGCCAGAGCCGCGTGTGTCACGACCACGCCCTTGGGACGGCCGGTGGAGCCCGACGTGTGGATGACGTACGCGGGATCCTCGGGGTGCGGGCGGTCCGGGAGGGGTGCGGTGGGGCCCTCCGGCCGGGACTCCGGGCCGTCGAGGGCGAGCCACGGTATGCCGAGGGCGGGCAGGTCCCCGTGGACGTCCGTGGTGGTGAGCAGCAGGGCGGGCCGGGCGTCGTCGAGCATGTGCCGGATGCGGGCGGGCGGATACTGCGGGTCCACGGGCAGATAGGCGGCGCCGGCGCGCAGTACGGCCAGCATGGCGACGACGGTGTCCACGGACGGCGGCGCGGCGAGCGCCACCCGGTCCTCACGCCCCGCGCCCCGCTCGCGCAGGACGTGGGCGAGGGCGTCGGCGCGGGCGTCGAGTTCGGCGTAGGTGAGGCTCGTGTGCGCGTCGCGCACGGCGACGGCACGGGGTGTGCGTGCCGCCCATTCCCGGACCGCCTCCGGGGCGGTGCGGGTGGGCTGCGGGAGCTCCGCGCCGTGTCCCTGGGCGAGGAGACGGTCGCGCTCGTCCGGCGCGAGGGGGTCGAGGTCGCCGACCGCACGGTCCGGGGCGGCCACGGCCTGGGTGAGGACGCGGGCGAAACGGGCGCACAGGGCGCGGGCGGTGGAGGCGTCGAAGAGGTCGGTGGCGTATTCGAGGTAACCCCCGATACCGGCTTCGTTGGCTTCGGCGGCTTCGGCGACTTCGGCGACTTCGGCGACTTCGGTGAGCGAGAACGTCAGGTCGAACTTGCTGACCCCGGTGTGCCGGGACCGGTCGTGACTGGTGACGCCGGGGAGGTCGAGCGCCGCCCGCTCCTGGCTCTGCAGGACCAGCATCGTCTGGAAGAGCGGGTGGTGGTCGCCGGACCGCTCGGGATTGAGCGCCTCCACGATCCCCTCGAAGGGGATGTCGCTGTGACCGAAGGCGGCGATGTCGAACTCCTTGACCCTCTGGAGGAGTTCGCGGAAGGTCGGATCGCCGGACAGGTCGGTGCGCAGGACGACGGTGTTCACGAAGAACCCGACCAGATCGTCGAGTGCCTCGTCGGTGCGCCCCGCGGTCGCGGTTCCCAGTGGGATGTCGGTTCCGGCGCCGTGGGCGTGCAGCGTCACGGCGAGAGCCGCCTGGAGGACCATGAAGGGGGTGCAGCCGGTGGCGCGCGCGAGCCGGGTGAGCGCGGCGTGCGCGGCGGCGGGCAGCTCGAAGGAGACCGAGTCGCCCCGGTGGCCGGCCACGGGCGGGCGGGGCCGGTCGAGCGGCAGGTCGAGCAGGCCGGGCGCGCCCCGCAGCGCCTCCTGCCAGAAGGCGATCTGTCGTGCGGCCAGGCTGTCCGGGTCGTCGGCCGAGCCGAGCAGCCGCCGCTGCCAGAGGGCGTAGTCGGCGTACTGCACGGGCAGCGCGGGCCAGTCGGGAGTGTCCGCGCCCGAACGTCTGGCGCGATAGGCGGCCCCGAGGTCGCGGCTGAGCGGGGCGAGGGACCAGCCGTCGGCGACGACGTGGTGGAGGACGAGCACCAGGACGTGACGGGCGGGGCCCAGCCGCAGCAGATGCGCCCGGACTCCGACGTCCCCGGTGAGGTCGAAGGGCACCGCGGACAAGCGGCGCACCGTCGCCTCCGCCCAGGCGTCGGCGCTCTCGTTCGCCGGCGGCAGCTCGACGATCAGGGGGACGAGCGCCACGGCGGCGGACGGGGCGAGGACGTCCTGGCGGGCGACACCGTCCTCCTCGGTGAACACGGTGCGCAGGCTCTCGTGCCGGACGACGACGTCGGCCAGCGCGCCGCGCAGGGCGTCCGTGTCCAGGGGGCCTTCGAGTTCGACGGCCAGCGGGACGGTGTAGGTGTCGCCGGGGCCCTCGGCGCGGTTGAGGAACCAGAGGCGCTGCTGCGCGAAGGAGAGCGGCACCGTGCCGGGCCGCTGCTGCGGGACGAGGGCGGGCCTGGCCGTCCCGGTGGTGTCGAGCGCGGCGGCGAGAGCGGCGACCGTGGGGTGGTCGAAGAGCGTACGCATGCTGATCTCGGCGCCCAGGGTGGCCCGCACCCGTCCGGTGAGGCGGGTCGCGAGCAGTGAGTGGCCGCCCAGGGAGAAGAAGTTGTCGTCGACGCCGACCGCGTCCACACCCAGGACGTCGGCGAACAGACCCGCCAGGACCTCCTCGTACGCCGTGCGCGGGGCGCGGCCCGTGGTGGCCACGGCGCGCGGGGCGGGCAGGGCGCGGCGGTCGACCTTGCCGTTGGCGTTCAGGGGCAGCGCGTCGAGGAGGACGAACACGGACGGCACCATGTACGCGGGCAGGGCCCGCCCCACGCGACGGGCCAGGGCGGCGTCGTCCGGCCGGGCGCCGGGGGTCCGCACCACATAGGCGACGAGCCGCCGGTCGCCCGGCAGGTCCTCGCGGACCAGGACGCAGGCGGCCCGGACGTCCGGGTCGGCGAGCAGGGTGTTCTCGATCTCGGCCGGCTCGATGCGGAATCCGCGGAGCTTGACCTGCCCGTCCGCGCGCGAGACGTACTCGATGTCGCCGCGCGCGGTCCAGCGCACGAGGTCACCGGTGCGGTACATCCGGCCGCCACGGGTGTCGTACGGGTCGGCGACGAACCGGGTGGCGGTCAGCGCCGGCCGGCCCTGGTAGCCGCGTGCGACGCCGTGGCCGCTCACGTAGAGCTCCCCCACGACGCCGGGCGGCACCGGCCCGAGGGTGTCGTCGAGCACGAGGAGGCGCATCCCGTCCAGGGCCCGGCCGATGGGCGGCATGCCGGGCGTGCCGGCGTCGACCTGGTGGCGGGTGGCGAAGGTCGTGGTCTCCGTGGGCCCGTACACGTGCAGCACGCGCGTGCCGGGCGCGGCCGCCGCCACCCGCTGCATCATGTCCGGGGTCGCGGCCTCGCCGCCCGCGGCGACCAGGCGCAGTCCGCCGAACGCCGCGGGGTCGGCCTCGGCCACCACGTTGAACAGGGCGGTCGTCAGGAAGAGCGCGGTCACCCCGTGCCGGTCCACGACCTCTCTGAGGGCGGGCGCCTCCAGTACGCCGCCGGGCGCGACGACCACGCAGCCGCCGTTCAGCAGCGGCACCCACATCTCGAAGGTGGAGGCGTCGAACACATAGGCGGAGTGGAGCAGTACCGCGTCACACGCACCGTCCGACCATGTGGTGTCGGCGGCCAGGGCGAGAACGTCGGCATGGGTGACCCCGACGCCCTTGGGCAGGCCGGTGGAGCCTGAGGTGAACATCACGTAGGCGAGCCGGCCTGCGGGAGCCGTTCCGGGCAACGGTCCGGGCCGCTGCGGGTCTCCGCGTACGACACCGCCGAGACCGTCGAGGACGATCACCGGCAGGGTTGCGGACATCTCTTCCACCCAGGGCTGCCTGGCGGTGGCCTCGTCGACCACCAGGGCGCGGACGCGGGCCACTTCGGCCGCACGGGCGAGCCGTTCGGCCGGCCAGGCCGCGTCCATGGGTACGTACGCGGCGCCTGCCGCGACCGTCCCGAGCGTGGCGCACACCACGGCCGCCGAGCGGGCCATGAGGACGCCGACGCCGTCCTCGGCACCGATGCCCCATCCGGCCAGGGCACCGGCGATCTCTTCCGCCGTCCGCGCCAGCTCCCGGTACGAGAGGGTGGCGGCGCCGTCCACCACAGCCGGGGCGTCGGGGGTCAGGCGGGCCCGCGCGCCGAACGCCTCCGGCAGACCGGAGGCCGTCGTCCCGGCCGGCAGGGCGGCACCGCGCCCGTGGGCGAGCAGCGCCTCGGCGGCGGTGTCGTCCATGAACGGCAGGTCGCCCAGAGGTGTGCCGGCCTCCGCGCCGGCCACGGCCGACAGGAAGGGGACGAGGGCCTGCTGGAGCAGCCGCACGTCATCGGGGTGGTACAGCTCCGGGTTGGCGTCGAACCCGATCAACGGCCCCTTGCCCTCGGCCCGTTCCGATACGAAGAGGGACACGTCGTCGACCGGGCCGATGGACAGCACACGGGACGGGGCGGGGCTGCCGGCGAAGTCGAGGTCGTAGTCGTAGCCCATGATGTTGACGACGACGTCGGTGAGGTGCGCCGCGCCGTCGGCCAGGTTCAGTTCGCGGGCGAGCTGTTCACGGGAGAAGCGGCGGTGACGAAGGGCTCCGCCCATCTCGGCCGCGACGGCACGCACCAGGGCGCCGACCGTCATGTCGGCGGTGACGGTCAGGCGCAGCGGCAGGATGTTGGCGGTCATGCCGACGACGTGACGCAGGCCGCCGTGACGGCCGTTGGAGGCGAGCCCCACGGTGATGTCCTGCGCGCCGGTGACCCGGGCCACGTAGGCGGCGACCGCGCTCACGAGGACGACCGGCCATCTGGTGCGGTGACCGGAGGCGAGAGTGCGCAGGTCGTCGAGGACGGTGACGGGCAGGGTCTCCCCGGTGTGCATCCGGACGTCCGTTCCGGCTGGTCCGGACGCTGTCGGAGCGTCGGTGCGCCGCCGGACGAGCGGTGCGCCGCCCCGGGCGCGCGCGTCGTCCCCGGTGCCTGCGGTGTTACGCGTGCCCTCGCCCGCCAGGTCCCCGAACTTCCCGGTCCAGTAGGCACGGTCGGCCTCGAAGCGGCCGGAGCCGCGGTAGGCCGCCTCGTCGGCTATGAGGTCGCGCAGGGGCGCGGGGGGCAGCTCGGCCGAGGCGAGGTCCTCGCCGCGCACGGCCCGCCCGTAGAGGTCGGCCACGATGCGGCCGAAGACGCCACCGCCGAGGCCGTCGACGGCGATGTGGTGGAAGCGGACGTACCAGTAGTGCAGCCGGACGCCGATGCGCAGCAGCGCGAAGTGGTGGCGCGGGGCGTCGAGCCGGTCGACGGTGGACATGTCGGCGGCCATGTAACGCTCGGCCGCCGCTTCGGCGTCGTCCGCGCCGGAGAGATCCACCCGGCGGAGCCTGCCGCTGTCCGTCGCGGCCCGGTGACCGACGTGCTGCCGGACCGTCTCGCCCTGGGTGACGAACTCGAGATGGAGGCTGTCGCACAGGGCGATGGCCCGGCCGACTGCCGCGCCGAACAATTCCTCGTCGAGGTCACCATGGATCTCGAAGCATTCCCCGATGTTGTATTTCGGGCTGGCCGGGTCGACGAGTTGCCCATACCAGACGCCCTGCTGGGCCGTGGTCAGTTCGAGGAACTCTTGGGGAGCCTCGGGGGTCGGGAGAGAACGGTTTTCCTGCATGCCGGTCCACACCTTTGGGGAGAGCGTTCGGGGACGGTGAAGAAGGGCCGGGTAAAACCGACCACGCCAGTGCACCGGTTGTTGGTACTGGGGCCGGCGCAAGCGGAGACGACTGCCGCCGCACCCACCGAATCCGGCGCGGCCGAGATCTCCCACGGGGCATTACCACCCGGCGGGAGACGGTGTTTCATTCGCACATCGAAGGCGCCGCGCAAGACAGCCCATCGATAACGTATGCACGTCACATGGAGACGAAATGAGCATGCGCGAACAAGGGGTATCGATACCTGATCACACCTGATCGATTTCGCTCGAACGGGAACGACATCGATCGGAGCGGTGCCTCGGCAAGCCACTCGGCCCGGGGAGCGGCGGGCAGCGCCGCCGGCGGCCCTGCCGCAGCCCTATCCGGCGTCGGCCCCCATCGATCGCACCAGGCCGGCGGGCCGCATGTCGGTCCAGGCGCCTTCGATCACGTCGAGACACTCCTGACGCGACCCTTCCGGACCGGCGGCGCGCCAGCCGCCCGGAACGTCGATATGTGCGGGCCACAACGAGTACTGACCCTCGTCGTTCACCAGCGCCACGAACCGTCCCGACTCGTCATCGAAAGGATTGGTCACGGCCGTCCCCCCACTGTTCTCACTCTTTTCACGACACGTTCATCAGGTCTGTACGGGCGTACCGCTCCGGTCGTTTTCCGCGACACACCATCGAGCCCCCGCCCCCGCGGTGCGGCACCGGGCACGCGGAACGGAGATACGTTCCGTCTCACATTCCGTCAACATACCGGTGTCCACGCAAGGGTTAACCCGACGTCACCCGCTCACGGCAATCACATTAGAGGACCCGCGGCAACGAACGGCGTGTATTCGCCTGATTACTTACAAGTACCCGCTCTGCCGGCGCGGAGCGCACCCGCCCGGGGTATATGCCAACCGGCCCCCGTTCGAACATATCCGGCCACGAGATGTCCGCTCGGTGCGGGTACTGCTTGATATACACCACACGGTTTCGGATAACCTCCGGCGTGCGCCCGCGTACTCCTGTTCCGCACACGAATCGCGGCAAAGCTTCCATGCGCCGGGTGCGCGCCCCTGTCAGCCCTTACCCCCGCCCCCGCCTCCCGGATGCCGCATCCGGATCCACACGTCGCGCGCCTGTCTGCCCGCGCGTGTCCTGCTGCGGGCGACGAGGGTGCGCGCCTGTTCCGGGGTCTCCACCATGGGGCCGGAGCCGCGCAACGGCTTGCCCGCCGTCTCGTGGAGGAAGAAGGTCGCGACCAGCCCGACGGCACCCGCGACCATCAGGTAGTACGCCGGGATCATGTCGTTGCCGGTCATCTCGACGAGGGCGGAGGCGAACAGCGGCGTGGTCCCGCCGAACAGCGACACGGAGATGTTGAAGGCGATCGACAGGGCGCCGTAGCGCAGGCGTGTCGGGAACAGCGCCGGAAGCGTCGAGGCGGATGTCCCCGCGAAGCAGACCAGCAGCAGCCCGAGCACCCCACAGCCGATCGCCGGCAGCAGGATGCCGCCCTGACGGATGAGCAGGAAGGCCGGGATGGCGAACACGATGAGCGCCACGCTCCCGGCCATGAACACCGGGCGTCGGCCCCAGCGGTCCGAGGATCTGCCGACCGTCGTGATGCTGAGCACCACGAGCAGCATCGTGCCGAGGACCAGCAGCTGGGAGGTCGTCTCCGGCTCGCCGAGCGTCTCGGACATGTACGTCGGCAGGTAGGAGGTCACCATGTAGTTCGTGACGTTGTAGAGCAGCACCAGGCCCATGCAGATGAGCACCGCCTCCCAGTGCCCGGTGAAGATCTCCTTGAGCCGGCCCTTGCCGGACTGGCGGGCCTGTTCGACGGGGTCACCTTCGGACAGGGCCTCCGCCTGCGCCTCCTCCTCCCGCTGGAAGGCAGGGGTCTCCTCCAGCTTCAGCCTCATGTACAGACCGATCAGGCCGAGCGGGCCCGCGACGAAGAACGGGATCCGCCACCCCCAGTCCGTCAGGCCGTCCGTGCCGAGCACCGCGGTCAGCACGGTCACCAGACCGGAACCGAGCGAATATCCGACGAAGGTCCCGAAGTCCAGCCAGCTGCCGAGGATCCCCCGGCGTTTGTCGGGCGCGTACTCCGCGATGTACGTCGTGGCGCCCGCGTACTCGCCACCTGTCGAGAAGCCCTGCACCAGACGGCACAGCAGGAGCAGGAGCGGGGCGGCGAAGCCGACCGCCGCGTAGGTGGGGAGGAAGCCGACGGCGAAGGTGCTCGCCGCCATCATGATCATGGTGATCGCCAGTACCTTCTGCCGCCCCACGCGGTCGCCGAGCGGCCCGAACACGAGCCCGCCGAGCGGACGCACGACGAAGGCTGCGGCGAAGGTCGCGAAGGTCGACACGACCTGCGCACCCGGCGAGCTGGACGGGAAGAAGACCTTGCCCAGGGTCCCCGCGAGGTAGGCGTAGACACCGAAGTCGAACCACTCCATGGTGTTGCCGAGCGCCGCCGCCGTGACGGCGCGGCGCACCTTCGGCGGATCGGTGACCATCACGTCCCCGGCGGCCAGGGACTTCTTGCGCCGCCGCAGAAGGGTCCGCACCATCCGGTCCGTCGCCGACCGCTCGCCCTGTTGCCGGAGGACACGTGGCCGTTGTCCCGGTCGGTGCATGAGAACGCTGCCCTCCGCTGTAGCCCTGCCCCTCCGCCGTGCCGCATGACGCCGGCTGTCTTTCCGACAGCCCTACCTTCCCCGCCCACGCGGCGGGACGCCGCGTGACTGTGCCGTAGGAGTGAGCCGAGGACCCCGTACGGGGGAGGCCGCCGGCCCGCGTGGGCCGTTCTGGCGGCACACGCGAGCTCCGGGCCGCTCCCCCGCTCCGTCAGACTCCCGCCAGCAGCACCTCCAGTGCCGCCGCCGTCTCCGGGTGGCGGCCGACGAGTACCGCCCCGGAGGGGGCCGCTGCCTCCGCGTCCCAGGTGCCCTCGCAGCCCAGCAGTCCCGCCACGCTGTCGCAGGTCTCCGGGTGGACTGCGAGCAGCGCGGCCCGCCGGGCACTGCCGCCGCCGGCCGCCACCGGCGTGGTCGTCGTCTCCGGGGCGCCGCGCCACGGCGGGACCCAGGCGTCCAGCGCGGCCAGGCGGCCGGGGAAGACGCGTCCGGCCTCGCGGATCAGCAACGGGGCCAGGTCGGCGCCCTCGGCCCGCAGGGTGGTGATCAGGGACGGGAGCCAGGGCAGCAGCACCGGGTCCGGCAGCCGGGCGAAGGCGTTCGAGACCGCCTCCACGACGAAGTCGGCCAGCTGAGGCACCGGCTCCAGGGCGTGGAGGAACCCGCTGAGGTAGTGCGGGTAGGCCGGCACCACCAGCGGGTCGGCCAGCAGTCCGTCGCAGCGCTCCCTCAGCTCGGCGCGCGGGAGCTGCCCGAGGTGCACCTGGGCCGCCCACAGCAGGGCCACTCGGGAGGGCTCCTGCGGATGCGACTGCGCGAAGGCCAGGTCCAGCTGCGTCCGGTCGCAGCCGAGCGACAGTGCCAGGCTCTCCATGCTGAAGAGGAACCCCAGCATCGCGGCGACCTGGCGGACGGTCGCGTCCTCGTCGGTGAACGCCGTCGGCAGGAGCGTGCAGTAGTGCGCGTACCCCGTCTTGGCGAAGGACTCGATCCACGACGGCAGCACCGGCCGGCTGATGCGGTAGTACGCCAGGAGCCGGCGCACCCTGCGCAGGACCTCGGGCGCCCCGTCGACGCTGCGCTCGGTGGCCAGCACATCGAGGGCGCGGGTGCCCAGCTCGTCGGCGAGACGGCCGCTGCGCAGATGCAGCACGGCGTCCTCGACGGCCGCGAGGACCTGCGCCGTGGTGGCGTTCGGGGCGTAGGCCGCGCGGCGCAGGCGCTGCTCCAGGACCTGCTCGATGCTGACGCCCTCGTAACCGAGCTCGATGAGCGCCCGTTGGTGGGTGCCCAGCGCCAGGTCCCAGGACTCCTGGACCGACTGCTTGCCGAGCTCCCGCTCGCCCATGATCGGCCGTGCGGCGCCGTGGGGCATGAGGTGGCGCAGCATCCACAGCACGTCGGAGCACTGCCGCAGCTCCGGCCGGGACGTCATGTCCAGCAGGGCTCGTTGCACCCCGCGCTGCTGGAGCTTGAGATCCAGCGGGGCGAGGCGATCGTGGACGTCGCGGGCGAGGGGCGGCAGGGCGTCGTAGCCGACCTGGCCGATCCGGTCGCCGCCCATCAGGATCTCCACGAGGCGGCGGACATCGCGCCTGCCCGGCACGGTCTCCTTCTCGATGCAGGTGACCGCCGCGTCCTGGAAGTCGTACGGCGTGGGCCTGGCCCGGTCCCGCATGCCGGCCAGCAGGATCGACGTCTCGAACACGGCGATGGCGTCCGCTGTCGAGGCGAGGTAGCCGTTGCGGCGGGCGGAGCGCACGATCTCCACCGACCAGCCGAGGAGTTCGGCCTCGTCGAGCCGGTCGAGGGCGGGCGGGGTCCGCAGGAAGCCGGAGAGCCTGTCGGAGGGTGTTTCCGGTGTCGCGGGGGCGGCCGGTGCGACGGCCTTCCTCGGTTTCGCCGCCTTCCTCGCGCCCGCCTGCCCCACGAGCCGGTACGGCTCCACCCGGGTGCGCTTGACGTTCTTCGCCCACTGGGTGGCGGCGATCGACACGGACCCGGCCGCGAGTCCGAACTGCGCCTCGATCGCCGCGTGGCTCGACGGGATCAGGCCGTGCTGCCAGGTGCTTGCGCTCGGCGGGGTGATCTCGAAGGTGTCACTGCCGTGGACCCCGAACTCCTCGACCCGGCTGGACGCGTGGAACGCGCCGCAGACGTAGAGGCAGTCCTCGGGGTCCGTACCGGTCGTGGCGAGGTGTTCGCGCATACGGGTCCACATGTAGCGCTCGCGGTCCTCGTCCACCCGGACCCGGTCCGTGTCGCCGGGGGCCAGCCGGCGGAACAGGCTGCCGATCAGGAGCATCACCTGGCGGTAGGTGTCGTGGTCGCTGTCGCCGAGCGGCAGTTCGACGTACTGGTGCCACCACTCCGACCAGTGCCGCACGCGGCCGTGGTGCAGGAGGTGTTCCTCCAGCTCCGCGAACCGGGGACGCAGGTCACCGATCTCGACCCCGACGGCGTCGCCGTGCAGCGCCGCCTCCTCCTCGGCGGGTGGCGCGTCGGGGTCCGGGGGCTCCGTCGCGCCCGCCTGCCACTGGAACACGTGGTCCGAGGACCGGTCGACGAGGACCAGCTCGACGCCCGGGGTCTCCAGTGCGTAGGCGATGGCCTGGTACTCGGCCGACGCCTCGGTGATCGGAGCGACGACCGACAGCGGCGCCCATTCCGCGGGGAAGCCCTTGACCTCGCTCGCGAACGCCTGGACCGCCACGGGGAGCCGGCAGTTCCGCAGCTCCGGCAGGAGCGGCGCCATGTCCTCGCACAGCTCCAGATACACCACCTTCGGCTGCTTCTCCCGCAGCCGCCGTGCCATCGCCACCGCGGACGCGGGCGAGTGATGACAGACGGGGAAGATCTCCAGCGGCTCGCGCACGGCCCGGTCGACGTCGTCGACGATGCCCAGGAGGATGCCCTGCAGCGCGTCGGGCCCGTCGGCGAACTCCGTCGCCGCCTGCTCGAGTTGTCCCCGCAGCGCCTCGAAGGGTGTCCCCGCGCTCAGAGCGCTCACGACAGGGTGGCGATCGCGTCGCGGCCGCCCTCGAGGAACTCCGGCCACGAGCCGCCCTCCTTCTTGCTGCGCGGCTCGACGACACCGTGCAGATACTTGTTGAGGATGGCCAGGTCCTCGGGCTCGCGCCGCGCCAGCGATCCGACGAGCGACGAGGCGAGGGCGCGGGCGGTCAGCGCGCTCTCGCCGAAGAAGTTGCTGTGCAGGATCGCGTCCTCCAGTACGCCGATCTGCTCGGCGCTCGACAGCGCGGACTCCAGCTTCTCGTCGTCGCTGCCGGCGCGGGCGGCGGAGGCCCGCAGGTCGGCGAAGCTCTGGAGCAGCACGTCGAGCAGGGTAGGCGGGACGTCCAGTTCGATCTGATGGCGGCGCAGCAGTTCCTCGGTGCGGAAGCGGACGATCTCCGCCTCGCTCTTCTTGTTCGTCACCACGGGGATCCGGACGAAGTTGAAGCGGCGCTTGAGCGCTGAGGACAGGTCGTTGACGCCCCGGTCGCGGCTGTTGGCGGTGGCGATGACGGAGAAGCCCGGCCTGGCGAAGACGATGTTGTCGCTGTCCATCTCGGGGACCGAGATGTACTTCTCGGACAGGATCGAGATCAGCGCGTCCTGTACGTCGCTGGTGGAGCGGGTGAGCTCCTCGAAACGGCCGATCGCTCCGGTCTCCATCGCGGTCATGATCGGTGAGGGAATCATGGACTCCCGCGACTGGCCCTTGGAGATCACCATGGAGACGTTCCAGGAGTACTTGATGTGGTCCTCGGTGGTGCCCGCCGTCCCCTGCACCACGAGGGTGGAGTTACGGGAGATGGCCGCGGAGAGCAGCTCGGCCAGCCAGCTCTTGCCCGTGCCCGGGTCGCCGATGAGCAGCAGACCGCGGTCGGAGGCCAGCGTGACGATGGAACGCTCGACGAAGCTGCGGTCGCCGTACCACTTCTGGGAGATCTCCCGGTCGAGGCCGTCGGAGCGCTCGGATCCCAGGATGAAGAGGCGGACCATCTTCGGCGACAGGCGCCAGGAGAAGGGCTTCGGGCCGTCGTCGACCGACTCCAGCCAGTCCAGTTCCTCGGCGTACTTGATCTCGGCGGGGGCGCGCAACAGGTCGGACATGGGTGTGCCTTTCGAAGAAGGGGGGTTCGACTGCACCGGGCCGGGGGGCCTCAGGTGAGGAAGGTCTTGAGCTCGTGGACGAGCTTGCGTATGTGGCCGGAGAGGACGGGTGTCCCCTGGTCCTTGAAGCGCTCCCGGAACCACGGGTTGACGCCGGCGCGCCCGGAGCTGGTCACGGAGCCGACCGGGATGAACTTGGCCCCGGAGCGGTGGATGGCGGCCATGCTCTCGAACAGAGGCTCGGTCTGCCATTCGTAGAAGTCCGAGATCCACACCACGACCGTGTTGCGGGGTTCGGCGATCTTCGGCTGGGCCAGTGCCATGGCGACCGTGCCGTCGGTGCCGCCCCCGAGGTTGGTGCGCAGCAGGGCCTCGAAGGGGTCGTGTGCCCATGGAGTGAGGTCGAGCGCCTGGGTGTCGTACGCGATGAGGTGGACGTCCACCTTGGGCAGACCCGCGAAGATCGAGGCGAGGATGGTGCAGTTGACCATCGAGTCCACCATCGAGCCCGACTGGTCCACGACCACGATCAGCCGCTGCGGCGTGGTCTTACGCGCGGTGTGGCGGTAGAAGAGGCGGTCGACGTAGAGCCGTTCCTCCTCAGGACTCCAGTTGGTGAGGTTCTTCCAGATCGTGCGGTCCAGGTCGAGGTTGCGGAAGACCCGCTTGGGCGGGACCGAGCGGTCCAGGGCTCCGACGGTGGATTTCTCCACCTGTGTGCGCAGCACCTCGGCGACCTCGTCCACGAAGCGGCGGATCAGCGCCTTGGCGTTGGCCAGGGCCACACCGGAGAGGTTGTCCTTGTCACGCAGCAGTTGTTCGATCAGCGACATGCTCGGTGTCAGCTGTCCGGCCAGCCGGGGGTCGGCGAGCACCTCGCGCAGCCGCATCCGCTTGACCAGGCCGGCCTCGATGGAGCCGAGCTCCGGGCCGATCTCCGGGACGAGGCGGCTGAGATCGGGGGTCCGGCCGCCGCCGCCCGTCCCCGTGGGGCTGACACCTGTTCCTCCGGCGCGCCCGCCGCGCAGTTCGCCGGGCTTGCAGCCGAGCGCGCGCTCCAGCCATCCCGCGTCGGACTGCCACCGGGAAAGCCGGCCGGCCGTGACGGTGCCGGGAGGATCGTGGAAGACGTTCAGCAGCACCTTCGACACGAGCGCGGCGCGCCGCACCTCGGCTGCCCGGTCGCGGGCGTCGGGATCTCCGCCGGCCTCCGCCTCCGGGACCATCAGCCCGTCGAACTCGGCGGAGAGCTCGGGATGGCGCTGCACCACGGAGTCGACCGAAGCCTGTGGATCCAGCAGCTTGGCCGGCAGGCCGATGTCCTCGACCACGGCGAGGCTCGCCGACTCCAGGGCCGGGTGCTCCTCGTGGTCGAAGAGCCGGGCGAGAAGGCGCCAGTACATGACCTGGCGGCGGTTGTCGTGCGAGGGCTCTCCGGTCACCTCGGGACTCTGCTGTCCGGTCATTTCCGCAGCAGCCTTCCCGCGCGCTCGCTCAGCACCTTCGCGGCGTCGGTGGCCGCCTTCTCCGCTCTGGCCCCGGCCTTGTCGGCTGTCCCTCCGGCCCACGCCCCCGCGTGCAGCGACGTCACCTTCTTCCGCACCGTGGTCTCGACGGCGAGCGGCTGTACGCCGAATCTCCCGGCGTCCCAGCGGATGAGCGCGATGCACGCCCCGGACCTGGCGACGGCGTCGGGCGTGAGCGGCCCGGCGGCCGGGATGCGGTCCGTGTCCACGGCCAGTTCGGTTCCGGCGACGGTGAAGGTCAGTCGGCCGTCGTCATCCGTGCGGGCGGTGTAGCCCTCCAGGAAGACGGGTACGGCGATGCGCGCCGGATGCCGGTCCAGAGGCGCGGTCACCGGGGCGGTCGCGGTGGGCAGTGCCACGCGGGCCGTGGCGAACGCGTCGGCCGGCTCGCCGGGGCGGGCGTGCTCGTCGCTCCAGAGGAGGTCGCCCTCGGCCGTGACCGGCATACCGTCGAGGACCATCGAGCGGCCCTCACCTGCGGCCGTGAGGAGCGACATGTGCGGGCGCAGCAGCTGCCAGATCCCGGCTCCGAGAATCGTGTCGGGTTTTGGTACGGACACGCTGGCGCGCACGAGGCGGGGCGCGGTTCCGTCCGCGGGCTCGAACACGGCGTGCACCTGCGCCTGTGCGGCGGTCGCGTGCTCCTGTACGTCGATGCCGAGGGGCAGCAGGCGGCCGTCGGCGGTCCCGACTGCCGGAGTGACGGCCGCTCCGGGCACCGTCAGCAGCATCCCGCGCGACCAGAGGTCGGCCCAGCGGCGTACCGGAAACCGTTCCGCCGAGGCACCGGGACAGGAGGCGGCGAGTTCGGCGGCGAAGCCGTCGAGGAGGGCGGCGAGGCGGCGCAGGGACGGGTCGGGAAGCATCGCGGACACGACCTCCGCCGCCCCGGACACCACCTCGTGGTCGAGTCCCTGCCATCCGCAGCGCGCCAGATCGGAGAGCCAGGCGCGGGCGGCCGTCAGCAGATTCGCCGTCGGCTGTCCACCGGCGGGCTTTGCGGTCTCCGCGCCGGGTGAGCGGCCGGCCGCCTCCTCGGTCCGGGTCAGCAGCGCGTCGTGGACGGAGCCGAGCAGCGCGGTCCGCGCGGCGGCCAGGGCCAGGAAGTGGTCCTCGCCGGCCGCTCCGGCCGCCGCTTTCCCGGCCGCCTCGGCGACCCTGGCGGCCAGGGGTGTCCCCACCACGGCGCCGGCGAGCCGTGCCGGGCCGGCGGCCTCGGCGTGCTGGGGGCGGAGCAGGCCGGTGACGAGCGCCCGGTCGAAGGCGTCGACCGCCTCCAGGGCTTCGTCGAGTCCGTCGACGGGTTCGGTGAGCAGTCCGGCGTGCATCACGCCACCGCCCGGGTCGGCGGGAAGAAGTGCATCTCGGGCAACGGAGCGGTGACCGGGGCGTGTTCGAGGTAGGCCAGGTGCCGCAGGAACCGGCTGAAGACGGATGCCGCGGCCTTCGTCGCGTCCGCCTGGGGGCGGGTGCTCCTCATGGCCGAGGCCAGCGCGGCCCCGTCCACCTCCCCCTCCGGCACCTCGGCCTTCAGGTAGCGGACGACGCGCTCGGCACCGTACTGCAGGACCGCCTCGTTGATCAGGGCGCCGATGTGGTTGCAGAACGATCCGCGCGCACCGCCGCAGGGCCGGTTGTTGTTGGTGCTGCAGGCGAACGCGTAGCTCCCCGTGGCGACGGACGAGACGTAGACCCGGCCGATGTCCGAACCACTGGACACCACACCTTGCAGGCGCCCGTCGGCCAGCTCGACGAACGGAACCTTGGCGAGCTTGCGCGGCCGCGCGGGCGGTATCACCCGTGCCGTGCTCGACCTCTCCCAATCGGACAACGCGCCATCTCCAATGCACAGCTGAGGGGTTGTCGCCGCCGGACCGGCGGAACACGACTGAACCTACTGGCGCCCACTGACAACGAGATCGGGAGACGGCCCACGTGAGCCCGGTGACGCGCGTCGTGATGAAGGGTGTCGGTCATCGGTGTGCCTTCGTCGCACGGCCCCAGGGCGTTCGCACGCCGTGGGGCGCGGCCGTTCAGGCCGCCTGGTGGCGGTTCTCCAGGTCCAGGAGCTGCCTCTTGCGGTCGAGGCCGCCCGAGTAGCCCGTCAGCGCGCCGCTCGCGCCGATCACCCGGTGGCAGGGGCGCACGACCAGCAGCGGGTTGGCGCCGACAGCGGTGCCCACCGAGCGGACGGCCGCGCGCGGGGCGCCGATCCGCGCGGCGATCTCGCCGTAGCTGAGCGTGGTGCCGTACGGGATGGTCTCCAGTGCCTCCCACACGCGCCGCTGGAAGTCGGTGCCACGGCTGACGGCGCGCTCGACGGTGAAGCCGGTCCGGCTCCCCTCGAAGTACGCGCGCAGCTCGGCGGCGATCGCGGTGAAGGCCGCCGGGCGCTCCGTCCAGCCGTCCTGGACCGTCGCCCCGCCCTTCTGGCCCGGCACGGAGAGCGAGGCGAGGGCCGTGCCGCCCTCCGCGGTGGCGGACTCCTCGCCCACCAGCAGCAGCTCGCCGAGCGGGCTGTCGATCGTGGTGTAGAGCGTCATCGTGGTGGTCCTTCCGGATGGATCGGTCGTCTACGTCCACTGTGCGAGGTCCGCGGTGGGACGGCCGGCGGGATTCGGACGTCACGCTGCCGCGAGACGGGGCCGGTCCGCGGCCGCGTTCCAGAAGTGGTGCACGGCGTACGTCCGCCAGGGGCGCCACGCCTCGGCGTCCGCCGCGTCCGCGCCCGCGTGCCGCATGCCCGCGTCGAGGGCGGTGTCGCCGGTCAGCAGCACGTCGGGGTCCCCGAGCGCCCGCATGCGGATGCAGCCGGCCGCCCGGGGGCCGACGCCCGGCAGGCTCAGGAGTTCCTTCTCCACCTGGTCGCGGTCGGCTCCGGGGTCGAGCCCGAGCCGTCCGTCGGCCAGGGCCGCGGCGACGGCGCGCAGGGTGGCGCGCGAGGAGCCGGTGGCCCCCAGCTCCTCCAGGCCGGCTCCGGCCAGGTCGCCGGGGCCGGGGAACGTACGGGTCAGGGCGCCGCTGGGCACCTGGAGGGGCGCGCCGTAGGCCGTCACCAGGGCGCTGCCGAGTCTGCGCCCGGCCGCTACGGAGACGTGCTGGCCGAGGACCGCCCGGACGGCCAGTTCGTGGACGTCGGCGGCGCCGGGGGCCCGCAGTCCGGGCGTACGGGCGACGAGCGGTGCCAGAGCGGGGTGCGCGCCGAGGCGCTCGGTGACCGCCTGGGGGTCGGCGTCCAGGTCGAAGAGGCGGCGCATCCGCTGGGTGGCGGTCGTCAGGTCGCGCAGGTCACCCAGGTGCAGCCGGCACTCCAGCCAGCCGTCACCGGTCCGCTCGCGGACCTCTGCGATGCCGGTGCCGTGCGGCAGGCGCAGGGTGCGCCGGTAGGTGCGGTCACCCCGTTCGCCGGCCATCTCCTCGATGCCGGCGAGGGCGCGGGCCGCGAGGTGGTCGAAGATCGCTTCCGCCGCGTACGGCCCCCGGTGGGCGAGTCGCAGCGGCACTCCCCCGGCCCCGTCGGCGGTGGGGACTGAGCCGAAGCGGGAGGAGCTGCCGGGCCGGGCGGTGCGCAGTTCGCCGGGGGTGAGGGCGTAGATCTCGCGGACGGTGTCGTTGAACTGCCTGATACTGGCGAAACCGGCGGCGAACGCGACGTCGGCGGCCCGCAGGGTGGTGGTCTGCAGCAGGACCCGCGCGGTGTGGGCCCGCTGGGCGCGGGCGAGCGCGATGGGTCCCGCTCCGACCTCGGCGTTCAGCTGGCGCTGCACCTGGCGGGCGCTGTAGCCGAGGCGCGAGGCCAGTCCGGCCACGCCCTCCCGGTCGACGACTCCGTCGCCGATCAGCCGCATCGCCCGGCCGACCAGGTCGGCGCGCGCGTTCCAGTCGGCCGAGCCGGGCACCGCGTCCGGGCGGCAGCGCCGGCAGGCGCGGAATCCGCCGCCCTGGGCTGCGGCCGCCGTGGGGAAGAACGTGACGTTCCGGCGCCTCGGCGTGGTGGCGGGACAGCTCGGGCGGCAGTAGATCCCGGTCGTGGACACGGCGAAGAAGAACTCGCCGTCGAACCGGGCGTCGCGGCTGGTCACCGCCTCGTACCTGCTGTCGTCACTGGTCATGCTCCAAGGATGCGGCATGGGGCACCCCTAAAGCTGGCGGGAATCGGACATCGCGCCCGCCGCACACCCCTGCCACCAGAACTGGTGCCAGTCTTTCATTGGAATCATTCCAGAAAAGTGATTGACTGCGCAGGTGATCGAAACCGAGGCCAGGACTCTCCTGCGCGGAGCGTCATTGCGAGTGACCCGCCCCCGGGTCGCCGTGCTCTCGGCGGTCCACGAGGCCCCGCACTCCGATGTCAGTTCCCTCCTGACGCTGGTACGCACCCGCATCGGAGCGGTCTCGACCCAAGCCGTCTACGACGTACTCAAGACGCTCGTCGACGCCGGACTGGCGCGGCGGATCGACCTGCCGAACTCTCCGGCACGGTACGAAGGACAGTCCCGGGACGACCATCGGCACGTGGTCTGCCGCACGTGCGGCACGATCGCCGACGTCGACGTCCCCCAGGGCTCTCCGCGCCTCGATGCGCCCCAGGACCACGGGTTCGCCGTGGACCACGTGGAGGTCACGTACTGGGGCCTGTGCCCCGGATGCCGGACCGACCGTGGCCGACGGGACCTGGAGTCGGTGCATGCAAGTTTCCACACGGAGGAGCAGGACAATTTCTGACAACACGAAGCCGCTGACCACCGCTGCCGGCGCACCGGTCGCGAACAACGAGAACGCCGTCACCGCCGGTCCGCGCGGCCCGATGCTGCTCCAGGACGTCTGGTTCCTGGAGAAGCTGGCCCACTTCAGCCGTGAGGTCATCCCGGAGCGCCGTATGCACGCCAAGGGCTCCGGCGCCTTCGGCACGTTCAAGGTGACGCAGGACATCACCCGCTACTCCAGGGCGGCCCTCTTCTCCGAGGTCGGCAAGGAGACGGAGCTCTTCGCCCGGTTCTCGACCGTCGCCGGTGAGCGCGGCGCGGCCGACGCGGAGCGCGACATCCGCGGTTTCGCCCTCCGCTTCTACACGGAGGAGGGCAACTGGGACGTCGTCGGCAACAACACGCCGGTCTTCTTCCACCGTGACCCCCACCACTTCCCGGACCTCAACCGCGCCGTGAAGCGCGACCCGCGCACCAACCTGCGCTCGCCGGAGAACAACTGGGACTTCTGGACCAGCCTCCCCGAGGCGCTGCACCAGATCACCATCGTGATGTCGGACCGCGGCATCCCCGACGGCTACCGTCACATGCACGGCTTCGGCTCGCACACCTACTCGTTCATCAACGAGAGCAACGAGCGCTTCTGGGTGAAGTTCCACTTCCGTACGCAGCAGGGCATCAAGAACCTGACCGACGCGGAGGCCGCCGCGATCGTCGCCGACGACCGCGAGTCCTCCCAGGCGGACCTGTTCGACGCCATCGAGCGCGGCGACCACCCGAAGTGGACCTTCTACATCCAGGTCATGCCGGAGGCGGACGCGGCGACGTACCGCTACCACCCCTTCGACCTCACCAAGGTCTGGTCGAAGAAGGACTACCCGCTCATCGAGGTCGGCGAGGTCGAGCTCAACCGCAACCCGGAGAACTACTTCGCGGACGTGGAGCAGGCCGCCTTCACGCCGGCCAACCTCGTCCCCGGTGTGGGCGCCTCGCCCGACCGCATGCTGCAGGGCCGGCTGTTCTCGTACGGTGACGCGGCCCGCTACCGCGTCGGGGTCAACCACCACCAGATCCCGGTGAACCAGCCGCGCGGCGCGAAGAACGTCAACACCTACCACCGCGACGGCCAGCTGCGCGTGGACGGCAACCAGGGCGCCGTCCCCGGTTACACCCCGAACAGCTACGGCCGCTGGGCCGAGCAGCCGCAGTTCGCCGAGCCCGGCATGGCGCTCGACGGCGCCTCGGCCGACCGGTTCGACTACCGCGAGGACGACGACAACTACTTCGAGCAGCCGGGCAACCTGTTCCGGCAGATGACGCCGGAGCAGCAGGACGCCCTGTTCGGCAACACCGCGCGGGCGATCGACGGGGCCTCCGAGGCCACGATCGAGCGTCACATCCACCACTGCACGCAGGCCGACCCGGCCTACGGCGAGGGTGTGCGCAAGGCCATCGAGGCCCTGAAGGCCTCCAAGCAGGCCTGAGCCGGCCGAACGCGAGGGGCCCCGGGCGACGAAGCCCGGGGCCCCTCCGTGGTGGCGCGGCTACGCCAGCAGCGCCGTCCGTCCGAACATCTCCGCCGTGGCCCGCGCGCTGGGCGTCCCCGCGTCCAGGTCGGCGCCCGCGGTGACCAGCGCCGCGACGATCTCGTCCTCGCCCTTGAACAGGGCCCCCGCCACCGGTGACTGGTCCCTGATGTTGCGCAGATCGACGTCGGCCCCTCGCCCGATCAGTGCCCGCACCGTCTCCGTCCGCCCGTGGTAGGCGGCGAGCATGAGGGCGGTGTTGCCCTCCTGGTCCTGGACGTCGACCGGCAGCCCGTGGTCGAAGAACTCCAGGAGCTCTTCCGTACGCCCCTGCCTGGCCAGGTCGGTCACGATCACGACGAGTTGGCCGGTCTGTTCCTCGGAAAGCGGTTCCATACCTCCACTCTAGGTGTGTGCCTCCGCAACCCTTCGGACGGGGCGACAGGAATCACATCGCCCGGTGTGTCTGAACTTCACGGGAACTCCAGCGAAATGGCACGTGTGTGGATATCGTGCACCGAGCGAGGGCGCATCCGTCAGTCCACAGGATCGGCGGATGCGCCCCGTTTGTGGGGATGCAACTGTGGCTGGGGGGTTCATGGGGCATGTCGAAATACCTGAATCGGATATATCCGGGCCTGTCGGGCTCGCGGGAGCACCACGACCGCGTACCGCAGGGTCCCGGAACCATACGGTGGCTCCGCAGCAGTTGTGGAGAGCTCCGACGACCGGTGAGCGCGATCACGCGGAGAGACCGCGGGCGAGGAAGTCGCCCGGTCCGCGTGTGCCCTTCCTCGTCCTGACCGATCTGGTGGGCCTGGGGGTCCCCGCCTGGCTCGTGCTGCGGGCAGGCGATCAGCCGGATCCGTCGGCCGCCGCGGCGTCGGCCGCGCTCGTGTGGGCCGGGGTGCGTGCGGCACGCGGCCGGTACGCGCACCGGCTGCCGGGGGAAGCGGCCGGAGCGGCGTACGCCTCCTCGGGGGACTGGCTGGCGCTCGTCGGGGTGCTGGCGGTGCTGCTGGCCGTGACGGGCCGGGGCCTCGACCCGGCGACCGCCGTCGCCGCTCTGGTGCCCGGCCTGGCCGTGGCCGTCCTGGTGGGGGCCGCGGGCCGGTTACGGCGCACGGCGGGCCGGCGAGGGGGACGCCGGGTTCTCGTGGTCGGCGAGGCGGCAGGTCTGGACCGGGCGGTGAATCTCCTCAACTCCCGTACGGACCACCCGTACACGGCGGTGGCCGTGGTGCCGGTAGGTCCGGCGGTGCCGGCCTGCGCCGCCCCGGCGCCGGGGCGGCTGGGGCCCAGGCACGCCGACGACGACGTGTCCACGGTGCTCGGCGGCGCCTTCGCCCATGACGCGGACCTGGTGCTCGTCGCGCCCGGCCCGCAGCTCGACGACGACCGGCTGCGCCGGCTGGCGTGGGGGCTGCACGACGGCGGGCTGGCCCTCTGCGTCCTCTCGGAGCTGTCCGGCGTGGCCGCCGCCCGGGTGCGGCCGGCCTCCGCCGCCGGACTGACGCTGCTGCATGTCGCGCCGCCGCTGCGGAGCGGTCCGCAGGCCGCGCTCAAGGCCGTCGTGGACCGGGCGGGTGCCGCTCTCGGGCTGCTGGTGCTGGCGCCCCTGTTCATCGGGGTGGCTCTGGCGGTGCGGCTCTCGTCCCCCGGCCCGGTCTTCCACCGCCAGACGCGTCACGGCCTGCACAACAGGCCGTTCACCATGTGGAAGTTCCGCACGATGGTGGCGGACGCGGAGTCCCTCAGGGAGCGGCTCTCGGCAGAGAACGAGAGCGAGGGCCCGATGTTCAAGATGCGCCGCGATCCTCGGGTGACCCGCATCGGCCACGCCCTGCGGCGCACCTCCGTGGACGAGCTCCCTCAGCTCCTCAACGTACTGCGAGGTGACATGTCCCTGGTGGGTCCCCGTCCTCCGCTGCCGGAGGAGGTCTCGCGCTACGACGAGCGGGAGCTGCGGCGCCTGGCGGTGCGGCCCGGGCTGACCGGTCTGTGGCAGGTCAGCGGACGGTCGGACCTGTCGTGGCAGGAGACGGTCTCGCTGGACCTCTGGTACGTGGACAACTGGTCCGTGGCGACGGACATGGGGCTCCTCGCCAGAACGGTGCGCGCCGTCACCGACGGCCGCGGGGCGTACTGAGACGTGGTGGGGGGACACGAGGAGACGAGCGTGCACGGAGCCAGTGCGTACCGCGGCCGTCCGGCCGAAACGTCAGCCCTGCGGGGCGTTCCGGCCGAGCCACCAGGCGTAGGTGCGGGCGATGCCGTCCCGCAGGGGGATCTGCGGCTTGAAGCCGAGGGAGGAGAGCCGGGACACGTCGAGGAGCTTGCGCGGGGTCCCGTCGGGCTTCGAGGTGTCCCAGACGACGCGCCCCCGGTACTCCGTCACGTCTTTCACGGTCTCGGCGAGTTCACGGATGGTGAGGTCCTCGCCGCAGCCGACGTTGACCGGCTCGGCGCCGTCGTACACCTCCAGCAGCCGCGCACAGGCGGCGGCGAGATCGTCGACGTGGAGGAACTCGCGGCGGGGGCTGCCGGAGCCCCACAGGGTGACCTCGTCGGCACCGTCCCGTTTCGCCTCGTGGAAGCGGCGGATCAGGGCGGGCAGCACATGCGAGGTCTCCAGGTCGAAGTTGTCACCGGGGCCGTAGAGATTGGTGGGCATGGCGCTGATGTACGAGGCGCCGTACTGCCGGCGGTACGACTGGACCTGCACGATCCCGGCGATCTTGGCGAGTGCGTAGGCCTCGTTGGTCGGCTCCAGCGGGCCGGTGAGCAGCGCGTCCTCGGGGATCGGCTGCGGGGCGTGCTTGGGGTAGATGCACGACGACCCGAGGAAGAGCAGCCGCTGGATCCCCGCGGCGTGCGCGCCCGCGATCACCGAGAGCTGGATCCGGAGGTTGTCCTCCAGGAACTGCACCGGGCTCGTGCTGTTGGCCATGATCCCGCCCACCTTGGCGGCGGCCAGCACGACCGCGTCCGGGCGGGTGTCGCGCAGGAACGCCTCGGTCGGCGCGGCCTCGCGCAGATCGAGTTCGTCCCGGCCACGGGTGATCACGTCGTGGCCGTCGGCGGTGAGGCGGCGCACCAGCGCCGAGCCGACGAGGCCGCGGTGGCCCGCGACGAATATGCGGGCGCCGGGGCGCAGCAGGGGGAGAGCGGATTCCTGGGACGGTCCTGGCAGGTCAGTCGTCATGGCCCGGATTCTGCCAGGAGCGCGGCATCGGGGTGACCTTTTGCCGCATTCCGCTCAGATGGCGATATTTCGATGCACCGAACAGCCCTACGGGCGACCAGAGAAGGGGGGAGTCATGGCGAAAACCGCACTCATCACCGGCGTGACCGGGCAGGACGGTTCGTACCTGGCGGAGCTGCTGCTCGAGAAGGGGTACACGGTCCACGGCCTGATACGCCGTTCTTCGAGCTTCAACACGGAGCGGATCGACCACATCTACCAGGGGCCCGAGGAGGCCGATCGGTCCTTCGTGCTCCATCACGCCGATCTCTCCGACGGGGTCGCGCTGGTGAACCTGCTGCGGGACATACAGCCCGACGAGGTCTACAACCTCGGCGCGCAGTCCCATGTCAGGGTGTCGTTCGACGCTCCGCTGTACACGGGGGACGTCACGGGGCTCGGAACGGTCCGGCTGCTGGAGGCGATCCGGGCCAGCCGTATCGAGACGCGGGTCTACCAGGCTTCCTCCTCCGAGATGTTCGGCGCGAGCCCTCCCCCGCAGAACGAGGGGACGCCGTTCCACCCGCGCAGTCCGTACAGCGTGGCCAAGGTGTACTCGTACTGGGCGACGGTCAACTACCGCGAGGCGTACGGAATGTTCGCCACCAACGGCATCCTGTTCAACCACGAGTCCCCGCGTCGTGGCGAGACCTTCGTGACCCGCAAGATCACCCGGGGGGTGGCGAGGATCAAGGCGGGCCTGCAGGACCGGCTGCATCTGGGCAACCTCGACGCCGTACGCGACTGGGGGTACGCCCCGGAGTACGTGGAGGCGATGTGGCGGATGCTCCAGTGCGACACCCCCGACGACTACGTGGTGGCCACCGGTGAGGGGGTCAGCGTCCGGCAGTTCCTGGAGTACGCCTTCGAGCACGCGGGCCTCGACTGGGCCGAGCATGTGCGTTACGACCCCAAGTACGAGCGCCCCAGCGAGGTCGACGCGCTGATCGGCGACGCGTCCAAGGCGGAGGAACTCCTGGGCTGGAAGCCGGAGGTGAAGTCGCGCGAGCTGGCACGGATCATGGTCGACGCCGACATCCGGCTGCTGAGCGACCAGCTCACGGGTTCCGCGGTCCGGGTGGACAGATGAAAGGGGCAGGACGTCTCGGACGCACTCGGAGCGCGGTGTCCGCCGCCGTCATCGGCCTCGCCGCGGGCACGCTGACGGCGCTCTCCGCTCCCCCGGCCGCCGCGCTCACCCCGCCGGTCGGCTTCACCGCCGACGCCCTGTCCACGTATCAGACCAACGGCATCGTCTGGTCGCTCGCGGAGGCGAACGGAGTCGTCTACGCGGGCGGCACCTTCTCAGGGATCCGGCCCGCGGGCTCCCCGGCCGGGAGCAACACGACGCCCGCCGTGAACTTCGCCGCGCTCGACGCGGCGACCGGGGCGCCCACCGGCTGCTCGCTCTCCTTCACCCGCAGCAGCGGCACGGCGACGGTCCGGGCGCTCGCCGTCTCACCCGACAGGTCCACGCTGTACGCGGGGGGTTACTTCAACGCGGTGAACGGCACGGCCGTCAACGGCCTGGCGGCGATCGACACCGCCACCTGCCGGCCGCGGGCGGGTTTCGCCCCGCAGTTCGGCGCGACGGTCCGCGCCCTCGACGTCGCGGCGGACGGCACCGTCTACGCGGGCGGCGACTTCCGGACCGTCAACGGCACGGCCCGGCGCTTCTTCGGCGCGGTGACCGCACAGGGAACCCTGACCGGCTGGAACCCGGACGCCGACGACCCGGGCCGCACCCTGAGGGTGACCCCGGACGGGGACCACGTGCTCATCGGCGGTGACTTCCTGACCGTCGGCGGCGCCGCCTCGCACGCGCTCGCGGTGACGAGCGCCGCCACGGGCGCCGTCACCCACGCCTACGGCGCCTCCTTCATCCCCCGGTCCGCCGTCATCAAGGACATCGTCACGGACGAGGAGTCCGACGGCTGGTACGCGGCGGGCGAGGGCTCGGGCCCGACGTCGTTCGACGGCCGGCTGGCCATGGAGCTCGACGGTTTCGGACAGCGCTGGCGGGACACCTGCCAGGGCGCGACGCAGGCGCTCCGGGTCCACCAGGGGGTGCTGTACGCGGGCAGCCATGTGCACGACTGCTCGACCATGGGCGGCTTCCCCAACCAGGTCCGCAAGCATCTGACCGCTCAGTCGGTCGACAGCCCCGACCTGCTGGGGTGGCTCCCGGACACCAATGACGGCATCGGTGAGCCGGTCGGCCCCCGGGCGCTGACCGTGTCCTCGAAGGGCGGCCGTGACTTCCTCTGGGTCGGCGGCGAGTTCACCACGGTCAACGGGACCGGCCAGCAGGCGCTGACCCGGTTCGCGAACACGCCGGACACCGGGGCGCCGCCCGCACCGGCGGTGAGTGTGTCCGCGCCGCGGGCCGGTGAGGTCGCGGTCAGCTGGCGCAGCAGCCTGGACCTGGACGACAGTCTCCTGACGTACCGGGTCTACCGTGACGGCGGCGCGACGCCGGTGTACACGACGACGGGTCCGTCGCTGTTCTTCAGCAGACCGCAGCTGACCTTCACCGACCGGAACGTGGTCGCGGGCCGGTCGTACAGCTACCGGATCACGGCGAGCGACGGCACGAACACCAGCGCGCTCTCCGCCGCGGCCTCGGTGACCGCCGCGTCGTCGGCGTCGCCCTACCAGGAGAAGGTGCTGGCCGACGGGGCCGATCTGTACTGGCGCTACGACGAGGCCGGTGGCGCCTTCGCGGCCGACGCGTCGGCGAGCCGTAACGGCGGGGTGTACGTGAACGCGCCCTCCTACCGCGCCACGCCGTCCGCGGTGGCCGGTTCCGCCGCGCTCTCCCTGAACGGCACGAACGAGTACGTCTACAGCGACCGGCTGCACCGCTACACCTCCCCCACGCCGTACTCCGTCGAGACGTGGTTCTGCACCACGTCGACGAGCGGCGGGCGGATCGTGGGGTACGGCAACAACATCGGTACGGAGCGCGGCCACACGAGCGGCATCTCGGACAAGCTGGTCTATCTGACGGACGACGGCCGGCTGGCGTTCGGCGTCCAGAGCGGCAGCACCCGGCCCACCGTCACCTCGGCCGGCTCCTACAACGACGGCGCCTGGCACCACGCCGTGGCCACGCAGGGACCGTCCGGCATGGTGCTGTACGTCGACGGGGAGGCGGTCGGCACCAACGCGGCCACCGGTAACCGCTCGTACAACGGCTACTGGCGGGTGGGCGGGGACGCCATGAGCAACGCCTGGCCGAACCGCCCCACCAGCGACTACTTCGCCGGCCAGGTCGACGAGACCGCGGTCTACCCGTCCGCGCTGACCGCCGCCCAGGTCGCCGCGCACCACGAGCTGGCGGGCGCCCCGCCGGACCCCGGCGGCAGCACCGTCGCCCTCACCCCGGACGAGGACGCCTACGTCAACAGCGTGGCGGCGAACACGAACTACAACGACAGCCAGCTCGCCTCACGGGGCACCACGGCCTACCTGAGCTATCTGCGCTTCACCCTGCCGTCCGCTCCGGCGGGCCGGGTGCTCACGGGCGCGCGGCTCACCTTCCGTACCTCGTCGGACCCGACGGCGGGATCGGCCGAGAGCCACAGCATCGTGCCGGTCACCGGCACGTGGACC
Organism: Streptomyces sp. NPDC079167; assembly: GCF_040686735.1. Lineage (NCBI taxonomy): Bacteria > Bacillati > Actinomycetota > Actinomycetes > Kitasatosporales > Streptomycetaceae > Streptomyces > Streptomyces sp. NPDC079167. The sequence goes on along the minus strand of NZ_JBFBLO010000015.1, from coordinate 112,468 downwards.
GAATCGGCGGTCACCTACAACACCCGGCCGGCGCTTGCCACGTCCGTGCTGGGGACCATCACCGGCGCGGCATCGGTCTCCACCGACCATTCGGCGGAGCTGGACGCGTCCGCACTCGGCGGGGCCCTCGGCTCCGCCACCTCACTCGCCCTGACCGGAAGCGGGACGGACAGTCTCCGCATCTGGTCGAGCGAGGCAACCGCGGCCTACCGGCCGCAGCTCGTCCTCACCTTCGGAGTTGAATGATGAACGCAAGCACGGGGCGGAGACCCTGGGGAAGCGGCCGTGTGCGGGCCGCGTCCACCGCGCTCTGCCTGTTCGCGGGTGCCCTGACCGCGACAGCGGCCGGGGCCTCCCCGGCCGCGGCGCTGACACCGCCGGTGTCCATCACCGCGGACGACCTCTCCACCTGGCAGACCAACGGGATCGTCTGGTCGATGGCCGCGACGGAGGGGACCGTCTACGCCGGTGGCACCTTCTCCACGGTCCGGCCGCCCGACGCGGCGGCGGGGACCTCGGAGCAGCCCGCGGTCAACTTCGCGGCGTTCGACGCGGCGACCGGCGCGCCCACGGGGTGCAGTCTGTCGTTCACCCAGTCCTCGGGGACCGCGACCGTACGGGCGCTCGCCCTGTCGCCCGATGGGGAGACCCTTTACGCCGGAGGGCAGTTCGGCGCGGTGAACGGCGAGGGCGTCAGCAACATCGCGGCCGTCGACACGGCGACCTGCACGCCCCGTACGGACTTCAAGATCTCCGTCTCGGCGACCGTACGGGCCCTGGACGTCACCGCCGACACCGTCTACCTGGCCGGTGACTTCAACAGTGTGGGCGGGCAGACGAGGAACAAGTTCGCCGCCGTCACCACCGACGCCGGCCTGCTGCCGTGGACGGCGAACGCCGACGAGGTGGCCCGGGCGGTCCAGGTGACCCCCGACGGGCAGCACGTGGCGCTCGGCGGTGACTTCTTCACCGTCAACGGCACCACCTCGCACGCGCTCGCCGTCGTCGACGCCACCACCGGGGCGCTCACCAAGAGCTACCCGGGTTTCATCCCCAACACCTCGACGGTGCAGGACCTCACGACCGACGCGACCGGTCTCTACACCGCCAACGAGGGCACCGGCGGCGGTGTGTTCGACGGCCGGATCGCCATCGACCTCGACGACTACCAGCAGCGCTGGCGGGACACCTGCCTGGGCGCCACCCAGGCCGTCCTGGTCCACTCGGGCGTGCTGTACAGCGGGAGTCACGCCCATGACTGCGCCAGCATGGGAGGGTTCGCCGACCAGCCGCGCAAGCACCTGCTGGCCCAGTCGGTCGACGACCCGACGCTGCTCCCCTGGTTCCCGGACACCAACGACGGCATCGGTGAGCCGGTCGGGCCCCGGGTGATGACGCAGACCGACAAGGGCGGCCACCACTACCTGTGGGTCGGCGGGGAGTTCACCACCGTCAACGGCGCCGGGCAGCAGGGTCTGACCCGGTTCGCCGACGGCCCGGACACCGGGGCGCCCTGGGTGCCCAACGTCAGTCTCTCCACGGTCACCCCGGGGCAGATCGACGTGAACTGGCAGACCAGCTTCGACACCGACGACGGGGAGCTGACCTACCGGATCTACAAGGACGGCGCGAGCACGCCCGTGCACACGGTCACGGGATACTCGCTCTTCTGGGACCGCCCGCAGCTGAAGTGGACGGACACCGACGTCGCGGTGGGCGAGACGCACTCGTACCGCATCACCGCGAGCGACGGCACCAACACCAGCGCCAAGTCCCCGGCGCAGTCGGCGACCGTCGCCGCGTCGACCCAGGCCTACCCGGCGCGGGTGCTGTCCGACGGTGCCTCCCTGTACTGGCGCTACGACGAGGGCACCTCCACCTTCGCGGCGGACACCACGGGCGGCATGGACAACGGCTTCCTGCGCAACGCGCCCTCCTACCGGCAGACCCCGGCCGCGATCGCGGGTGACTCGACCGCGATCGGCTTCGACGGGGCGAGCGAGTACGCGTACAGCAACAAGCGCCACCCGCAGCCCACCCGCTTCTCCGTGGAGACCTGGATCAAGACCACCACCACGCGGGGCGGCAAGATCATCGGATTCGGCAATCTGAGCATGCAGAACAGCACCCGCTTCGACAAGCACGTGTACATGGCCAACGACGGACGGCTGGTCTTCGGTGTCTACAGCGGCGGCCGCCGCACGGTGACCACGGCCGGGGCCTACAACGACGGCAACTGGCACCATGTCGTCGCCACCCAGGGCACCGGCGGCATGCGGCTCTACGTCGACGGGCAGCTGCGCGCCTCGAACATCCTGTTCAGCGGCAACGAGAACTACCCGGGCTACTGGCGGGTGGGCGGCGACAACCTGAGCAACTGGGCCAACCGCCCGACCAGCAACTTCTTCGCCGGTCAGATCGACGAGACCGCCGTCTACCCGACCGCGCTGAGCGAGTCCCAGGTCAGCGCGCACTACGGCCTGAGGAACACCGAATGAGGCACCCGTTCCTGGCCGGCGCCGCCGTCGCCCTCGCGACGGCGGTGCTGGCCGCCTGCGGCTCGTCCGGCGGGTCGGGCGACGGGGGCAACGAGGCCACCGCCGCGGCGGGCGGTACGCCGACCACCGCGGCGGTGGCCTCCCCCGCACCGTCCGCAGACCGTACGGCGGCGGCCCCGGCGCCCCGGAGATCCGGCGGTACGCCGAAGGCCCCCGCCGGGGACATCACCCCGGCCACGGGGTCCTTCACCGAGAAGCAGAAGGAGTACCTGACCGACCGCGTACCCAAGGGGATGGACCCGGCCGCGGTGCTCCAGACCGGGCAGGAGACCTGCGACCGGCTCCGCTACCTGGTCAAGGCTGACCGGGACATCGCCGTCGCCGCGATCGTCTCCGGTGAGGTCACGGACGCCGAGCCGGCCGTGACCCATCTCTGCCCCCAGCACCAGGACGTCGTGGACGAGGCCGCACTCGGTTACGCCGACGGCACCCACCAGGGCACCGGGCTCCGGCCCGGGCGGTACAGGGCCCCCTCCCCCACCAAGACCTGCAGCTGGCAGGTGGCGGGGGCGGACGGCAAGGAGCTGGAGTCGGGCTCCTCCGCCGAGGGCGAGCCGGTGGGGATCACCGTCGCCCGGTCCGCCCGCACCTTCACCTCCACAGGCTGCTACGCCTGGCTGCCGCAAGGAGACAACAGTTGAGCAAGCTGCCCATCGCCGTCGCGATCCCCACGAAGAACGAGGGCCTGAACATCGCCGAGGCGGTGAAGTCGGTCCTGGGGCACTTCGAGGCGGTCGTCGTGGTGGACTCGCACAGCACCGACGACACGGCGAAGATCGCCGAGGAGTGCGGGGCCGAAGTCGTCACGTACACCTGGGACGGAGGTCATCCGCGCAAGAAGCAGTGGTGCCTGGAGAACGTCCGCACGGACCTGGACTGGATCCTGCTGCTCGACGGTGACGAGCGGCTGAGTCCCGGGCTGCTGGCGGAGCTGCGGAGGATCTTCGCCGACGCGGAGAGCCCGAAGCCCGCCGCGTACGACATCCCGCTGGGCTACTGGTTCTCGGGGAAGCGGCTGCGGCACGGCTACACGATCCGCAAGCGGTCCCTCACCGACCGGACCCGGTGCCACTACCCGGAGGTCGGCGACCTCGCCGCGCCCGGCATCGGAGAGGTCGAGGGGCACTACCAGCCGGTCGCGGCCACGGCCCAGGCGCTGAGCAACCCCATCGAGCACCAGGATCTGGACCCCGTCACCGCCTGGTTCGAGCGGCACAACCGCTACTCCGACTGGGAGGCGTGGCTGGAACACCACCCCGAGGTGAAGGAGCAGGTGAGGAGGGTGAAGTCCCGGCAGGGCCAGCTCTTCCACAAGGCGCCGTTCAAGCCGCTGGTGTCCTTCGCGTACATGTACGTCTACCGCCGGGGCTTCCTCGACGGGCGAGCCGGTCTGGACTTCGCGCTGGCGATGAGCTTCTACCGCTGGCAGATAGCGCTGAAGTCCCGTGAGGGAAGGACGGGCTGAAGGGTCAGGCCCTCCGGCGGAGCACGTCCTCGTAGGTCCGCCGGAGGGTCCGTGTGACGGCCTCGATGGTGAACTGCTCGTTGACCAGGTTCCACGCGGCCTTCCCCGCACGGTTGTTGGCCTCGGGCTCCAGCAGTTCGAGGACCGCTTCGGCGACCTTGCGGGCGTTCTCCGCGTCCTGGCCGACGCGGCTGTCGATCACCCGGCCCGCTCCGGCGGCCGCCACGTCGGGGCCGAGGCCGCAGGTCCGGGTGATGACGGCGGGCGTGCCGACGGACATGGCCTCCAGGACGGACACGCCGAGGGGCTCCTCGATCGACGGCAGGACGTACACATCGGCCTGCCGCCCGGCCGCGAGCACCTCCTCGTGGCCGAGGGGGCCCACATGGTCGAGCGAGTCCATGACGCCCAGCTTCCGGGCGAGCGCCAGCGTGCCGGGGAGCGCGCCGGTGTCCGGTCCCGCGAGGACGAAGCGGGCGTCGGGGTGCCGGGCGAGGACGGCCGGCATCGCCGCGACGAAGTCCTCGGGGCGCTTGCGCTCCTGGACGCGGGCCAGGAAGAGGACGGTGGGCGGGCGCCCCTCGTCCCTGGCGGGCTTGCGCTCCTGCGGCCGGACGCCGTTGACGAGCCTGACGGTGTTGGTGAGGGCGACCGGTGCGGCGACCGCGTTCACGTCGAGGCGCTCGGCCTCGGTGAGGTGCAGCACGGCGTCGGCGCGGCGCAGCACCGTGCGGACGCCCAGCAGGTCGGTGAGCTGGGCGACGCGCTTCTCGGTCGGGTCGACCATCCCGTGCGTCTGGACGACGAGGGGGGTGCGGGTGGCCAGCGCGAGCAGCGCGGCCGGCAGGGTCACGAGGTCGCGCATCAGGTGGACGTGGACGAGGTCGGCACCGCGCATCATGCGGCGCGCGGTGTTCAGCAGGGCGCCGGAGGTGATGCCGCTGACCTCGAACATCGGCAGCAGGTGCCGTGCCTGGAAGAGGTGTACGGGCACCCCTTCGACCGTGTCCGGCAGCGCGCCCGCGAAGCCGTCGCCGAGCGCCATGATGCGGGCGTCGTCGCCGTCGGCGCGCTGCACCTTGGACAGGTTGAGCGCGACCCGTGTGGGCCCGCCGAACGCATGGTCGGGCGTGTGCAGCGTGACGATGTGCAGGACTTTCACCAGGGTTCCCCTCAACCTCGGCCGGCTGTTCACAGACTAGCCATCGCACCACCTCAAGTGGGCCGCATTCGTTAAGGTGTTCGTGGGCCGTGGGGCTCTCGGGGCCGGTGATCGGGGGGTCATGACGTCCGTGCACGAGTCGGCGGGAGCCGTCGCCGTCCGGGAGAGCGCTCCGCGCCCGCCGGCCGAGCCGCCGGCAAGGCCCCTGACGTGGGCGATGCTCTCGCGGGCGGTGTCCGTGCCGCTCATCCTGGGCCTGGTCTGCTTCCTGCCCGCGGTGATCGCCGCCCAGCCCGGTTCGGGGGTGCGGGACACCGCCTACTGGCTGCAGCTCGTCCTGACCTGCTACGCGGGCGCCCGGCTCGCCACGATGATCCTGTCGACCCGCAGGCGGCTGCTCCAGGGCGTCTTCTGGATGTTCGTGTACATCGCCATGGGTGTGGCGCCGTTCGCCCAGGTGGTGATCGGGCAGACCCCGACGCCGATGGTGGGACCGCGCTCCGACCTGGTGACGGCCATCGCGATGATCCTGGTGGGGTGCGCGGCCTTCGATCTGGGCGCCCTGCTGGCCTCCCGCCGCCCCCTGAAGAGACGCGCCTCCTCGCGCGCCACGGGCGGGCCGGCCGTGGCCCACCCGGTCAGGCTGCGGCTGCTGGTGCTGCTCGCGCTGCTGGCGAGCGCGTACTACGTGCTGAAGCTCGGCGGGCCGGCCGTCTTCTTCTCCAGCCGTCAGGAGATCAGCGACACGGTGGCGCAGAGCGGGGTGGCCTCGGCGGAGTCGAACGTCGGCTCCGCGTTCCTGAAGGGCTTCGGTACGGTCCCGGCGCTGCTGGCGCTGCTCTTCTACACCCGGCGCCTGGTGACCTCGCGCCGGGCCCGGCGCTCCCCCTCGACCGTGCTGGTGTGGGTGGCGCTCGCGGTGGTCAACCTCATCGTGAACAACCCGATATCCAACGCGCGTTACTGGTTCCTGACGGTGCTGGTGTCCCTGCTGTTCACCGCGTTCCCGAGCAGTGCCGCGATGTACCGCTCGGTGCTCGCCATGGGTGTGGTGGGCGCGCTGGTGCTCTTCCCCTACGCCGACCGCTTCCGTTACGACGACGAGGGGTACCGGCCCGTGCAGTCGGCCTCCGTCTTCGAGCCGCTGGCCACCAAGGACTACGACCAGACGGTGATGTTCGCCAACACCATCACCTGGGTGGAGACCCGGGGCCATACGTACGGCCGTCAGCTCGCGGGCTCCGCGCTCTTCTTCGTGCCCAGGGCGGTGTGGAGCGGGAAGCCCGAGGACACCGGGGTGCGGGTCGGCGAGTGGATGGGGATGAAGATGACCAACCTGTCGGCTCCGCTGTGGACCGAGTTCTGGGTCGACTTCGGCGCGTCCGGCATGATCGGCGGCCTGGCGCTGATCGGCTACGCGGCGGCCCGTACGGACCGCAGGTACGCGCTGGCCGTCACGCGGGCGGGACCCGGGCCGGGGAGCGTGCTGGCGATCGCGGCGCCGCTGATCGCCGGGTACACGTTCATCCTGCTGCGGGGGCCGCTGCTCCAGGCCGCGGGGAAACTGGCGATAGGCGCGCTGTGCCTGGTGCTGATCAGCACGTTCAGGGAGCAGCGGGCAGCGCGTCGGCGCTGAGGCTCCGTGTCGGGCTCCGGCGGCGCAGCCGGGCGACCCGGGTCCAGGTGGCGGTGGCCTTGCAGAGCGATCCCAGGCACAGCCCCCAGGCGGCCCCGGGGACACCCGCGAGGGCGTATCCCCCGGCCATGAGGGCCACGGCGGTGAGGGAGAAGACCACCTGGATGCTCAGCGTCGTACGCGGGTCGAGCATGCGCAGGGCGAGCAGTCCGCAGGTGCCGACGGCCATCGCCGCGTACTGGCTGCCGGTCGCCGGGAGCAGGGCGGCGGCCGTCGGCCAGGTGTCGCCGAGGAGCTCGCGCCCCGCCCGCTCGGGCAGCAGGGCGAGTGCGGCGGCCCAGAGTGCGGCGGTCGCGGCGAGCACGGCGGCGAGGCCCGCGGTGGCCCGCACCCGGCGCCGTTCGTCGCCGATCCTGCCGAGGAGCGGGGGGCCGAAGGAGGTGGCGGAGGTGAACAGCACGTTGAGCGGGCCGAACAGGGTGGTCGCCCCGCGCAGCGCTCCGACCAGGAGGGGGTTGGCGACGGCGCCGAGCCCAAGGACGGAGAGCTGGCTGGTCGCGTTGCCGACTCCGAACTCGACGGTGAAGCGCTGCCCGAGGTGGCCGCGCCTCAGCAGCGGGCGCAAGGACATCGGAGCGCCCGCGGTCGAGCGGTGCAGCAGCAGGGCGGAGAGCAGGAGGGCCGGCAGCGCGGAGAGCCCCCAGACGGCGATCAGCCGGGCGGGGGCGGCCCCGTACTCCTGGGCGGCCAGGGCACCCAGCACGCAGGCCAGCCTCACCAGGTCCCCGGTCAGGGCGAGATGGGGCTGCTGGAGGGTGGAGAAGGCGTAGCGCAGGGCGTCCTGTCCGAGCACCACCGGCAGGACGAGGCCGAGCGCCAGCAGGGCGCGGGCCGTGTCCCCCGGGACGAGCAGGCATACGGCGGCCAGCAGGGCGCCGAGTGCTGCCGACGCTCCGACGGTGAACACGACGGCCGAGCGGCAGGCGCCCCGGGTGTCCGCGCCGCCGCCGCGCCGGAGGACCAGGGGCTGCCCCGTGTACGCGCCGGAGACGCCCAGCAGCACCGTGAAGACGAGGTAGACCGCCGAGAAGCGGGCGAAGTCGGTGACGGTGGAGAGCCGGGCGGCGGCCACGAGCACCAGGATGTTGGTGAGCGCCGCCACGCCCTGGTCCGCGACCGAGCAGAGGATCGCGGTGCGGGCTCTCACCGGCGCGCCCCCGGGAGGGTGACGGAACGCAGCCCCATGGTCTCGTCGGGGCTCCCGGTGATCTCCGGCGCGTCCGCGTCGGCGGCCGGGCCGTCCGGGCCGCCGGTGCGCCGCCGGGCGGACTTGTGCCGGCGTTCCGAGCGGCGCAGCCGGGTCCTGGCCGGGTGGAGGAGGGCGCCGAGCACCGAGCCGCCGGAGGCGCCGATGATTTCGCGGATGCGTTCCAGGTCGCTGCGGTGCACCTCACGCGGGTCGCAGACGATCATGACGCCCTCGACCCGGTCGACGAGGGCGACGGCGTCGGCGTACGACAGCACGGGCGGGGCGAGGACGATGACCACGGCGCCCGGGCGGTCGGCCTCGGCGACGATCCGTCCGACGGACGCGGAGGTCAGGGCGCGCGGCACGTTGTCCGCGGTGACCCCGGCGACCAGGGCGAACGCCCCGGAGCCGGGCACGTCCACGTTGGAGCGGCCGCCGGCCGGCCAGCCGCGGTCGCTCTCGTCGGCCGCCCAGCGGGGCGGCCGCACCTCGTGGGCCGCCCGCCCCAGGTCATGGGCGAGGGAGGGCGTACGCAGATCGGCTTCGACGAGCAGGACGTCGCGGCCCATCTCGGCGAAGGCGGCGGCCAGGTTGACCGCCGCGGCCGCGGCTTCCCTGTTGTCGCCGCGCGGGGCGGTGACCAGGAGTCTGCGCCGCTCCGCGAACGACGGGTCGTAGGCGAGCCGGAAGGCGACCGCGCGGTACTCCTCGGCGAGCCGCGAACCGCTGCGCCCGATCGCGAGCAGGGTGTCCCCGGCCGCGCGTTCTCTGGGCAGGGTGCCGAGCAGCGGGCCCCCGAGGGAGCGGACCAGTTCGCGGGGGGAGCGTACGGCGGGGTCGAAGACGAGGCGCACCCAGGACAGCAGCAGACCGAGGGCGAGACCGACGACGGCGCCCAGCCCGAGGAGCAGCGGCAGTCCCGCGCCGGCCGGCTCGGTCGGGGCGACGGGCTTCTTGTTGAGGTAGCCGGGGGTGATGTCGAGCGCCTTGAGCTCCGAGATCTTCCGGCTCAGCTCGGAGATGGAGACGATGATGTTGGCGCGGGCACTGCTGACGTCGTCCGCGGCGTCGACTCCGGTCCGCTCCTCCAGCAGATCGCGCTTCTCCTCCAGTGGTTCGAGCTGCGCGCGGTAGCCGTTCGCCATGTTGTCGAGGCTTTCCTGGGTGCGCGCCTTGCGGTGCGCCAGGTAGGCATTGGCCAGCGCTTCGGCGCGGGACCGGGCCTGCTCGGGGGCGGCCCCGGTGTAGGAGAAGCGGAGGGTGAGGGTATTCGGCGGGTTGGTGACCTGGAGGCCGGCCAGCAGCTTCCGTGCGGTGACGTCGTCGCCCTTCTTGAGCAGGGCCCCGGCGGCCAGGTCGCCGACGGTGTCGCTGACCGCGGTCTGCCGTTCGGAGCCGATGTTGATGCCCTTGTCGGCGGAGGCCCCGGTCGCGAAGGGGTCCGCGGTCGCGGAGCGCACCTGGACCTCGCCGGTGGCCGTGTACGTGTCGTCACCGCTCAGGGCGAGGAAGCCCCCGCCGATGAGGCCCACGACGACGCCCCCGGCGAGCAGCAGGCGGTAGCGCAGGAGCTGGCGGAACTGGTCGCGCAGCAGCGCCGGTTCGTCCTGGTCCTCCAGGGGACGGATCTGGTGCGTCATCGGCGTGCTCCCCCTCGTGTGTCACCTGTTCGCGCGTCCCCGAGCGCTTCGGTGAGCAGGGCGTCGAAGCGGGCGAGCCCCGCCTCCCTGCTCAGGTGCTGTGCGACGTACTCCGGGCCGTGTGCTCCCAGCGCGTCGGCCGTCACCGGGTCGGCGGCCAGCCGGCGTACGGCGCCGAGGAGCGCGGCGGGGTCCTCGGGGGCCACGAGGACGCCCGCACCCGAGCGGCGCACCTCGTCCGCCGTACCGCCCCCGTCGGCCACGGAGGCGACGACGGGGCGTCCGGAGACGAAGTACGAGGTGAGCTTCGACGGCACGCTCATGTCGAGCACGGAGGCCCGCTGGGTCACCGCGAGCACATCGGCGGCGGCGAGCACATCGGTGAAGTCGTCCGCGTCCGCGGGCGGCAGGAAGTCGAGGTTGGGCAGCCCGGCCGCCATCTCGCGCAGTCCGTCGCGCTGGTTGCCGTCGCCCATCAGGACGACCCGGATGTCCGGGGCCAGCCGCGCCAGGCCGACCAGGACGTCGAGCCCCTGCTTGAGGCCCATGTTCCCGGAGTGCAGCAGCACGGGTGCGGAGCCGGTCCAGCCCAGGCGGGCCCGGGTGGCGGCACGGTCGGCCGAAGGGCTCCGTACGTGCGTCCAGTTGGGGACCACCCGGATGCGTCCGGGGTCCACGCCGAGTGCGGTGACCCCCTCCACGAAGCTCCCGTGGATGACACCGACGAGGGCCGCGCCGCGCAGCGCGTAACGCTCGGCCTTCGCGGCGACCTCCGCCGCCCTGCCTCCCCCGCGGATGCCGCTCTGTGCGGCGGCGGCTCCCATCAGGTCCTGGACGACGGGTATGTGGGGGACGCGGTGGCGGCGCGCCAGCCGGGCTCCGAGCACGCCGCCCGCGAGGCTCGGCATCTGGGAGACCACCGCGTCGAAGCGGCCGGGCGGCGGGGCGAGGATCCCGTGGGCGAGGACGCTCGCCTCGAACACGCCGCGTCGCAAAGCGGTCTGACGGGGCGGCACGTAGTGGCGTCGCCGGTGTATCCGCACGCCCTCGCGGCTCTCCTCCCTGCGCCACACACCCCGGTAGCTCTCGTCCACGCGCCAGGCGGGGTAGTGGGGCATGCCGGCCAGGACCTCCGTCCTGGCCCCCGACGCCGCCCAGTGCTCGGCGAGCTGCGTGGCGTACGGGCCGATGCCCGTCAGCTCGGGGGCGTAGTTGGTGGAGACCACGAGAAGTCTGCGGTTTTCGAACGGTATCGGATGCTCAACTGCGGACAACGGATGATCGCCTTCCCCCCCCGGAACAGCCTCTCCCCCGAGCTTATCCGTTCACGGGATGCACAAGTGTTCTTCACAGTAAGGTCGTTGCACCAGTTCCACCGTGGGGGGAGAGAACGGATGGTGCAGCACAGAGTCGGCTACGCGCCGGGGGTGTACGACCTGTTCCATGTCGGCCACCTCAACATCCTGCGGCACGCCCGCAGTCAGTGCGACTACCTGGTGGCCGGAGTCGTCTCCGACGAGATGGCCGAGCTGGCCAAGGGCCACAGACCGGTGATCCCGCTGCCCGAGCGGCTGGAGATCGTGCGCAGTGTGCGTTACGTGGACGCCGCGTTCGTGGAGACCGTTCCGGACAAGGTCGAGACCTGGCAGCAGGTCCGCTTCGACGTCATCTTCAAGGGTGACGACTGGCGGGGCACGGAGAAGGGCGAACGGCTGGAGCGGGACTTCGCCGAGGTCGGGGTGGAGGTCATCTACTTCCCGTACACCGTGCACACGTCCAGCACCCAGCTGCGCCGGGCGCTGGACGTGCTCGTCAGCCGGCCCGGAGCGCTTTCAGCTCCCTGAACCACTTGACGAGGAACGCCCCGAGGAACAAGGCGTGCACGACCGCGAGCGCGGCGTACCCGGCGCGGAACGCCCCGGGTGCGCCGAGCAGCAGGAAGACCAGGCAGAAGACCCCGTAGTCCGCGGGCAGCAGCGCCACCGCCCGGGCCCGGGACACCGGCGCCGCGGGACCCGCGGGTGCCGGGGCGGCGCGGGCCGCCGCCCTGCCTAGCTGTTCGCGCAGGAGCCCGGCGCAGAAGGTGAGCACGGCGACGAAGAGGAAGCCGAGCGGGAGCAGGAGCCAGCCCTCGCCCGGCAGGGAGCCGAGGCGGTGGAAGGAGATCAGTACGGCGCTGTGGACGAGGATCATCTTCGCGCAGTCCACGACATGGTCGAGCCACTCGCCGTCCGGTCCGCCCCTTCCGGTCAGCCGCGCGAGCTGCCCGTCGGCGGAGTCGAAGGCGAAGCCGACGGCCAGACCGGCCCAGACAGCCGCCCCGAGCCACCAGGACGGTTCCACGAGGGCCACCGCGGCGATCGCCGCGAAGGTGAACAACGCGCTTACGGTGGTGACCTGATTGGGGGTCAGCCCCACGCGGAAGGCGCCGGCGGCGAGCAGACGCCCGGCCGGCCGGTTCACGTACCGCGAGTAGAGCGAGACACCCTTGGACGACTTCTGTGCGCCGCGCAGTTCGCGCAGCACCGTACCCGTGCTTCCCATACGCCCCCCAGCGCCCGGTGGATCCCGGCGCATCATCGCAGAAAATATGTGCGGGGCGTGGGGATACGGGGACTGCCGTGTACCGGGGCGTTCAGTCCCCCTGGCCGCGCGCGGCTCCACCACCCGCCTCCGGCTCACCACCGGGGTCCTGCGCACCCGGCTCGGTCAGTTGCGCGTCCAGGTCGTCGAAGAGGAGCTCACCGCGCTCGATCTGCCCCGTCCGGTACGCCGACCGGGCCACCAGGTGGGCCGCCACCGGGCCCGTCATCAGCTGGAAGAAGCCGATGAGGCCGAGCGTCGCCAGGTCCATTCCGCTGCGCAGCCTCAGCGCGACGCCGGCCAGCACCAGCAGCAGCCCGAGGGTCTGCGGCTTGGTCGCCGCGTGGCTGCGCGAGAGGACGTCGGGGAGCTTGAGCATGCCGACGACGCCGAGGAGACAGATCGCCGCGCCGAGGAACACCAGCACCGCCCCGGCCGTGTCCGTGATCTGGAGCCAGACGCTCACCGCTGCCCCTCCTTCCCGCCGGCCTTCCGGCGCGACAGCGGCTTGTCCCGTACGGCGATGAAGCGGGCGATGCCCACCGAGCCGGTGAAGCCCAGGAACGCGAGCACCAGCATGATCGGGAAGTAGAACGGGTCCCGGGCGAAGGCGGACTTGGCGCCCAGGCCCGCGATGATCACAGCGGCGAAGACGTCGAGGCCGATGGCCCGGTCGAGCATCGAGGGCCCGCGGCTGATCCGGAAGAGCAGCAGCGCGCCCGCCACCACGACCAGCACGACGGCGGCGGTGATCAGCACGCGGTCGACCGTCTCGGGGCCGCTCACGGTCGCTCCTCCCCGTCGTCGGACCCGGCGACCGGTGGCGGGGGCCCGGCGACCCGGGCGATCTCGTCAGGGGTGCCGAACGCCCGGACGGTCAGTTCCTCCAGCTTCCAGACGGAGCTCCGGGCCGCCTCCAGCTCCTCCGGTCTGTCCGCGTCCAGGACGTGCATGAAGAGCGTGGCGGTGGCCCTGCGCACCTCCACGACGGCGCCGCCCGGCACGTTGGACACGGAGACGGCCGTCGCGGCCAGCATCAGGTCGCTGCGGCACCGCAGGGGTACGCCGATGACGGCGGGCCGGTGCGGGCGGCCGGCGAAGATCTGCCGGGTGACCTTCACCCCCGAGGTGTACATGTCGTAGAGCAGGTAGCCGGCGAGCCGGAGGATGCCCCAGGGGTGCAGTCGCAGCCCCAGATCGACCTTCGGCAACGGGAACGCCAGGCAGACGACCACCGCGACGACCACGCCCGTGATGACGTTGGCCCAGGTCAGGGTGGACCACAGCAGGACCCAGATGAGGGTGAGCCAGGCGATCAGCGGAAGTTCGAGCACCCGGCGCCGGCGGCCGGCGAACTGAAGGCTGTACCGGGGCAGATCGGGATTGCGGTACGACAGGGTGATCAGGCGCCTCACCGGCCGAGCACCTCCTCCACATAGGGCCGGCGCTCGATGAGTCCGGCGGCCGAACGGTCGGTGAACGCCGCCAGCGGGCCGGCCAGCACGGTGAAGGCGAGGCCGAGCACGACGGCTCCCGCGGTGGCAGCGGTCATGGCCCCGGGCGGGCGGACCGTGGTGGTGACGGCCCGCCCGTGCAGGGTCGCGGCCTGGGCCCGGCCGGCCGGAGGCGGCCCCACGCCTTCGTCGCCGGTCCCGGGGATGCGGTCGGGTCCGGTGTCGGTGTCGTCGTCGTCGCTGTCGTCGGCGGCCTCCAGGACGGTGCCGTAGGCGGCCTGGCCCGGTGGCTCGGTACGCCAGAAGGCCAGGTTCCAGATCTTGGCCATCACGTACAGGGTGAGCAGGCTCGTCACGGTCGCGCCCGCGACGAGGATCCAGGCCCATACACCGCCGTCCGAGACGCCCGCCCGCATGAGTCCGAGCTTGCCGATGAAACCGGAGAAGGGCGGGATCCCGGCGAAGTTCATCGCGGGGACGAAGAAGAGGACCGCGAGCAGCGGAGCCGATCTGGCCAGTCCGCCGAGCCGGGTGAGCTCGTTGGTCCCGCCCCGGCGTTCGATGAGGCCCGCGACGAGGAAGAGGGAGGTCTGGACGGTGATGTGGTGGGCGACGTAGAAGATCGCGCCGCCGTACGACGCACGGGTGGCGAGGCCGATACCGAAGACCATGTAACCGATGTGGCTGATGAGGGTGAAGGAGAACAGCCGCTTCAGGTCGGTCTGCGCGACCGCCCCGAGGATGCCCACGAGCATCGAGACGAGGGCGACGGCCATGATCAGATCGCCGAGCCGGTTGCCGGGGAAGAGCAGCGTCTCGGTCCGCAGCATGCAGTAGATGCCGACCTTCGTCAGCAGGCCCGCGAAGACGGCGGTGACGGGCGCCGGCGCCGTCGGGTAGGAGTCGGGGAGCCAGGCCGCGACGGGGAAGACGGCGGCCTTGATGGCGAAGACGGTGAGCAGCATGGCCTGGATCAGCGTCTGCACGCCGAGGGGGAGTTCGGGCAGCCGGACCGCCAGCTGGGCGAGGTTCGCCGTGCCGGCGGCGGCGTAGGTCATGGCGATCGCCGTCAGGAACAGCATCGAGGAGAACAGGGAGATGATCACGTAGGTGGAGCCGGCCCGGATCCGGGGGCCCGTGCCGCCGAGCGTGAGCAGGACGAAGCTGGCGAGCAGCATGATCTCGAAGCCGACGTACAGGTTGACGAGGTCGCCCGCGATGAAGGTGAGGGAGACCCCGGAGACGAGGATGAGGTAGGCGGGGTGGAAGACGGCTACGGGCGTCTCCTTGTCCCGGTCGGCCATGCCCTGGCCCAGTGAGTAGACCAGGACGGAGAGGGTGACCGCCGAGGAGACGGTCAGCATCAGCCCGGACAGCCGGTCGGCGACGAGCGTGATGCCGAGCGGCGGCGCGAAGTCACCGAGGTGGACGGAGAGGGGGCCCTGACGGTCGGCGGCGATCATCAGTGCCACCGAGAGACCGAGGACGGCGGTGAGGACGGCCACGCTGATGAAGCGCTGGAAGCGCGCGAGCCTGGTGCCGAAGGCGAGGCTCACTCCCGTGGCGCAGAGCGGCAGCAGGACGGGCAGCGGGACGAGCCCGTTCATCCGGCGGCTCCTCGGTCGTCGTCCTTCTCTTTCACGTAGTCCTCCGGATCGGCTCCCAGCACGTCGTGCCACAGGTCTCCGCCGGCGTCCCGGCCCCGGGCCTGGAGGGCGCGGTCGGCCCGGAGCCGGGCCCTCAGCCGGCGGTGCTCCTCGCGGTAGTCCGCACGCTCCTGCCGCGTGGGGCGTGGCCCCGCCCGGTACTCCTCACGGAGCTCGGCCCGCTGCCCCATCACCTCGGCGCGCAGGAAGATGCGCCGGTCCTCCAGGTCGTCGTGGACCTCGTCCGTGCCGGTCAGCTGGTAGCTGCGGTAGGCCATGGCGAGCAGGAAGGCCGTGGTGGCGAGCGTGATGACGATGGCGGTGAGGGCGATGGCCTGGGGCAGCGGGTCGGTGATCCGCTGCAGCGGCACGCCGTAGAGCAGGGGCGCGGCGCCCGCCGAGCCGGTCGACGCGAGGACCAGCAGGTTGACGCCGTTGCCCGTGATCACCGCGCCGAGCAGGATGCGGGTGAGCGGCCGGCTGAGCATGAGGATGCCTCCGACCGCGCAGAGGACGACGGCGGTGGCGAGGAGCGAGGCGCTCATGGTCATCGCTGCGGCTCCCCCTTCCCGGTGTCCGTCGCGGGGGTCAGTGCGCCCGCCGCCCGTTCGATCTGCCGGTCGACCTTGGCGCCCAGTGCCCTCACGATGTCCAGAACCACGCCGAGCACCAGCAGATAGACGCCGAAGTCGAAGAGGACAGATGTGCTCAGGTGGAAGTCACCGAACACCGGCAGATGCCCGTGGTAGGTCCAGGCGTGCAGCACCGTCCCCTCCGCGAGGCCGCCCAGGGCGACCCCGGTGGACACGAACAGTCCGAGTCCGGTGAAGAGTCCGGGCTGCAGCGGTGCGGCCTCCGCCAGTTCGAACCTGCCGCCCGCGAGATAGCGGGTGATGAGGGCGAGGCCCGCCACGAGTCCGGCGACGAAGCCGCCGCCCGGCATGTTCTCCGCGCAGAACAGCAGATAGAGGGAGAGCACCAGAATGGGATGGAAGAGCAGCCGGGCCACCACCTCGAAGACGATGGACCGGTGCTCGGGCGCGAGGGTGGAGCCGGCTGCCAGCCAGCTGCGTTCGGGCGCGTTGTCGTCGCCCTCCGGCACACCGGCCAGCCGCCGGCCGGACAGCGCCGCCCAGGCGGTCTCCCCCTGCAGCTCTCCTCTGTCCAGGGAGGTCTCGCCGCGGCGGTGCAGATAGATGAGGCTGGTCACGCCGATCGCCGCGGCCGCGAGGACGGCGGACTCCCCCATCGTGTCCCAGGCGCGCAGGTCGACCAGGATGGTGGCCACCACGTCCTTGAGACCGTGGTGGGCGACCTCCTCGACCATCGCCGCGCCCGCGGGCTCGGCGACCCGGGCGGCGCCCGCCACCCAGACGGCCACCCCGACCGTCGCCGCCGCGACCAGCGCCACGGGGATCCGCATCGCGCGCCGCCAGGTGCCGATCGACTCCTCGAAACGCACCGGCATCCGGCGCAGCACCAGCACGAACACGATCATCGACACGGTCTCGACACAGAACTGGGTGAGTGCCAGGTCGGGCGCGCCCTGTACGACGAAGAGAAGGGCGGCCCCGTATCCGGTCAGCCCCGCCAGGACGACGGCCTTCATCCGGCGGCTGACGGTCAGACAGGAGAGGGCCGCGGCGCAGGTGAGCGCGGCCACCGCCCCCTGGAGGGGGGTGTCCCACACCCGGGGTGCGACCGCTCCTTCCCAGGGGTGGTCCACGGCCAGGACCGCCAGCTGGCCGAAGAGCATCACCATCAGCGTGATGGCCAGGTATCCGGAGAGGGAGCCGCGCTGGACGAAACCGGTGACCTGGAGGGCGACACGCTCCAGGCCCAGCAGGAGGTGCCCGAACACGCTGTCCGCGGTGGGCCAGGCGACGCGGCGGGAGACGCGGGTGACCGTCGTACGTCCCGCGAAGAGCACCGCGCCGCCCGCCCAGGTCAGGGCGGACAGCAGCAGGGCCGTGCCGAAGCCGTGCCAGAGCGCGAGATGGTAGGGGTGCGCGGGGGCGGGGAAGGTGTCGGCGTACGCGGCGAACAGACGGTCCGTCCATCCGACGCCGGGGCCGAGCACCAGCCCGGCGACGGCGAGCACGGCGGGCGGAGCCAGGAGGCCGGCGCCGACGCGGTGGGCGGAGGTGTCGGGGACACCCGGCTTACGGGCGAACGCGCCCCAGAGGAAGCGCAGGGTGTACGCGAACGTCAGCACGGAGCCCACGACGGTGACGGCCAGCACCCAGCGGTCGGCGGTGTCGCCGTGCAGCAACGCCTCGAAGGCGGCCTCCTTGGCTGCGAATCCGAGGAACGGCGGCAGTGCCGCCATGGACGCGGCGGCGAGCACCGCGACCGCGCAGACGTACGGCATGGTGCGGCCGAGGCCGGAGAGCCGCCGCAGATCGCGGGAGCCGGCCGCGTGGTCCACGATGCCGGTGACGAGGAACAGCGCGGCCTTGAACAGGGCGTGCCCCAGGATCATCGCGACGGCCGCGAGCGCGGCGTTCCGGTTCCCCGCCCCGGCGAGGACGGTGAGGAAGCCGAGCTGGCTGACCGTGCCGTAGGCGAGGACGAGCTTCAGGTCGTGCAGGCGCAGGGCGCGCCAGCCTCCGAGGAGCATCGTCGCTCCTCCCAGGACCAGGACGACGGGCCTCCAGACGGGGACGTCGGCGAAGCCGGGGGCGAGCCGTGCCACCAGGTAGACGCCGGCCTTCACCATGGCCGCGGCGTGCAGGTAGGCGCTGACGGGGGTGGGCGCGGCCATGGCGTTCGGCAGCCAGAGGCTGAACGGCCAGATCGCCGACTTGGAGAGCGCCCCGCACAGCACGAGGACGACGGCGACGGACACGGCGAGTGTCGCCTCCGGCGGTTCGGCGACGATCGCGGAGATCCGGTAGGTGCCCGCGGCCTCGCCGAGGATCAGGAAGCCGACCAGCATGGCCAGGCCGCCCGTCGTGGTGACCGTCAGGGCCTGGAGGGCGGAGCGGCGGTTCTGTTTGCGTTGGCTGGTGTGACCGATCAGCAGGTACGAGAAGACCGTGGTCAGTTCCCAGAACACGTAGAGCGTGATCAGGTCGTCCGCGAGGACGAGCGCGAGCATCGCACCGGCGAAGGCCAGCAGGTTCCCGGCGAAGGGCGCCAGTTGGGGTGAGTCGTCGGTGAAGTAGTACGCGCAGTACAGCAGGACGAGCGTGCCCACCCCGGCCGCGAGCAGCACCATCAGTTCGGCGAGCGCGTCCAGGCGCAGGGCGACGGACACGTCGTAGGTGCTGATCCACTCCCATGACCAGGAGACGGCCCGGCCCGATTCCGTACCGCCCCACTCGGTGGCCGCCCACGCCGTGGTGGCCGCCGGGGGCAGCGCGAGCACGAGGAAGGCGTATCTGCCGAGACGCCGCACGAGCGGCGCGGAGCACGCCGCGAGTACGAAATGGCTGAGGACGAGTGCGATCACGAGAGGCGGTCCGGAACAAAGGGCACCGAATACAGATATATCCCCCGGCCCGGTTCACCCGTCCGGCGCGCCGCGCGGCGGTCGGCCCGCTGCTTACGGTCGGCGGCTCCGGTCGGTACTCGCCACACTGTCGTCACAGGACGGCGTCTGCCCTGTGCGCCCGCGGTCACACGGTATGACGTGGGACCTTTCCGACGCGTCCGGCACTTCGCCGGGCAGGCCCCGGATGCCTCCGGTGGCCCGCGGGCGGCGGGGCGGGTCGTCGCCGACCGTGAGGCCTTCGCCGTCGGGGGACCTCTTCACGGGGCACGGGGGCGGTCCGCCGGTCATCGCCGTCGCCTCCTGGGTGCGCCGGAGTACGTATGCCTGCACCTTCAGCCTCGCTCCGGAGCGCGCATACCGCTACCGGGACACGGCCGGCATTCCCGACGCTTCGGCGGGCGATCGTGTGCTCCCGGTGCGTGCCCTGTGTTGCACATGTGAGGCCACTTTTTCTTCTCTTTTGCACTGTGGCTAATATCCATGTGTCCAAGTTCTCAACGTATTTGACCAGTCACCGGCTGGCACCATCGTCAAGGAGCATCCCCTGCGCACGCGCGCGTCACGGCGGACCGACTCGGCACCCATGTCGTTGCGGACGGCCCTTCTCGTACTGGCGATCGTCCCCGGAGTCGCACTGGCGGCCCTGTGGGCCGTCACCAGTGGTCAGACCTTCCTGGACTTCCAGCGCCAGGCAGCCCAGGGACTCTTGGCCGAGAAAGCAGGCCAACCGTCCAACATCGTGTACTACAACCTGCAGGAGGAACGCCGGCTCAGCGCGGAGGTGCTGGCCCGGCCCGGTGACTCCGGAACGGCGCTGAAGCAGCAGCGCACGCTCACCGACAAGGCGATCAGGACCTTCGAGTCCCTCTCGGACGTGAGCGCGGACGACGCACCCGACGAGGTGCTGGACGCCGTCGGCAGGGCGCGGGAGGCCATCAGCCAACTGCCCGCCCAGCGCACCCTCGTCGACGAGGGCGACAGTGACCAGCAGGCGGTCGTCTACGGCTACTACACCGACCTGATCGCCGTGGACCTGGAACTGTTCTCGGCCCTCAGCCATGTGGACAACGGCGAGGTGACCACCCTGGGCCAGCCTCTCGTGGACCTCTTCTGGGCCAAGGAGATGATCTCCCGCTCGGACGCGATCCTCACCCGCGGCTGGCCCACGGGCAAGCTCGGCACGGAGGACCTCCAGGAGCTCCGGAACGCGGTCTCCGGCCAGTCCTTCCAGGCCGGCACCAAGGTGGTCCCGTATCTCCCCGAGGACGAGCAGGCCCGTTGGAAGGAGCTGACCGAGAGCTCCGCGTGGAAGGCCAAGACGAAGGTCGAGGAGCAGGTCCTGCGCCCCGCGGAGGCCGACCGGTCCGGCTTCGTCGAGCTGGAGGCCGAGGAGCAGACCTGGCGCAAGGCCATGGACGGCGTCACCCCCCAGCTCGTCAGCATGCTGGAGAAGCGCACCGCCGCCGTGGTGGTGACCGGCAAGGACACGGTCATGTCCCTGCTGCTGAAGATGGTCCTCACCTCGGTGATCGGCCTGCTCGCGGTCGTCGCGGTCGTCTGGACCACCTGGCGTCTCACCCGTAACCTGCGCCGGCGCATCTCCGGACTCCAGGAACGGGCCGAGGAGCTGGAGAAGGCGCTGCCGGACGTCGTCGACCGGCTGGCCCAGGGGGAGAAGATCGATGTCGAGGCCGAGGCCCGCGCGATCGAGGCCCCGGACGGGGCCGGTGACGAACTCACCCGGCTCGGCGGCGCGCTCAACCAGGCCCGCACCAGCGCACTCCAGGCGGCCGTCCGGCAGGCGGACCAGCACCGCGGCTTCGAGCGGCTGCTGCAGCGCATCGCGCGCCGCACGCAGCAGCTGATCGGCCAGCAGCTCAAGAAGCTGGACGAGCTGGAGCGCAAGCACGAGGACCCCGAGGTGCTCGACGGTCTCTTCGACCTCGACCACCTGACGGCGCGTCTGCGCCGATACGAGGAGAACCTGGTGATCCTCGCGGGCGGCTCGCCGCACCGCCGCTGGCGCAAGCCGGTCCCGCTGCTGGACGTCATGCGTTCGGCCCAGGGCGAGGTGCAGGACTACCGCAGGGTGGTGCTGGACCTCGACGGTGCCCCGTGGCTGGCCGAACGGGCCGTGGGTCCGGTCTCCCACGTCCTGGCGGAGCTGATCGAGAACGCGTTGACCTTCTCCCGGCCGCCCAGCCCGGTCGAGGTCCGCGCGGCGAAGGTGAGCCGGGGCCTGGCCATCGAGGTCGAGGACCGCGGCCTGGGCATGGACGAGCAACAACTGTCCGACGCGAACGAGCTGATGAGCCGTCCGCCCCGGATGGACGTGCTGGCCCACGCGGAGGACATCCGGCTCGGCCTCTACGTGATCTCGCGCCTCGCGGACCAGCACGGGCTGAGGGTCGAGTTCCGGCCCTCAGCCTTCGGCGGGACCCGCGTGGTCGTCCTCGTCCCGGACGAGCTGACCGTGCCGGAGCCCGGCTCCGGGCCCGTCGGCGTACCCATGGCCGCCGCCGTGCCGGCGGCGGAGCAGCCCCCGGCCGCCGCGCCCGCGGCTCCCGGCGCGCTGCCGACCCGGGTGCAGGGCCGGGCGATGGCCGGGGTCACGGCCCTGGCCGACCACACCGCCAGATCGCGGCCCGCCGAAGAGGAGCAGCCGGCTCCCGAGCAGCCGTACGCCGGGGCCGAGGAGCCGTACGCCGGGGCCGAGGACCCGTACGCCGGGGCCGAGGAGCCGTTCCCGGTGCCCGGACAGCCCTTCCCGCCGGACGGGCCGGGCCACACGCCGTATATCGAGGCGGACCAGCAGTACGCGGCCGGGTCGTACCCCGCACCCGGACATGCGTACACCGACGGCGCGTACACCGAAGGCACGTACACCGACGGCGCGTACACCGAAGGCACGTACTCCGTGCCCGGGCAGCCGTACGCCGAGGCGGACGGTCCGTACTCCGGCGCCGAACAGCCCTACGGGGTCCAGGAACAGCCGTACATGACGGCCGCGGGCCAGTATCCCGTCCCCGGCCACCCGTACGCGGAGCCCGCGGACGACCCGTACACGGCGCCCGAACCGTCCTACGCGCAGCCCTACCCGGCGGGGGACGGCACCTCCGGGCCGCACTCCTACGGTGCGCCGGACCGTCCCGGGCCCCCGGCCCTTCCCGCGGGCCCGGCGGAGGAGCCGGCCCCCGCACCGGCGGGCGGGGAGCCCCCGCTCCCCCGCCGCGTCCGCCAGGCCAGCCTGGTGGACGAGCTCCGGGTGGACCCAGCCGCCCGGACGGCCACGCCCAAGCCCCCGAGCTGGGACGAGAACCCGCTGCTCCGCCCGGTCCCCCGGCGGGCCGGTGCGGCGATCGGGGCATTCCAGCGGCGCTCGCGCGCGGCACGTGCGGCTGAGGAGCCGCCGGGCCCCGCCCCCGCCGCACCCTCCCCTACGAGAGAAGAACGGTCATGACGCGCACAACGGCCACCCTCCAGGACCTGGACTGGCTGCTCGACGGTCTGGTGGACTCGGTCGCCGAGACACTGAACGCCGTGCTGCTGTCCGACGACGGGCTGGTGGTGAGCCACTCACGCACCATCGAGCGCGCCGACGCGGAACGGCTCGCCGCGATATGCACCGGCCAGCAGAGTCTCGCCCGCGGTGTCGGCCAGTTGTTCGACGGTGGCTCGGTCCACCAGGTGATCGTCGAGCTGGCCGACCTCTGGCTCTTCATCATCGCCGCCGGCCAGGGCACCCACCTCGCCGTGGTCGCCTCCCAGGAGGTGGACGCCGAGGTGATGTCGCTGGCGATGCACAACCTGGTGCAGCAGGTGGGCCAGAAGCTCACCGCACCGGCCCGCGGTGACTTCGACGCCTTCGGCACCGGGGACGGGCAGCGGGTGTGACCCCCTACCGGTACGAGAGGAAGGACGAGCCGGAGACCGAGGACGGCGCGAGCACCATGGTGCGCCCCTACACGATCACCCGTGGCCGGACCGCCCCCGAGCGGGACGACTTCAGCCTCATCACCGTGCTCACGACCGCCGGGGAGGCGCTGGACGAGCACGGCGCACCCCTGCGAGCGGGCCGGCTCCAGCCGGAACACCGCATGATCCTGGACCGCTGCCGCCGGCCGGCAGCGGTGGCGGAGGTCTCCGCCGGCCTCGATCTGCCGGTCTCGGTGACCAAGATCCTGCTGGCCGATCTGGTGGCCCAGGGATTGCTGCTGGCCCGCGCTCCCCTGTCGGTGGCGCGGGCCTCCGGCGGGGCGGACATGGGCCTGCTCGCCGCAGTACGAGACGGACTCCGGAGACTCTGAACCGATATGACAACCAGTCCGACGGCGCCTTCCGCCGTCAAGATCCTCATAGCCGGTGGCTTCGGCGTCGGCAAGACCACGCTAGTGGGCGCCGTCAGCGAGGTGACGCCGCTGCGCACCGAGGAATACCTCACCCAGGCGAGCGTCGGCGTGGACAGCCTCGCCGGCGTCAGCCAGAAGGACACCACCACGGTGGCACTGGACTTCGGCCGGATCACGGTCAGCCCGGAGCTGGTGGTCTACCTCTTCGGCACACCCGGCCAGGAACGCTTCTGGTTCATGTGGAACGACCTGGTCAGCGGCGCGCTCGGCGGAGTCGTCATCGCCGACACCCGCCGGATCGAGACGAGTTTCGCCTCGATCGACTTCTTCGAGAGCCGGGACATCCCCTTCGTGGTGGCGATCAACTGCTTCCACGGCCACAACACCCGCACCACGGAGGAGATCCGGGCCGCCCTGGACCTGGACCCGCACGTCCCGCTCATGATCGGTGACGTCCGGGAGCGGACCTTCGGCCGGGACGTGCTGCTCGCTCTGGTCGACCACCTGATGAGCCTGCCCGTGGCCGTCGGCTGACCGCCCCTCCCCCCTTTTCCCTCCCTTTCCCGCCTGGAGAACTCAGATGGCAACACCCCTGCGCGTACTGGTACATGGCGGCGGCATCGGCGGACTCACCCTTGCCGTCGCACTCGCCCGGAGCGGGCACACGGTCGAGGTCGTCGAACTCCGCGACGAGCTGGACGCACTCGGCGTCGGCATCATCCAGCCGTCGAACGCCCTGCACGTCATGCGTGAGATCGGCGTGCTCGACGCATGCCTGGCGGCCGGCTTCGAGTGGGAGGTGCTGACCATCTGCGACCCGGCCGGCGCCACGCTCGCCAAGATCCCGCAGCCCCGCATGGACGGCGTCCCCGCCGGCAACGGCATCCCGCGCCCCGCCCTGGCCGAGGTGCTGGGCGCCGCCACCGCGGCCGCCGGGGTCCCGGTCCGTTTCGGTACGACGATCAGCGAGCTGACCGACGACGGTGCCGGCGTCGAGGTGACCCTGTCCGACGGTTCCTCCGCCCGCTGGGACCTCGTCGTCGGCTTCGACGGGATCGGCTCGCCGCTGCGGACCCGGCTGTACGGCGACCGCTTCACCCCCGAGTACACCGGTTTCGCCAACTGGCGGGTCACCGTCGACCGTCTCCCCGAGGTCCAGGGTGTCGTGGTGAGCACGGGCCGGTCGTCGACCAAGGCACTGCTCACGCCGATCACGGAAGAGCTGATGTATCTGGCCGCCGTGACCGCCGAGGAGCCGGACTTCCGTCCCGACCCCGCGCGGGCGCACGAGCAGCTGAACGAGCGTCTCGCCGCGTTCGGCGGGCCCGTCGCCGAGGCGCTGGCCTCGGTCACGGCCGCGGACGGAGTCGTGTACTCGCGCATCTCGCAGGTCACGGTGGACGCGCCCTGGCACGTCGGCCGGGTCGTCATCGCCGGTGACGCCGCGCACGCGAGCACGCCGAACCTGGCGCAGGGCGCGGCGATGGCGGTGGAGGACGCCCTGGTCCTGGCCCGGTCCCTGGACGCGGAGGACGACGTCGCGGCGGCCCTCGCCGCCTGGGAGGACCGCCGCCGTTCCCGCGCCATGTTCGTGCAGAACCTCTCGCGCGCGCTCCTGAAGGAGGAGACGGGCAGTGCGACGACCCCGGAGGAGGACAAGCTCCTGAAGGTCGGGATGCCGGGCGCCGCCCACGTGCTGGTCAAGCCGTACTGATCCGCGTCTCGCGGCGGCAGGGGGCGGTGCGGACGGTCGCACCGCCCCCTGCACGCGTTCTGCCTCAGTCCAGCACCGCGATGCCGTCGAGCTCGACCATGGCCTGCTCGTCCCAGAGCCGGGCGGTGCCGATGACGGCCATGGCCGGGTACTCACGGCCCGCCAGCCGCCGCCAGATCTCGCCCAGTTCCGGGGCGTGGGTGCGGTAGGCGGCGACATCGGTGGCGTAGACGGTGACCCTCGCCAGGGCGGTCGGGGCGCCACCCGCTGCGCGCAGGGCGGTGAGCAGATTGCCCAGGGCCGTCTCGAACTGCTCGGGCAGGGTGGCACCGACGATCTTTCCGTCGCCGTCCAGCGCGGTCTGGCCGGCCAGGAAGACCAGTCGGCCGCCGGTGGCCGTGACGGCGTGCGAGAAGCCGGTGGGCGGGGCCAGTTCGGCGGGGTTGATCCGGGTGATCGGATTCATGCGGTCGTCTCCTGGGTCGCGTACAGCTCCTTGGCGATGATGGTGCGCTGCACCTCGGTGGCCCCCTCGTAGATCCGGGGCGCGCGGACCTCCCGGTAGAGGTGTTCGAGGAGATGACCCCGGCGCAGGGCGCGGGCGCCGTGCAGCTGGACGGCCGCGTCGACGACGTACTGCGCGGTCTCGGTGGCGTACAGCTTGGCCATGGCGGCGCGCCGGGGGACACCCGGCTCGCCCGCGTCGTGGGCGGCCGCCGCCGCGTAAACCAGGAGCCGGGCGGCCTCGGTGCGGGTGGCCATCTCGGCGACCTGGTGCGAGACGGCCTGCAGGTCCTTGAGCGGTGCCCCGAAGGCGGTGCGGTGGGCCGTGTGCTCCAGGGTGGCGTCGAGCGCGGCGCGTGCCATCCCGACGGCGAACGCGCCGACGCTGGGCCGGAAGAGGTTCAAGGTGTCCATGGCGACCCGGAAACCCCGGCCCGGCTCACCGAGCACGTCGTCGGCGGTCACCGGTACGCCGTCGAAGTCCAGCGCTCCGATGGGGTGCGGCGAGAGCATCTCCAGGGGCGCCCCGGTGAGCCCGGGGCGGTCGGCGGGGACGAGGAACGCGGTGACACCACGGGCTCCGGCGCCCTCGCCCGTCCGGGCGAAGACGGTGTAGAAGTCGGCCTCGGGGGCGTTGGAGATCCAGCACTTCTCGCCGGTGAGCCGCCAGCCGCCGCCGGGGCCCGGCTGTGCGGCGAGGGCGAGCGCCGCCGCGTCGGATCCGGCGCCCGGCTCACTGAGCGCGAAGGCGGCGACGGCGCGTCCCGCGCGCACCTCGGGGAGCCACCGCGCGCGCTGGTCCTCGGTCCCCGCGAGGCGGACCGGGCCGGCTCCGAGTCCCTGGAGCGCGAGCGCGGTCTCGGCCTCCGTGCAGCCGCGGGCCAGCGATTCGCGCAGCAGGCAGAGGTCGAGCGCTCCCGAACCGAGGAGCCGGTCCAGGAGCCCCAGTCCTCCGAGGGCGGCGACGAGCGGGCGGTTGACATGGCCGGGCTCGCCCTTCTCCGCGAGGGGGCGCAGCTCGTCGCGGGCAAGCGCGTACAGCTCGTCGCACCAGGCGGTTTGACCGGGATCGAGGGAGAATGCCGTCATACCGGCGCCTCTCTTGTCACGACTTATCGCGGACCGTTGACTACCGTCACTCAAACGATACGCTCCAAGGGCTACCAGAGTCTTCCGTTCGGATCGGGCCGGACCGGGAAGCCGGCCCGGTGCGAACGAAGGGCTCCAGGGGCTTTCGTTCGGGTGAGGCCGGATCAGGGAGCGATGCTTCATGAAGCCGTCAGGTACCGCCAGCGCGCACACCGACACCTTCGCGCGCGATCACCTCCCACCCGCCGAGGACTGGCCCGAGCTGGTCTTCGACCTCCCCGAACTGGCCTATCCGGCCCGGCTGAACTGCGGATACGAGCTGCTCGACCGCACCCTCGACCGCTTCGGCCCCGACCGCCCGGCCTTCCGGAGCGCCGACGGCGGCGTCTGGAGTTACGGGGAGCTGCGGGACCGGGTGGACCGCATCGCCCGGGTGCTGACGCACGATCTCGGTGTCGTTCCGGGCAACCGGGTGCTGCTGCGCGGCCCCACCACGCCCTGGCTCGCGGCGTGCTGGCTCGCCGTGATGAAGGCCGGTGCGGTCGCGGTGACGGTGCTGGCGCAGCAGCGGGCGTCGGAGCTCGCCACCATCTGCTCCCTCGCCCGTGTCGGACACGCGCTGTGCGACATCAGGTCCGTCGACGACCTGGCCGCGGCGGAGGTGCCCGGCCTGCGCGTCACGACGTACGGGGGCGGCTCCCCCGACGACCTGACGGCGCTCGCGGCGGCCCGGCCGGGGCCCTTCCCGGTGGTGGACACCGCCGCCGACGACATCGCGCTGATCGCCTTCACCTCGGGCACCACCGGGCGGCCCAAGGGCTGCATGCACGCCCATCGCGATGTGCTGGCCGTCGCCGACACCTTCGCCCGCCACGTCCTGCGGCCCGGTCCGGACGACGTGTTCACGGGCAGCCCGCCGCTCGGCTTCACCTTCGGGCTCGGCGGGCTGGTCATCTTCCCGCTGCGGGCCGGCGCCTGTGCCCTGCTGCTGGAGCAGGCCGGTCCCAAGCAACTCCTGCCCGCGCTCGCCGAGCACCGCGTCTCCGTCCTGTTCACCGCGCCGACCGCGTACCGCGTGATGCTCGACGCGCTCGACGGGCATGACCTGTCCGCGCTGCGCCGTTGCGTGTCGGCGGGGGAGAACCTACCCGCCGCGACCTGGGAGTCCTGGTACGAGCGGACGGGGCTGCGCATCATCAACGGCATCGGGGCCACCGAGCTGCTGCACATCTTCATCTCCGCCGCCGACGGTGCCGTCCGGCCCGGCACCACCGGTGTCCCCGTGCCCGGCTGGCAGGCGCGGGTGGTGGACGACGACGGCGAGGAGCTGCCCGACGGTGAACCGGGCCTGCTGGCCGTGCGCGGTCCGGTCGGCTGCCGGTACCTCGCCGACGAACGTCAGCGGGTGTACGTACGCCACGGCTGGAACATCACCGGCGACACCTACGTCCGTGAGCCCGACGGCTACTTCCGCTACGTAGCCCGTGCCGACGACATGATCATCTCCGCCGGTTACAACATCGCCGGTCCCGAGGTCGAGGAGGCCCTTCTGCGCCACCCCGACGTGGCCGAGGCCGCGGTGGTGGGCCGGGACGACGATCTGCGCGGGCAGATCGTGGCCGCCTACGTCGTGCCGCGCGAGGGCGCGCTGCTGTCGGCAGACGGTCTGCGGGCCCACATGAAGGCCGAGCTGGCACCGCACAAGTGCCCGCGTGCCATCGAGTTCCTGCCCGCGCTCCCGAGGACCGCGACGGGCAAGCTCCAGCGCTTCCTGCTGCGCGGCACCGCTCTAGAGTGATCACGTGGCCGAGCACACTCCCCGTTCCCTGATCGTCAGCCTCTACGGCGCGTACGGCCGTCTCCCCGGCAACCCGCCGCTGGCGGTGTCCGAGCTGATCCGGCTGCTGCACGCGGTCGGGGTCGACGCACCGTCGGTGCGTTCCTCCGTGTCCCGCCTCAAGCGCCGGGGGCTGCTCGCCCCCGCCCGCACGGCGGACGGCGCGGCTGGATACGCCCTGTCGTCCGACGCCCGCCAGCTGCTGGACGACGGTGACCGGCGGATCTACCGGCGGCCTGCTCCCCTGCCCGGCGACGGCTGGGTGCTCGCCGTCTTCTCCGTACCGGAGGCCGAGCGCCACAAGCGCCACCTGCTGCGCTCCCGCCTCGGCCGGCTCGGCTTCGGCACGGCTGCACCGGGGGTGTGGATCGCACCCGTCGGTCTGTACGAGGAGACCAGGCACACCCTGGAGCGCCTCGGACTCGCCCCGTACGTCGATCTGTTCCGCGGGGAGCACCTCGGTTTCGCCGCCACGAGGGAGGCGGTGGCGCGCTGGTGGGACCTGGACGCGATCGCCCGGCTCCACCTGGACTTCCTGGAAGCGCAGGAGCCGGTGCTGCGCTCCTGGGAGGCACGGGCCGGCGGGGAGGCACCGGATCCGGAGGAGGCCTACCGGGACTACCTCCGCGCGCTGGACTCCTGGCGGCAACTGCCGTACGCCGACCCGGGGCTGCCCGGTGAGCTGCTGCCCGAGGACTGGCCGGGCGGGCGCTCGGCCGAGGTGTTCGGGCTGCTGCACGCGCAACTGCGGGACGCCGGTGCCCGGTTCGTCGCGGAAAGTCCCTGAGTCGAGTGCCGAAATCTGGGTGACCCGGGGGCGTGTGAACGTCAGGATGAAGCATGACCTGGACCTTCACCGATGACGTCGGCGCCTTCCTCGACGCGGCCGGAGCGTGCCTGGCCGCCCGGCCCGCGGAGAACACGCTGCTGCTGACCGTCACCGCCACCCTGCGGGAGGACGGCCCGTTCGCGTTCGGCACCGAGCCGCCCGTACTGGGGTGGTGGCGCGGGGCGGACGGGGAGGTGGCCGGGGCACTGGTACGTACACCGCCGTACCTGCCGCTCCTGGGCGTGATGTCCCCCGAGGGGGTCGCCGCTCTGGCCGACGCGCTGCCGCTGCCCGGGGTCAACGCCGACCGCGACACCGCCCGGATCCTGGCCGCCCGGTGGCCGCGCCACCGCGTCGACGAGGAGCACCGGCTGTACCGGCTGGGCACCTTGGTACCGCCCTCCCCCGCACCCGCCGGCCGGCCCAGAACCGCCACGGCCGCCGACCGGGCGCTGCTGGTGGGCTGGTTCCGCGCCGCCGCCGAGGAGACCGGCCAGCCGGGCGACCGGGCCGGGCGGAGTGTGGACGCGCGCACGGCGCACGGCCTGCTCACTCTCTGGGAGGTGGGCGGGGAGCCGGTGTCGATGGCGGGCCTCTCGCGCAGGATCGCGGGCATGGTGCGGGTGGCGCCCGTCTACACACCACCGGAGCACCGGGGCCGGGGCTACGCGGCGGCGGTGACCGCGGAGGTCAGCCGCGCGGCACGGGAGGGGGGCGCCGGTGAGGTGCTGCTCTTCACCGACCTCGCGAATCCGACGAGCAACGGCGTGTACCGGCGCATCGGTTACGAGGCCGTCGGCGACCGGCTGCTGATCACCGCGGAGCCGGAATGACGGCCGGGGCCGGGGCCGGGGAGATACCGGCCGGGCAGGCGTGGCTGGTCGCCGCGAACGTCGTGCGGTGGAGGCGGTACGGCGAGGGCGGCCAGGAGTTGCGGCCCGGGACCAAGTCCTACCGGGGTGGCTCCAAGGTGTACGTGACCGAGACCTACGCGGGCTCGGGCCACGAGCAGCTGACCACGATCGGGCGCGGCCGCCATACCGGCACGTACATCACGATCGACATGTCGACCCGCAATCTGCACACCTTCCGGGCCGTGCAGGTCCACAGCCCGGCCGTGCTGCGGCTGTGCGAGGAGGCCGGCGTGGGCGGCTGGTGGACGGCCCGTCAGGACGCCGAGGAGGTCGCCTCCCTGCTCGGCCGACTGTCCGTCGAGTACCGCACCACGCACTGGGCCGTGCCGCATCCCGACCCGTGCCGCTGCCACGAGTGCCTGGCGCTCAGTCAAGTGTGAGCCGGGGCTTCGGAGCGTCGGTGCGGCCGGCCGGCGGGGTGCGGCTGCCCGCGCGGTACGGGAGCGGCCAGGAGGCGCCCGGGCCCGTGTAGCCCTGCTCGGCCGCCGCGTGCAGCGTCCAGTGCGGGTCGTACAGGTGGGGGCGGGCCAGGGCGCAGAGGTCGGCCCGGCCCGCGAGCAGCAGCGAGTTGACGTCGTCCCAGGAGGAGATGGCGCCGACCGCGATGACGGGCACGTCCAGGGCGTTGCGGATCCGGTCGGCGTACGGGGTCTGGTAGGAGCGGCCGTACTCGGGGCGTTCCTCGGGGACGACCTGGCCGGTCGAGACGTCGATGGCGTCCGCGCCGTGGGCGGCGAAGGCACGGGCGGCCGCCACGGCGTCCTCGTCGCTCGTGCCGCCCTGTGCCCAGTCCGTGGCGGAGATCCGTACGCTCATGGGCCGGTCGTCGGGCCATGCGGCGCGCACCGCGTCGAAGACCTCCAGGGGGAAGCGGAGCCGGTTCTCCAGGGTCCCGCCGTAGGCGTCGGTGCGCAGGTTGGTGAGCGGGGAGAGGAAGCCGGAGAGCAGGTAGCCGTGGGCGCAGTGCAGTTCGAGGAGGTCGAAGCCGCAGCGGGCGGCCCGCCGGGCGGCCTCGGTGAACCGGTCCCTGACCGCGTCCATCCCGGCCCGGTCGAGCTCCCGCGGGACCTGGCTGACGCCGTGCGCGTACGGGAGGGGGGAGGCGGCGCTGACCGGCCAGTTGCCTTCGTCCAGCGGCTGGTCGATACCCTCCCACATCAGCCGGGTGGAACCCTTGCGGCCGGAGTGGCCCAGCTGGACCCCGATCGCGGCGCCGGGGGCGGAGTCGTGCACGAACCGCGTGATCCTCGTCCACGCCCCGGCCTGCTCATCGGTCCAGAGACCGGTGCAGCCGGGCGTGATACGGCCCTCGGGGCTCACGCAGACCATCTCGGTCATGACGAGGCCGGCGCCGCCGAGCGCACGGGCGCCGAGGTGGACGAGGTGGAAGTCGCCGGGCATCCCGTCGACGGCGGAGTACATGTCCATGGGTGAGACGACGACACGGTTGCGGAGTTCGAGTCCGCGCAGCCGCAGCGGGGTGAACATCGGCGGGGTGCCGGGCGGGCAGCCGAACTCGTCCTCGACCGCTTCCGTGAAGGCGGGGTCGCGCAGCCGCAGGTTGTCGTGGGTGACGCGGCGGCTGCGGGTGAGGAGGTTGAAGGCGAACCGCAGGGGCGGCTGGTCCACGTACTGCGGGAGTTCCTCGAACCAGCGGAGGCTGGCCGCGGCGGCGCGCTGGGTGGACAGGACGACGGGGCGGCGCTCGGCCTCGTACGCGGCCAGGGCGGTGGGCAGGTCCGGCTGTTCCCCGACGCAGGCGGCCAGGGCGAGGGCGTCCTCGACGGCGAGCTTGGTGCCGGAGCCGATGGAGAAGTGGGCGGTGTGGGCGGCGTCGCCGAGCAGGACCGTGTTGCCGTACGACCAGTGGGCGTTGGTGACGGTGGCGAAGGTGAGCCAGGAGGACTTGTTGGAGCGCAGCGGCCGGCCTCCGAGGGCCTCGGCGAAGGCCTTGGCGCAGTGCTCGGCCGACCGGGCGGTGTCGCAGGTGTCGAGGCCGGCGGCCCGCCAGACCTCTTCGCGCATCTCTACGATGACGGTGGAGGCGCCGGCCGAGAAGGGGTAGGCGTGCAGCTGCATCACGCCGTACTCGGTCTCGGCGATCTCGAAGCGGAAGGCGTCGAAGGCGAAGTCGGCGGCGAGCCAGATGTAGCGGTTGCGGTGGCCGGTGACGGTGGGGCGGAAGTGACGGGCGTGGGCCTCGCGGGTGGCGCTGTGCACCCCGTCGGCGGCGATGACCAGGTCGTGACGGGCGGCGAGTTCGGCGGCGGGCGGCGCCTCGGTCCGGAAGCGGAGCCGTACGCCGAGGGATGCACAGCGCTCCTGCAGGATCCGAAGGAGCGTGCGGCGGCCCAGTGCGGCGAAGCCGTGACCGCCCGAGGTCTGGGTGGTGCCCCGGTGCACGACGTCGATGCGGTCCCAGCGGACGAAGGCGTCGGTGAGCGCCCGGTACACGACGGGGTCGGCGTGCTCGATGCCGCCGAGCGTCTCGTCCGAGAGGACCACGCCGAAGCCGAAGGTGTCGTCGGGGGCGTTGCGCTCCCACACGGTGATGTCGCGGCCGGGGTCCAGCCGCTTCAGGAGGGCGGCGGCGTAGAGCCCGCCGGGCCCGCCGCCGATGACCGCGATGCGCCCCGTGGCGGAGGGGGGCATCGCGCTACCTGCCCCGCCATTTCGGCGGACGCTTCTCGGTGAAGGCCGCGTGGAACTCGGCGTAGTCCTCGCCGTTCATCAGGAGGGCCTGGGTAGCGGCGTCCATCTCCACGGCGGCGGCGAGCGGCATGTCGAGCTCGGCGGTGAGCAGCGCCTTCGTCTGGGCGAGGGCGAGTGCCGGCCCGTCGGCGAGCCGCCTGGCCAGGGCGGCGGCGCGGGCGTCGGCCTCCCCTTCGCCGGTCAGCTCGCTGATCAGCCCGATGCGCTCGGCCTCGGGGGCACGGACCGGTTCGCCGAGCATGAGGATGCGGGTGGCGTGGCCCAGACCGACGACCCGGGGCAGGAGGTAGGCGGCACCCATGTCGCCGCCGGACAGGCCGACGGCCGTGAAGAGGAAGGCGAAGCGTGCGGACGGGGCGGCCACCCGGAAGTCGGCCGCCAGGGCGAGGACCGCACCGGCTCCGGCGGCCACCCCGTGGACGGCGGCGATGACGGGAAAGGGGCACTCGCGAAGGGCGCGTACGACCTGTCCGGTCATCCGGTTGAAGTCCAGGAGCTGCGCGGTGTCCATGGCGAGCGTGGCGCCGATGATCTCGTCGACGTCACCGCCCGAGCAGAACCCGCGCCCCTCCCCCGCGAGCACGAGGGCCCGCACGGAGCGTTCGCGGGAGAGCTCGGCGAGAAGGTCGCGCAGGTCGGCGTAGGCGCCGAAGGTGAGCGCGTTGAGCTTCTCGGGACGGGCGAGCGTCACGGTCGCCACGCCGTCGTCCGTGGTGAGGCGCAGGTGCTTCCAGCGCTCCGTGCGCGGGGCGGAGCCGGTGAACGGGCTCATGGAAGGTTTCCCTCCAGCCGTCGGGCCGATGCTGATGCGCTTCGAAGCTATCACCAATCTGTGACTTCCGTCATGAGTACGCGATAGAGCACCCTGTGGCGAACGTCCCCTTTGTCATGGTCGACCGGCTCTATGTCTGCGGCGTCGCGCTTCGTATGGTTGAGCGCAGGAAGTCCTCGTACGGACCCCCGTACCCTCCGGTGCCGGAGGACGCCTCCCGGACGCTGCCGCCCCGGAACGAAGCTCCCCCGCCGGATGTCCCGCTCCCGAACGGAAACTCCCGCCTTGCCGCCCGACGTCCCAGCGCCCCCGCCCTCGTCCTGGCGAATCGCCCTGCCGCACTCGACGGCCGCCGTGCCCATCGCCCGCGCCCTCATCCGTACGGCCTTGGCGGACCTCGAGGCGCCCGCGGACAGCGACACCGCCGAGCTGCTGACCGCGGAACTGGTCGCCAACGCCGTCGAGCACACCGACGGCTCGGGGCCCATCGAGCTGGTGGTCGAGCTCCTGGCGTCCGGCTGCCAGGTGGAGGTCCACGACCACGACCCGGGGCCGCCCGGCGACCTCTCCCGTCTGCTGCCCGGCTCCGTGCCGGACCCGTGGCAGGAGCACGGCCGGGGACTGCTCCTGATCCGCGCCCTCAGCTCGGCCTGCGGTCACCGCCCCACCGAGCACGGCAAGGCGGTCTGGTTCACCCTGCCGCCGGGTCCGGTTCCGCCCGGTCCTGGGGCTCCCCGGAACTGACGAGCCGGGAGCGGCTGCGGCCGTATCCCGCGTACACCAGGGATCCCACGGCGAGGAACACCAGGAACTGCACCCAGGTCGTCCAGCCCGTCCCGTACATCAGGTACACGCAGAAGCCGACGCCCAGGATCGGGCTGACGGGGTAGAGCGGCACCCGGAAGGAGCGCTTCAGCTCCGGGTTGCGGCGGCGCAGCGCGATGACGGCGACATTGACCACCGCCATGGTGGCGAGCGTGCCGATGGTCGTCAGGTTCACGACGACGTCGAGGGACGAGAACGCGGCGGGGACCGCGAAGACGACGGCCACGATCCAGGTGTTGGCGACCGGCGTACGAGTCTTCGGCGACACCCGTTCGAAGACCCGGGGGATCAGCCCGTCGCGGGACATCGACATCAGGATGCGGGTCTGGCCGTACATCACCGCGAGGACGACCGACGCGATGGCGACGACCGCGCCGAAGGCGATGATCCCGCCGCCGACGCTCGATTCGGTGACCTTGTCCACGACCAGGGAGAGCGCGGCCGGCTTGTCCCCCACGGCGTCCGCGCCCAGTGCGCCGATGGCGCCGAGGGCGACCGCGCAGTAGAGCAGCGTGACGACGCCGATGCAGATCATGATCGCGATCGGGATGTTCCGGCGGGGGTTCCTGACCTCTTCACCGGCGGTCGTGATCGCGTCGAAGCCGATGTACGAGAAGAACGCCACCGACGCGCCGGCGGTGATGCCGGCCATGCCGTGCGAGGCGAACGGCGAGAGGTGTCCGTCCTGGAACGCGGTGAAGGCGATCACGCAGAACGCGATGAGAATACCGATCTTCAGCACCGCCATCGCCGCCGTGGCGCCCGCGCTCTCCCTGATGCCGCGCACCAGCAGGGTGGCCGCCATCATGACCACGACGACCGCCGGCAGGTTGATCACACCGCCGTCGCCGGGTCCGGAGGAGAGCGCCTCGGGGAGGTTCCAGCCGATGAGGCTGTCCAGCAGCTCGTTGACGTACTGGCTCCACCCGACCGCCACGGCGGAGACCGAGACGCCGTACTCCAGCAGCAGGCACCAGCCCACGAGGAACGCGACCCGCTCCCCGAGCGTGGCGTAGGCGAAGGAGTAGGAGCTGCCGGAGACCGGGATGGCGCCGCCGAGCTCGGCGAACGAGAAGGCGGTGAAGATGCAGGTCACGGCGGCGAGGACGAACGAGATCAGCACGGCGGGGCCCGCCTCGGCGACGCTGTCGGACAGCCCGACGAAGATGCCGGTGCCGACGATCGCCCCGACACCGAAGCAGACGAGCTGGAAGAGCCCCATGGTGCGCCGCAGGCCGTGCCCTTCCAGGTCGGCTCCGGACTCGGCGAGCAGCAGTTCGGGACTCTTGACGCGTGCCCCTGTCCTGCGCGGGGGGCTCTGCGGGGTGGAGGAGGCGGGACTCATGGGGGGACGGGGTCTCTTCTCTGGTGGTGCCGGGAAATGAGCCTGTGGGGAGGCTCGCGCCTGGGCACGCGCACCGGGGCACGTGAAAAGGGGCTCGGGCACGCGAGCCCGAACCCCCACCAAGTGGCACTATCGTAGCCACTTGTGCGCATGTTCACCCAATCGGGTGCATGTTCATGCGGTGAGCGTGCCGCCTGCCAGCGTCGCGACGAGGACCGCCTTGATCGTGTGCATCCGGTTCTCCGCCTCGTCGAAGACGACCGAGTGGGAGGACTCGAAGACCTCGTCGGTGACCTCCAGCTCGGAGAGGCCGTGCCGCTCGTGGATCTCCCTGGCGACCTTCGTGCCGAGGTCGTGGTAGGCGGGGAGGCAGTGCATGAACTTCACGTCGTCGTTGCCCGTGGCGCGCAGGACGTCCATGGTCACCGCGTACGGCGAGAGCGCCGCGATGCGCTCGTCCCAGACCTCCTTGGGTTCACCCATGGAGACCCAGACGTCGGTGACGACGTAGTCGGCGCCCAGGACGCCCTCGGTGACGTCCTCGGTGAGGGTGATGCGCGCGCCGCTGGACTCCGCGAGCTCGTGGGCCCGGTCCACGATCTCCGGCACCGGCCAGTAGGCCGCGGGGGCGACGATCCGCACGTCCATACCGAGCAGGGCCCCGGTGATCAGGTAGGAGTTGCCCATGTTGAAGCGGGCGTCGCCCAGGTAGGCGAAGGTGATCTCCTCCAGGGGCTTCGCGCTGTGCTCGGTCATCGTGAGGACGTCGGCGAGCATCTGGGTGGGGTGCCAGTCGTCGGTGAGTCCGTTGAAGACGGGTACGCCGCCGTACGCCGCCAGTTCCTCGACGGCCTGCTGGCTGTCACCCCGGTATTCGATGCCGTCGAACATCCGGCCGAGCACCCGGGCCGTGTCCTTGACCGACTCCTTGTGCCCCATCTGGGAGCCGGAGGGGTCGAGGTACGTCGTGGACGCGCCCTGGTCGGCGGCTGCCACCTCGAAGGCGCAGCGGGTGCGCGTCGAGGTCTTCTCGAAGATCAGCGCGATGTTCCTGCCCCGCAGCCGCTGCACCTCGCCGCCCGCCTTCTTGGCGGCCTTGAGCTCGGCGGACAGGGCGATCAGGCCGCGGAACTCCTCGGCCGTGAAGTCCAGCTCCTTGAGGAAATGGCGGCCTGTGAGGTCTATGGCCATGATGACTTCTCCTGGGTCGGGCTGAGGGCATACGGACGAACGTCCTGGAAGTCTATACGAGCGACCGTATTGCTATACAGGGCGTGCGCCGCGCCTCCCCGCGCTCCGCGCCTCCGGCCCGCCTCACACCGGATCGCGCACGACGGGGCAGCTCATACAGCGGGGACCGCCTCTGCCCCGTCCCAGCTCGCTGCCCCGGATCTCGATGACCTCGATGCCTTCCTTGCGCAGATACGTGTTGGTGGTCGCGTTGCGCTCGTACGCGACGACGACCCCGGGCTCCACGGCCAGCACGTTGCAGCCGTCGTCCCACTGCTCCCGCTCGGCGGCGTGCACGTCCTGGGTGGCGGTGAGCACCCGGATGCCGTCGAGCCCGAGCGCGGCGGCGATGGCACGGTGCATGTGCTCCGGGGGGTGGTCGGTGACCTTCAGCTCACGTGGTCCGGCACCGGGCTCGATCGTGTAGGAGCGCAGCATGCCGAGTCCGGCGTACTTGGTGAACGTGTCCCCGTCGACCATGGTCATCACGGTGTCGAGGTGCATGAACGCCCGCCGCTTGGGCATGTCGAGCGCCACGATCGTCCGGGCCGACCCGGCGTCGAAGAGCCCCCTGGCCAGCATCTCCACGGCCTGGGGAGTGGTGCGTTCACTCATCCCGATCAGGACGGCACCCCGGCCGATGACCAGGACGTCCCCGCCCTCGATGGTGGACGGATAGTCCTCCTGGCCCTGTGACCAGTGGTGGAAGACGCCTGCCTCGGGGCCGGTGAAGAGGGGGTGGTGCTGGTAGATCGCCTCGAAGTGCACGGTCTCGCGCTGTCTCGCCGGCCAGCGCATCGCGTTGATGGACACACCGTCGTAGATCCAGGCGGAGGTGTCGCGGGTGAAGATGTGGTTGGGCAGGGGACTGAGCAGGAAGTCGTCCAGATCCATGACGTGGAAGCGGACCGAGGTCGGCTCGTTGTGCCGTTCCAGGAACTCCCGCTTCGTCATCCCGCCGACCAGCGCCTCCGCCAGCTCCCCCGAGGGCAGCTCCTCGAAAGCGGCGCGCAGGTGCTCGGTCGCGAGCGGGCCGTACTCCTTCTCGGCGAAGACCCGGTCCAGGACGAGCCTCCTCGCCACCGGGATGTCGAGGGACTCCCGGAGCAGCTCGCCGAAGAGATGCACCTCCACCCCCCGGTCGCGCAGCACATCGGCCAGACCGTCGTGCTCCTCCCTGGCGCGGCGCACCCACAGCACGTCGTCGAAGAGGAGCGCGTCCTTGTTGCTGGGGGTGAGCCGCTTCAGCTCCAGATCGGGGCGGTGCAGGATGACGCGGCGCAGCCGCCCGGCCTCGGAATCGACATGGAATCCCATGCCTTCATCCTCACCGCGCGGAGCGCCGTTCACCCCGCGAACCGCCACCCGATTCCGGTCGGCCGTCCCGCGGCGCCTACAGCCTGGGGTCGACCGGCTCCGACTCCAGGGCCAGCACCGCGAAGACCGCCTCGTGGATCCGCCACAGCGGCTCGCCGTCGGCCAGCCGGTCGAGGGCCTCCAGTCCGAGGGCGTACTCCCGCAGGGCCAGCGACCGCTTGTGGCCCAGGAACCGGGAGCGCAGCCTCTCCAGATTCTCCGGCCGCGTGTACTCGGGGCCGTAGATGATCCGCAGGTACTCCCGGCCGCGCACCTTGATGCCCGGCTGGACGAGCCTGCCCTTCTCGTCCCGGACGAGGGCGCCGAGCGGCTTGACGACCATGCCCTCGCCACCGCGGCCGGTCATCTCCAGCCACCAGTCGATGCCGGAGCGCACGGATGCCTCGTCACCGGTGTCGACGACGAGGCGCCGGGTGACCTGGAGCAGACCGGTCGGATCGTGCTCGACGAGGCGGTCCAGCCACGCCAGCTGCTCGTCGTGCGGGACGGAGGCGAGTGAGCGGCCCTGCACCGCGAGGATCTGGAACGGTGCGAGCCGGACGCCGTCGAGCCCTTCGGTGCTCCAGCAGTAGCGGCGGTACGCCTCCGTGAACGCGGAGGCGTCCTCGGCGCGCTCCCGCTGGCGGCCGGCCAGGGCGCCGACGTCGACACCGCGGGCGGCCGCCGCGGCCAGGGCCTCCCCGGCCACGGGCAGGGCGGCGCCGGCGGCGGCGCCCACCGCCGCGTACTGCGAGCGCAGCAGCCCCGCCGCCTTGAGGGACCAGGGCATCAGCTCGGCGTCGAGCACCACCCAGTCGGTGTTCCACTCCTCCCAGAGCCCGGCGGCGGTGACGGCGGTGCGGAGCCGGCCGAGGACGACCTCGGTGAGTGCGGTGTCGTCCAGGAACGGCCGCCCGGTGCGGGTGTACAGGGCGCCGGTGGGACCTCCCCCGCCGCCGGCGGCGTCCGAGGCGTTCCCCGTGCCGAAGCGCTCGCGCGCGGTCTCGGCGTCGCGGCAGACCAGCGCCACGGCGCGCGAGCCCATGTGCTTCTCCTCGCAGACGACCTTGGTGACGCCGTCCGCACGGTACTGCGCGAACGCCTCGGCCGGGTGCTCCAGGAAGCCCTCCTCGCGCGAGGTCGCTGTCGGGGCCATGGTCGGCGGGAGGTAGGCCAGCAGTCTGGGGTCGACGGCGAAGCGGCTCATGACTTCGAGTGCC
Organism: Streptomyces sp. NPDC079167; assembly: GCF_040686735.1. Lineage (NCBI taxonomy): Bacteria > Bacillati > Actinomycetota > Actinomycetes > Kitasatosporales > Streptomycetaceae > Streptomyces > Streptomyces sp. NPDC079167. Next base: position 72,883 of record NZ_JBFBLO010000015.1, on the reverse strand, counting down.
GCCGCCGCGTTCTCCTCACGCACCGCGACGCGGCCCATGTGCCGGGTCTCCACGATGCGGCGGCCCTGGACATCGGCGAGGTCGAGCGGCCGGCCGTCCCGGCCTCCGGGGGCCTCGGTGGTCAGCGGCTTCACCGGCTCGTACCAGACGCGTTCGGCCGGTACGTCGACGATCTCGCGCTCCGGCCAGCGCAGTGCGGTCATCTTCCCGCCGAAGACCGCCCCGGTGTCCAGGCAGAGGGTGTTGTTCACCCAGGAGGCGGTGGGCACGGGTGTGTGGCCGTAGACCACCGCGGCACTGCCCCGGTACTCCTCGGCCCACGGGTAGCGCACGGGCAGGCCGAACTCGTCGGTCTCGCCGGTCGTGTCCCCGTACAGCGCGTGCGAGCGGACCCGCCCGGAGGTGCGCCCGTGGTACTTCTCGGGCAGTCCCGCGTGGCAGACGACCAGCTTGCCCCCGTCCAGGACGTAGTGGCTGACGAGTCCGTCGATGAACTCCGCGACCTGTCCGCGGAACTCGGGGTGCTCGGCGTCCTCCCGCTCCAGCTGCTCGACCGTTTCGGCGAGACCGTGGCTGTGCTGGACCTTGCGCCCCTTGAGATAACGCCCGAGCTTGTTCTCGTGGTTGCCGGGCACGCACAGCGCGTCGCCCGACGCCACCATGGACATGACGCGGCGCAGCACTCCCGGACTGTCGGGGCCCCGGTCGACGAGGTCGCCCACGAACACGGCGGTACGCCCCTCGGGGTGCGTGCCGTCCTTGTATCCCAGCTTGCCGAGGAGGGTGTCCAGCTCGGAGCTGCAGCCGTGGATGTCGCCGATGATGTCGAAGGGGCCGGTGAGGTGCCGGAGGTCGTTGTAGCGGCGCTCCAGCACGACTTCGGCGGTGTCGGCCTCCTCCTCGGTGCGCAGGATGTGCACCTTGCGGAAGCCCTCGCGCTCCAGTCCGCGCAGCGACCGGCGCAGCTCACGGCGGTGGCGCTGCACGACATGGCGGGGCATGGAGGCGCGGTCGGGCCGGGAGGCGTTGCGGGCCTGGCAGAGCTCCTCCGGCAGGTCGAGCACGACGGCGATGGGCAGCACGTCGTACTGCCGGGCCAGCTGGACGAGCTGTTTACGGCTCTCGGGCTGGACGTTGGTCGCGTCCACGACGGTGAGCCGGCCGGCGGCGAGGCGCTTGCCCGCGATGTAGTGGAGCACGTCGAAGGCGTCGCGGCTGGCGCTCTGGTCGTTCTCGTCGTCGGCGACGAGGCCCCGGCAGAAGTCGGACGAGACGATCTCGGTCGGCTTGAAGTGCTTCCGGGCGAAGGTGGACTTGCCCGACCCGCTGGCGCCCATGAGGACGACGAGGGACAGGTCGGTCACCGGCAGCGTGCGAGAGGTACTGGTCATGCGGCCTTCGCCTCCTTCGTCGTCTCCTGGGCCGAGGTCATCGTGAACACGGCCATCTGTGTGGGAGGCCCCACCTCGGGGTCATCCGGGCCCACGGGCACGAACGTCACCGTGTAGCCGTGCCGCCCGGCCACCTGCTCCGCCCAGTCCCGGAACTCCGCCCTGGTCCACTCGAAGCGGTGGTCGCCGTGGCGTACGTGCCCGGCGGGGAGCGTCTCCCAGCGGACGTTGTACTCGACGTTGGGCGTCGTCACCAGCACGGTCCGTGGCCGTGCGGAGCCGAACACCGCGTACTCCAGGGCGGGGAGCCTCGGCAGGTCGAGGTGCTCGATCACCTCGCTCAGCACGGCGGCGTCGTACCCCTTCAGCTGCTTGTCGGTGTAGGTGAGCGCGCCCTGGCGGAGGGTGACCCGCCCGGCCTGCCGCTCGCCCATCCGGTCCAGCTTCAGCCGGCGTGCGGCGACGGTCAGGGCGCGCATCGACACGTCGACCCCCACGATCTCCGTGAAGCGCGCGTCCTTGAGCAGCGCCTGCACCAACTGGCCCTGGCCGCAGCCGAGGTCGAGCACGCGGGTCGCCCCTGCCGCGCGGAGCGCCTCCAGGACCGCCGCGCGTCGCTGCTCCGCGAGCGGCACCGGCTTCTCCTCCGTGTCGGTCGTCTCGTCCACCGCGTTGTCGACGCTCTCCACCTCGAGGTCGTCCGACTCCGCCAGCCGAACCAGCTCCAGCCGCTCCATCGCCTGCCGGGTGAGCCCCCAGCGACGGGAGAGGTAGCGGCTGGTGATCAGCTTCTGCTCGGGGTGGCCGGCCAGCCAGCCCTCCCCGGCGCGGAGCAGCTTGTCCACCTCGTCGGGCGCCACCCAGTAGTGCTTGGCGTCGTCGAGCACCGGAAGCAGCACATACAGCTGGCGCAACGCGTCCGCGAGCCGCAACTCCCCCTCCAGCACCAGCCGTACGTAGCGCGAGTCGCCCCACTCCGGGAACTGCTCGTCCAGCGGTACGGCCGTGGCCTCCACCCGTGTCCAGCCGAGCGGCGCGAAGAGCTTGTGCACCAGCTCGGCGCCCCCGCGTGCGGGCAGCGCGGGCACCTCGATCCGCAACGGGAGCGGCTGCTCGGCCCGTTCGGGCATCGCCCGGCACGCCCCGCTCAGCGCGGACTTGAACACCGTCGTCATCGCGACCGAGAGGAGCGAAGACGCCGCGTACGGCCGGTCGTTGACGTACTGCGCGAGTGCCGCGTCGGGGGCTCCGCCCCGGCCCTTGCCCTTGCCGCGCCTCACCAGCGCCACCGGATCCACTTCGAGCAGCAGCGCGGCGGTGCAGCGCTCACCGGACGCCTCGGGGTAGAAGACGTGCGCGGTCCCGTGCGAGGTGGAGAACGTCTGCGCCTTGTCGGGATGCTTGTGCAGCAGGTATCCGAGATCGGTGGCGGGACGCTCAGGGGTGCCGGTCGTACTGATAGTCAGGAACACGCGTCCGAGTATGGTCCGGCGACCGGCCTCCCACCAGGGATTTTCACACTCCTGAAGGTTCCAGTCGCTCACCCAGCTCCGCGATCCGGGAGGGGCCCACCCGGCAGCAGCCGCCGACCAGCCGCGCGCCCGCCCGCTGCCAGTCCCGCACCCTGCCCGCTTCGAACGTCTCTCTCCCGGTCCAGCCCCGGCCGTCGGCGTCCCACTCCTCCCCACTGTTCGGGTACACCACCACCGGTTTGCCGGTGGCCGACGCCGCGACCTCCACCGCACGGTCCGCGTCGGCGGGATCGCAGCAGTTGATCCCGACGGCCACCACCTGGTCGTTGCCGGCGGCGAGCGCGAACGCCTCCGCCAGCGGCTGCCCGGCCCTGGTCCGGTCCCCCGCCACGCTGTACGAGAGCCAGACCGGCACCCCGAGCCCCTCGACCGCCCGCAGCAGGGCCTCGGCCTCGTCGATGTCGGGCACCGTCTCCAGCGCCATCACATCGGGCCCCGCCTCGGCCAGCGTCCGGGCCCGGGGCCGGTGGAAGCGCTCCAGTTCCCGGACGGTGAGCCCGTACCGGCCCCGGTACTCGCTGCCGTCCGCGAGCATCGCCCCGTACGGTCCGACCGAGGCGGCGACCCAGAGTTCGCGCCCCGTCGCCGCACCCGCCCGGCGCGCCGACTCCACACTGCCGGCCATCAGCTCCGCCGCGCGGGCCCGCCCGATCCCGCGCCGCGCGAATCCCTCGAAGGTCGCCTGGTAGCTGGCCGTGATCAGCACCTGCGCACCCGCCCGGGCATAGGCGGCATGGGCGGCCTCGATCTGCTGGGGCGCATCGCTCAGCAGCCGGGCCGACCACAGCGCGTCGGACAGATCGCAGCCCTGTGCCTCCAACTGGTTGGAGAGGCCCCCGTCCAGCAGGACCGTTCCCTCGGCGAGCGCGTCACCGAGCGTACGGCCGGGCGGTTTCCCCGGTGTCCGGGCGGGATGCACAGCCGCTCCTCTCTGTCGGGTGGCTCCTGACGGTCCTGCCGCCGCACGGGCCCCGGCCCGCCACGGCCGGGCCCCTCCCGTCAGCCCAGCTGCGACTGGACCTGCGACGAGATCAGTTCCAGGTGGTCCAGGTCGTGCAGGTCCAGGAACTGGAGGTAGATCCGCGACGAGCCGATGGCGGCGTACCGCCCGATCTTGTCGACCACCTCGGCGGGTGAACCCGCCAGCCCGTTCGCCTTGATCTCCTCTACCTCCCGTCCGATGACGGACGCGCGCCGCGCCACCTCCGCGTCGTTCTTCCCGACGCACACCACCAGGGCGTTGGAGTACACCAGGTCGTCTGGGGTCCGCCCGGCCGCCGTGGCCGCGTCCCTGACCCGGCCGAACTGCTTCGCGCTGTCCTCGATCGACGCGAAGGGGATGTTGAACTCGTCCGCGTACCGCGCGGCCAGCCGCGGGGTCCGGACCGCGCCGTGGCCTCCGATCAGGACCGGCACCTTCGTCTGCGCGGGCTTCGGCAGAGCGGGCGAGTCGGTGAGCTGGTAGTACGTCCCGTCGTAGCTGAACGTCTTGCCGGTCTCGGTCTCCCACAGACCCGTGATGATCGCCAGCTGCTCCTCGAGCCGGCCGAACTTCTCCTTCGGGAACGGGATTCCGTACGCCTTGTGCTCCTCCTCGAACCAGCCCGCACCCAGGCCCAGCTCGACCCGGCCGCCGGACATCTGGTCGACCTGGGCGACCTGGATGGCCAGCACGCCGGGCAGCCGGAAGGTGCCCGCCGTCATCAGCGTGCCGAGGCGGATCCTCTTTGTCTCGCGGGCCAGTCCGGCCAAGGTGATCCACGCGTCGGTCGGACCGGGCAGACCGTCCCCGGAGCCCATGTGCAGATAGTGGTCGGATCGGTAGAAGGCGTCGAAGCCGAGGTCCTCGGTGGCCTTGGCGACGGTGAGCAGGGTGTCGTAGCTCGCCCCTTGCTGGGGCTCGGTGAAGATTCGAAGATCCATGCCTCCATCCTGCACCTTCGAACCCGCTGTGCCCCCTCTCTTGGCCTCTTCCTACGCACCGGGCGGCCGGCGGGCCCCCGACCCCTGCCCTGTCCGTGTCCCGGCTCACGGCTCACGGCTCACGGCTCACGGCTGGCCGGCGACGAACCCCGCCGGTCCGTGAACCACTCCGAAGGGGCCGTCCCGCTCCCGGTCCAACTCCTGTTCGTGCTCGCGCTCCTGCTCGGCAAGCCGTCTCAGCATCCCGTGGACCCGGTCCACGGACTCGTCGACGGCGTCTATCGCCTCGATGCACTGCCAGTAGAGCCCTTCCTCCTCCGTGCCGCAGGCAACACCCACCAGTGCGATACCCGCCTCCCCGAGGAGCTGCGCGAGCGCGGCCAACGCCCGGGGCACGTGATCCACTTCGGTGAGCTGGGACGCCCGCACACCTCCGGCCGGAACCATCGGGTGGTCGAGCACGGCGCTCCCCAGGGCGCAGGTCTCGCTGAGCTCGCGCGCCTCCGTCCGTAACTCCGCCGGTCCGAACCTCGCCAGATGACCGCCGACCGCCCGGGCCAGTGCCTGGGCCTGCCATGCCTCCGCCATGACGGCCGGCATCCCCCGGCTCCCCGCCAGCGCACTCCGGCCCGCCTCGATCAGTCGCTCCGCTTCCATGACACTCCCCCGTCGCCGACACCACCGGTTGAAGAATCCGCTCACTTCTTCATTACCCACAGTGAGGGCCGTGGCACACGAAAGCCAGAGGAAATCGGAAATCTGTGGACAGGAAGCCGATTGTGAATAAATCGATCACTCCGAAGAGTGACGAACGGTCATTTCGACGCCGTCCCTCCCCCGTCGACGCCTTCCGGCCGCACCGGCTCGGCGTCCGCCGCCGTCGCCACCGGAAAGCGTTCCTCGTTCCGGTCGATCTTGGCGGCCAGCGCCGCCAGCGCGTCGATTCCCAGGACCTCGCAGAACTGCAGCAGATAGGCCAGGACGTCCGCGACCTCGTCCCTGACCCGGAACGCCGTGTCGGGGTCCTCCATCACCCTCGCCGACTGCTCCGGTGTCAGCCACTGGAAGATCTCCAGGAGTTCCGAGGCCTCCACGCTCAGCGCGGCACCGAGGTTCTTGGGCGTGTGGTACGGCTCCCAGGCCCGGGCCGCCGCGAAGTCGGCCAGCCGCCGCTGCAGTTGTGCTACATCGAGTTCGCTCACCGTGTCAGGTCTACCACTGTCGCACCGGCCGTCTGCCGGGCCGCTGCCGCTGCTGCCTCACCCACGGCCCCCAGCAGACGCATGTGGCCGCTCGCACAGGTCGAGGCCGCCAGCGCCAGCAGCTCCCCGGTCTGCCGCGCGTCCAGGCTCCGGTCGAGTCCGTCGGCCAGCACGGTGAGGGCCTGCATGGCCGGGGGCACCTCCGCCGCCGGGTCCACCGCCAGGAACTGAGGGCCGGTCAGCAGAGTGAGTGTGAGCGCGAGATACCGGAGTTCGCCGTCGCCCAGGCGCCCGATGGGCGTACTACGGCCGGGACCCCGCACCGTCAGGGCCCGCACGGTGCCGCCCTCCAGTCGCTCGGTGGTCAGTCCCGTCACCGGTCCCGCGAACCCGGCGGCCGCGCCGGCGACCAACCGGGCGTGCGGCTGCGCACACCGGCTGTGGGTGCGGAACAGTACCTCGGCGAGGTTGTCGCAGGACGAGGTCAGCCGCCCTTCCACGACCGGCACGGGCGCACGCATCCGGCTCGGCTGAGGATCGCAGACGAACGCGGAACGCAGGGCCACCACCACTTGCTCCGCGGCGGCCAGCACCCTGAGCTGCCCGTCCGTGGTCCCCGCGACGCGCAACGGCAGCAGCGCCGTGCCGAGCCGGTCGTCGGGGAAGGGCGCACGCGTCACCGGCACCGCCCCCGCCGTGTACCAGGCCGCCTGGACGGCGGAACGCCGGGGATCCCGCAGCGCCGTGCTCAGCAGCGTCTCGCCGCTGTCGGCCATCCGCTCGCCGACGACGCGCAGCGTGGGCTCGGCCTGCACGGCGATATCCAGTGCCACCGGGCCGGCCGGGCCCTCCACCGTGCAGCCCAGCCGGAATCCACGCCGGCCCTGCCCGTCGGCCCCGGCCCCCTCGGGCACCCAGGCCGCCGGGTCGGGGAAGACGTCCTCCAGCGGATCACCGGCGGCCAGGCGCGCGAGCGCCTCGTAACCGCGCAGGGCGGTCGACTTCCCGCTTCCGCTGCCTCCGGTGAGCAGCGTGAGCGGTCCGAGCGGGATGACGGTGCGGCGGTGCGAGGCGAAGGCGTGCAGGCGGAGTTCGCTGACGAAGGGACGGGCGGGCCGGCCCGCGCCGGACGGCGCGGAGGCCGCCCTCCCCGTGGAGATCACAACAGTCATGAGCGGACCGTACGCACGCCCGTGAGCGGCGAACCGTTCCGCCCGCACGAGCTGCCTACGATTGAGGTACGCCCGCCGCGGTTACCCCCTCGACCTCCATGCCGACCGGCGCGAGCAGGAAGACGTTGCGGTCCACCCGGTGCATCCCGCTGCCGAGCCCGAAGACCACACCGCTGCTGAAGTCCAGGATCCGCTTGGCCACATCGTTCTCGGCGCCGGTCAGGTCCAGCAGGACCGGGATCTGGGCGACCAGGTATTCGGCCACCTCGCGCGCGTCCGCGAACACCTGGACCCGCAGGACGACCATCCGCCGCTGCTCGGCCGACTCCCGCTGCTCCGGGACCGTCCTGTGGTCGACCCGGGAGGGCCATTCGTTGCGGCCCCTCAGGGGTACGACCTGGGCGAGCCCCTCCCACTGTTCGTCGGTGGCGTCGTACCTGTCGTACCTGTCGTACCTGCTCACAGAACCACCCCGTCCGTATGCCGGTTGGCTGTGCGCCGGCTGCGCTCGCTGTTCATCGGGCAATTCTCTCGTCCCTCACCCGTTCGGCGTACCACCGACACGGGTCGGAACGGGATCGGCGGCGTCCGGAGGGTCCCCGCCGTCCGGTCCGGGGAGCGTGTCGAGCGGTGTGAAACGGACCGGAAGGTGGGCCAAGGCGCGGTGGAAGGGGCCCGGACGCCAGACCAGTGCGCCGGGTTCGACGGCGAGTTCCAGGTCACAGAGCTGACTGGTGAGCTGTTCGATCGCGGTCATCGCCATCAGCAGGGCGGGTTGCTTGGCGGGGCAGCGGTGCGGGCCCGCCGACCACGCCAGGTGCGCGCCGTCGCCGGAGCGCACCGCGGGGTCCGAACCGGACGGCGGTGACTGGGTGTTGGCGGCGGCGAAGGAGACCAGCACCAACTGCCCGGCGCGCAGTGGGACGCCGTGGAACTCGGTGTCGTGGCGCGGGAAGTGCGCCCCCATGCTGGCCAGCGGCGGGTCGCGCCAGAGCACGTCGTCGACCGCCTCGTGCGCGGTCATCGCGCCGCCGTGCAGCGAGCCGCCGTAACCGGTGTCGCTGAGCATGCGCAGCAGCGCGTTGCCGATCAGGTTGGTCGTGGGGTCGTGGCCCGTGCTCATGATGAGCGTGATCTGACGCACGGCCTCGTCGTCGTCGAGACCGGCCGGGTGCGCCAGCAGGTACGAGGTGAGATCGCGGCCCGGGCAGCGCCGCCGTGCGGAGACGAGCGCGGTGACGACGCCGACGAGGTCGTCGTACGCCGCTGTCGCGTCCCCCGCGGAGTCCATCATTCCCGCCGTACCGCGGACCACCCGCTCGGTGTCCTCCGGAGCGACGCCGAAGGAGGCGGTGAAGACGTGCAGGGGCAGCCTGCGGGCGTACTGGGCGATGAGGTCACCGGTGCCGGTGGCCGAGAACCCGGCGATGAGCCGCTGTGCGACCCGGGCGACCTCCGCGCGCAGCAGGTGGGGTTCGATCAGGGCGAGGGTGTCGTTGATGGCGTCGCGGTAACGGGCGTGGACGGCGCCGTCGGTGAAGAGCGCGGTGGGCCGGTAGCCGAGCACCGGCAGGACCGGCGAGTCGGCGGGCACGCCCGCCTGCCAGGCACGTGGGTCCTTGGTGAAGGTCTCGGTGTCCCGCAGCAGGTCGACGGCCGCGTGGTAGTCGGTGACCAGCAGCGCGTCGACGTCCGGGGCGACCCGCACCCTGGCCAGCGGCCCCTGGTCGCGCAGCATGCGGTAGTGGCCGTGCGGATCGGCGGCGAAGCCGGCTCCGTACAGCGCGAGGGGCTCGTGGAGAGAGGGGGCGGTGCCCGGTGAAGTGCCGGTCACGGGAGGCGTCATGACGATTCCAGGGGCGCGGGCAGGCAGGTCAGCGCGTGCTCGGCGAGGGCGATCAGGGCGCCGATGCCGCCCCCGCGTTCGCGCGCGTCGCACTGCACCAGCGGGGTGCGGGGATCGAGGTCGAGGTGCTTGCGCAGGACCTCGTCCGGGTGGGCGGGGGCATCGGGGAAGCGGTTCACGGCGACGGCGTACGGGAGCCCCTGCTCCTCCACCATGTCCATGACGGCGAAGGAGTCCTCGAGCCGTCGGGTGTCGACCATGACGAGGGCGCCGAGCGCACCCCGCGCGATGTCCTCCCAGAGGGGGAGGAAACGCTCCTGGCCCGGCGTGCCGAACATGTACAGCACCAGATCGTCCTGGACGGTCAGCCGGCCGAAGTCGACGGCGACCGTGGTCGTGGTCTTCTCCGGCAGCCCGGCGGTGTCGTCGAGTCCCGTACTGGACTGCGTCATCGCCTCTTCCGTGTGGAGGGTCGGGATCTCCGACAGGGTGCGGATCAGGGTCGTCTTGCCCACGCCGAAGGGACCCGTGACGACGAGCTTCATCAGGGTCTCGGCGGCGCTCGGCAGATAGCCGATGCCGCCCCGGTCAGTGGAGGGAACGGAGTCCAACGAGCAGCCTCTCGACGAGCGACCGGTCGATCTCACCGGCACTGGGGATCGGTGGTCGAGCGTGCAGATGTCCCGCGGCCACGAGGTCCGTGGCCAGGAAGACGGTGGCACTGACCGGCAGGTCCAGATGGGCAGCGCACTCGACGACGGTGAGGGCTCCCGGTTCGAGGAGCTCGCACAGCCTGCGCTGCTCGGAACCGGTGTGCACCGGCAGGGCCGAGTCCGTACGGACGAGCACGGCGAGCCGGTCGAGCGCGGGGCCGGCGGGCGTGGAGCGGCCACCGGTGACCAGGTAGGGGGGAATCAGGCGGCGGCCCGGGCCGGGGGTCATGGCCGGGTGGGAGCGTCCGGTTGGCGGGTGGGGGCGTGCATGGCCCTGGTCAGCGCGGTGACCTGCACCTGCATCTGGTAGGCGATGTTCCCCAGATGTGCGTCGGGGGCCGCGAAGAGGGCCAGGGTGGTGTTCTTGCCGGCCGGTACGACGACGGCGAAGCCCAGGTCGGACTCGACGACCGTCTGTGCCAGTCGCGGCGACTCGGCCTCGGTGAACGCGGTGGTGAAGGCACGGGCTGCCGCGTGGAGGGTGGCCGTCATCGCGGCGACGCGCTCGGCGGACGCACGGTCCAGGCCGGGCGACGCGCCCTCGACGAGTCCGTCGCCGGTGGCGACCACGGCGTGCTGCACACCGGGCAGCTCCAGCAGCGGGGTCAGCACCCAGGCGAGATCACCGGCGGTGGGGGTGGTGCTCACGTCTCGTCGTCTCCTTGGTCGTCCGATGGGGATGCTGAGGGTGTCCGCGCCGGGGGCGTGGAGGCGTTCCTGCCGCTGAGGGTGCCCTTTTGGAGGGCGGCCCAGGCCGCTCCGGCCTGCTCGGGTGTGCGGAGCACGGGCTCCTCGTCCGGCTGCTGCCCGACCGGCGGCGCCTCCGGGGCAGCCGTCCGGCGGGATCTCCGCCGCCGGGTGGGCAGCTCTGCCGGACGCGCGGCTTCCCGGGCGGCGGGCTCGGGCCCTGCGGGTTCCGCGGGCCCTGCGGGTTCCGCGGGGACGGCCGGCTCGGACTCGGTGGGAGCGACGGCCGCCGCGGGCCTGGTGGTCACGGGGCTCAGTGCGGCATCCTCGGCGCGCGCCTGCACCGGCTTGGGCGCGAGCACGGACAGGGTGCGGGCGTCGTCGATCACGGTCAGCAGATGGGCCGGAATGCGCAGCATCGCGCGCATCCCGCCGTACGGCGACGACTCGATGTGGCAGCTGAAGCCGTAGCGCGCAATGAGCCGCCCCACCACCGCGAAGCCGGTCTGCGGCGGGTCCCCCAGCTCGGTGAGCAGCACCTCGGAGGGGCCCGACAGCAGGGCGCGAGCCCGCTTGAGCGCGTCGTCGTCCATGCCGATCCCCGCGTCGTCGACCAGGATCATGGCGCCGCGCCCCGCGGTCTGCTGGACCGTCACCGGCACCTCGGTGTCCGGGTGCGAGTACGCCGTGGCGTTGGCCAACAGCTCGGCGAGCGCGATCGCGAGGGGTTCGGCGGCCCGGGCGGCCAGCGCGAGCCGCTCCTGACGCAGATGGTTGGCGACCTTGATCCGCTCGTACCCCGGTACCCGGGACTGGGCGCCCAGCACGACCTCGACGAGTGAGGAGTTCTGCCGGGCGAGTCCGGGCCAGGCGTCGCAGAGCACGGCCGTGGCCTGGGTGCGGCGCAGCGCCAGTTCGTTACGGAAGTCGAGCTGGAGGATCCGCGGGTCGTCGTACTCGTGCTGGAGCTCGTGCAGCAGGTGCTGCGACTGGTTGAGCAGTGACTGGATCTTGGCGGAGGTGCCGCGCATGGCGGACCGTGCCGCCGCGTCGACGCGTCGGCGTTCCTCCAGGACCGCTGTGCGCGCGGCCTCTACGGCCTCGGTCAGCAGGCGCGCGGCGTCACCCTCGATACCGGCGGCCTCCCGCAGCCCGGGAACAGGTGCGGAGCGGTGGGAGAGTGCGGTGGCAGCGGCGGGTATCCGGTTCCGGGCCAGCTGGCGGATCTCCTCGGTGAGGGCGAGGGTCCGGGCATCGGCCGCTCTGCCCTGCCGCTCGGTGAGCTCCGCGCGGGCCGAGGCGGCGTACGCGTCCAGCCTGGCCCGGTGCATGCGTACTGCCGACCAGACCGCCACCACGACGGCGATGAGGGCCACGATCCATGCCACCACGGCGTCACCGCGTCTCTGTTGTCGGGGACGGTCGACAGCCCGCGCCTGTGCGGGGCGTCCGGCCGCCGTACCGACGGGCCGTCACGCCGGACTCCCGGTACACGCCGCGCCGGTCTCCTGGCACACCTCTGCCGAGGTCCACGACGTCCCCCGTGATCGACATGGGCTGATTATGCCGACCACATTCCGGCCGCGTGTTCGAACTCAGCCAGTGCGTCGGTCCGATGACGTGAAATCGTCCCTTCGGGAAGCCGCCCGCCGCCGCACGGTGACCGTCCGGGGTTGCCCGGGAGCGGTACTCCAGGGGCATTTCCACCTGATGTACGGGATGTCGGCAGTGGAGTTCGCGCCATGCGACGGATACCCACGGAGCCGCGACAGAACCGGATCGAGTCGGCTACCCACCGAGCATGGCCGAAAACCGACCCCGCCCGGAGGGTGGCAGCACGGGCAGTTTGCTTGTTCTTGCTCGAATGCCCCATGTAACATGCAGGATCGAACAAGCGGGCGTCGATTTCACACAACCCCGTCCCACCAGATGCGAGCAGCAGTGGAAGCGGAGTGCGGACATGTCGCATGTCGAGACCGAGACAGCCGGCCAGCCCGAGTGCTGGCGCCGCGCCGCGGAGGCCGCCGCCGGCCACAGGGCGGCCCTGCCCGCCACCGGTGAGCGCATCGCCGTCGTCGGCTGCGGAACGTCGTACTACATGGCGCAGGCGTACGCCTCACTCCGCGAGAATTCCGGGCAGGGCGAGTCGGACGCGTACGCCGCCTCGGAGTTCCCCTTCGGGCGCTCGTACGACCGGGTCGTCGCGCTGACCCGGTCGGGGACGACCACGGAGGTACTCGGCCTGCTGACCCGGCTGCGGGGCACCACCAGGACCGTCGCCGTCACCGCCGACCCGCGGACCCCGGTGATGGACGCCGCCGACGATGTGGTCGTCCTCGACTTCGCCGACGAACGGTCCGTGGTGCAGACGAGGTTCGCGACCACCGCGCTGACGCTGCTCCGCGCCCATCTCGGGCTGCACACCGAGGACGTCGTACGGGACGCGGAGACCGCGCTGGCGGAGCCGCTGCCCGAAGGTCTTCTGGAATGCGGTCAGTTCAGCTTCCTGGGGCAGGGGTGGACGGTGGGGATCGCCAACGAGGCGGCGCTCAAGATGAAGGAGGCGTCCCTGTCCTGGACGGAGTCGTATCCGGCGATGGAGTACCGCCACGGCCCCATCAGCATCGCCACCGCCGGGACCGCGACCTGGATGTTCGGCACCGCCCCGGACGGGCTGCGGGAACAGGTGGTGGCGACCGGGGCCCGCTGGGTGGAGAGCGGACTGGACCCGCTGGCCGACCTGGTCCGGGTCCAGCGGCTGGCGATCGCCCGCGCGGCGGCCCGTGGACTCGACCCCGACCTGCCGCGCCATCTGACCCGGTCGGTGGTGCTCGGCACGGCTCCGGGAGCCTGAACGGCCCCCTGGGCACGGGAAGGGGCCGTGCCGGCCGACGGCAACGCCGCGAGTGCGGCGCCGGCACGCCTGCCCCGGCATGATCCGGGCGAGCGGACCTGTCATCCGGGCCGGGGGTCCGGCCCGGTGACAGGGGTGCCCGGAGAGGTCAGGCCTCTTCGAAGTAGGCGTCCAGCGCCTCGTCGAGCTCCGCCGTCCACCCCTTGAGGTCGCTCCGGGACCCGGCCTCGACCTCGGCGTTGAACCACCGGCGGCTCGACAGGTGGACCGTCACGGTGAACCGGCGCCCGAAGCGGCCGGTCTTGACCTCGACAGCGCCGATCTCGGACCAGTCGAACTCCGCCTCCTGGTCGTCGAGCCGGAAGCGGACACCGTCCGCGTCCACTCTGATGGATCCGCGCCGGTCGCTGACCTCGAAGACGGGGCCGTCCGCGGCGCCCTCGGCCCCGGCCTCCGGGGCGTCGTCGTCGGCCCCGGCCGTGCCGTCGGAGGCCGCGGCGTCCACGGTGGTGTCGTCGGGGGCGGCCGAGGGTTCGTCCACGGCCTCCTCGCCGAGCGCGTCCGCGGCCCCGGCATCCCGGGGCTCGTCGGCCTTCTCCGCCTTCCGGGGCGCCGCATCCTCCTTCTCCGCCTCCGTCCGCGCGGGGGCAGGGGCCGTCAGGCCAGGGATGTACGCCGGGTCTGTCCCCGCGGCGAACTCGGGCTTCGTCTTCGAATCTATGCGCTGCTCCACGGCGGGCAGTATGGACGACGAACCTGTACGAGACCAGTCACCCGCGCCCCGCCGGGCCTGTCGGCGCCACCTCGGCCGCCGTGACGCGGACGGCACGGGACCTTCGGAACGGATCGGCGCCGGAAACGGACGACGGGTGGTGCGGGTTCCGCCGAACCCACACCACCCGTCACTTCTGTCCCTCTGTCATACACGTCCGCGTGTCAGAGGTCCCGCCTCGGCAAGGCTCAGTAGGCCCCGAAGACGTTGTCGATGGAGCCGTACCGGTCCGCGGCGTAGTTGCACGCGGCCGTGATGTTGGCGACCGGGTCGTAGCTGTCCATCGACGTACCGGGCACGTGGTAGGCCTGGAAGGTCGGGTCGATGACCTGGAGCAGGCCCTTGGACGGGACCCCGTTGATGGCGTTGATGTCCCAGTTGTTGATGGCCTGGGGGTTGCCCGCGGACTCGCGGATGATGTTGCGGTGGATGCCCTCGTAGCTGCCGGGGATGCCGTGCTCGGCCATGACGGCGAGCGACTCCTTGATCCAGCCGTCGAGGTCGTCCGTGTACGAGACCGGCTCGGCGGCCGGAGCGGCCTCGGCGGCGGGTGCGCCTTCCGCGGCGACGGGCGTGCTCGTGCGCTCCGAACGGTCGGCACGGTCGGCGCTCTCCGCAGCGCGGTCGGACGAGGCCGAGGCCTTGGATTCTGCCTTCTCTCCCTTGTCCGCCGACTTGTTCTCGGCCTTGCCGCCGATGGTCAGCTTCAGACCGGGGTGAATCAGGTCCGGGTTTCCGCCGACAACCTTCTCGTTGTCCTCGTACAGGGCCTTCCAGCCACCGTCCACGGAATGCTCGCGGGCGATCTTTGCAAGGGTGTCACCCAAGATCACGGAATAGGTGACGGACTCGGACTTCTGCGCGGCAATTCCCTTGCCGGACGCGGCAGTCGACGTCGCAGCCTTTTCCACGGCGACCGGCTGGGCCGGGGCCGCGAAGGCGCCGGTCGCACCGATCACCGGGAGGGCCAGGGCGGCTCCGCCCGTGCTCACGGCGATGATGCCGCGGGTGAGCGAACTGGTCCTGGAACGACGGTGCTTACCGTTTTCGGGCATGCTGAATTCCTCTCCGTCGCCTGCGAAGTGAGCTGTCGGGTTCGGGCTGGAGATGCCCGGCCGCACACGAATGCGACTTCACCCCGAGCCGCTCCGGAAACCGGATCGGCGCTTACTTGGGTCCCCCGCTCCTGCCGTACGAGAAGTAGTCGGGTAACCGGACGGCGGCAGGATTCGGCGTTCCGCCCGGAGTGATGGAGACCGTAGGCGAGAAATAGGGAAAGGAACAAGCCTGGCGCGATGATCACAATTCATTCGCAAGATCAATTCTCGGGAATTCATGTAATCCACCCCACATCGCGCCGGCCATCTCTCTTGGCACAGAAGGGAACCGACTGCCGCGCCCTTGCGTCCGGGCCCCCGGGAGTGACCCTGGTCACGGAGTCCGATTCGGGCGATTTGCTCCCGAGCGAAGGCCTCAGGTCACACGAAATGGCCTTTTATGTATTACAGGATTAATTCCAAAAAACTACCTCAAATCGGGCATACGACTCACAGCTGAGACCCAGACGCATACAGGGGGCGCCCGCGTGGAACCGATGCGCCTATGACTGAAAGCCCCCTCGCCTCGGCACCCCGGATCACCGTCCTGCCCGTCCAGCCCGGGGATCCGCCCTTCCGGATCGTGGAGATCGACGGAGAGGTGATCGGAAGCGCGACGGCGATGACGGATGTGCTGATCGCCGCCGCGGCAGCCGGCATTCCGGTCCACGACCTCGACGACCCGGCCGTCATCCGGTGGGTGGGCGGGGGCAAGCTCACCTGGAGGCCGCGCTGAGACATATGGTGCAGCGCATGCAGACCTACACCATCGGGCAGGCGGCACGTCTTCTCGGCGTGAGCCCGGACACCGCCCGGCGCTGGGCGGACGCCGGCCGCGTCGCGACCCATCGCGACGAGGGCGGGCGCCGCCTCATCGACGGCCGCGATCTGGCCGCGTTCTCGATCGAGGTCGGCCAGGCCGCCCCCGGCGAGGAGGAGGTGCCCTACACCTCGGCGCGCAACGCCTTCCCCGGGATCGTCACGGCGGTGAAGCTGGGCGATGTGGCGGCCCAGGTCGAGATCCAGGCCGGCCCGCACCGCCTCGTCTCGCTGTTGACCCGGGAAGCAGTGGAGGAACTGGGACTCGAGGTCGGCATGCAGGCCACGGCCCGCGTGAAGTCGACCAGCGTGCACATCGACCGCACCTGAGGCGGCATCCGCCGCCGGGAGGCGGCCGTCCCCGCCGACGGGTCCCGGCAGCGTGGCGGCGCGGCCCGGGAGTACGTCAGTCCATCAGCCCGGCGGCGAGGGTCGCCCCCAGCTCCCAGCACGCCTCCGTGTCGGCCTTGCCCGGCTCGCCGGTGACGGTCACGGCGTCGGCCGTGCGGCGCCATCCGAGGCCCGTGGTGATCGTCTCGATGCCCCGCACGGCCCCGGTGACGTCGTTGCCGCCGTGCACGTAGTAGCCGAAGGGCCGGCCCTTCGTCGCGTCCAGGCACGGGTAGTAGACCTGGTCGAAGAAGTGTTTCAGGGCCCCGGACATGTACCCGAGGTTCGCCGGGGTGCCGAGCAGGTAGCCGTCGGCCGCGAGCACATCGGAGGCCGTGGCGGAGAGCGCCGCCCGTCGCACGACCCGGACCCCTTCGATGTCCTCCGTCGTCGCACCGGAGACCACCGCCTCGAACAGCGCCTGGCAGTTGGGCGAGGGCGTGTGATGCACGATCAGCAGAGTGGCCACGCTGCCGAACCTACCCGCTCACCGATGCCCGCGCCCCTGTCGGGGGACGCGGGACGGCGGGGCGTGGCCCCTCTCAGCCGGCGGGGCGGAAGCCGCGCAGCCGGAGGCTGTTGCCGACGACGAAGACCGACGAGAACGCCATGGCAGCACCGGCGATCATGGGGTTGAGCAGGCCGGCGGCGGCGAGCGGGAGGGCCGCCACGTTGTAGGCGAAGGCCCAGAACAGGTTCGAGCGGATGGTGCCCAGCGTCCGGCGGGAGAGCCGGATCGCGTCGGCGGCCACCCGCAGGTCCCCGCGTACGAGAGTCAGGTCGCCGGCCTCGATCGCGGCGTCCGTGCCCGTGCCCATGGACAGGCCCAGGTCGGCCTGGGCGAGCGCGGCGGCGTCGTTGACCCCGTCCCCGACCATGGCGACGCTGCGTCCTTCCGCCTGGAGCCTCTTGACGACCTCGACCTTGTCCTGCGGCATCACCTCGGCGATGACCTCGTCGATACCGACCTCGGCGGCGACGGATGCGGCGACCGCCTTGTTGTCGCCGGTCAGCAGGACGGGGGTCAGCCCGAGGCCGCGCAGCCGCCGGACCGCTTCGGCGCTGGTCTCCTTGACGGCGTCGGCGACCTCCAGGACCGCACGCGCCTCGCCGTCCCAGGCCACCGCGATCACGGTCCGTCCGTCCTGCTCGGCCAGGTCCTTGGCCTTCCTGAGCTCTTCGGGAAGCTCGATGGACCAGTCGGCCAGCAGCCTCTCCCGGCCGACGAGGACCGCGTGGCCCTCGACGACGCCCTGCACACCGAGGCCGGGGACGTTGACGAAGTCCTCGGGCGTGGGCAGCGTGCCCACGGCCCCGGCGGCGCCCTCGGCGACGGCCCGGGCGATCGGGTGTTCGGAGGAGTGCTCCAGTGCGCCCCCGAGGCGCAGCACTTCGGCCTCGTCCGTGGAGGCGGCCGCGTGGACCTTCAGCAGTGTCATGCGGCCGGTGGTGACGGTGCCCGTCTTGTCGAGGAGGATCGTGTCGGCCCTGCGGGTGTTCTCCAGGACCTCCGGTCCCTTGATCAGGATGCCGAGCTGGGCCCCACGGCCGGTGCCGACGAGCAGGGCGGTGGGCGTGGCCAGACCCAGTGCGCAGGGGCAGGCGATGATCAGTACGGAGACGGCCGCCGTGAAGGCCGCGGTGAGTCCGGCACCCGAGCCGAGCCAGAAGCCGAGCGTGGCGAGCGCCAGCCCGATGACGACCGGCACGAAGACCGCGGAGATCCTGTCGGCCAGGCGCTGGGCGGATGCCTTGCCGCTCTGGGCCTCTTCCACGAGTGTGGCCATCCGGGCGAGCTGGGTGCCGGCGCCGACCCTGGTGGCCTCGACGACCAGGCGGCCGCCGGCGTTGAGCGTCGCGCCGGTGACGGAGTCACCGGCGGAGACCTCGACGGGCACCGACTCGCCGGTGAGCATCGAGACGTCGACGGCGGAGGACCCCTCGACGACCGTCCCGTCCGTGGCGATCTTCTCGCCGGGGCGGACCAGGAAGCGGTCCCCCACGTGCAGACCGGCCGTGGGCAGGGTGATCTCACGGCCCTCACGCAGCACGGTGACTTCCTTGGCGCCCAGCTCCATGAGCGCCCTGAGGGCGGCGCCCGCCTTGCGCTTCGATCGCGCCTCGAAATACCGGCCGGCCAGGATGAAGGCCGTGACGCCGGCGGCGGCCTCCAGGTAGATGTTCCCCGCTCCGTCGCCGCGGCTGATCGTGAATTCGAACGGATGCGTCATGCCCGGCATCCCGGCGGTGCCGAAGAAGAGCGCCCACAGTGACCAGAGGAACGCCGCCGACGTACCGACCGAGATCAGGGTGTCCATGGTGGCCGCACCGTGCCGGGCGTTGGTCCAGGCCGCGCGGTGGAAGGGCCAGGCCGCATAGGTGACGACCGGGGCGGCCAGCGTGAGGGAGAGCCACTGCCAGTACTCGAACTGGAGGGCCGGGATCATGGCCATCGCGACGACCGGCGCGGCGAGCAGCACCGCCGTGACGAGCCGCTGGCGCAAGGACCGCAGCTCGCCGGCGGCGCGCTCGTCCTCGTCCCGGCGGGCGGCGGGCCCGCCGGAGTCGCCGGGCTCGGGGAGGGGCGGAGCCGGGCGCTGTGCGGTGTAGCCGGTGGCCTCGACCGTGGCGATCAGGTCGTCGACCGAGATGTCCTCGGCGAAGGCGACTCTGGCCTTCTCCGTGGCGTAGTTGACCGTGGCCTCGACCCCCTCCATGCGGTTGAGCTTCTTCTCGATCCGCGCCGCGCACGAGGCACAGGTCATGCCGCCGATGGCGAGCTCGACCCTGTCGGCGCCGGGAGTGGCTGTAGTCATTTACTGCTCCTCGTCCGAACGGAGTCCACTATACCCCTCATGGGTATCTACCTCCCGGCCAGGTATACCCCCAAGGGGTACGCCTGGCAAGCCTTCCGAGCGGTACCCCCTACGGGTATACGGTGTGAGACATCGGACCGTTGCGAGCCCTCCGCACAGAAGGCCACAGGAGCAGTCATGAATCCCGCCGCGAAGATCACCGCGTTCACCGCCGCACTCGCCGCGTCATTCGGCGCCGCATACGGCGCGGCGTCGGCGCCGTCACGGACCCCGGAGCCGGCGCCACCGGACCCTCCGGCCGCACGGAGGGTGCGGCGCCGCAAGCCGGGGGCAGCCGCACCGGACCTCCGGCCGGGGGCCTCCAGATCTCCGAGGGCGGTTACACGCTCGACCTCACAAGGGCACCGTCCGGACGGCGGCCTTCACCGTTCCGTCCGGGGGGCGGTGGAAACCCCCCGTCCGGCGACGCCTTCGGGCGGGCACGAGGACGGGGGGCACGGCCACTGACGTACGGCGGCGCTGCCCGGTCCTTCTCAGAGCTCCAGGTCCCCCAGCCACGCGTCCTGCCCGTCGGCCAGGGGCCGCCGCAGCGGAAGGGCCTCGAACCGGCAGGCGAAGGTGAGGCCGGCGTCCGCGCCGTCACCCCGCACCCGGTGGACCCATGCGTCGGGAGTGTCGTCCGGTGCCCGCAGCAGGAAGAAGGTGGTCCGGCGCGGCTCCCGCGTCTGCGGGTGCGGCCTCTCGTCGACGGCTGTCGGCCGGACCACGACGGCGGTCAGCAGGCCGGTCTCCTCCGCGACCTCCCGCAGGACGGCGCGGGGCAGCTCCTCGCCCGGCTCGATTCCCCCGGCGGGGATCTGGGTCCCGGCCTCAGCCATGCCGACGTGGTCGAACACCAGCAGCTCCGCGCCCTCGCGGCAACGGACCACATACGCGGCGACACGGATTCTCGGCCTGCTCATCCCCTGCCCCTTCCTCCCGGCCCACGGTGAGGCCGCTACAGCGACGTGAGCCGGACCAGCGTCTGCTCCAGCTCCTCGCGGAGCGTACGGCCCGCCGCGTCGCCGTCCCCCCGCGCGACGGCGTCCACCAGCGAGGCGTGGCCCTCGTCGCCGTGGTTCGGGTCTCCTGAGCGCAGTTCGAGCAGTGCGAGCATGTCGATCAGCCCCTGGCGCAGCGTGGGGACGAATTCGGTGAACAGCGCCGAGAGCACGGGGTTGTGGGCCGCCGCGACCACGGCCGCGTGCAGTGCGATGTCCGCGTCGACGAACGCGGCGTCGCCCGCGCCGGCGGCGGCGCGGCGTCCGGCCAGGGCGGTGGTGAGGGCCGCGACGTCGTCGTCCGTCCGGCGCCGCCCGGCCAGCCGCGCGGCCTCGACCTCGATGCCGATGCGGACCTCGTAGACGTCGGTGACGGCCGCCCGGCGCAGCCGCGTGGCCCAGTCCTCCTCGGGCTCGGCCGCGATGACGAAGACGCCCGCCCCCTGTCTCGCCCGCACCAGCCCCGCCCCCGCGAGTGCGCGCAGCGCCTCACGGACCGTGGAACGCCCGACCCCCAGGGAAGCGGCCAGGCTCGTCTCACCGGGGAGTTTCGTGCCCACCGGCCAGGCACCCGTGCTGATCTGCTCGCGCAGGTGTTCGGCGGCCTGCTCGACCAGGGGCGAGGGTCTCAGGGATCCCAGCGGCATGTGAGGTCACTTCCCGATTCACACCTCAGGTTGTCTGAGGAGTTGCTTCCGGCTACTGTACCCGGCATGCCGCTGAACGAACTCCTTCTCCTCGTCCGCCGCTGCGGGGCCTGACACGAACGACCGGCCCCCCGCAGCGGGTGTCGGGCTGTGCCGGTCATCTCATGGCCGACCGAGAGCAGTATTCCCGCGATGACTTCTTCCTCCGGCACTCCGTCCCCCTCGGGGACCATGGCCTTCCCCACCCTCCGCACGCCGTCCGGTGACCTCCCGGCGGCCGCGCCGGCCTGGAATCCCCAGCGCCCGAGCGCGATGCCCCACCACCGCTACCGCCCCGCTCACGAGCGGGTGGCACTGCCCCTGACCGACCGCACCTGGCCCTCCCGCCGGCTCGAGCGCGCTCCCCTGTGGGTCCCCGTCGACCTGCGGGACGGCAATCAGGCGCTGGCCGAGCCCATGGACACCGGACGCAAGCGCCGTCTCTTCGACCTCCTGGTCACCATGGGCTTCAAGGAGATCGAGGTCGGCTACCCGTCCGCCAGCCGGACCGACTTCGACTTCGTACGCCACCTCGCGGCGAGCGACGCGGTGCCCGACGACGTGACGGTCTCCGTGTTCACCCCGGCCCGCAAGGACCTGATCGACCGGACCGTCGACTCCGTCGAAGGGCTCCCCCGCACTCTGATCCACCTCTACACCGCCACCGCGCCCGTGTGGCGGGACGTCGTCCTGGGCCGGTCCCGCGCCGAGGTCCGGACGCTGATCAGGGACGCCGCCACGCATCTGATGCGCCGCGTGGAGGAACGGCCGGGTGGGGACGTCCGGTTCGAGTTCTCCCCCGAGGTCTTCAACCTCACCGAGCCGGACTTCGTCCTGGAGATCTGCGACGGCCTCACCGAGCTGTGGGAGGCGAGCCCGGACCGGCCGGTGATCCACAACCTGCCGGCCACGGTGGAGATCGCCACGCCGAACGTCTACGCCGACCAGATCGAGTACATGCACCGCCATCTGGCGCGCCGCGACTCCGTGATCCTCTCCGTGCACCCGCACAACGACCGGGGCACCGGCGTCGCCTGCGCCGAACTCGCCGTACTGGCAGGCGCCCAGCGGGTGGAGGGCTGCCTGTTCGGCAACGGCGAGCGCACCGGGAACGTCGACCTGGTGACCCTTGCGCTCAATCTCTACGCGCAGGGCGTCGACCCGATGATCGACTTCTCCGACATCGACGCGGTCCGTGACGTGGTGGAGCACTGCAACCGGCTCCCGGTCCACCCCAGGCACCCCTACGGCGGTGAACTCGTGCACACGGCGTTCTCCGGCACCCACCAGGACGCCATCGCCAAGGGCATGGCCCGCCACGCGAAGCAGGCAGCCGAGTCCGGGCTGAGCGCCGGGGAGGCGCCCTGGGAAGTGCCGTACCTGCCCATCGACCCGGGTGACATCGGCCGTACGTACGAGGAGGTCATCCGCATCAACTCCCAGTCGGGGAAGGGAGGAATCGCGCATCTGCTCCGCACCCACCACGGGCTCGACCTGCCGCAGGCGATGCGTCCGGACTTCTCGCGTACGGTGCAGCACGTCACGGACAGCACCGGGCGCGAGCTCTCCCACAAGGAGCTGTGGGACCTCTTCCGCGCCACGTACATCGCCCCCGCGCAGGACGGTCCGCTCACGCTGGAGTCCTGGACCACCTCGGAGACCGGGCCCGGCGAGCACGAGTTCACCTGCGAGCTGCGCGCCGACGGCCGGACCCGCTCCTGCCGGGGCACCGGCAACGGCCCGCTCTCCGCCCTGACGGACGCCCTGCGTCCGGCCGGTGTCACGGTCGACGTCCTCGGCTACGCCGAGCACTCCACCACCACCGGGCCGGGCAGCCCCGCCGTCGCCTACGCCGAGTGCCGCGTGGACGGGGTCACCCGCTGGGGATCCGGCTGGGACACCTCGGTCCTCGCCGCTTCCGTCCACGCCGTCATGGCCGCCGTCAACCGCACCGGAGCACAGACCCGATGAACGACACACCCCCCGTCCTCCGCGTCCACGACGTGGACCTCGTACGCGACGGGAACCACATCCTCGGCGAGGTGTCGCTGACCGTACGGGCCGGCGAGCACTGGGCCCTGCTCGGCGCGAACGGCGCCGGCAAGAGCACGCTCCTCAGTCTCCTCGGAGCCCTCGCGCACCCCACCCGGGGCACGGTCGAGGTCCTCGGACACGAGCTGGGGCGCGTCGACCTGCGCCAGTTGCGCACGTACGTCGGCCATGTGGACCCGCGTCACGCGCTGCGCTCACCGCTGAAGGTCAGGGACGTCGTCCTGACGGGCCTGACCAACAGCATCGAGCCGGTGCCCCGTTGGCGGCCGACGGCGGAACAACTCGCTCTGGCCGACAGCCTCACCGGCCTGCTCGGGCTCGCCGGACGGCGCGAGGCCAGGTGGCCGACCCTGTCCCAGGGTGAACGGGGGCGCGCCCTGATCGCCCGGGCGCTCATGCCGCGGCCCCGGCTGCTGCTCCTGGACGAACCGGCGACGGGGCTGGACCTCGCGGGCCGTGAGCAGCTGATCGAACGGATCGACACCCTGCAGCAGAGCTCACCGGAGCTCGCGTCGGTCCTGGTCACGCACCACCTGGAGGAGCTTCCTCCCGGCACGACGCACGTGATGCTGCTGCGTGACGGGCGGTGCCTGGCGTCAGGCCCCGTCGACGACGTGCTGACCAGCGATCAGATCAGCAAGTGCTTCGACCATCCGGTCCACCTCACCCGCTTCGAGGGCCGGTGGAGCGTGCGGACGAGCCGGCCGACGCGACGGCGTGCCTGACGAAGCGCCGTACGGCCGGCGTCGTACGCTCCCGCGGCCAGACCAGCCGCAGGGGTACGGCCGGCCCGTCCTCCAGGGTGATCCCGACGGTTCCCTCGGGCGCACCGGTGCCGTCCGCCGCCGGGGCGGCGAGCGCGACGGCATGGCCGAGCCGGACCACCGCCAGCATCTGCAGGCCGTCGCTCACCTGGGGCCCCGGCGTGCCCGGCAGTCCGTCCGGCCAGAGGCCCGGGTCGTCGAGCTGGGCGCCCGGGCCCAGCCAGCGGAGCAGTGGTTCGCCCGTGAGGTCGGCGACCGTCAGGGTCTCCCGGTCCGCCAGCCGGTGCCGGTTCCCCACCAGCACGCTGACGCGTTCGTGGCGGACCACCACGCTGTCGAGTCCGTGTCCGGGCAGGGCGGCGCGCAGGAGCGCGATGTCCGCCTGCCCAGACCGCAGCCGGCCGAGCTGGTCGTCGATCGTGCCGACGGTCATCCGGGCCGGGGCCCCCGGACCGGTCTCGTTGTAGGCCCGGACCATGCCGTCCAGCAGAGCGGCGTCGCAGCCGGGGCCGGTCACCGTCACCGAGGTCCGCTGCTCGGCGGCCCGGCGTACCCGCGAGGTGACGTTCCCCGCCTGGGCCAGCAGCGACCTGCCCTCTTCGAGCATCGCGTGACCGGCGGCCGTGGGTGTGACGCCCTTCGGGGTGCGCAGCAGCAGAGTGGTGCCCACGGTCCTCTCCAGGGCCAGGATCGCCCGGGAGAGTGCCGGCTGCGTCATCGACAGCCGCTCTGCGGCGCGGGTGAAGTTGCCCTCCTCCGCGACAGCGACGAAGTAGTGGACCTGCCGGATCTCCACATCACCCATGCGCGCATTCTCCCACCTGTGGCCATGCCGCCGCGGCATCGGGCCATGCCGGACAGGAACTTCCATGATCGGTGCCCAGCCTGTCTGCTGGAGGCACGGACGGGGTTCACCCGCCCGCGGACGACCCGGCGAAGGGGAGCAAGCAATGACTGAGCACAGCCCTAAGGCAGTGGTGACGGCCGGCACCGGCGGCATAGGTCTGGAGACGGCCGTGGGACTGGCACGTCAAGGATGGGACGTCACTCTCGTCGCCCGAGACCCGGCCCGGGGAGGGGCGGCCGTGGCCCGTGTCGACGAGGCCGCCGGGCGAGGCGCGGGGCGTTTCGTCCGCGCGGACCTTGCGTCGCTCGCCGAGACCCGGCGGCTTGGGCAGCGCCTCGCCGCCGAAGGCGCCCTGGACCTCCTCGTGAACAACGTGGGCGGCATGTGGACCGAACGGTGGGAGAGCCCCGAGGGCATCGAGGCGAGCATCGCCCTGAACCACCTTTCGCCCTACGTCCTCACCGAGGCCCTTGTCGACGCGCTCGCCGCCGCGGCCCCGAGCCGCATCGTGAACGTCACGTCGAGCGCCATCGCCGCGGCCGAGACCGTGTTCGACGACGCCGAACCGACGGGCCCCCACTACGGTCTGGCCGCCACGGGACGGGCCAAGCTGGCCCACCTCGCACACTCCATGGAGCTGGCCGGGCGCCTGGAATCCAGAGGCGTCTCGGTGCTCGCCGCCGATCCCGGGGCGGCCGCGACCGACAACGCAGCGCTCATGACCATCGACATCCTGCCGCCGGCGCTGCGGCCCCATTGGGAGCAGATCCTGAAGGGCGTCTCCGCTCCGGTCGCGTCGGCCGCGAGGGGCCCGCTGGCCGCCGCCACCGACCCTGCACTGGAAGGGCGGACCGGCCTGGTCGTCGGACCTGACGGGACGGTGGACGACACGCTCCTGGGGTTCGTCACCCCTGAACTCACCGAGGCCGTGCGCAGGTGGACGGCGCAGCTCCTGGCGACGGCGGCACGCGCCTCCTGACGGGGCGGTCCGCCCTACCGCACCAGGCAGGGCCGCTTGGCGTCGAAGGTCCAGCCGGGCACGAGGTACCGCATGGCCTCGGCGTCGTCCCGCGCCCCCAGTGCCTTCTCGCGGTAGAGCTCGTGGGCCGCGAGGAGGCGGTCCATGTCGAGTTCGACCCCCAGACCGGGGGCGTCGGGGACGGCGATCTCGCCACCGGCGATGCGCGGCGGTTCGACGGTGAGCCGCTCCAGTCCCTCCTGCCAGATCCAGTGTGTGTCGAGGGCGTTGTACTCGCCGGGGGCGGCGGCGCCGCAGTGCGTGATCATGGCGAGCGAGATGTCGAAGTGGTTGTTGGAGTGGCAGCCCCAGGTGAGGCCCATCGCGTTGCACAGCTGTGCCACCCGCACGGATCCCTGCATGGTCCAGAAGTGCGGGTCGGCCAGTGGGATGGAGACCGACTGGAGGGCCAGGGCGTGGGTCAGCTGCCGCCAGTCGGTGGCGATCATGTTCGTCGCGGTCGGAAGGCCCGTGGCGCGGCGGAACTCGGCGAGGATTTCGCGCCCCGAGTAGCCGTCCTCCGCCCCACAGGGGTCCTCGGCGTAGGCGAGCGTGCCCACCAGCGGGGTGCACAGCTCGACCGCCTCGCGCAGCGACCAGGCTCCGTTCGGGTCCAGGGTGATCCGCGCCTCGGGGAAACGGTCCTTGAGCGCGCGTACGGCCCGGACCTCCTCCGCGCCGGCGAGGACTCCGCCCTTGAGCTTGAAGTCCCGGAAGCCGTACAGGCCGTGGGCGGCCTCGGCCTGGCGGACGATCGCCTCGGGCGTGAGTGCCTCCTCGTGCCGGATGCGGTACCAGTCGACCTCGGATCCGGGTTCGCGTACGTACTCCAGACCGGTGCGGTCCGGGTCGCCGACGTAGAAGAGGTAGCCCAGCACGCGTACGGAGTGCCGCTGGAGGCCGTCACCCAGCAGCGCCGCGACCGGTACGTCGAGGTGCTGGCCCAGCAGGTCGAGCAGCGCCGACTCGACGGCCGTGACGGCGTGCACCGTGGTTCGCAGGTCGAAGGTCTGCGCGCCCCGTCCGCCCGCGTCGCGGTCCGCGAACCGGGCCCCGATCTCGCGCAGGACGCGCTTGTAGTCGCCCACCTTCGCGCCGACCACCAGCGGCTCGGCATCCCGCAGGGTCCGGGTGATCTTCTCGCCTCCGGGCACCTCCCCCAGTCCCGTACGGCCTTCGGAGTCCTTGAGGACGACGATGTTGCGGGTGAAGAAGGGGCCGTGGGCGCCGGAGAGGTTCAGCTCCATGCAGTCGCGGCCCGCGACCGGATAGACGGCGAAGTGGGTGACGGTCGGCTGGTTCATGCTGGTCCGTTTCCTTGGGTACGGGAGGGGGGCTGGGGGGCTGGCGCGTTCAGAGGCCGATGCCGTCGAGGGCCCACTCGGCTGCCAGGACGCCGCCGAGGCCCAGGACCGCGAGCACCGTGGTGTAGCCGGTACGGACCTTGATGGCCTGGATGACCGAGAGGTTGAAGTACTCCTTGAACAGCCAGAATCCGGGGTCGTTGACGTGGGAGAAGGCGATCGATCCGCACGAGACGGCGAGCACCATCATCTCGGGGTGGACGCCGCTGCCGGCGAGGAGCGGCAGCACGACGCCGGAGGCGGTGACCACGGCGACCGTCGCGGAGCCGAGCGCGATGCGGAGGATGGCGGCGATGAGCCAGGCGAGGATGATCGGTGAGACGGCCCAGTGCTCGGTGATGTCCTTGATGTAGTCGGATATTCCGCCTTCGACGAGGACGTTCTTGAAGGCACCGCCCGCGCCGATGACCAGGAGGATCATCGCCATGGCCTGGGCCGCCGAGGCACAGGAGGCGCTGACGTCGGCCAGGCTGCGGCCGATGCGCGGGCCGAACGCCCAGGCCGCCAGGAGGAGGGCCAGCAGCAGTGCGACCGGTGCCGAGCCGATGAAGGCGACCCCGTGCAGGAAGGCGCTCTCCCCGGAGGTGAGCATGTCGGTGACGGCCGCGCCGGCGATGAGGACCACCGGGAAGAGGGCCACGAAGAGGGACCAGCCCATGCCGGGCATCTCCTCGTCGGTGAACTCGCGCTCACTGACCAGGCCCTTGGGTATGGAGGGGTTCATCGCCCGCACGAACGGCAGCCGCGGCCACAGGAGCGCGATGAGCGCACCGGCCGGCACGGCGATGAAGAGGCCGTAGAAGAGGGTGTGGCCCACGGAGGCGTGGAAGGTCGCGGCCACGGCGGTCGGGCCGGGGTGCGGTGGCAGGAAGCTGTGCATGGTGGACAGGGCGATCGACATCGGCAGGCCCACCCAGAGCAGGTTCACCCCGGTGACCCTGACGAGGGTGAACGCGATGGGAACGATGATGATGAAGGCGACCTCGTAGAACATGGTCACGCCGATGAGCATGGACGTGACCACCATGGCCACCTGGACACCGCGCGGCCCGAAGGCGTCGAGCAGCTTGCCCGCGATCCGCTGGGCGGCGCCCGAGTCGCCCATGACCCGGCCGACCATGGCGCCCAGGCCGATCGTGAGCATGGTGTCGCCGATCTGGTCCCCGATGCCGGCCGAGAGGACGTCCGGGATCTCGACCGCCGGGATGCCCTGGACCAGCGCGACACCGACCGCCACGAGCAGGAGTGCGGCGAAGCCGTTGAGCTTCATACGGGTCATCAGGAGCAGCAGCACCAGAACGCTGATCCCGACCACGAGGAGCGGCATGTCAGTTCCCCTTTGAACTGTCGGACTGTCGGGCTGCGGAACCCCGGCCTGCGGAGGCTCCTCGTCGGCGCCGCCGGCGTGGGGCGCCTCGGTGACCGCGCCGACTCATCCCTGTATGCAGATGGCGTACATGTATGAGAACGGAGGTTAGGCGTGTGAACGCGACGCGGTCAATGGGTCCGACCACTCGGATTTAGGATGTGGACATGCCGGAGAACAACGGGGTACGTGGGGTGAAGTCGGCGACCCGCACCGTCGCGCTGCTCGAACTCCTCGCCGCCCGGGGCGACCGGCCGGCCCGCCTGGACGAACTCGCCGGGGAACTGGGCGTACCGCGCAGCAGCATGTACCAGCTGCTGCGGACCCTCATCGACTGCGGCTGGGTGCGCACCGACACCACCGGCTCGCTCTACGGCATCGGCATCCGCGCCCTGCACACGGGGACGAGCTACCTGGACAGCGATCCGCATGTGCGCGCGGCCCGCCCCTATCTGGCCGAGGCCTCGGACGCACTCGGCGAGACCATCCATCTGGCCCGGCTCGACGGCACCAACGTCGTCTATCTCGCGACGCGCGAGTCACACGAGTACCCGCGCACCATCAGCCGGGTCGGCCGCCGGATCCCGGCCCATGCCGGGGCGCTCGGCAAGGCCCTGCTCGCCGAGCGGCCCGACCACCAACTCCCGCTGCCCGAGGGCCCACTGACGGCCCGTACGGAGAACACCCACACCGAGCGCTCCACCCTGGTCGCCGACCTCGCCGGTGTGCGGGAGCGCGGCTACTCCATCGACCGCGAGGAGACGGTGACGGGCATCGCCGGCTTCGGTTTCGCCCTCCGGTACGACTCCCCGGCCATCGACGCCATCAGCTGCTCGGTGCCGGTGGCGCGGCTCAGCGAGGAGCACGAGACCCGGGTCGTGGCGGTCATGCGGGAGATCCGGACGAAGATCGAAAGCGTCCTGTCCCCCGCGTCCGGCGCCCCCGACTGGCGCTGACCGGCGGCCGTCCGGAAGCGCCGCTCGCGCGGTGCCCCGCCGCCGTGTCAGCGGCGGGGCACGTCCAGCGCGTTCAGGAGCCGGTCGACGTCCTCGTCGCACGAGTAGGGCGCGAGACCGGCCCGTACGCCGCCCTCCTCGCCCAGTCCGAGACGGTGGGACGCCTCCCACGCGTAGAAGGATCCCGCCGGTGCGTCGACACCTCGTCCGGCCAGGTGCCGGGAGACCTCCTCGGGTTTCCGGCCCGCCACCGTGAACAGCGTCGTCGGCGTGCGCCGTGCCGCACGGGAGTACACCGTGACGCCGTCCAGCGTCGCCAGGCCCTCCTCCATGCGGCCGTGCAGCCGGTCCTCGTGCGAGGCGAGCGCGGTGAACGCCTGGCGCAGATCCTGCCGTCGGCTGCCCGTTCCGGGGACGAGCGCGGCGAGGAAGTCCACGGCCGCCGTCGCGCCCGCCAGCAGTTCGTAGGGCAGCGTGCCCAGTTCGAAGCGCTCGGGGACGGCGTCGCTGGAGGGCAGCAGCTTGTCCGGCCGCAGACTGTGGAGCAGTTCCCGCCGCCCGGTGAGCACGCCGAGGTGCGGTCCGAGGAATTTGTACGGCGAGCAGACCAGCGTGTCCGCGCCGAGCGCGGACAGGTCGACCGTGGCGTGCGATGCGTAGTGCACCGCGTCGACGTGGAAGAGCGCGCCGGCCCCGTGCACCAGCGCCGCGAGGGCCGGGATGTCGGGGCAGGTGCCGATGAGGTTGGACGCGGCCGTGACGGCGACGAGCCGGGT
Source organism: Streptomyces sp. NPDC079167 (assembly GCF_040686735.1). Lineage (NCBI taxonomy): Bacteria > Bacillati > Actinomycetota > Actinomycetes > Kitasatosporales > Streptomycetaceae > Streptomyces > Streptomyces sp. NPDC079167. The sequence continues at coordinate 42,800 of NZ_JBFBLO010000015.1, read as the reverse complement.
GCGGCCGGACAGCACGGCCTCGATGTGCTCGGCGCCGAGCTCGCCCGTCGCGGGGTCGAAGTCGGCCCACCGGACCGTCGCCCCCACGGCCTCGGCGGCCTGGACCCAGGGGCGGATGTTCGAGTCGTGGTCCAGCCGGGAGACCACCACCTCGTCCCCCGGGCCCCAGTCCTTGGCCAGGGTGCGCGCCAGGTCGTAGACGAGCTGCGTGGCACTGCGCCCGAACACCACCGACCCGGCCTCCGAGCCGAGCAGGTCGGCCAGGGCCCGCCGCGCGCCGGTCACGATCGCCTCGGCGTTGCGTCCGCCTTCCGTGAGCGGGCCTCGGTTGGCCAGCGGACGGGAGAGTGCCTCGGTGATCGCGTCGATGACCTGCCGGGGCATCTGGGTGCCGCCCGGCGCGTCGAAACGGGCGGTGCCCGCCTCCAGCGCGGGGAAGCAGGCACGGATCGCCCGTACGTCGAGGATCTGGCCGGTATCGCTGCTCAAGGGGTACTCCAGGGGAAGCCGGGCGGTCAGAACGGGTAGCGCTCGATGCGGGCCTGAGCGGTGATCCACTGCACGTCGGAGAAGGTGTCCAGGCTCGCCCTGCCGCCGAAGCGGCCGCCCGTCCCGGACGCCTTGGTACCGCCGAAGGGGGCCACCGCCTCGTCGTCCACCGTCTGGTCGTTGATGTGGACCGCACCCGATTCGATCCGGTCGGCGAGCTGCCACGCGGCGAAGGCGTCACCCGTGAGGATCGACACGGACAGCCCGTACTCGGAGGAGTTGATGATGTCGACGGCCTCGTCGACGGTCTCGTACGCGACGACGGGGGCGACCGGTCCGAACACCTCCTCCGCGAACGCCGGCGAGTCCGACGGGACACCGGTCAGGACGGTCGGACGGTAGAACAGGCCGTCGTAGGTGCCGCCCGCCGCGAGCTCCGCTCCCTGCTCGACGGTGCGCGTGACGATCGAGTGGATCCTGTCGCGCTGCCGTTCGTCGATGACCGGGCCGAGCACGTTGGCCGGGTCCACCGGATCGCCGACCGGGATCCCGTTCGCCTTCTCGGCCAGCTTGGCGGCGTACTCGGCGGCCTGGGAGACATGCACCAGATGGCGTCCGGTGGTCATGCAGATCTGCCCCTGGTGCAGGAAGGACCCCCAGGCACCGGCCGATGCCGCCGCGTCCAGGTCGGCGTCGGGAAGGACCAGGAGGGCGTTGTTGCCGCCCAGCTCCAGGTGGACCTTCTTGAGCAGAGGGGCCGCCGCCGTGCCGATCGCACGGCCGGCCGGGGTGGAGCCGGTGAAGGAGATGCAGGGCACGTCCGGGTGCGCGACCAGGGCCTCGCCGACCTCGGCGCCGCCCGGCAGGACGTGCAGCAGGCCTTCGGGCAGCCCGGCGTCGGCCAGCAGTTCGGCGAGGGCGAGGCCGCCGGACACCGGAGTGCGGGGATCGGGCTTGAGGACCACCGCGTTGCCCGCGGCCAGCGCCGGGGCCACCGAGCGCATGGCCAGGATGGCGGGGAAGTTGAAGGGGCTGATGACGCCCACGACGCCGAGCGGGAGCCGGCGCACCGCGGAGAGGCGGGGCTTGGAGCTTCGCAGCAGCTCGCCGTAGGGCTCGGAGGTCAGCGCCGCCGCCTCGTTGAGCTCCGAGACGAGCAGTCCGACCTCGAACCGCGCCTTGCCCTGCCCTGAGCCGGATTCCGGGACGAGCCACCGCGCGATGCGGTCGGGATCGGCGGACAGCAGGGCGGATGCCTTGATGAAGACCTGGGCCCGCTCGGCGTAACCGAGCCTCGCCCAGGCACGCTGCGCAGTCCTCGCGGAGGCGACCGACGTGTCGACGTCCTCGGCGGTGGCCGCGCCCACGGTCGCGACGATCTCGCCGGTGGCGGGGGCCGTCACCTCGATGGTGCCGCCGCCGGCAGCGCGCCAGGAACCGTCGAAGATCTTCGCGGACCAGATCGGCCCGGACGCCGGGGAAGCGGAGTCTGTGCTGCTCATGGTGGAGTCCTGTCCGTGAGTCGGGATCGGATCGGCGGGCGGGGAGTTGCGTCGGCTCTGCCTGCCGATTCCACCACAGGGCTCATGTGCGGCGTTCCCCCCGGGGGGGGCGCACCACCACGCGAACGGGGGCCGTCGCGTCCGACGGCCCCCGTTCACTCACCGCTGTCCGGCGTACGTCATCCGGCGTACGTCTCGAATTCGGCGACCTTCGGTGTACCGGTCGAGCCGGTGATCTCGAAGGTGATCTTCTTCAGCGAAGTCTTCGGGACCGTGATGACGCCCGCACCGCTGCCGGAGGTCAGGACGGCGCCGGTGTCGCCGTTCAGGACCCTCCAGGTTCCGATGCTGCCGGTGGAGCCCGACGCCTCGCGGACATTGATCTTGGCGACCGAGGTGGCGGTTCCCCACTTGACCGAGACGGAACCGGTCGAGCCGGCCGGCGACCAGTAGGTGCTCATGTCACCGTCCCGCACGTTGCCGTAGCTCGTCCCGCCGGCCTTGCTCGAACCGTCCGCGCCCGCGCCGATGCTGAGGTTGGTCCCGGTGGGCGGGTCCGTCGGGTCCGGCGTCGGGTCCGTCGGGTCCGGTGTGGGATCGGTCGGGTCCGGTGTGGGGTCCGTCGGGTCCGGCGTCTGCGGCGTGCAGTTGCCGTCCGACACCTTCAGGCCCTTGTTGGCACCGGCGGTCCCGGCCACGATCCCCGGCACGCAGCTCGCACCGTCGAGCGTGTAGGAGTAGGGGATGCTGACGGTGGTGTTCGACGTCGGGTTCGGCCCGGCGGGCTGGTTGTCGCCGCTACGGGCCGACCAGGTCACGTTGTCGAAGGTGTTCCCGCTGACCTGCCAGTATCCGGCCGCGTCGGTGTAGAACGTGCCCAGGACGTCCTTGGAGTCCTTGAAGTAGTTGTTGTCCACCTTGGCCTTGGCGCCTGCCCGGGAGTTGATACCGGACTCGTTGAGCTTCACGTAGTAGTTGTTGTAGATGTGCGAGATGCCGCCACGCAGCAGGGGGGTGCGCGAGTCGAGGTTCTCGTACAGGTTGTGGTGGAAGGTGACGTAGCCGTTCGAGACGTCGGACTCGCTGGAACCGATGAGGCCGCCGCGGCCGGAGTTGCGCAGGGTGCTGTAGGACAGCGTGACGTACTGGGTGTTGTCCTTCATGTCGAAGAGGCCGTCGTAGCCCTCCGACTCCCCGCCCGACGCCTCCAGGGTCGTGTGGTCGACCCAGACGTTGCGGACATCGCTCTCCATGCTGATGGCGTCACCGCCGTTGGAGGTCGGCGAGCCGGACTTCTTGACGTTCTTGACGGTCACGTTCTGGATGATGATGTTGCTGGACTCCCGGATGTGGATGCCCAGCTGATCGAAGACCGCGCCGCTTCCCACACCGACGATCGTGACGTTGCTGATCTGCTTCAGCTCGATCACACCGGCGGCGGTGTTGCAGCTGTCGCCCGACACCTTCGCGGTGTTGCCGTGGTTGACGGTGCCCTCGACCTCGATGGTGATCGGGGTGCTGCTGCTCGCCCGGCCGCACAGGGCCGCGTGGATCGCGGTACCCGTGGAGGCCCGCACCGTCTCACCGCCGGCTCCGCCGGTGGTCCCGCCGTTCTGGGTCGCGTAACCGGTGGCGCTGCCCGCCACCGCCGCTGAGGCCTCGGGCATCGACATCACCACACCGGTCGCCGCCGCCACGGCCAGGGTGGCCAGCGCGGCGTTGAGTCGCAGTGCGAGTGGTCGTCTCATGTTCGTGTCCCCATTCGTCTTCACGTGCTGGGTTTCGCCGCGGTCGCAACGGCGGACCGGCGGGACCGCCGGTGGTGACCGGGCAGCCTCGTCGGCGGTGGTGCGTGAGCCCTTCGCCGGACCGGTGGCGGCTCGTGCGCGTCCGTCGCGACGGCCGTCGCTGCGGACGCTTCCACCGGGGCGGAACCAGGAGGGGAAAGCGCTTTCTGCCCGCGACAATAGGGTGCCCACCGTCAACTGACAAGGTTCATGACACGTCTGGAATCCGGCTCGGCCCCGGATGGCGCGACAGCGGGACTGCGGACCGGCGGAGTTCCCCGGGATCAGACGACGCCGGCGGCCCGCAGGGCGTCGATGTCTGCGGGCGTGTGGCCCAGCTCGGCCAGGATCGGTCCGGTGTGCTCGCCCACCGCCGGGACCGCGCCCATGCGCGGGGAGGTGCCGGCCAGGTCCACGGGCGGCAGCAGGGCCGACATCGTCTCCCCGCCGGGTACGGGCACCTCCCGCCAGCGGTTCCGGGCGGCCAGCACGGGGTGTTCCAGGAACTGCTTCACGTCGTTGACGGGGGCGTTGGCGATGCCGATGGCGTCGAGCAGCTCCATCACCTCGCCGCTGTCCGACGCGGCGATCCGCCCGGCCAGGAGCGCCTCGACCTCCTCGCGGTGACTCACCCGCGCGGGCCCGCCGGCGAAGCGCGGGTCGTCGGTGAGTCCGGGATCGCCGAGGAACTTCTCGCAGAGGGCCGCCCATTCGCGTTCGTTCTGCACGGAGAGCAGTACGTCCTTGCCGTCGGCCGCGGTGTAGGTGCCGTACGGGGCGATGGTGGCGTGCCGGGTACCGGCCCGGGGCGGCTGCGCCCCGCTGTACGCCGTGTAGTAGGCGGGCTGGCTCATCCATTCGGCCAGCGCCTCGAAGAGGGAGACCTCCACGGCGCGTACGGAACCACGGGTCGCCCGCGTGAACAGCGCGGTGAGGATGCCGCTGTAGGCGTACATACCGGCGGCGATGTCGGCGACGGACACCCCGACCCGCGCGGCCTCCTGGGCGCTGCCGGTCAGGGAGACCAGCCCGGTCTGGCACTGGACCAGCAGGTCGTAGGCCTTACGGTCCGCCCACGGCCCGCTCGATCCGTAGCCGGTCACCGAACACGGGATCAGCGACGGGAACCGCTTCGCGAGCGCGTCGGCGTCCAGGCCCATGCGGGCGGCGGCGCCGGGCGCCAGGTTCTGTACGAACACGTCGGCCTGCGCCAGGAGTTCCTCCAGGACCTCCCGCCCCTGTTCCGACTTGAGGTCCAGGGTCACCGATTCCTTGCAGCGGTTCAGCCACACGAAGTAGCTGGACTGGCCGTGCACCGTGGTGTCGTAGCGGCGGGCGAAGTCGCCCTCGCCCGGGCGCTCCACCTTGATCACCCGAGCTCCGAGGTCGGCGAGCTGGCGGGTGGCGAAGGGAGCGGCCACCGCCTGCTCGACGCTCACGACCGTGATGCCGGACAGCGGCAGGTCGTCGGCGGGCGCTGCGTTCTCGGCCATGCGTTGTCCTCCGGAGGTGTCGGCGGCCCGGGCGGGAGTACCATCATCTGCGTTCATGTGCGTGCGGCCCAGCCCCGGAGGGGTGACGGGCATCGCCGGCACGGGCTCCCGGAGAGCACGACCGGCCTGCTCGCCGAGCCACCGGTGCGGCCGACCGGACGGGGAACCGCTCTGATGACGACGCCCCTCAGCGCCCGCTCCTGGTGCGGGAGCATCCGTGGGCGGTGGCTCCCGTGGCCGACGGATGGACCGTTCCACCCGGCACCGGCGTCGTGAACGGCACGCTCGGCGCGGCGCCGCTGTGCGGGCGCGTCCGGCGGCAGATGATCCTGGGCACCCACACCTCCGGAAGGAACTCCTGTGACCGGCACCGACGAACACCCCGACGCCTTCGTACGGACCGATGACGGGGTGTCGGTGGCGTACCAGAGTCGCGGCACGGGCCTCCCGCTGGTCCTCCTGGCAGGGCAGGCGAACAACCACCACTGGTGGGACGGCGTACGCGAGGACTTCCACGGCGCCCGCTTCACGATCACCATGGACTACCGCGGCACCGGCGCGAGCGACGCGCCCCGGGAGGGCTACTCCACGCGGCGCTTCGCGGAGGACGTGGTGACGGTCCTCGACGCGCTGGGCGTCGAGCGGGCCGATGTCTACGGCACCTCGATGGGCGGCCGCGTCGCCCAGTGGGTCGCCGCCCGCCACCCCGACCGGGTCCGGCGCCTCGTCCTCGGCTGCACCTCGCCCGGCGGGCCGGCCGCCGTCGAACGCGATGCCACGGTGCGCCGGGCCCTGGCCCTGCCCGACCCCGACGCCGTACGGCAGACGCTGACCGAGCTTATGTACAGTCCCGGCTGGATCGCCCGGCACCCCGGTCCGTACAAGACCCTCGGCGATCCCCATATGCAGCCGCACGCCCGGCGCGGGCACCTGACCGCGAGCAACCGGCACGACGCGTGGGACGCGCTCCCCTCCGTCGCGGCTCCGACGCTGATCCTCCACGGCGACCAGGACCGGCTCACCCCGCCGGAGAACGTCCCGCTGCTCGCGGACCGCATCCCGGACGCCACCGCCCGTCTCCTCCCAGGCGCCCGGCACGCCTACTTCGAGGAGTGCCGGGAGGCGGCCGGCGCCCTGGTCCGCGAGTTCCTCGGCTGAGCGGGGCGCCCGTGCCTCCACCGCCTTGCTGCCGGCGCGGCTGATCAGCCGTACGCGGCCCACGTCGGGTTCCGCCGGGCGGGCCCGCTGCTCGGCCCCGCAGCGGTCCCCGGCGTCCGGCGCAGCTCCGCCGGACGCCGGGGACCGGACGCGGCCGCCGCCGCGGATTCACCGCGGCGAGCCCGACGATCGCGGGGCTCGCCGCCACCTTGGCGGAGCAGGATGCATCAGGTCAGGGTCCAGCGTTGGTTGCCGCCGTTCGAGCAGGAGTAGAGCTGGACCGAGGATCCGTTGCCGGAGCCGGCGGCGTCGAGGCAGAGTCCGGACTGGACACCGACGATGGAGCCGTCGGAGTTGAGGCGCCACTTCTGGTTGTCGCCGCCCCAGCAGCTGTAGATCTGGACCTTGGCCCCGTTGCCGGTGCCGGCGGCATCCAGGCACTTGTTGCCGTAGACCCGCAGCTCACCGGCGGCGGTCTGCTCCCACTGCTGGTTGCTCGCCGTGTGGCAGTCGTACAGCTGGACCGCGGTGCCGTCTGCGGTGGAGGCGTTGGGGACGTCCACACAGCGGCCCGAGGCGGCGCCCTTGAGCTGGCCGCCGTCACCCTCTTCGGGGGGCGTGGTCGAGCCGCCGTTGAGCGCGTTCAGGACCGCGGTGTAGGCCGACTTCTTGTTGCCGTTGTTGTCGAACAGCAGCGGCGTCTGGTCCGCTCGCCAGGAATCGCTGTCGCGCACACCCCAGACGGTGATGCCGAGGCAGCGCTCGACGGCCAGGCAGTCGTTGACCACGTTGGCGTACGTGGTGGCCGAGGCACCCTGGATGTCCAGTTCGGTGACGGCCACGTCGACGCCGAGGGCGGCGAAGTTCTGCAGGGTGGTGCGGAAGTTGCTGTTGTAGGGGCTGCCGCTGTTGAAGTGCGACTGGAAGCCGACGCAGTCGATCGGCACGCCGCGCTGCTTGAAGTCCCGCACCATGGCGTACATGGCCTGGGTCTTGGCCCAGGTCCAGTCCTCGACGTTGTAGTCGTTGTAGCAGAGCTTGGCGGCCGGATCGGCGGCGCGCGCGGCGCGGAAGGCGACCTCGATCCAGTCGTTGCCGCTGCGCTGGAGGTTCGAGTCGCGCCGCGCTCCTGAACTGCCGTCGGCGAATGCCTCGTTCACGACGTCCCACTGGGTGATCTTGCCCTTGTAGTGGCCCATCACGCCGTTGATGTGGTCGGTCATCGCCTGGCGCAGACTGCTGCCGCTGAGGCTCTGCATCCAGCCGGGCTGCTGGGAGTGCCAGGCCAGGGTGTGACCGCGAACCTCCTTGCCGTTCTGCACCGCCCAGTTGTAGACACGGTCGGCAGAGGTGAAGTTGAACTGGCCCCGCTGCGGTTCGGTGGCGTCGATCTTCATCTCGTTCTCGGCCGTCACCGAGTTGAACTCACGGCCCGCGATCGTCGTGTACGCCCCGTCGCCGAGCTTGCCGGAGGCGATGGCGGTGCCGAAATAGCGGCCGCTCTGCGCTGCCGCGGCGCCAAGCGTCGTCTCGGCCGCGTGTGCGTTCGGCGGTGCGGCCAGGGTGCCGGCCGCGCCGAGGGCGCCGACGACCAGAGCCATCAGCAGGCCGCGGGATCTCCGGCGCATACCGGGTCGGGGAAGGGCGAACGAGCCCATGACTGTGCCTCCAAGGTAGAAATCACGGTTGGACTGAAGTGCGGGGCGGTACGTCGTCCGCTCCCTCTCGGACGGACGGGGCGTGCCGGGGCCTCACCGGAGCGAAGAAGTGGCGGTACGGGTGCTCAGGTGCGCGGATCGGTCGTGCGGCTGTGCGTGGATCGCTGTGCGACGCAGATCGCCCGGAGCCGATGTCGTACGGGATCTCGGGCAATGGCCGGTGCCTCAGACAGGGATGCTGGGGTGTTGACGATGGATCGTCAACACCCTTCGCAGAAAAAGTTTCCGTCTAACGATCGAAACTTTCAGAGCTCTCGGTGAGCTGGACCTCGAACCTCCGGCGCCATTGCCGACGGATGCCTGAGCACCAAGGCCAGGGGATTCCCGGTCGACGCGGCAGCTTGTCACGCCTACTGGAGCGGCTCTGTTTACGGACAGATCAGCGCCAGGCCTTGACCCGAGGGCCTTGCATTCCTAACTTGAGGCGTCACAGAATCCGGAAGTTCTTCGAAAGGTTTCGGAATCTTCCGTCCCCTGGCACAGCTGCCACGCGGTTCGCCGGGGTCGCCTCACACCGCCCCCCACCAAGGAGGCCCTCCGATGTGGTTCCGCCACCCTTCCCCGGTCCGGGCACGACGGTTACTCGCCGTCGTCGCGCCCTTGCTGCTTCTGGCCACCTTCCTCGGCGCCCAGCCCGCCGGCGCGGCGACCGTGGACTCCGACGCCTCGTACGTGCTGGTCAACCGCAACAGCGGCAAGGCCCTGGATGTCTACAACATGGCGACCGGTGACGGCGCCCGCATCACCCAGTGGACCAGGAACGACCAGGCGCAGCAGCAGTGGCAGTTCGTCGATTCCGGAGGCGGCTACTACCGCATAAGGTCCCGCCACTCGGGCAAGGTGCTGGACGTCCACAACTGGTCCACCGCGAACGGCGGTTCGATCGTCCAGTGGGCCGATCTCAACGGCACGAACCAGCAGTGGCGACTGGCCGACAGCTCGGACGGCTACGTGAGGCTCATCTCGCGCCACAGCGACAAGGCCCTCGAAGTGCAGGGCGCCTCCACTGCCGACAACTCGAATATCGTCCAGTACGACGACTGGGGTGGCGCCAACCAGCAATGGCAGCTGGTCAAGGTCAGCGGTGACAACTCCGGCCCGTGCGGTCTTCCCTCGGCATACCGCTGGACATCAACGGGTGCGCTGGCGCAGCCCAAGGCGGGCTGGGTCTCGCTCAAGGACTTCACCGTCGCCCCCTACGGCGGCAGGCAACTCGTCTATGCGACGACGCACGACACGGGGACGAGTTGGGGTTCCATGAACTTCAACCTGTTCACCGACTGGCCGGAAATGGCCTCGGCCGGCCAGAACGCGATGTCGAATTCCACGGTCGCGCCCACGCTCTTCCACTTTGCGCCCAAGGACATCTGGGTGCTCGCCTACCAGTGGGGCGGGACGGCCTTCTCCTACCGGACGTCGAGCGACCCCACCGATCCGAATGGCTGGTCAGCCCCGCAGGTGCTCTTCTCCGGAAGCATCCCCGACTCAGGAACGGGGCCCATCGACCAGACGCTCATCGGTGACGGGACGAACATGTACCTGTTCTTCGCCGGTGACAACGGCAGGATCTACCGGGCCGGCATGCCGATCGGGAACTTCCCGGGCAGCTTCGGCTCGACCTCGACAGTGGTCATGAGCGATACGACGAACAACCTGTTCGAAGCCCCGCAGGTCTACAAGCTGCAGGGCCAGAACCGCTACCTCATGATCGTGGAGGCGATCGGCTCACAGGGCCGCTACTTCCGCTCGTTCACGGCCACCAGTCTGAGCGGTTCATGGACACCGCAGGCCGCGACCGAGAGCAATCCCTTCGCCGGCAAGGCCAACAGTGGGGCCACCTGGACCGACGACATCAGCCATGGCGAACTGCTCCGCACCAGCCCCGATCAGACCATGACCGTCGACCCCTGCAATCTGCGGTTGCTCTACCAGGGGCGCAGCCCCGGCTCCGGGGGCGACTACGGCCTCCTGCCCTACCGTCCGGGTCTGCTGACACTGCAGCGCTGACGGCGCGGAACGGGCCCGGTTCCGCTACGGATCCGGCACGGCGGGCTCGGCATTCGGCCGGGCCCGCGTCCCGGCTGCGGGCACCGGCACCTGGAGTGACCGGTCCAAGTCCGCTGCCGGAGCAGCTACTCGGGCACCTTGGGGCAGCGCTGTGCGAAAAGGTGTGGCCCGCCGCGCGGGTCCGGGGTTACGCTCCCGCCGATGACTACTCAATGTGTTCGCAGATTGGGGGTCCCGACCGCGCAAGGTGAGTGCTGATGCTCACCAGGACCGCGTTCGAGGATTCCCGCCTCTCCTTCTGGCTGCGCGTGCGTGAGATCGCCGTGCCGCCCCCCATGATCAGGACAGCGACGGCCCGGCGTACCGCCGGTGACTGGGCGGGGGCGTGTGCCGCCGCCGGATTCGACGTCGACCTGGACCTGCGTACCGCCGGACGCCTGCACGGCAGCGAACTGGCCGTCCGGCTCCGGGCGGACCTGCGTCGGCTCGCACCCGATCTGCTGCGCTGGCACATGCCCAGGACCGCACCTGACGGTTTCCTGCGGCCCGGCACCTCCCTCACGCTCGTCCGGTACGACGATCCGGGCCGCGCCCGTCCGGTCCACCTCGTCGCGCGTACGGCGCCCACGTGGGCGGACGCCGGGCAGCGGATCAGCCTGGCACTGTGGGACGGCCACGCGTCGACCGGGCCAGGCGGCTACCGGCCTCCCGACCGGCGGTTCCGTCTGGATCTGCACCGCCATCTGTGGGACGCGAGCCGTAGCGGTGAACTGCGCGAACGTTCCGTGGCCGGTGGGCCGGCGCCACGTTGGGCCGGGTCCCTGCCGGGTGCGCAGCGGTTCGCGTCCGGCCGGTGGGCAGCCGAGGCGGCCCTGCTGACGGCAGCGGAGGGCTCTCCGGGAGGGGGCCGTGTCGCGGTCCGTCTCGGTGCCCGAAGACGTCTCCTCCTGGACGTCCGCGCCTCCGCGGCGGCCTCGGTCTCGGATTCCGCGGCGGCCTCGGTCTCGGATTCGGTCTCGGATTCGGTCTCGGATTCGCTCTCGGATTCGCTCTCGGGGGGAGGTGGCACGACGCCCGAGGTTCGCTCCGTCGAGTTCGCGCGGGCGGGTGCCTGCGCCGGACATCCGGTCCTGCCCGACGCCGCCACCTGGGTCCTGCCCGACCTCGTACTGCTGCGCGAAGGCTGGATCGCCGCCGAGCGGTTGCATCCGCTGGTGGCGGCGGCCCTGGAGCCCGGAACACCAGGACCCTCCGCCCCCGGCCCCTCCGCGGACGGGGACGGTGACTGCCGGACCACAGCGCGGACGGTGGACTGCCGGGGCGCCCGGCACCGGATCGGCCTGATCGACGGGGTGCTGGTTCCGCTGGACCACGATCCCGCCGAGATCCGGCGGGAGGAACTGCTCGCCGCGCTCACCGGGACGCCCCTCCCCTGCCTCCAGGTCATCGACGTGGCGCATCGCCGGCCGGACTGCCTCACCGAGGTCCGTGACCGGCTCGCCCACGGGGACGCGGCAGGAGCCCTGGCCCGTATCGACAACGTGCTCGGCGCCGGAGCGCATCTGCGGGACGGGGACCTGCGCGACGCCCTGCACGATGCCGCCCGGCAGCGGGTGACCCATGGCTTGTTCAGGGCCGGTCTCACCGGACCCGGCCGGGAACCGCCCGGCCAGAAGCCTTCCCGGCCCACGACCCACCGCTCCCGGCCGCGGCAAGCGGCCTCTCTCTGACCTCCGGCGGCGGTTCCGCAGGACCGCCGCCGCCCCTTCCGTGTCCTCGCGCACCCGCCCCACCGGGCGCCGACCGCCTTCGACGACCCCACAGGTGATGCCTCATGACCACGAACGCTCCGCTCCCCGGATACCCGCTCGCCGAGACCCCTCTTTCCGAGACCCCGCTTTTCGAGACCCTTCGGACGCCGGACCCGTCCCACTCCCTCGCTCCCTCCGCCCCGGCCTCACGCCTCGACCTGTCCGGCGAGCTCCTGGCTCTGCTGCGTGACACGACCACCGCGCCCCGGCCGGATCCGCAGCTGGAGGCGCTCACCCTGGCCGTGTCCGCGGATCTTCCGGTGCTGCTGTGGGGCGAGCCCGGCATCGGCAAGACGGCTGCGCTCACCCAGCTCGCCACCACCCTGGACCTGCCGCTGACCACGGTGATCGCCAGCGTGCACGAGCCCTCGGACTTCTCCGGTCTCCCCGTCATCGGGGACGACCCGGCTGAGAACGGGATCCCGATGGCACCCCCGGACTGGGCGGTGAGCCTCGTGCGAGCGGGCCGCGGCCTGCTGTTCCTCGACGAACTGTCCACCGCACCGCCCGCCGTGCAGGCGGCACTCCTGCGACTCGTACTCGAACGCCGGGTCGGTGCCCTGCGCCTCCCGCCGGGCGTACGGATCGTGGCCGCCGCCAATCCCCGGTCCTCCGCCGCCGACGGCTGGGAGCTGAGCCCGCCGCTCGCCAACCGGTTCGTCCATCTGCAGTGGGTCCACGACACCGACGTGGTGGTGCGGGGACTCGGCGGGGTCTGGCCCCGGGCCACGCTGCCGGTGCTCGACGCCGGCAGACTGACCGAGTCCGTGGCGTTCGCCCGGCGCGCGGTGTGCGGGCTGCTGGGGGCCCGGCCTGCCCTGGTGCACCGGCTGCCCTCGGGTGAGGCCCGGCGCGGCGGAGCGTGGCCGTCACCGCGCAGTTGGGACATGGCGCTGTGCCTGACCGCATTCGCGACCGCCGCCGGTGCTTCGCGCGATGTTCTGTCGATGCTGGTCAGGGGGACGGTGGGGGACGGGCCCGGGCTGGAGTTCCTGGCCTACCTCGACAGGATGGACCTGCCTGACCCGGAGGACCTGCTCGCCGATCCGGGAGGTGCGGAGCTGCCGGAGCGCGGGGACCTGCGACAGGCGACCCTGGACGCGGTGGTCGCCGCGGTCCGCTCGCGCCCGGAGCGGGCCCGGTGGGACGCCGCCTGGGCGCTGCTGGCGAGGGCGGCGGAGACCGGCGTTCCGGACCTGCTGGTCGTTCCGGCGACGACGCTCGCGACCCTGCGCCGGGACGACTGGGACGTGCCGGTGTCGATCGAGGGGCTCGCCGGCGCGGTGTCCGTATCGCAGCGGGCCGACCGGGCGAAGGTCCGTGCCCTCGATGTCGTACGGGCGGGCCGGTGACCGCGCCCGCCCCCGGCGGCCCCGTCGCGCCCGCCCGCGTTCCCGGCAGCGGGCTGGACACCGGGAAGCTCTTCGCGGCCCGTCTTCAGGCAGCACGGGTGCGGCCATACCTGGCGACGGCGCTGTTCGCCCTGCACCCTGTGGAGTCCCGTGATGTTCCGACGATGGCGGTCGATCCGTACTGGCGGTGCTACGTGTCCCCCGCCTTCGTCGACCGCACCCCGGTGGAGGTGCTGGCCGGTGTCTGGGTGCACGAGGTGTCGCACCTGCTGCGTGACCACCACGGGCGCAGCGACCGCTATGCGCACCTTCACCGGCTGAACGGTCCGGCGGAGTGGCTGCGGATGAACATCGCGGCCGACTGCGAGATCAACGACGACATCTTCGGCGAGGGGCTGGTGGGGCCCGAAGGAGCGGTCCGCCCGGGGTCACTCGGGCTGAAGGACGGCGAACTGATGGAGGACTACCTACGCCAGTTCCGGCTCGGGCCGCACACCGCCCACCTGGCGTGGCTGGAGTGCGGCAGCGGCGCTGACGGCCTGCCGCGCCCGTGGGATCAAGGGCCGGACGGGGCCCACGGACTGAGCACGCAGGAACGGGACGCGGTCCGCTTCCGGGTGGCGCAGGGCATCGTCGGCCGTCCGGGGAACGCGCCCGCCGGGTGGCGCCGGTGGGCGGAGGAGGCCTTCCACCCGCCGCAGCCCTGGCGCGAATTGCTCGGGGCGGCTGTACGGTCGGCGGCCTCCGCACCGGGCACGGGCGAGGACTATGTGTACGGCAGGCCGGCGCGCCGTTCGGCGGCGGTCCCGGGTGCGATCCTGCCGAGCCTGCGGCGCAGACCGACGCGGGTCGTCGTCGTGATCGACACCTCGGGCTCGGTCAGTGACGCGGAGCTGGGCAGCGCGCTGCTGGAGGTGGCGGCGATCTCCCGGGCCGTGGGCGGCCGCAGGGACCTCGTCGGTGTGCTGCCGTGCGACGCGGCGGCCGGCCGGGTCCGCCCGTTGTGCGGCGGTACGGAGGGTGTCGAGCTGCTCGGCGGCGGCGGAACCGACCTGCGGGCGGGCTTCGCCCGCGCCCTGGAGTCCCGTCCGCGCCCTGACGTGGTGGTGATGCTGACGGACGGCCAGACCCCCTGGCCGTCCCGGCGCCCGCCGTGCCGGACGGTCGTGGGTCTGTTCGGCCGCGACAGCCGCCGCTCGTCCTACGACGAGTCCGATCCCGAGTACACCCCGGGCGGGCCACCCGCGTGGGCACGGGTGGTGACCATCGGCTGAGGGCGAAGGCCGCGGGGCCGGAGAAGGCGGGGCTGGAGAAGGCCGCTGGGCCGGAGAAAGCCGAGCGTCGGGCGGCCGGTACCGCAGGTAGGCGCTATGAGGGCGGCCGTCGGCGGGACCCGGGCGGAAGGGCGGCACGGGCCGTGGTGGCGACGGCCGCGACCGCCGGCGGGGTCAGCAGGACGCGGAACGTAAAGCCGGCCGGATCTCGGACGAGGACCGGGGTGGGGCCGGCTGCGAACACCGCCGGGAGGAGGGGACCCCGTGGGAACGGCGCGGTCCCTGTCAGCCACGTCCCGAAGAGCGCGACCACGGTGGTGGAAATCAAGGCGGTGGTCTCTCCGCTTTCCACGTCTACGGACTGATCGACATTCCCGGCCGGCTCGAGCAGGGCCGCATGCTCGTGACGCACAACCTCGGGGGTCACCGTGTTCGGGCCCTCGTGCCCACGGAGTACACACACCTCAGGGTGCGGAAGTCGTCCCATGGTTCACCGGTCCCCAGCTGGAAGATCGGGTTCCGCGGCACCGTCGTACTGCCTGGCCCCGGCCTGATCGAGATGGACTGTCCGGTCCGCTGGTCGGCCACCTTCGCCAGGGTGCGACGCCGTAGTGATCTTGGCCCGGCGAATCACCAGTCCGGCGATCGCGCTGACCACACCTGCCCGTCGCGGCGGACGGCCGGGGCTTCGTTCCGGCAGTGACTCAGACGGACGGGATGTGGAAGTAATGGCCCTTGTCGAGATCGTCGATGAGCCCCGGTTGCGTCGGCAGCCACCCCGTCAGCTCGCGTGTCACGGCGCTGGAGGCCGGCTGGTCGGTCGAGAGCACCATGGTGAGCCAGCCGAAGTGCTCGTCGGCCGCCTCCGGCGGGACAGAGGCCACCGGCACGTCCAGGTGCCCGCCGATGACCTCCGCGATGTCGCGGAGAGACACCCCCTCGTCGGCGACGGCGTGCAGCGTCGATGCCGCGGGGGCCTCCTCCAGCGCGAGGCGGAACATGTGCGCGGAGTCCAGGCGGTGGACAGCGGGCCAGCGGTTGCTCCCGTCGCCGTAGTAGCCCGCCAGGCCCTTCTCGCGGGCCGTGCCGACCAGGGTCGCGACGAAGCCCTGGTCACCTTCACCGTGATTGGTCCGCGGCAGGCGCACGACGGACGAGCGTACGCCGCGAGAAGCGAGTGAGAGCACCCACTCGGCAGTGGCCATCCGGGCCGCCGGTCCCGCGAGCACCGGATTGTCGGCGGCGCCCGGCACGATTTCGTGCCCGTCGAGCTCGGTCGCCACCCGCCCGGGTACCGCGGGCGTGCCGGAGGCGAGAACGAACGGCTTGTCAGAACCGGCCAGCGCCTCCCCCATCACCTCGACTGCGCGCCGGTCCCTTTCGGCCGCTCCCTTGAAGTTCCCTCCCAGGAAGGCGACTTCGTGGTCGAACGCGAGGTGGATCACGCCGTCCGCAGCCGCAGACGCGCTGCTCAGGACGTCCAGATCGTCGAGGCTGCCCCGCACCACCGTGACTCCGGCCGCGGTCAGAGCGTCGGCGGATGCCTCCGAGCGGGCGAGTCCCACGACCTGATGCCCTGCTCCGATCAGGTCTGGGACGACGGCGGAGCCGATCCAGCCGGACGCGCCGGTAACGAAAACACGCATGTGAAACGACCTTCTTGTACCGCCGAGCGGTACGAAAACCCTCAGCAATGACAGTGACTGACATCAGCGTAACAGTTGATGTCAGTGCCTGCCATCGTCAGCGTGAGCTCACTCGGCGACAGTCGCCCGCCATCGCGCGAGGCGACGGCGTTCGGGGGCCGCGGCGAGGGTGTACACGCCGCACCCGGCCACGACACTCACCCCCGAGGGGGCCCGCCCTGGATGGAGACGGAAGGAGGCCGCAGGTCCGGAGATCAAGGCCGCCCAGCTCGACGGCGCGAGGCAGGACGATCTCGGCAACGCGGATGCGGATGGCGGCAGTGCTGGTCATCACGAAATCCCCTGACGCTTCACTTGTTCACTTACAATCGTAAAGCTACAGACGTAACCCAATACCCGCAAGAGGCTGCCGCAATAAACTTCACTGTGTAAGGTGACAAGATGGAACGCACCGGAAAAACCACCTCGACACCGGGCCCGGCACGCGCCCGCAACCGTCGCGGGGAGGGCGGTCGCCTGCGCGACGACATCATCACCGCCGCGGTGGAGCTCCTCGACGAGGCCGGCGACGAGCGCGCCATCACCCTGCGGTCGGTCGCACGCAAAGTGGGAATCGCGGCTCCGTCGATCTACCCGCACTTCCCCGACCAGCCGGCCATCATGCTCGCCGTCGTGCGACAGGAGTTCACCGGACTGGAGAACAAGCTGCGCTCCATACTGGGCGAGACCGACGACGACCCACGGCAGCGCCTGTACGCCGTGTGCAACGCCTATCTCGAGTTCGCCCGGCTCCACCCCGAGCGCTACCGCACGATGTTCGGCGGACTCTGGGTTCCGGACCTGGGCGACAGCTCGCTGACCGCGCGGGACCTGGCCACACTCGGCATGGAGACCATGCAGATCCTGGTCGACACCCTCGGCGACTGCGTCGCCGGCGGATACTCCACCAGCACGGACCCCTCCGCCGACGCGGTCGCGCTCTGGCTCGGCCTGCACGGACTCGCACACCAGCGCGCCGTGACCCGCGCCTTCCCCTGGCCGGAGGACATCGAGGACCGCATCATCACCACACTCGCGCACCTGGACCCCGTCGGCACGTGAGCCTCCCACCGGGAGCAGGGCAGCCCTCTGCTCGCCCCGGCATCCGTCCGGCCTGCCCGGTCACCGCCAGTCCGAGGGCGGCCGTGCCCCCGGCAAGGAAGCGCACAGCCGCCGCAGTCGGTTCTGCTCCCGATATGCACCTTTATGTGAGTCGCCTTAGCCTGCTCTTACTGCCGGGTGATAGTCGACAGCCGGTCCGGCCGGCGGAGGGCGAGCTTCCATGGCTGAGCGCCGTACGGGGTCCGGTTTGCTGGGCGAGTTGTCGGCCGAGTTCGCGGGCACGATGATCCTCATTCTCTTCGGGTGCGGCGTGGTGGCCCAGGTGGCGGCAGGCGGGGCCCTGACCGATCCCCCTGGCGGCCTCGGGGACCACGACAGCATCGCCTGGGCCTGGGGCCTGGGCGTCACCCTGGGCGTCTACGTGGCGGCGCGGCTGAGCGGTGCCCATCTCAATCCCGCGGTGACCCTCTCGCTCGCCGCCTTCAAGGACTTCCCCTGGAGCAAGGTCGTTCCGTACGCGCTCGCCCAGACGGCCGGAGCGTTCGTGGCCGCCCTCCTCGTGCGCTGGAACTACAGCGAGGCGCTGGCGAAGGCCGACCCCGGACACACCGTCAAGACGCAGACGGTCTTCTCCACACTCCCGGCGAACGGCAACGCCGCTCTGCCGGTTCACGAATGGGGCGCCTTCCGCGACCAGGTCATCGGCACCGCCATCCTGCTGCTGCTGATCATGGCCATCACCGACATGCTGAACACGCCGCCGGGGGCGAATCTGGCCCCGTTCGTCATCGGCCTGGTCGTCGTCGCAATCGGCATGGCGTTCGGTACCAACGCGGGTTACGCGATCAACCCGGCCCGTGACTTCGGCCCCCGGCTGGCGAGCTTCATCACCGGGTACGGCGGAGCGTGGCGGGACCAGTACGGAAATCTGTACTTCTGGGTCCCCATCCTGGGCCCCCTGGTCGGCGGACTGCTCGGCGCGGGTCTGTACAAGGGGTTGATCAGCAGGTTCCTGCCTTCCGCGGAACCCGAGCCGACGGGGCGGGTCCCGGCGAGCGAGGACCGCTGACAGCGGTTCGAGAGGCGGTACATCATGGCGGACTTCATCGGCGCGGTGGACCAGGGGACCACCAGCACCCGATTCATGATCTTCGACCACGGCGGCAACGAGGTCGCCAAGCACCAGCTGGAGCACGCCCAGATCCTCCCCCGCTCCGGCTGGGTGGAACACGACCCGGTGGAGATCTGGGAGCGCACCAACTCGGTGATGCAGAACGCCCTGCGCTACGGCGGTCTGGCTTCCCAGGACCTGGCGGCGATCGGGATCACCAACCAGCGTGAGACCACGGTGGTCTGGGACCCGCGCAACGGGCGGCCCTACTACAACGCGATCGTCTGGCAGGACACCCGGACCGACGCCATCGCGGCGAACCTCGAACGCACGGGCCAGGGCGAGGTCATCCGCCGCAAGGCCGGGCTGCCACCGGCCACCTACTTCTCCGCCGGCAAGATCCAGTGGATCCTGGAGAACGTCGACGGCGTACGGGAAGCGGCGGAGGCGGGCCACGCCGTCTTCGGCAACACGGACGCCTGGGTCCTGTGGAACCTGACGGGCGGCCCCGACGGCGGCATCCACGCCACCGACGTGACCAACGCGAGCCGCACCATGCTGATGGACCTGGAGACCCTCGACTGGGACGACGAACTGCTGGGCTTCTTCGGCATCCCCCGGGCGATGCTGCCCACGATCAACCCGTCGTCGCACCCCGAAGCCTTCGGCGCGACTCGCACCTCCCGGCCGCTGCGCGCCGCCGTCCCCATCGGCGGAGTCCTCGGCGACCAGCAGGCGGCGACGGTAGGGCAGGTCTGCTTCTCACCCGGCGAGGCCAAGAACACGTACGGTACGGGCAACTTCCTCGTGCTGAACACCGGCACGGAGCTGGTCCGCTCCCAGCACGGTCTCCTCACCACCGTGGCCTACCAGTTCGGCGAGGACCCGGTGGTCTACGCGCTGGAAGGATCCATCGCGGTGACCGGCTCAGCGGTGCAGTGGCTGCGCGACCAGATGAAGATCATCAAGACCGCGGCCGAGAGCGAGGATCTCGCCCGTACGGTCGACGACAACGGCGGCGTGTACTTCGTCCCCGCGTTCTCGGGCCTGTTCGCCCCCTACTGGCGCTCCGACGCCCGGGGAGCGATCGTCGGTCTGGCCAGGTACAACGACAACGCACACCTGGCACGAGCCACCCTGGAAGCCATCTGCTACCAGAGCCGCGATGTGGTCGAGGCCATGGAACAGGACTCAGGCGTCCACCTCGACGTGCTCAGGGTCGACGGCGGTGTCACCGCCAACAACCTCTGCATGCAGATCCAGGCTGACGTCCTCGGCGTCCCCGTAAGCCGTCCCGCCGTCGCGGAGACGACCGCGCTCGGCGCCGCCTACGCGGCAGGACTGGCAACGGGCTTCTGGCGGGACACCGACGAACTGCGCACCCACTGGCACGAGTCGGAGCGGTGGGAACCCAAGTGGTCCGACGACCAGCGCACAAACGGCTACGCGGGCTGGAAGATGGCCGTGGAACGCACTCTCGACTGGGTGAAGGTCCCCTGATGACCGGGCCCGCCGACGGGACGGGCCCGGTCAGGGCCCTCTTCCTCACGCCTCCGGGCCGTCGATGAGCTGCTCCTTCCAGATGGTCTTGCCGGAGGCGGTGTACCGGCTGCCCCAGCGGTGTGTGAGCTGGGCGACGAGGAACAGCCCTCGTCGGTGAGTGCCCTGCGCAGGTGGGGCTGCGTCTGGCTGGTGTCGGACACCTCGCAGATCAGCCGTCGGTCCTTGATGAGCCGGAGCAGCACCGGCCCGCCGGCGTAGCGTATGGCGTTGGTGACCAGTTCACTGACGATCAGTTCAGTGGTGAACCCGAGCTCGTCGAGTCCCCACCGGGTCAACTGGCCGGCCGTCTCGGCCCGGACATCCGCGACCCGTTCCAGGACCGCGGGATACTCCCAAGCGGCCACCGCCCCTCCGGCCGGAACCCGTACGCGTGCCACCGGCAGTGCCGCGTCGTCGTCAGGCGGCTCGCCGATGAGGGGAGCGAGGAGGGCCTGCCCCAGGTCCTGCACCGGGACCGCGTGACTCCCGCCGGCCGTCGATCACTCCCGGGCTGCGGTCACACCGGCTGCGTCCCCTGCGCATCGGCATCTCTCCCGGGACCGTGCGCGCCCCCTGCCGGCTCCCCGGTCATTGTTCCGCAGCCCCCGCGTGTCCGCCTTCCGGCCGGGCACACCCGTGATGACGCGCACCGCCCCCCGCCAGCCACGCGCGCCGGAGGGCGGCACATCACTTCGCTGCCCGGACCCTACGGCGTCACCGGCGCGGGGCCGTCGAGCTGCTTGAGCAACTCGACGGCGAGCGGACCGGACGAGGCGGGGTTCTGACCGGTGACGACGTTGCGGTCGACCTGGACGTGCGGCGCCCACGGCTCACCCACCTCGACCTTCAGACCGGCTTCGGTGAGCCGGTCCTGCAGCAGCCACCTCGCTGTGTCGGCGTTTCCGGCCAGCCGCTCCTCGGTGTTGCTGAAGGCGGTGATCCGGTAACCGGCGTAGGCGTTCGTCCCGTCCTCCTTGACCGCGGCCAGCAGCGCGGCCGGGCCGTGGCACACGACGCCGACCGGAATCCCTGACTCCACTGCCTGGGTGAGAACGCGGCCGGAGTCGGCGTCGACCGCCAGATCCTCCATCGGGCCCTGCCCGCCGGGCACGTACACCGCGTCGAAGTCCTCCGCCCGCACGCCGGAGAGCGCCAGCGGGCTACTGAACTCCGCAGCGCCTTCCAGTACGGCCCGGACCGCGGCGGCGTTCTCGTCACCGCCGTCGGCCCCGGCGCTGAGACTGGCCGGGTCCACCGGTGGCACCACTCCGCCCGGAGTGGCCACGGTGATCTCGTGGCCCGCGGCCTTGAACGCCTCGTACGGGATGACGGCCTCGTCGGCCCAGAAACCGGTGCGCTTCGTGCCACCGTCGGCCAGCGTCCGCCGGTCTGCACCGGTCATCACAAAAAGAATCTTCGCCATGAGCTCTCCTGGAGTGTGCGCGCGTGGTCGCCTCCCGCGACGGAGGCCGTCGCCGGGCTGCACCGTGGCGACTCCCACGACGTTAGCCCCGTACGCCCTGGGAGTACCGGCACTGTTACCGATCCGGGCTGTCGGAACTCCTCATGGCCACCCTGCGGGCGTGTGCCTCCCTCGGCCTGGCCGGCTCCACCGACGGGGAGCGGTTCACCAGCACGCCTCTGCTCGACACCTTGCGCTCCGACCTCCCGGGTCTCTGGGGGGCCTGGCGCTGTGGGGTGGAGCCGAGTCGCGCCGGCTGCCGTGGGGTCGCCTGTCGCACCCGATTCGCACCGGCAGCCCTCAGGCGGAAGCCGCCCTCGGCGCACCCAACTTCGACTGGCTTGCCGCCGCACCCGGAGAAGCCGAGGTCTTCACCAACGCCATGACGGCCATGCCCCGTGGCCTGGCGCACACACTGGCGGACGTCGGACGAACCGTCTTCGACGCCGTGGTCGATCACCCAGAACGTCCCGGAATGCGGTCTCGGCCAGGCGAAGAAATTCCAGTATGCACTGCAGGACTTCACCGAGGACTTCGTAAAGCACGGAGCGTGCTTCTCCGAGGGCGAGGACCCCGCCGCGGGCGAGAAGGAGATCACCGCGCTGATCAAGAGCCTGGACACGACGTCCCTGCCCACGGATTCCGGGCGCCCCCTCACTCAGAGCCTCGCGTGCAACGGGATCGCAGCCACCCTGAGCGACCGTTGAGGCCTTCGGACAGGAACTGCAGTACGCTGCCGTCCCGCTCGGCGGCCGTGGACAGCCCGTCCCCCTCAGTACCATCCAGCCCATCTCCTCGTCGTAGACCCGGCCGCCCACGTACGACAGGGGTCGAGTGCGAAACGCGCCTCGGGTGGTCAGACGAAGTATCTGGCCTGTAGGCGGCACAGCTCGGCGTAGGTGCCGTCGGCCTGGATCAGGTTGTCGTGGGTGCCCATCTCGGCGACCCGGCCGTGGTCCAGGACGACGATGAGGTCGGCCGCGCGGGCGGTGGTGAAGCGGTGGGTGACCAGTACGGTCACCCCGCCGTCCAGGCGGTTGAGCTCGGCGTACTGCTGGAACAGCCACTCCTCGGCCCGGGCGTCGAGACTGGCGGAGGGCTCGTCGAGGATGCGCAGGAGCGGCGTCCGCCGCATCGCGGCCCGGGCGTTGGCGAGTGTCTGCCACTGGCCGCCCGACAGGCCCTTGCCGTCCCAGGAGGTGCGTCCGAGCCGGGTGTCCAGGCCGTCGGGAAGCCCGGAGAGAAGCCTGTCGCCGCCTGCGGTCCGCAGCGCTTCGAGGATGCGTTCCGGGTCGTCGCGGTGGCCGAGGAGACCCAGTCCGATGGTGTCCTGGAGAGACATCTCGATCGGGACCGGGTCCTGGAAGGCCACGGTGGTCCGGGCCCGCCACTCCTCCGGCGAGAGCTGGGCGAGGTCGGTGCCGTCCACCAGGACGCGCCCCGCGTCGGGGCGGTAGAAGCCGGTGAGCATGGTGACGAAGGTGGATTTTCCGGCGCCGTTCTCGCCGACCAGGGCGACCACCGCACCGGCCGGGAGGTGGAGGTCGACGGCGTCCAGCGAGGGTTGCTCCCGGTTCCAGTACCGGAAGGTGAGGCCCTCCAGGGTGATCCCGTCGCGCAGTGCGTCCGGCACCGGCGCCGGGGTGGCTGGCACGACGGCCGCCCGCTCCGCGTCAGCGTCCTCGACGACGTCGAGGAAGACCCGGGTCGCCCGCAGCGACTCCAGGGTCCAGAAGCTCAGGTTCAGCAGGCCCTGCACCTGTCCGGTGATCTGGCTGCTGACTGCGACGGCCGTGATGACCAGGCCGAGTGAGGCCTGGCCGGACAGGGCGGCCCGCACCATCAGGACGATCGCGCCCGCGTAGGCCAGCACGAAGAGCAGCCACGCCAGGGCGACCCGCACCCGGGCCCGTCCGTCGGTTCCGGCGATGTCGCGGCCAGCAGCGTCCCACTGCGCGCGGTGCCTGCGCCGCAGTTCGCCCGCCAGTCCGAACAGACGGGTCTCCCGGCCGGGTGCGGCGGTGGTGGCGAGCGTGAAAAGGTGCCCGGCCAGCCGGGTGCTGGGCGTGGTGCGCTCTTCGGCATCGCCGCGTCGCTTGTCCGCGGCCTTGGTGGCCAGCACGGTGGGGATGGCGAAGAGTGGCAGCGCCGCGAGGACCGGGACGACCGACGCCATCAGCACCGCCGAGACGATCAGCGCCAGCGCTGCTCCGGTCAGCCACAGCAGCCGGTCGAAGGCCGGTCCGATCTGGCCGCGGGTGGCACGGGCCGTGGCCGCCTTGTCGGAACGGCTCGGACGCTCGTGGACCTCCAGGGTCGGCGTCGTGCCGACCACGTCGATGAACCGCAGCTCGATCCGGTTCTGGATCTCCTCCTGCAGCCGCAGCCGGGTGAAGTACCCGGCGATGAACGTGCCCTGGGTGAGCATCACGAATACCGCCGCGGACAGCGTCAGGGCGATCAGGCCGTCCGTCGAGTGGCGGGTCGCCACCTCACTGAAGAGGCCGAGCAGCACGGCCAGGCCCACCCCGGTGGCCGGTTCCAGCAGGGCCACCGCCACCACCAGCAGGGACCGGACACGGTCCGTGCGTGGTCCGATCGCCAGGACGAACCGCAGCGCGCCGATCACGACGCCACCTCCTCAAAACGCTTGGCCTGCAGGCGGAACAGCTCGGCATACCGGCCGTCGGCGGCCAGCAGGTCCTCATGTGTGCCGTCTTCGATGACCTGGCCGCCGTCGAGCACGACGACCCGCTCCGCCTTGCGCACGGTGGCAAAGCGGTGCGAGATGGCGATGGTGGTGGCCCCCGCGGTGAGCTCGTGGAACGTGTCGTAGAGCTGGGCCTCCGCGCGGGGGTCCAGACTGGAGGCCGGCTCGTCCATGATCAGCAGTTGTGCGCCATGGCGCAGGCCGAACAGTGCTCGGGCGATAGCGATGCGCTGCCATTCGCCGCCCGACGCGTCGACCCCGCCCGCGTAACCGCTGGACATCACCGTGTCCCAGCCGTCGGGCAGCCGCTCGATGAAGTCCAGCAGCCCGGCCTGTCGTGCCACGGCACGCAGTCCGTCCTCGTCGTCCGCGTGGAGCAGCGAGCCGAACGCGATGTTGTCGCGCACGGTCAGCTCGTAACGTCCGAAGTCCTGGAACACCGCGACGACTTGACGCTGCCAGCCGCGCCGACCCACGTCGTCGACCCGCACCCCGCCGATGTTCAGCGAGCCCCCGCTCGGAGCGTCCAGTCCGGCGACGAGGCGGGCCAGTGTGGTCTTGCCGGCGCCGTTGAGGCCGACGACGGCGAGCGACTGACCGGCGGGGACGGTGAGGTCGATGCCGTGCAGCACCTCGCCCGCGCCGCCACCGTAGGAGAACCGCAGACCCTCGCAGGCTATGGTGCCGGAGGACACCTGCTCGGCCGACGACGGCGCCAGCGGCTCCGCGGTCGGTTCCACAGCGGGGAAGGACAGCGCCTCGCCGGCGGCCTTCCCTCCGAAGCCCATGCGGAGGTCGTCGTCGTCCGCCCGGAGCACCTGCATCAGCGCCCGCACGGCCAGGCCGCCGATCGCCAGATCACCCACGGTCGTCCCGTCGGCGCGGGTCGCGGCCCGGTACGCCAGGTAGCAGAAGACCGAGGCGACGGCAGCGCCGGTGAGCAGCACGACCACCACCACGAACAGGTCGTGCTCGCGCCGGCGCCGCCAGACCTCCGCCATGTTCGTACGCCACTCCGCCTCGTACGCCTCGCGGAAGAAGCCGGCCAGGCCGAACAGCCGCACCTCCCGGGCCGCTCCGGGCGTGATGGGCACATCCCGCAGATAGGACGTACGGCGCAGCTCCGTCGTCTGGTTCACCGTCTCGACAACGGCTTTGCGGTAGTTCCGGACCAGCCGGGAGTGGAGCAGCGTGAACACGACGAAGACGATCGGCCCCAGCCACCAGGCGACCCCGGTGAGCAGCGCCGCGGAACCGATCGCGGTCACCCACAGCGTGGACCTGGTGGAGTACCCGAAGACGGCCTCCCCGGGGGGCATGTCGATGGTCCCGGCGCCCCGGGCCCGGCTGATCCGGCCGAGGTAGGCGGAGTCCTCCAGATGGCCGACGGTCGTCGGCTCCGAGGCCGCCCCCATCACCCGCTCGCCCAGCCGCCCGGTGACCCGGCGGCCGAGCGCCCGGCCCAGCGCGCTGCGTGCCGACTCGGCGAGGTGGGTGACGAGGAACAGCAGGACGATGCCCCCGACCCAGCGGAAGCACTCGTCCGCCACCGGCCCGCTCGTGCCCTTGCCGACCGCCGAGGTGAGACCGTCCACGAGTTCACCGATCGCGATGGTGATGCCGACCGGCGCGGCGCCTGCCAGCACGGCCGTGAGCGCGGTCAGGGTGCTCACCACCGGGGCCTCCACGAAGGAGTACCGGACGAGAGCGGGCATCACCCACTGCTTCGCCGGGGCCGCGGAATGGCCCGTATCCGTAGTCATGTCTTCCCCTGGGTGCTCGACATCGCTCTTTCTCGTGCTCGGTCAGTGCTTCTGCGGCACTGCGGTGCGATCAACACCTGTGGGCGGCCGCGGCAGCATACGCCTCGCGGAGCCTGCGCTTGAGTACTTTTCCGGTGACGCCCACCGGGATCGACTCCTGTTCGGCCGACCGGAGTTCGGCGAGCGGCGGCTTGTCCAGGCCGCTGAGGATCTTGTTGGCCCGGTCCAGCATTCCTTCGGTGCCGTGGCCGTCGCGGAGGTGGACCAGGACGACGGCGCGGACTTCCCCGTCCTGTTCGGACGCCACCACGACGCAGTCGTCGAGCTCCGGCAGATGGGCGAGCAGAATCTCCTCGGTGAGCACCGAGTAGACCGTTCCGGCCGCGGTGTGTATGGCGTCGACCGCCCGGTCCACGTGATAGAAGCGGGCCGCCCGGTCCCGGAAGACCAGGTCGCCGGAGAGCCAGTAGCCGTTCAGCAGGCTGCGATAGGTCTTGTCCGAGTCGTTCCAGTAGCCGGGGGTCACCGTCGGGCCCTTCACCCCGAGCAGCCCGACCTCGCCCACCTCGGCCGGTGTACCGTCCGGCCGCAGGACGGCGACCTCGGCGAACGGTTGCGCGACGCCCAGGCAGCGGTGCGGCGGGACGACTCCGGGGATCGTAATCAGGCCGAGCACACCGCCCCAGCCCAGCTCCGAGCTGCCGAAGCCGTCCACGAACATCGAGCCGGGCACCGGTTCGGCGCCGACCCGGTGCTGGCCGCGCTCGACCAACCTGGCGATGTGTGCGCGGTGCGAGGCATCACCGACGCTCACCCAGCGCTCGACCAGGTCGAGACCGGGCGCGTCGGTCTCCCGCAGCGCCAGCTCGGCGAGCGTCACCGCGAAGCCGACCACGATGGTCGCGCCGTAGCGGCCCGCCGCCGCGGTCACCGCACTGCTGCTGCGGTCGGACATGAGTGCCAGGGGCACGCCGGAGAGCATCGCGAGCAGGGCGTAACCGATGGCGGAACCGTGCGACTGCGGCAGCGCGGAGAGGATCAGCGACTGCGCATGGTCCCGGAACCCGGTCAGGTGGGCCCTGATGCCCACCATCATCTGCGCGTGGGCCCAGATGACCGGCTTCGGTGTGCCGGTGGTGCCCGAGGTGTGGCAGATCAGGACGGGGTCGCCCGGCGCGTGCCGGAACGGCGCCGGTACCGGCAGGTCCCGGGACGGAACGGTGGCGTCGGTCGAGGACACCCAGAAGCTGTCGCCCTCCGCCTCGAACGCGCCGCCGAGGCGCTCCAGACCGATGGCGTCCGTCTGGAGCCCCACCGGCGCGGTCTGCCGGAGGTGGTTGAGCGCGATGCCGGCCTCCATCTCGCCGTTGACCAGGACCGCGATCGCCCCCAGCCGGCTGAGCGCCAGATAGTGGACCAGGTCGTCGGCGCTGTCCCGGAGGTACACCCCGACCCGGTCGCGGGGGCCGACGCCGCGGTCGGCGTACCAGGCGCTCCACGCGTCGACCAGCTCGGCCAGGTCGGCCAGGCTCAGCCAGTCGCGCGGGACGCCGTGCGCGTCCCGGATGCGCAACTCGGCGTAGAGGTAGGGAGCGTGGACGTCCGGACTGACCCGCAGCGCCACCTCCAGGGCGTTGCCTCCCCCCAGCGTCGGCTCGGCGGCGATGGCGTGGCGTACGTGGGACGGGACAAGCGTGGTCCCCACCTGGGATCTCCTAATCGTCACTGGGCACTAGTTCGAGAAGCTGGTAGGCCATGCCGCGTACCCGGTCGCCCGAGGTGCGCAGGACCGAGATCCGGTAGCCCGCATCGTCGGCCAGCCGACGCAGCGTGTCGTGGTCGCCGAGGTCGCTGGAGCCGAGAAGCAGCCGGCCGCCGGCGGTCAGCCTGGTGGCGGCTTCGGCCAGGTACCGCTGGTGCGCGCGGTAGCCGGGATCGAATACGGCCCGCCGCAGGCCCTCCCGCCTCTCGTCCTGGACCCGGGCGGGAGCGGTGGCGGCGCCGGGGTCGATGAAGGGGGAGTTCCAGAAGACCAGGTCGAACCGGTCCTCCGGCCGGAGGCCGTCGAAGACGTCGCCCCGGTACACCTCGATCCGGTCGGACAGCCCGTGCCGGGAGGCGTTCAGCCTGCTGTTCTCGACGGCCGCCTCGCTGATGTCCGTGGCGACGACCCTGGTGCAGCCCTCGGCCGCGGCGCTGACCGCGGTCACGCCGGTGCCGCTGCCCACTTCGAGGAACGAGCCGCCGACCGGGAACGGGATGGACTCGGT
The DNA here is from genome assembly GCF_040686735.1 of Streptomyces sp. NPDC079167. Taxonomy (NCBI): domain Bacteria; kingdom Bacillati; phylum Actinomycetota; class Actinomycetes; order Kitasatosporales; family Streptomycetaceae; genus Streptomyces; species Streptomyces sp. NPDC079167. The sequence goes on along the minus strand of NZ_JBFBLO010000015.1, from coordinate 14,604 downwards.
GAAGAACGCGGTGGACTCGCAGTAGTTCGGCGCGAACACCCCGGGCAGCAGGTCCCACTCCCGGTCGTGCAGCCGGAAGGTGGCCGGTTCGGTGACTCCGTCGGCTGTGCTGTTCACCAGCCAGGTGCCGCGCACCAGGGCGGCCCGCGAGGGCCGGGCTCCGGAGGAGGTCATGGCGTTCCCTTCCGCCCGGCCGGTCCTGGTACCGCGCGCATCAGGTCGGCGCGGGCGAAGCCGAGCGCCGGGTCGGGACGCATCTCGACCACGAGGCCGAGCACCTGGTCCGCGCCGCCGTCGGCCAGGATCACCCGGGCCAGCTCATGGACCTCCGCGCGAACGTCGTCGAGGGCGGCCACACAGCTCACCGGGCCGGTCAGCCGGTAGTCGCGGGCGATCTGGCCGAGCACGGCGGTGGGCACCGCCTGGTAGAAGAAGATCGGGTTGACCCGTTTGCGGTTCACGTGCTCGACGGACAGCTCCAGGGTGACCGTGTCGAAGTACTGCGAGCCCAGGACGATCGCACACCGGTCGCCGGCGTCGGTGAGCAGGTGCTCCGAGCGGGCCTCGCCGACGCACGCGCGGACGGCGGCGTACACCAGGGGCGCGAAGTCGGACTCCATGAACCCGGGCAGCCTGGGCAGTTGCGGGCCTCCGTGCACCGTAGCCCCGGCGACGGTCTCCAGTTCCGGCAGCGTCGTCATGCCGCCGCCAGCAGGATCGCGGCGTTGACCCCGCCGACCGAGGAGTTGAGGCTCAACGCGTAGGGCACGTCGATCCGTTCCGGGGATGTGACGTGCCGGAGCGGGTGGCGGGTGTCCGGCCGGTCGAGCCCCGCGGTCGGCGGCAGCACCGAGGAGCGGATCGCCAGCAGCGAGATGACCGCCTCCAGGGCTCCGCTGGCTTCGAGCGCGTGGCCGGTCGTGCTCTTCGTCCCGCTGACGTACACGGTCTCCGTGTGGTCGCCGAGCGCGGTGTGCAGCCCGGCCGCCTCGGCGGCGTCGTTGAGCGGGGTGCCTGTGGCGTGGGCGTTGACGTAGGTGAGCCGGTCCGGGCCGATGCCCCCGCGTCGAAGGGCCCCTGTGACCGCTGCCGCGGCCCCGGCCCCCTCCACGTGCGGCTTGGCCACGTGGAAGGCGTCGTCGGTCATGGCCCAGCCGGCGAGCCTGGCCAGGGGCTCGGCCCCGCGTGCGCGCAGCCTCTTCCCCGATTCCAGCAGCAGCATCGCGGCGCCGTCGCCGAGCAGCACGCCCTTGCGGTCCTGGTCGAACGGGCGCAGCCGCCCGTCGGCGGCGAGCGCCTGCGCGGCGTCGAACAGGCCGAACGCCTGCCGGTCGACGAGGAAGGCCCCGCCCGCGAGCACCGCCTCGGCAGCCCCCGTACCGACCAGTTGCGCTCCATGGATGAGGGCGTTCGTCGCGGCACAGCACGCGTTGACGAAGGTGCGCCGCGGCGTGCCCAGACCCAGCCGGTCGGCGACCCGCGCGGTGGTCCCTGCGGCCGAATCCGGCTCCAGCGAGGGCGCGCGCACCTTGGTCGCCAGAACGAGGGGAACGTCCGCCGGACCGCGCAGGCCGGCCATGTCGAGCGCCTGCCTTCCGCATGCGCTCGCCACTTCGACCGTCCCGGTGTCGTGCCGGCCGTCCAGGAAGTACGCGTCGGCGTCCTGCCAGGTGGCCGCCCGGTCGGTGCGGCAGTGGGACACGTCGAAGCGGGTGACCGGGCGGAACGCCGGCGTACCGGCGAAGGCTCCGGCGAGGAGGGCGTCCGGCCCGAAGCCGAAGGCACCGAACACGCCGAAGCCGCTGACGAAGACCTCCGCGGTCATACGGACCCCGTTCCGAGACCGCGGTTGACCAGGGCCTGCAACCCGGCGACGGAGTCGACGCCGGCGGTCTCGCCGCTGAGCTTGACCACGACGCCGTGCCGCTCCTCCAGCAGGTGCTGGATCCAGATCGCGGCGTAGGAGTCGATGACGAGCAGGGTGTCGCCGTCTATGGTCTCGGGCAGTCCCGCGTCCTCGCAGTCGGCCAGGATGGCGAAGAGTTCGTCCCTACTGATTCCCTCGGGCGGCGTCGTCGGCTGCTGCTGTGCGCTCTCGGAATGCGGAGAGGAGCTGTACTCGGTCACGGACAACCTTTCCGGTCGGTGTCTCGATGAGTCGGTCCTGCAGGTAGTACCGCTTCGCCTTCAGCGGGTTCATCCGCTCCCGGCACCAGGCCGCGAGTGCCCGGTCCGTTAGCCCGTTCCTGATCGCCACGTGGGCTTCGACCACGGTCCCGAACGTCACGACCGCGGCGGTGACGTCAGGGTGTTCCTTGAGCGTCTGCTCGATCTCCATCAGATCGATCTTGATGCCGCCGATCGCCACCACGGAATCCGCGCGGCCGAGGATGGTGACCGCGCCGGTTGCCCCGTCGATCACCGCCCGGTCGAACGTCCGCAGCCAGCCGTCGGTGAAACGGGGCACGCCGTCCTCCACGAGGTACGGGGTGCCGTCCATCCGGACGCAGAGCTCGCCGTCGGTCACCCGGACGTCGATGCCGGGGGCGGGCCGGCCGACGGACGGAGCCGGGAGCAGGCCGGCGAGGTCGGCCGTGATCACCCCGACCTCGGTCATGCCGTACACCTGGCCCAGGCGGCAACCTGTTGCCAGCCGGAACCGCTCGGCAACGGCCGGGCCGGTGGCCATCCCGGCGCTGGTGGCCACGCGCAGCCGCGGCAGCCGGGGCAGTTCCGCCGTCTTCCCGATGAGGTCGAAGTGGGTCGCCACACCGAACACCGCCGTCGGGTCGAGCGCCACCGCCGCACGGGCGATCGCGGCACCGTGCTGCGCGGACGGGATGAGCACCGGCAGGCCCGCCGCCAGGCCGTGGAGGATGCCGCCGATCAGGCCCCAGGTGTGGACCGGCGAGCACAGCAGGAGCAGCCGGTCGTCCTTGCCCGGCATGTCTTCGATGTCGGCGTACCGGTCGAGCTCCGCGTCGAGCGACGCCGCCGAGCGGCCCACCACCTTGGCCCGCCCGGTCGATCCGGAGGTGAACTGTACGAGGCACACCTGGTCCGGCAGCGGGGACGCGTCGGCCAGCGGCTCGACGGCCAGCTCGGACCGGCCGGTGAAGTGGCCCCCTGCGGCCGAGGCGCGCACCCGAAAGGCCGGCCTGCACAGCCGGGTCAGCGACGCGGTCTCGGCCTCGGTGAGCCGGTGGTCCAGCAGCATGGCCCGGGCGTCCAGCCGCCAGATCGCCAGGACGAGGGCGAAGAGGCCGGCGTCCGGGCTGAGTTGTACCGCCACGCAGACGCCGGGCCGGACGCCGTGCCGCACGAGCAGACCGACGCACCGGTCGACCTCCTGGTGCAGCGCCGCCCGGTCGACGGTTCCCGCCTCGTCGCCCCACACCGGTTCGGCCGAGACCTCCCCGCACAGACGGGCACTCAGTTCCGTTGCGGATGTCATGATGTCCGGCTCCGTTCTCCGCTCGACGCGGTCGCTGGCTCGACGGCCCGTCCCGCGCCGGCGGCCACCGGGCGGTCGAGTGCGGCCCGGACCAGCTCGGCCACGGCCCGGCGGTCGACCTTGCCGTTGGCGTCGCAGGGCAGCTGGTCCACGGTGAGCACCCGCCGGGGCACCATGTAGGCCGGAAGGTCCCGTACGAGTGCGGCACGCAGCGCGGCCGGGTCGCTCGACGGGGCCACGCAGACGGCGTACAGCGCCAGCACGTCGGCGTCCTCCCGGACGGCCACGACCACGGCGAGGGCGACGCCGGGCAGGGACAGCAGCGCCGCCTCGATCTCACCGGGTTCCACCCGGTAGCCGTTGATCTTCACCTGGTGGTCGACGCGTCCGAGGAAGCACGGAACGCCGTCGATCCAGGTCACCCGGTCCCCCGTCCGGTACCAGCTGTCCTTCGGAACCGCCGGATCTCCCTCCGGAGGGGGCGAGGGGTGGAACCGGCCGCGATTCGCCGCCGGGTCCAGGTATCCGTCGAAGCGCTGCGGTCCCCGGACGCACAGCTCGCCCTCGGCGGCCGGCTGCCCCGACTCGTCGAACACCACGTATTCGAGACCCGGGTAGGGCAGACCGATCGGCACCACCCCGTTGGGCGTGGCCGGCCAGTCGCCCGGGTCCGCGGGCAGGGTGACGTCGCTGCAGAAGATGGTGACTTCGGTGGGCCCGTAGGCATTGGTCAGGACGCTCCGGGGCGCGGCGTCCTTCCAGGCGCGGGCCTGCTGCCAGGTGAGCGACTCACCGCCGAACATGCTGTGCCGCAGTGACGGCATGCTCCCGGGCAGCAGCCTTCCGCCGGCCTGCGCCCTGCTGATCACCGAGGGCACCGCGTACCAGTGGGTGAGGGCGTTGTCCGTGACGAACCGCACCGGCCGCAACAGGTCGTTCCGGTTCGGCACGACGAGGGTCGCGCCCGCGGACCAGGCCGCGAAGAGGTCGAACACGGAAGGGTCGAAGGTCAGGTCGAAGAACTGCGAGCACCTGGACTCCGGGCCCAGACCGAACCTGTCCCGGACCGTCTCCAGGAACGCGGAGAGGTTGCGCTGCCGGATCGGCACCCCCTTGGGCGCGCCCGTCGAGCCGGAGGTGAACAGCAGGTACGCCTCCGCCTCGGGGGCGTCGACCAGCGGTGGGGCCGGGGCCGGGGCTGGTTCCGGCACCGCCGTCGGGTCCACGGCCAGCACGCGGACGCCCTCGGTGTCGGGTACGGTCAGTCCGGGTGCGGCGACCACCAGGCCGGCCCCGGAGGCCGCCAGCATGTGGCGCGTCCGTTCCTGCGGGAAGGCCGGGTTGAGCGGGACGACCGACGTGCCCAGGCGCTGGACGGCCAGATAGCCGACGAAGCCGAGCAGGCTCCGCCCGGTCATCAGGCCGATTCTCCGGTGCGCGCTGTCCGACCGGGCGTGGATGTGCGCCGCGAGGGATTCCGCCATCTCGGCGAGCCGGCGGTAGCTGTAGCTCTCTCCGTCGATCTCCAGGGCCGTCCGGGTTCCGTGACGGGCGACCGACGCCTCGAACCGGTGATAAAGCATCACGGCGTCTCCCGGAGCGAGAAGGAGTAACGGGCCGTCAAACGGGTCGATGACACGGGACCGCCGCTGCTCTCCGCTCCGGCCGCGTCGCACCCCGGCGGATCCGCACCGAGCAGGGTGAGCAGCGGCGTGGCCTTGACGACCGTCTCGTCGAACTCCGCGACGGGGTCGGACATGGACACGATCGCGCCGCCGACGCCGTAGCTGACGCGGCCGGGCCGCGCCACGAGGGTGCGGATGGCGATGCTCAGGTCGACGCCTCCGGACATCGAGAAGTACCCGATCGCACCCGAGTAGATCCCCCGGGGACCGTCCTCCAGTCGGTCGATGATCTCCATGGTGCGCAGCTTCGGCGCGCCGGTCATCGAGCCTCCGGGGAAGGCGGAGCGGACGCAGTCGACCGGGCTGCGGTCGTGGCGCAGCCGTGCCGTCACGGTGCTGATCAGCTGATGGACGGTGGCGTAGGTCTCGACGGCGAACAGTTCCGGGACGGCCACCGACCCGACCACCGCCACCTGTGCCAGGTCGTTGCGCAGCAGGTCGACGATCATGAGGTTCTCCGCTTGGTCCTTCTCGCAGGTGGCCAGGTCCTCCCTGAGCGCCCGGTCCTCCTCGGCCGTGCGGCCACGGGGGCGGGTGCCCTTGATCGGCCGGGCCTCCACCCGCCGCTCGCCGTCCACGCGCAGGAAGCGCTCGGGGGACGTACTCAGGACCGAGAGGTCGCCCAGGCGCAGCAGCGCGGCGAACGGAGCCGGATTGTCCCGGCGCAGCGAGGTGTACGCGGACCACACGTCGAGCGTGGTCTCTACGTCGATCATGTTGGTCAGGCAGACTTCGTAGCTCTCGCCCGCGGCGATGGCGTTCTGGCAGGACTCGATGAGTCCCAGGTAGTGGCCGCGTTCGTGACGCAGCGCCAGGGGCACCCCGGCCGGCTCCGGCCGCGCCGCCGGGGGGCGGGGGGTGCCGGGCAACGCCTCGATCCGGGCACGGGTGGCCGCGAGCCAGTTCCGCGCCGGTGCGTCGTCCTCGGTGTACAGGGCCAGCAGGTACGTCGTGGCGGTGCTGTGGTCGAAGACCACGCTGCGGGGCGCGAACAGCAAGCACGCATCCGGGTGCTCGGAGCGGTGGCGCGGTCCGCCGGCGCCGCACTGGGCCTTGAGCTCGTAGCCGAGGTAGCCGACCCACCCTCCCCGGAAGTCGAAGGGGAGGTCCTCGCCCCCGACGACCTCGGCGGTACGCAGGCGGTCGTCGAGCCAGTCGAGGAAGGGCCGGACCTCGCTGTGGCTGCGCTGTCCCGACCTGACGGTGACCGTGCCGGCGGCGACATCGGCAGTGGCCACCTCGGCGAGCGGGCCCTCGGCCGCCCCCATCACGGAAAAGCGGCCCAGGCGCGGATCGGGCCGGCTGCTGTCCAGCCAGAACGCCTCGGGCCGGTCGAGGAACAGCGCCTCGTAGACCTGCTCCGCGTCGGGTCCGGTGGGGAACTCCTCGACCAGCAGCCGGTACGTCACCCGGCGCTCCGGGTCCGGTCCGCCGGGGCGGGCCGGCCGCGGGAGCCGCGGGCGGGTGGTCCGGCCGTTCCGCAGGTTCCACTCACCGCTCAGCTCGGCGAAGTTGGCCAGCAGGCGGTGGCCGTGCCCGGTCGAGATGGACTCGGGGTGGAACTGCACGCCCCACTGGGGCCGTTCCCGGTGCCGCAGGGCCATCAGCACCCCGTCGGGCGTCCAGGCGAGCGCCTCCAGATCGTCCGAGAGGCGGTCGACCGCCCACGAGTGGTAGCGCACGACCTCCTGCGGCGACGGTACGCCGGCGAACAGCCCGGTGCCGTCGTGGAAGACGGGCGACTTGCGGCCGTGCCGAGGCTCCGGGGCGAGCGCGATGGTCCCGCCGCCGAGCATCGCGATGCCCTGGTGTCCGAGGCAGACCCCGAGCAGCGGTATGCGGCCCGCCGAGATGACGTCGCTGCAGATGCCGAAGTCCGCCGGGACGCCCGGTGTTCCCGGCCCGGGGGAGATGACGACGTTGTCGAACCCGTCGAGGTGCTCCGCACGCCATCCGGGCTCGTCGTTGCGGATGACGGTGGGCTCGGAGCCGTTGATCTCCCCGAGGTAATGGGCCACGTTGTGGGAGAAGGAATCGTAATTGTCGATGAGAAGAGTTTTCATACGCACCCCTGGGACGAGTCTTCCGGAGTGCCGGATGACGTCCGGACCCGGGCACGGCTGTGGGAAGGCCGCTACCACTCACCCGACGTCGGTCAGCGGCCGGTAGCGGGTGAGCAAGGAGACCTGGGCGGGGACGTCGGCGTCCTGGACGAGGTCGATCCATTCCTCGGCGATCCGGATCACGGCCGAGTCCAGGACCTGGGTGGTCGGCACTTCACCGGGTGTGAGCACCCCCCACCGCTCCAGACTCGTGATCAGGAAGGGATCGAACGCGGCCCATGTCCCGTCCAGTCGGAACTCGGCCCAGAAGTGCGGCGCGGAGTAGGGGCTGGACAGCAGCAGCCCGAAGCTGCGTCGGGCCTCCCAGCCCTCCTCGACGCCCCGCCGGAACAGGTAGCGGCTGGCCAGTTCGCAGTTGGCGAGGGAGGTGTCCGCGAGGAAGGACAGGTCGCCGTACAGGTCCACCGGCAGGATGTGGAACTGGAACCTGTCCATTTCGGCGAAGAGCGGCCGCAGTTCCGGCGGCGCATCCCCGGGCCGTCCGGTGGCACAGATGTCGCGGCGCAGCGTGAACCGCCGCGCCGTGGGGCCCGCGTCCACCCCGAGGGCGAGTACCGGTTCGGGGAGCCGGAAGTCGCACGGATGCCCGGTCTCCGAGGAACCGCACTCCGCGGAGACCTCGACGTCGTAGCGCATCGGTGTGTCGTCCACCATCGCACGGAAGATCTGGGGCCAGCGCCGCATGGCGAGGTGGCGCGGCGAGGGCAGGCGCAGCGCGAGCGCGACGTTGTCCAGGTCCAGCTGGTCGAAGTACCGGTTCCCGGCCGACGCGTGGTGGGGGAACCCGAGATCGAGGAGGTCGGACAGCAGCGGCTCGCCGATCCGGTAGATCCTCGCGGCGGTCGACGTGTCCTGGTCGTATGCCCGGTACTTCTCGGGGACCCTGCGCACCCGGTCCACGACGTCCTGAAGGGATTCAGCGTTCACCCGAGTCCTCCCGGAGCCCGGAAACGAGGTTCCACAGGGCGGCGGGCGACGAGAAGACCTCGAAGGTCAGGGCCTTGTCGGGGATCAGCACCCCGAAGGTCTCCTCAACGGCCACCATGAGCCGGACGACCGTGAGCGAGTCCAGTCCGTACGCCGCCAGATCGCTGTCCGCCCGGAGGGGGACGTCCGATCCTGTCAGACCGTCCAGATTCTTCCGCAGCACGGCCTCGAACTCGGGATCCAGCGCGGCGGACGCGGGTTGCTCGGGCATAGGCGGACTCCCTGTTGCCATGGAAAACTCCTGAATGTCGAAACCGGTGCGGCGTGGCCCTCGGCCACGGTCACCACGTGAACTCCTCAGTCCACCGGGGCGAATCGGTCCGGGCTGAGGCCGGCGAGATACCGGTGCATGGCCCGCGCCGAGTTCAGCGTCTGCATGACCTCGCCCTCCGGCGGCTGCAGGTCGTAGCCGAAGCGCTCCCCGAGCTGGTGCTGGAGCCAGACGAAGCTGAATGAGTCGATGGCTATCGGCGTGTCGTAGTCGACGGAGGCCTCGCCCGTCTGGAGGGCCATGCACTCGGCGATGACCGCCGTCATGTCGTCGCGCGTAATCATCACTTCTGCACGCTCCAGCCTTCTGAACGAAGAACATTCACTTCGGGGATCGGTCTTCGGATCAACGGGCGCTCCCCCGCCGGCCGGCCGCGTGAGGCCGCCTCCACCGGCTCCGGACCCACGGCCCGCGATGGTCACCGCGGTGAGGATCAGACCGTTCAGCACCAGCCAGCGGCCGGTCAGCCGGTTGAGCTCCAGTCCGTCGGCCGAAGGGCCCTTCCGGTGCAGTTCCGCCGTGAACGTCTGCGTACGCGGAATGAAGTCGAGGACGGCATCGTGGAATTCGAGCCGGCTCCGGGCCACGGGATACCAGGCTTTGTACACGGATTCCTTGGCGCTGAACGCCAGGCGGCCCCAGTGCACATGAGGGAACTCCTCGCCGAGTTCCGCCAGACGTGAGGTCTCCGCAGGACCGGCGATTCCGGCGAGCATGCCCTCGGGCATCGGTGCGTGTGGCTCGGCGTCGATGCCGACCGAGACGAGGCGGTTCTCCGCCGCCAGGGCCGCGGCCCGGTAGCCTTCGCAGTGGGTCAGACTTCCCACGACGCCGACCGGCCAGCGGGGTTCCCGCCGCGCCCCGACCGGGATGGCGGTCGGGGCGATCCTGAGCCCGGCCAGCGCCCGTCGGGCGCAGTGCCGGGTGGTGGTGAATTCGCGCCGACGCCTCTCGGCGGAGCCGCGGATCGCACGTTCCTCCTCCGGGAACAACTCGGCCCCCGGTGGATCGTCGAACGCTTCGGCGACCGCCACGCAGCCGGGCAGGATGCCTTCGATCATCAGCCGGCACGCCGCCGTCGGCAGTCGGGCCCGTGCGCCGCCGCGGGCGGCGGGCAGGTCCCGAGGACGGTGCTGTCGGACCGGGGTCGGCGCATGGAGCCTCCTCATCGGGAGAACGGGATGGGATCAGGAGGTCCGCCGGCGTCGGCAGAACGTGAACAGTGAATCCGCCTGAACTCGCACGGCAAGGAATCCCGTGCCACTTGATCTTTGCCATTGTGTCATCGAAATGCACCGCGAAGAGGTCGCCAGGACGGCGAATTGTGCACGGACGCCGATTCCGGTTCCGGTCACAACTGCACTTGGGAGGCAGCACAGTCGGGGCCCGGATCGGAAGAGCCATTCCCCCTCACCGGCAGCAAAGAGGAGGAGCGGGGCGAAAGGTGCGCACGACAACCGGCTCGTTGACAAACAGTCGGGCCTGATATTTGGTGGCGGCCGAAGATAAGAAGGCGGGGCGAAGTTTTCGACCACCGATACGCAGAGGGGGAGGAATTCCGTCGAGCTTCCCCGAACCCAAGGAGGACACGTGCCCGAGGCACCACCGCAACACGGGATGTCGGTCGTCGTCCCGGTCAAGGGCCGCGTGTCACTGATGCGTGCGCAACTGGTCTCACTCCGCATCGCCATGGACCACAGCCCCGAACCCTCGGAAGTCATCGTCGTCGATGACTCGGAACCGTCCGACGCCGCACTCCATCAGGCCAACTGCCATGAGTTCGGAGCCCGTTACGTGCGAGGGTCGCGCCACGTCGGCGCCAAGCGCAATCTGGGCGTCGAACGCGCCGCGTACGACCTCGTGCTGTTCACGGACTCGGACTGCCGGGTGCCGCCGGACCTCATCGCACGCCACATCAGCACGCTGCGCGGCGCCGACGCCTCCGTCGGAGGAGTCGCGGGGCCCACCTTCGTGGAGCCGCGGCAGTCGCCGGCGAACCGGGTCATGCGCTGGTCGAAGCTGATCAACGACGACCTGGAACGCCCGCAGCGGTGCGCGACGGTCACCTGGGCGACGACGACGAACCTCGCCGTGCGTCGTGAAGTGTTCATGGAAGTCGGCGGTTTCCCGTCCGAGAGCCTGGACCACGTGGGCGGCGAGGACTGCGACCTCGGCATCAAGATCTCCGACGCCGGATACAAGATCGTGTGCGACGCCGGGGCGGTGGCCGTCCACGACCAGGACATCGTCGGCTCGCTCTCCTCGGCGGGCCGCCGGCTCTACGGTTACGGCCGCTCCGAACAGTGGGTCTGCTCCGTCCATCCCCACCATCGCCGGCCCGCGCTGAACGCCTTCACCGTGGCCACGGCGGCCGCCGTGGCCGGAGGGGCGCTGGCGGCCCGCACCAGGGGGCGAAGCCTGCTCGCGGTGCCCGCCGCACTCGGCGTCCTGGTGGCCGCGCGCGCCCACCGGCTACGGGGCGACGGCGACTCATGGGCGGACGGAGCGGTCGAACGCCTCGCCTGCGCCTCGGTGGACCTGATGTTCGACCTCGGCGGGTTCACGGCGGCGGTGGAGCTGCGCCGGCCGAGCATGCTGTTCACCGGTCTCCAGGCCGCGGACGGCGACTGAGGGCGCCCCCGTGACTCAGGGGAGCGCGCGGGGAGACCGGCCTTCGCGTACCGGCCACCGGCCCGGTACCCCGTCCGACCAGATGCACTGCGACAGCGGTGCCGAGAGAGGTGGCCACCCATGCACGCCAACAGGATGAATCCGGACGAGGAGAAGGCGACATTCGCCGGAGGGCTGGAACGCACGGGCCCGATGCAGTCCGGCATCGGCCAGCTGGAGTGGGTGAACTACCAGGCCGGTGGCCGGGGTCATCACCCGAACCACGAGTGGGCCGTCCCCGTGCCCGAGGGACTGTCGGACGAGGCGGTCGGCGGTGCGGTGAGCGACCTCCTGCTCCGGCACGAGGTGCTGCGCACCGCTTTCGACGCCGATGGCGAGGGTGCGCCGCAGCAGCGCGTACACCGGAACGTTCTCGCGCCGCTGCCCGTCGTCGAGGACGGGGAAGCCCGGCGCCTCTTCTACGAGAGCCCGTTCGACGTCGCCGACGAACCTCCGATCCGGTTCGGCCGCGCTCCGGAAGGAGAGCTGGTCGCCGCCCTCGCCCACATCGCGGCCGACGGGATGGGGGGCTGGATCCTGCTCACCGATCTCAACGAGCTGCTGGCCGCCCGGGCCGAGGACCGGGCCCCTCGCCTGAGCGCGGAAGCGCCCCAGCCGATCGAGCGGGCCCTCTACGAGCGGGAAGCCGGCCGGCCACGCGTCGAGGCCGCCCTGAAGTACTGGCGCACGGCGCTGAAGGGCTTCCCGGTGACGTCGGTGCCGCTGAGCCGCACCGCGCCCGGAGCCGACATACTGCGCGCGACCATCGAGTCGCCCGCCGCCACCCAGGCCCTGGCCGCCCTGCAGCGCCGGCTCTCCGCGACACCGGCCTCGCTCTTCACCGCGGCCGTGTACACCGCTCTGGCGGTCCAGTTCGCTCGGACCCGGCTGGGGCTGAGCATGACCTGGTCGTTCCGGGAGCACCCGACCACTCAGGACGTGGCCGCCGCGGTCTTCCGGGACATGCCGTTGATCGTCGATCTCGAGGGCAGGCCCTCGTTCTCCGAGGTGCTCCGGCGTCTGGAGAGGTCCCTGCTCCTCTCGGGACGGCACATGGGCTTCGACGTCCTGGAGTTCCATGAGTGCGCGGGGCACGTCGATGCCGAGCGGGGCAGCTTCCTGTCCGGACCCGAGGTGGTCGGCTCCACCATCTACGGCGTCGACTGGGGCTCCGTGGACCAGAGCGGCGATCCACGGGACCTGCTCCCGAAATCGCAGGTGGTCCTGGAGCGGACCAACGGGTTCGGGGACGGCTGCAATCTGTACATCAGCGCCTACGTCGAGGACGAGCGGGTCCACATTCACTCGCGCTTCGACGCGTCCATCCCGGGAGCCCGTGACGACGCGGGGTTCGTCACCCTGGTCGAGGCGATCCTGGTCCATGCCTCCGTGTCCGGCGACCTGGCCTTCGAGGAAGCCGAGGCATTGGCGGCCGACCCCTGGCGACCGGGTGCGCGCTGGGCCTTGGTCGACGGCGTCTGGGTGGACCTCGACTGCATCGCCGACCGCCTGCGGGCGCATCCCGCGGTGCGCCACGCCGACGTCCGCGAGGAGGACGGCCGTGTCACCGCCCAGGTGGGCACGGACCTCCAGCCGTGGGAGCTGCGCGACCATCTGCTCTCCGCCGACAACGGACGCGGCGCCGTACTGAGCCCGCACCGCTTCGTGGTCGCTCGCACCGACGGGACCACGGTCACCGGTTCGGGCGCGGACCGTCCGATGAAGGCTCCGGCGGGAGCGGCCGAGGAAGCCCTAGGCAAGGCGGTCGGTGCGGCCAACGACCTGACCGAGCCGACGATGGCCGGCACGTATCTGACGGTCGGCGGCCGGCTTCACCTGGCCCCGCGCGTGTTCACGGCGCTGCGGGAGAGCGGGTTCGAAGGCCTCACGATCGAAGACCTGCGCCGTCCGACGAGCCTCACGGCGCTTGCCCGCCTGCTGCGACAGGTCCCGGAAGAGCGGACCTGATCGTTCGGACCTCGCAGCGCACCGGCCTCGGCCCCCGGCCGGGGGTTCCGCAGATCGGATCCAACCAGACCTGCCGGGAAGGCGGTTGTGCCATGTAGGCTCACCGCGAATTAAGAGAGCGCTCTCTGGTTGATGGTGGCAAGCATGGCCGCAGCACCTGCACAAGAGGAAGAAGGTGTGCAATGACGGACACCATGGGCGACCTGGCCACAGTCGGTCGAGTCCGCGCCGAGACCGACGCCCTGGCCGAGGAGATCGCCTGCGCCGTGCTGGCCGAGTCCGCTCCCGGCGGATCCGCCCCGGCGGACCGGGAGCGCCTTCTTCCGTTCGCCCGGCACGCCGTCGAGGAGGCCCTGGAGGCAGCCGGCCGGCCGCCCCGGGGCGGCTTCCGCGCGGGGCAGGGCACGGAGCCGCCGACCGCCCCGCGGTGGGACTCCCTCGCCCCGGACCTGGTCCGCACGGTGCGCCAGACCGCTTTCGCCCGGACCTGGCGCGTCCTCGTCGACGGGGCGGACGCGGCAGAGCGGATCGGGCTGCTGCGCGTCGCGGCCGAGTTCTTCGAACAGGCCGGACACGCGCAGGCGGCTTCGGCCCCGACGCGCCGGGACCCGGCGTCCGCGGGGAACGAGGCCCTGTACCGGGAGGTCGCCGAGGCGCTGCTCGACGGCCGCCCGGCCGAGCCGCTGGCGTCCCGCCACGGCGTCAGGCTCGCCCCCAGTTACGCGGTGGCGCTCGTGCGGCCGCGGGAACCGCGGTGGCGCCCGGCCATCGACCGCTACGCCATCCTGACGGCGGAACGCCAGGACGCCGAGGTCCTGTTGCTGCCGACCCTCCTCCCGGTCCCGTGGGTTCGGCTCCGGGCCTTCTGCGAGCGGATGCTCGACGGTGTCGTCGACGTCTCCCGGACGCGCGCCTCGGTGGCTTCGGCGCAGACCCACGAGCACATTCCGGCGGCCCTGGAGGAGGCGAGGACCGTCCAGCACGTCACCGATGTCCTCGAATTCGATGACGGCGTACACCAATTGTCGGACATGCCCGTCGAGGCCGCGCTCACCAGATGCCCGGACCTCGCCCAACTGCTCATGAGCCGCCTGGTTCCGCTGCACGGCAACGGGGCCTCTCTCATGCACACCCTGCTGGTCTACGTGAATCTGGGGCAGGACCGCCGGTGCACGGCCCAGGCCCTGCACATCCACCCCAACACCCTGGACTACCGCCTGCGCCGGATACGCGAACTCACCGGGCTGGCACCGACGGTGCCGCAGGACCTCCAGGCCTTGCTGTCGGCCATGACGGCCTGGCGGCTCGCCCGGGGTCCGATCACCGCGGCCACGTGAACGTCCGCCGGGAGTAAGACCGTGTCCTATGTGGGGCTGGCTCGTTGAGCTCGTCATGGGGCGGGGTACGTGGAGTTGGATTGTTCCGGACGGGCTGTGGGAGATCGCG
>NZ_JBFBLO010000014.1:0-189231 GCF_040686735.1 Streptomyces sp. NPDC079167 | reverse complement strand
TCAACACCCGGAAGCAGGGGCGCTATCCGCTCCCACGCCACATCAGTCAGCTCACCACGACCCACCACAAGATCAATTATCAGACAGGGCCTAGGACTCCAGGTATCTCAGGACCGCGAGGATCCGCCGGCTGTGGCCGGTGGTGTGCGACAGCTCCAGCTTGTCGAAGATCGCGTTGAGGTTCTTCTCCACCGCACTCACGGAGATGTGCAGTTGCTCCGCGATCGCGGGGTTGGTGAGCCCTTGGGCGAGGGTTTCGAGCACGCTGCGCTCGCGGGGCGTGAGGCGGGCCAGTGGGTCCCCGTGCGTGGAACGGATGACCAGTTGCCGCACCACCTCGGGATCGATGGCGGCGCCACCCGCCTGGATGCGCTCCAAGGCGTCCAGGAACTCGTCGACCTGCGCGACCCGGTCCTTGAGGAGGTACCCCACCCGTTCCGCACTGGAGGCCAGCAACCGGGCCGCGTAGTGGCGTTCGACGTGCTGGGAGAGCACCAGCACGCCGGTTTCCGGCCACCGCTCGCGGATCTCCAGGGCGGCGCGCAGCCCCTCGGTGGTGTGCGTCGGAGGCATCCGGATGTCGAGGACGACGATGTCCGGCCGCCGCGTCTCCATCTCCTTCAGCAGGGACACGGCGTCCCCGAACGAGGCCAGGACCTCATGCCCCTCCTCGACGAGGAGCCGTACGAGGCCCTCCCGCAGCAGCGTCGAGTCCTCGGCGAGCATCAGACGCATGGAAGCTCCGCGGTCACCATGGTGGGTCCCCCCTCGGGGCTGTCGATGTGCAGGGTGCCGTCCAGTGCGTCCACCCTGCCGCGCAGGCCGCTCAGCCCGAGGCCCGCGGGATCCGCGCCGCCCTTGCCGTTGTCCTGGGTGCTCACCGTGAGCACGGCGCCGTCCAGCACCACGCCCACCGACACGGCTGTGGCGCCGGAGTGTTTGGCCGCGTTGGTCACGCATTCCGACACCACGAAGTACGCGGCGGTCTCCACGGGCCGTGGCAGGGGCCGGCCGACATCGAACACCGTACGGACGGGTATGGAGCACCGCTCGGACACCCCTCCCAGGGCCTCCTCGAGACCCAGGCTGTCGAGCGCCGACGGATAGACCCGCCAGGCCACTTCGCGCAGTTCCGCCAGTACGTCCCTCGACTCCTGGTGGGCCTGGAGCAGCAGGGCCTCCGCCTGTTCGGGCTCGCGCCCCCTGCGGGCCCGGCCGAGCAGCATGGCCAGGGCCACCAGCCGCTGCTGGATCCCGTCATGGATGTCCCGCTCGATGCGCCGGCGTTCGACGTCCACCGCCTGGACGACCGCCGCCCTGCTGCTGGACAGTTCGTCGATACGGCGGCGCAACAGCTCCTGCTCGGAGGGGCCGAAGCACTCGCGGGCGAGCCGGGAGTCCAGGGCGACGAGCGAGCGGAGTCCCTGGAGGCCGAGGAAGAGCAACACCCCGCCGAGGAGCATCTGCCCGAGCAGTTCGCCCCACCGCAGCGAGCCCTGGACCGCCCCCCTGGACAGCAGTCCCGCCAGGACCACACCGAATCCCAGCAGCCCGATCACCAGGGCGCACAGCAGGCCGGTGCAACTGCGGACCGCGAGGTAGCGGAGGACCTTCGGGCCGGAGACCTCGTAGTGCTCCGGGAAGCGGTCGTCGAAGAAGAGGGCCCTCCGCGCCCGCTCCACGCCCGTCAGCCGAAGCGCCCCCGCCATGAGGACACCGAGGGCGCGGGCCCGCGTGAGCGGCCACAGCAGGAAGGGGCCGAGAGCGGTGCCGGCCACCAGGAAACAGACGAATTCCGCCGACGCGGTCGCGCAGCCGAGGATCGTGCCCAGGCCCCGGCGTAACCAGGAAAGTGTCCGACCGCCCACGACGGCGGAGCGTAGTGCGGTCGCCGGGGTGCGGCAAGATCGGCCGGGGCGCGGAGGCGGGGCCGCCGCCCGCGGACGGCCGGGGTGGGTCATGAACTGCGGCGGTGCTGGGCCCGGTCGGTGGAGCGCAGCCTCCGCACGACGTACGTCGCGACGGCCACGACCACCAGGGCCAGTACGGCCTTGGAGGCGAGGCCGACGTAGGTCTCCACCGTCGCCCACCGGTCGCCCAGCCAGTAACCGGCCATGACCAGCAGCGAGTTCCAGATCAGGCTGCCGAGCGCGGTCAGGGCGGTGAAGACGTGGAGCGGCATGCGCTCCACACCGGCGGGGACGGAGATGAGGCTGCGGAAGACCGGCACCATACGGCCGAAGAAGACCGCTTTGGTGCCGTGCTTCGCGAACCACTCCTCCGTGCGCACCAGATCGGAGGCCTTCACCAGCGGCAGCTTCCCCCAGATGGTGTGCATGCGTTCACGCCCGAAGGCCGCGCCGATCCAGTAGAGGACCATGGCCCCCACCACCGAGCCGAGTGTGGTCCAGAACAGCGCGGAAGCCAGGCTGAGTACCCCCTGCCCGGCGGCGAACCCGGTCAGCGGCAGGATCACTTCGCTCGGCAGCGGTGGGAACAGGTTCTCCAGCGCGATGGCCAGGCCGGCTCCGGGGCCGCCCATCGTGTCGACGAGCTCCGTGGCCCAGCCCGCGATACCGCCCGAGGGCTCCTGCGACGAAGCCGAGTACGTGAGATGCATATGAGTCTCCAAGGCGGCGGGTCGTTACCCGGGGCGTGTACCCCCGATCACCCTCCACGTTAGAAACCGCAGCTCATCGACCGGTATGCGGATGGCCGCCCGGCCCGCTGCGGTTCTCCGCAGGGAGCGGACCTGCGGAGAACCGCACCCCCTGCGCCCGGCGGGGGTGCGGGACGGCCTCGCACTCAGTTGCCTGCGATGTCCTTCACCGCGACCGCCACCGGCTTGCTCCCGCTGATCAGTTCCAGCGTGAGGCCCGCCGTCGCCGAGGTGTCCAGCAGCTCCATGAGCACCGCCGCCACGTCGTCGCGGGGGACCGGACCGCGGCCCGTCGAGGCGGCGAGCAGGACCTGGCCGGTCCCGGCGTCGTTCGTGAGCATGCCGGGGCGCAGGATCGTCCAGTCCAGGCCGCTCCTGGAACGTACGTACGCGTCCGCCTCGCCCTTGGCCCGCTGGTAGACGTCGAAGACCTCGTCGCCGGTGTGGCCGGGGTCGGCGCCCATGGAGGACACCACGACGTAGCGCCGCACCCCCGCCTGTTCCGCCGCGTCGGCGAAGAGCACGGCCGCTCCGCGGTCCACCGTGTCCTTGCGCGCCGAACCGCTGTCCGGGCCGGCGCCGGCCGCGAAGACCGCGGCGTCCGCGCCCCGCAGGACCTCCGCCGCCTCCTCGACGGACGCCGATTCGAGGTCGAGGACGACGGGCTCGGCGCCCGCCTCCCTCAGGTCGTCGCTCTGGTCCGGGTTCCGGATGACGCCCACCGCTTCGTCACCGCGCGCGGCGAGCAGCCGCTCGAGCCGCAGCGCGATCTGACCGTGTCCACCTGCAATGACAATGCGCATGCTTCCGACCGTACGCCGCGCGGAGCGCCCGCGCTCAAGGCCCGCCGCCGGAACCGGAATCGGTCCGTCCCTGGCGGGGGAGGTCGAGGGCCGAGGCGGCGGCCCCGGAGTCGCGGTACTCGCGTACGGCACTGGTCCGCGCCACCACGCGCCCACGGTGTACGACGATCCTGCTGTACGCGAGGGAGAGTGCTCCGGCCAGCCCGTCCCCGCGTACGGCGAGGAGTTCGGCGGGGAAGCCGGCCTCGACGCGCACCCCGGGCAGCCCCAGGGCCGCTCGGGCCGCGACGGAGACGGCGTCGTAGGCGTGTTCGGGGCGCAGGCCCTCCTGGGAGGCCAGCAGGTACGCCGCCTCCAGGGGGTCGCCCCGGCCGACGGGGTTGGAGGCGTCGCGCAGGGCTCCGCTGCCCGCGGCCACCCGCACCCCGGCGTCGCGCAGCAGCCGTACGGGCGGGGCGCCGCGGAGCCGGGCCTCGGAGCAGCCGCCCTGCGGGAGGCAGACCACGGTCACGGCTGCGGCGGCCAGCCGGTCGGCGGCGCGGGCGGCCTCGTCGCCGGGAAGCCGCGAGAGGCCCGCGCAGGGCCCGATGCAGACGCCCGGGCGCAGCCCGCCGGCCATGGCGGTCAGCCGGGCGAGCCGGGCGGAGTCGTCACCGTCCGTGTGCAGGTCGGCGGGGAGCCCGTGGGCGGCGGCGAGGTCCAGGACGGCTTCGGTGTGACCGGCCGGATCGGGGTCGAGGTCCGGACAGCCGCCGACCACGCCCGCCCCCATGTCCACGGCGTCACGGAGCACGGCGAGGCCGTCGGCGCCCGCCACCCCGGTGAGGAGCCGGGGCACGGCGACGGCGGTCAGGTCGGTGAGGCCCCGCAGCGAACGGCGGGCCTCCAGCACGCCCTCCAGCAGGCCGAGCTCCCGCACGCCGCCGACGCGCACATGGGCGCGCAGCGCGGTGGCCCCGTGGCTGAGCTGGAGCAGCGCGGCCTCGGTGGCACGGCGCCGGACGTCCTCGGGGCGGTGGGACGGCGAGCTTCCGGCGGTGGCGGTGAGCGCCGTGCCGGAGTGGGCGTGCGGCTCCGCGGGGGCGGGCAGCAGGAGGTATCCACGCAGGTCCAGGCGGATCCCCGGAGTGGTGAGGCTGCCCGCCGTCCCGACGGCCTCGATGAGCTGCCCGCCGATCCGCACGTCGACGGAGCGCCCGTCCGTGAGCCGTGCCCCGCTGAGGAGGAGTCCGGGCGCCTCGCCGGGACCTTCGGGCATCGCACCGCTCCTGGAAGTCCTGGACGACGAACAAGATCACGCAGAGTGCGCCGAGCCTAGGCCGGGGCCCGTTGCACTCCGAGGAAGAGCGAATTAGTCGTACGAATGTGGCCTCGTGAGGCAAGTGGTGGGGGCGGTGTCACAGGGGCCCGTGGCCCGGCCGGTGGAGAGGGCGTACGGGCTGATCAAGGGCCTGCTCAGGGGGGCGGGCGCCGGGGCTGTCCGAGGGACGGGAGGGGGTCCGGGGCGGGCCGCGGAAACGGATTTGGGCGTCGGCGACAGAGCGTGTAATGTCTTCCTCGCTCGCCCCAATAGCTCAGTCGGTAGAGCGTCTCCATGGTAAGGAGAAGGTCTGCGGTTCGATTCCGCATTGGGGCTCTGGTGATCGGGTGACCCCGCTTCGGCGGGGAAGCTCGTCATCAAAGCGGTGTAGCTCAGTCGGTAGAGCAAGCGGCTCATAATCGCTGTGTCACCGGTTCAAGTCCGGTCACCGCTACTAACGGTAGCCGATTGTGGGGTCGGTCCTTCGATCGGCTACTCTTTTTTGCGTTCATCCGTCCATCCGTCCGTCCAAGGAGCACTCACGTGGCTGCCACCGACGTCCGCCCGAAGATCACGCTGGCCTGCGTGGAGTGCAAGGAGCGGAACTACATCACCAAGAAGAACCGGCGTAACAACCCGGACCGTCTTGAGATGAAGAAGCACTGCCCGCGCTGCAACTCGCACACCGCGCACCGCGAAACGCGCTGAAACAGGCTCGTACACGAGGCCGTCCCCACTGGGGGCGGCCTCGTGTCGTTTATCTTGATGACTCGGGTGGTCAACGCCCCATTCGACTTTCACCAGGAGGTACCGGGCTCATGGCGCTCGACCAGTCCTTCGTGGGGCGGACCTATCCGCCCACCCCGGCGTACGAGGTAGGCCGGGAGAAGATCCGGGAGTTCGCGGAGTCGGTGGGTGACACCAATCCCGCGTACGTGGATCCGGAGGCCGCCAAGGCTCTGGGGCACCCCGACGTGATCGCCCCGCCCACGTTCGTCTTCTCCATCACCTTCAAGGCCGCGGGCCAGGTGGTGCAGGACCCGCAGCTGGGCCTGGACTACAGCCGCGTGGTGCACGGCGACCAGAAGTTCGCCTACGCGCGTCCCGTGCGGGCGGGGGACCGGCTGACGGTCACCTCGACGATCGAGGCCATCAAGACGATGGCGGGCAACGACATCGTGGACATCCGCGGTGAGGTGCGCGACGAGTCCGGTGAGCACGTGGTGACCGCGTCCACCAAGCTGGTGGCGCGCGCCGCCGAGGAGGCGTGATGACGGCGAACATCGCCTACGAGGCGGTCGAGGTCGGTACGGAGCTGCCGGCGCAGTCGTTCCCGGTGACCCGGGCCACGCTCGTGCGGTACGCGGGCGCCTCCGGCGACTTCAACCCGATCCACTGGAACGAGAAGTTCGCGCGCGAGGTCGGTCTGCCCGACGTGATCGCGCACGGCATGTTCACCATGGCCGAAGCGATCCGGGTCGTCACGGACTGGGCCGGTGACCCGGGCGCGGTCGTCGAGTACGGCGTGCGGTTCACCAAGCCGGTCGTCGTGCCGAACGACGACAACGGGGCGCTGATCGAGGTCAGCGGCAAGGTCGCCGCGAAGCTGGACGACAACACCGTCCGGGTCGACCTGATCGCCATGAGCGACGGCAAGAAGGTGCTGGGCATGTCCCGCGCCGTCGTGCGCCTGGCCTGAGCGGCACAGCCACTGGCCCGAGCGGCACAGTCACCTCGCCCGTCGGCACAGCTGCGAGCGGAGGGGCGCCCACGCGGCGCCCCTCCGCTGCCGTCCACCGCGCGGATGCCGCCCTTGACATGTTAGTGAGTGGCCAATAACTTACCGGCATGGCAAGGATGAGCGCAGAGGACAGGCGGGAGAGCGTCGTGCGGGCGGCGGTCGCCGAGTTCGCCCGCAGTGGGTACAACGGCACCTCGACGGAGGCGATCGCCAAGCGGGTCGGTGTCTCGCAGCCGTATCTGTTCCGGCTCTTCCCCGGCAAGCAGGCCATCTTCCTCGCCGCCTCCGAGCGGTGCCTCGCGGACACCAGGGAGGTGTTCATGAAGGCGGCCGAGGGGCTGGAGGGGGAAGAGGCGGAGCAGGCTCTGGCGCAGGCGTACCAGCGGCTGATCGTGGACGACCCCGACAAGCTGCTGATGCAGATGCAGATGTACGCGGCGGTGGCGGCGGCCGAGGCGGCGGGTGACCACGAGTTCGGTGAGCGGCTGCGGCTCGGATGGGTGGCGATGTGGGACGAGATCCACCTCCTGCTGGGCGCGGACCAGGACCAGACCACGTCCTTCCTGGCCTACGGCATGCTCATCAACACGCTGGCCTCGATGGGCTTTCCGGCCGGTCATCGCGTGTGGTCCGGCTTCCATCTCGCGGCCAGGCCGAGCTGACCCGACGCGGGTGCGCCGGTGGCCCGCCCGTTCTTCTGCCGACTTAAGTTAGTCATTGATAACTAACCCTTGGGGGGTAGTAGTGAAGCAGCAAGCATCCAGCCGCGGGGGAGCCGTCTGGGCCCTCGTCATCACGAGCGTCGCCGGATTCATGGCGGCACTCGACAACCTCGTCGTCACCACGGCACTGCCGTCCATCCGCGAGAGCCTCGGTGGCCGGCTGGAGGAGCTCGAGTGGACGGTGAACGCCTACACCCTCACCTTCGCGGTGCTGCTGATGACGGGCGCCGCGCTCGGTGACCGCTTCGGCCGGCGCCGGCTCTTCCTCGCCGGCCTCACGGTCTTCACCGCCGCCTCCGCCGCCGCCGCCCTCTCGCCGGGGATCGACGAACTCATCGTCTTCCGGGCCGTCCAGGGCGTCGGGGCCGCGGTCATGATGCCGCTCACCCTCACCCTGCTCACCGCCGCGGTCCCGCCCGCCAGGCGCGGCATGGCGCTCGGATTCTTCGGTGCGGTCACCGGACTCGCGGTCGCCAGCGGCCCCCTGATCGGCGGGAGCCTCACCGAACACATCTCCTGGCAGTGGATCTTCTGGCTGAACGTCCCGGTCGGTCTCGTGCTGCTCCCCCTGGCGCGACTGCGGCTGGCCGAGTCCTACGCCCCCGAGGCGCGGCTCGACGTCCCCGGCACCTTCCTGGTCAGCGGAGGCCTCTTCGGCATCGTCTACGCACTCGTCAGCAGCACGAGCGACGGCTGGACCGACCCGCTGGTGCTGACCGGGCTGATCGCCGGGACGCTCCTCCTGGGTGTCTTCGTCCGCCACGGGTTCCGCGCGAAGAACCCGGTCCTGCCCATGCGGCTCTTCAAGGACCGTGCCTTCTTCGGGATCAACATGGCGAGCCTGCTGATGTTCCTGGGCATGTTCGGCTCGATCTTCCTGCTCAGCCAGTTCCTCCAGAACGCGCTGGGTTACTCGCCGACCGAGGCGGGCCTGCGGATGCTGCCGTGGACGGGGATGCCGATGCTCGTGGCGCCCGTCGCCGGATACCTCGCCGACCGGTTCGGCGGCCGCCCCGTGGTGGTGACCGGCCTCGCCCTCCAGGCGGTTGGGCTCGGCCTCTTCGCCGCGGTCCTGGAACCGGACGTCGCCTACTCCGCCCAGCTGCCCGGCCTGATCGTCGGCGGCATCGGCATGGCCCTCTACTTCGCGCCCGCCGCCAGCCTCGTGATGTCCAGCGTCAGGCCGGGGGAGCAGGGCATCGCCTCCGGGGCCAACAACGCCCTGCGCGAGGTCGGCGGGGCCCTCGGGGTCGCCGTACTGGCCGCGGTCTTCTCCGCCCAGGGCGGATACGGCTCCCCGCAGGCCTTCTCCGACGGAACCGTGCCGGCCGTGTGGATCGGTGCCGGTGTGGTGGCCCTCGCCGCGCTCACGGCCCTGCTCATCCCGCGCCGCGGGCGGACGGCCGGCCCGGCGCCCGAACCCTCCGAGGAGCGTGTCTCCGTCGCGGCCTGACGCCCCGCCCCCGCCCGTACGGTCCATGGCCCGCTCCCGGGACGTGGACCGTACTCTTGTCCCCGTGCAGGAACTCCACGACGCCCCCCTCGCCCCCCTGACCACCTTCCGGCTCGGCGGTCCGGCCGACCGCCTCCTGACGGCCACCACCGACGCGGAGGTGATCGCCGCCGTGCGCGAGGCCGACGACAGCGGCACACCGCTCCTGGTCGTCGGCGGCGGCTCCAACCTGGTCATCGGCGACAAGGGCTTCGACGGCACGGCCCTGCGCATCGCCACCAAGGGCTTCACACTCTCCGGTACGGCGCTCGAACTGGCCGCCGGCGAGATCTGGACCGACGCCGTGGCCCGTACGGTCGAGGCGGGGCTGGCCGGGATCGAGTGTCTCGCCGGAATCCCCGGGTCCGCCGGGGCGACACCGATCCAGAACGTCGGCGCCTACGGGCAGGAGGTGTCCTCGGTCATCACCGAGGTCGTCGCCTACGACCGGCACACCCGGGAGACCGTCACCCTCCCGAACGAGGCGTGCGCGTTCTCGTACCGCCACAGCCGCTTCAAAGCCGAGCCCGACCGTTTCGTCGTGCTCCGGGTCCGCTTCGGGCTCGAGGACGCCGGCGGACAGTCGGCGCCCCTGCTCTACCCCGAGACCGCCAGGGCCATGGGCGTCGAAAAGGGTGACCGCGTTCCCGCCGCCTCCGCCAGCGAAACCGTCCTCCGGCTGAGGGCGGGCAAGGGGATGGTGCTCGACCCGGAGGACCACGACACCTGGTCGGCCGGATCCTTCTTCACCAACCCGGTCCTCGACGAGGCCGGGCACGCGCTCCTCCTCGCCCGCGCCGCCGAGCGCCTGGGCGCGGACGTCACGCCCCCCGCCTTCCCCGCGGGCGACGGACGGGTGAAGACCTCGGCCGCCTGGCTCATCGACAAGGCCGGCTTCACCAAGGGGTACGGCACCGGCCCCGCCCGCATCTCCACCAAGCACACGCTCGCCCTCACCAACCGGGGCGGCGCGACCACCGAGGACCTGCTGGCCCTGGCCCGCGAGGTCGTCGCCGGGGTGCACGAGGCCTTCGGGGTCACGCTCGTCAACGAACCGGTGACGGTGGGCGTCAGCCTGTAACCCGGCGCGCGGGCCGCAGGCTCAGTAGGCGACCCCCACGCCCTGCTTCAGCGCGGCCGGCTCGTCGATCAGCGCCAGCATCGCGTGGGCCACGTCGGCCCGCGCGATGGACCGGCCGCTCCGCGGGGTGCCGCCCACGACCGTCCGGTACGTCCCCGTCAGCGGGCCGTTCGTCAGCTTCGGCGGCCGCACGGACGTCCAGTCCGTCGCGCTCGCCGCCAGCGCGGCCTCCATGCGCGTCAGGTCCGCGTACACCTCCTTGAGGACCACGCCGATCACCCTGCGGACCGCCCGGTCGAGCAGCGGGTCGTCAGCGGGCTCGGGGCCGACCGGGGCCGCGCTCACGACCAGCAGCCGCCGCACCTCCTCCGCCTCCATCGCCTCCAGCACCAGCCCGGTGAGCCGCTCGGCGACGTCACCCGCCTTCCGCCCCCGGGACCCGAGCCCGGAGAGCACGGCGTCCCGCCCCGCGACCGCAGCGCGCACCGCGGCCCCGTCGCCCAGCGGAGCGACCGCGTGCAGGGCGGCGCCCCCGAGCCCGTCCGGGAGCCGGGCGGGATCACGGACCACCGCCGTCGCCTCGTGCCCCGCCGCCAGCGCCTGCCGTACGACCTCCTGGCCGACGGCCCCCGTCGCCCCGAACACTGTGAGCCTCATCGCGCACGCCCTCCTGAGTGGGTGAGTATTCACTTACCCTTAGGGTGAGTGGACGCTCACCCTTTCGTCAAGCCTTGCTGGAGCATCCATGGACCAGAAGCCGGCCCGCGTCCGCATCGTCGATGCCGCCCATGAACTCATGCTCGGCATCGGCCTCGCACGGACGACGACGAAGGAGATCGCCAAGGCGGCCGGCTGCTCCGAAGCGGCGCTGTACAAGTACTTCGCGAACAAGGAAGAGCTCTTCGTGACCGTGCTCGGCGAACGCATGCCGAAGCTCGGCCCGCTCCTGGGGGGCCTGCAGGCGGGCGAAGGGGACCTCGAACAGAACCTCACCGAGGTCGCCCGCCAGGCAGCGCTCTTCTACGAGCAGACCTTCCCGGTCCTCGCCTCGCTGTACGCCGAGCCCCGGCTCAAGCAGCGTCACGAAGCGGCGATGCGCGAGATGGGCACCGGCCCGCACAAGCCGATCCAGGGCCTCGACGCCTATCTCCGCGCCGAACAGCGGGCGGGCCGCGTCGTCCCCGGCGCCGACACCTACGCGGCGGCCTCGCTCCTGCTGGGCGCCTGCGCCCAGCGAGCCTTCGCCTACGAGGTGGGAGGGGCTCCGCAGTCCCTGGACGACTTCGCCGCGTCCCTCGCCCGCACCCTGCTGAGCGGCATCAGCTGACCAGCCACGCGTCGATCCCGTCCAGCAGCTTCTCCCGCACCTCGACGGGCGCCACCGACCCCCGCACGGACTGCCGCGCCAGCTCGGCCAGCTCCTCGTCGGTGAACGCGTGATGACGGCGTACGAGGTCGTACTGGGCGGCCAGCCGGGAACCGAAGAGCAGCGGATCGTCCGCGCCGAGCGCCATCGGCACCCCGGCCTCGAACAGGGTGCGCAGGGGCACGTCGGCGGGCTTCTCGTAGACGCCGAGCGCCACATTGGACGCGGGGCAGACCTCGCAGGTCACCCCCCGCTCCGCGAGCTTGCGCAGCAGCCTCGGATCCTCGGCCGCCCGCACGCCGTGCCCGACCCGGACCGCGTCCAGGTCGTCCAGGCAGTCCCGGACGCTGGACGGGCCCGAGAGCTCGCCGCCGTGCGGGGCCGCGATCAGCCCGCCCTCGCGGGCGATGGCGAAGGCGCGGTCGAAGTCGCGGGCCATCCCGCGGCGTTCGTCGTTGGAGAGCCCGAAGCCGATCACGCCCCGGTCCGCGTACCGCACGGCGAGCCGGGCCAGCGTCCTGGCGTCCAGCGGGTGTTTCATCCGGTTCGCCGCGATCACCACCCGGATCCCGAGCCCGGTCTCGCGGGCCGCACGGTCCACGGCGTCCAGGATGATCTCGATCGCCGGGATGAGCCCTCCGAGCAGCGGGGCGTACGACGTGGGGTCGACCTGGATCTCCAGCCATCCGGAGCCGTCCGCGACGTCCTCCATGGCGGTCTCGCGCACGAGCCGCTGGATGTCCTCAGGCGAGCGGAGGCAGGACCGGGCGATGTCGTACAGCCGCTGGAAACGGAACCAGCCCCGCTCGTCGGTCGCCCGCAGCTGGGGCGGCTCACCGCCGGTCAGGGCGTCGGGCAGGTGCACGCCGTACTTGTCCGCGAGTTCGAGCAGGGTCGTGGGCCGCATCGACCCGGTGAAGTGCAGGTGCAGGTGGGCCTTGGGCAACAGCCGTACGTCACGCTCCATCGATCGATCTTGCCGCACCCGAGGGGCGCGGCGGTAGCCGGATTCCCATGTGAGTTACCCGTCGAACAAAAAAGTGGCCCCCGGCAGGAGCCGGGGGCCACGCCACTCAGGTGGGTTTCCCGCGTCAGTCGCGGGCCTCGCCCAGCAGCTTCTGGAGCCGGGAGACGCCCTCGACGAGGTCGTCGTCGCCCAGCGCGTAGGAGAGCCGCAGGTAACCCGGCGTGCCGAAGGCCTCGCCCGGCACCACGGCGACCTCGGCCTCGTCCAGGATGAGGGCCGCGAGCTCGACGGAGTCCGCGGGGCGCTTGCCGCGGATCTCCTTGCCGAGCAGTCCCTTCACCGAGGGGTACGCGTAGAACGCGCCCTCGGGCTCGGGGCAGAGCACGCCGTCGATCTCGTTGAGCATGCGTACGATCGTCTTCCGCCGGCGGTCGAAGGCGGTCCGCATCTCGGCGACCGCGTCCAGGCTCCCCGTGAGGGCGGCGATCGCGGCGGCCTGCGCGACGTTGTTGACGTTGGAGGTGGCGTGCGACTGCAGGTTGGTCGCGGCCTTCACGATGTCCTTCGGGCCGATGATCCAGCCCACCCGCCAGCCGGTCATGGCGTAGGTCTTGGCGACACCGTTGACCACGATGCACTTGTCGCGCAGCTCGGGCACGACCGCGGGGAGCGAGGCCGCGGCGGCGCCGCCGTAGACCAGGTGCTCGTAGATCTCGTCCGTCATCACCCACAGGCCGTGCTCGACGGCCCAGCGGCCGATCGCCTCGGTCTCGGCCTCGCTGTAGACCGCGCCCGTCGGGTTGGACGGGGAGACGAAGAGGACGACCTTCGTACGCTCCGTGCGCGCGGCCTCGAGCTGCTCCACCGATACCCGGTAGCCGGTGGTCTCGTCGGCCACGACGTCGACCGGGACACCGCCGGCCAGACGGATGGACTCGGGGTAGGTCGTCCAGTACGGCGCGGGGACGATGACCTCGTCGCCCGGGTCGAGGACCGCGGCGAAGGCCTCGTAGATGGCCTGCTTTCCGCCGTTGGTCACCAGGACCTGCGAGGCGTCGACCTCGTAGCCGGAGTCGCGCAGCGTCTTCGCCACGATGGCGGCCTTGAGCTCGGGGAGCCCGCCCGCCGGGGTGTAGCGGTGGTACTTCGGGTTTCGGCACGCCTCGATCGCGGCGTCCACGATGTACTCGGGGGTCGGGAAGTCGGGCTCGCCGGCGCCGAAGCCGATCACCGGACGCCCGGCGGCCTTGAGGGCCTTGGCCTTGGCGTCGACGGCGAGGGTGGCGGACTCGGAGATCGCACCGATGCGGGCCGAGACCCGGCGCTCGGACGGAGAAGTTGCAGCGCTCATGCCCCCCATGCTCGCAGACCGGAAAACCCCTCGGCACAGGGGTTTCAGGGACCGGACAGGACTCGGACAGCATCCGGACAGGACCGGTCGGTTGTGGTCTGTTCGACGCGGCGCCGCTGAGCACGTACACTCACCTGTCGTTGGCCTTCATCAGCCACACCGTTTTCCCGACCGGCCCACCGGGGAGGATGCGGTAGGTTGGTGGAAACCACAAAGGGTCGTAGCTCAATTGGTAGAGCACTGGTCTCCAAAACCAGCGGTTGGGGGTTCAAGTCCCTCCGGCCCTGCTACACACTCCTTCGCCAGGATGTGTGCGCATGTACGTACTTCAATGCACCGCCGTGCGGCTCCACCGGGCGCGGCACGGCCACGACCCGGAATCAGGTGAGTAGCGTGACGGACGCCGTGGGCTCCATCGACATGCCTGATGCCGAGGACGAAACCCCCGAGTCGAAGAAGAAGACCCGGAAGGGCGGCAAGCGCGGCAAGAAGGGCCCTCTGGGCCGTCTCGCGCTGTTCTACCGCCAGATCGTCGCCGAGCTCCGCAAGGTCGTATGGCCGACGCGCAGCCAGCTGTCGACGTACACGGCCGTGGTGATCGTGTTCGTGGTCGTCATGATCGGTCTCGTCACCGTGATTGACTTCGGATTTGCGCGGGTCATCAAGTACGTCTTCGGCTGATCCCCGCGGAGGGCGCCTCATCGGCGCCCCTTTCGCATGTTCCACCCATTTGTATCCAGGAAGAAGCAGCCATCGTGTCTGACCCGAACCTGAACGACGACGCCGAGCCCACGGCGAGCGCCGTCGAGTCCGCCGAGGACGAGCTCGACATCGTCGAGGCGGCGGATGCCGTGGCCCCGGACCAGGTCGACGCTGCTGACGCCGCCGCGGGCGAGCCCGCCGAGCAGGCCGCCGTGCGTGCCGAGTCCGACGAGGACGAAGAGGCCGCCCAGGACGACGAAGAGGCCGTGGAGGAGTCCGACGAAGAGGCCGCGGACGAGTCCGACGAGGAGGAGGCCGAGCCGGCCGCCCCCGTCGACGCCGTCGCCGCCCTGCGCGAGGAGCTCCGCGGACTTCCCGGCGAGTGGTACGTCATCCACACGTACGCCGGTTACGAGAAGCGCGTGAAGGCCAACCTGGAGCAGCGCGCCGTCTCGCTCAACGTCGAGGACTTCATCTACCAGGCCGAGGTGCCCGAGGAAGAGATCGTCCAGATCAAGAACGGTGAGCGGAAGAACGTCCGTCAGAACAAGCTCCCGGGATACGTCCTGGTGCGCATGGACCTGACGAACGAGTCCTGGGGTGTTGTCCGCAACACGCCCGGCGTCACCGGCTTCGTGGGCAACGCCTACGACCCGTACCCGCTGACCCTGGACGAGATCGTCAAGATGCTCGCCCCCGAGGCCGAGGAGAAGGCGGCCCGCGAGGCGGCCGAGGCCGAGGGCAAGCCGGCTCCGGCCCGCAAGGTCGAGGTCCAGGTCCTGGACTTCGAGGTGGGCGACTCGGTCACCGTCACCGACGGCCCGTTCGCGACGCTTCAGGCGACGATCAACGAGATCAACGCCGACTCGAAGAAGGTCAAGGGCCTCGTCGAGATCTTCGGTCGTGAGACCCCGGTCGAGCTCAGCTTCGACCAGATCCAGAAGAACTGACGGCCTTCCGGCCCGTCTCTGGACACATGCCTACCGAGCAGGTCAGACAGGCTTCGCAGCCTGTCTGACCTGCTCGGTTTTTGGTCGCGCAGCTATACCCGTTATCGTTGTGCGGTATGCCTCCATCCGGATGACCGGAACGGCGGCGAAACACTCTCACTAGGACCCGGAGAGAGCAATGCCTCCCAAGAAGAAGAAGGTCACGGGGCTTATCAAGCTCCAGATCAACGCCGGTGCGGCCAACCCGGCGCCGCCGGTGGGCCCCGCACTGGGCCAGCACGGCGTCAACATCATGGAGTTCTGCAAGGCCTACAACGCCGCGACCGAGTCGCAGCGTGGCATGGTCGTGCCGGTGGAGATCACGGTCTACGAGGACCGCTCCTTCACCTTCATCACGAAGACTCCGCCGGCCGCCAAGCTGATCCTCAAGGCCGCGGGTGTGAACAAGGGCTCCGGCGAGCCGCACAAGACCAAGGTCGCCAAGATCACGGCCGACCAGGTCCGCGAGATCGCCACGACCAAGCTCCCCGACCTGAACGCCAACGACCTCGACGCCGCGTCGAAGATCATCGTCGGCACCGCCCGTTCCATGGGCATCACGGTCGAAGGCTGAGTCAGCCCCGTAGCCCTTCAGTGGTAGGACCAAGCGCTGGTCCGCACCACGACTCCACACTCTGAAAACCACAGGAGTAGATGTGAAGCGCAGCAAGAACCTCCGCGCTGCGGACGCGAAGATCGACCGGGAGCGTACGTACGCCCCGCTCGAGGCCGTCCGTCTCGCCAAGGACACCGCCGCCACCAAGTTCGACGGCACCGTCGAGGTCGCGTTCTGCCTGGGTGTCGACCCTCGCAAGGCCGACCAGATGGTCCGTGGCACCGTGAACCTCCCGCACGGCACCGGCAAGACCGCCCGGGTCCTGGTCTTCGCGACCGGTGACCGTGCTGCGGCCGCGGAAGCCGCCGGCGCCGACATCGTCGGCTCCGACGAGCTCATCGACGAGGTGGCGAAGGGCCGTCTGGACTTCGACGCCGTCGTCGCCACGCCGGACCTCATGGGCAAGGTCGGCCGCCTCGGCCGCGTGCTCGGTCCGCGTGGTCTGATGCCGAACCCGAAGACCGGCACCGTCACCCCCGATGTCGTCAAGGCCGTCAACGACATCAAGGGCGGAAAGATCGAGTTCCGCGTCGACAAGCACTCGAACCTCCACTTCATCATCGGCAAGACCTCTTTCGATGACACGAAGCTGGTCGAGAACTACGGCGCGGCCCTGGAGGAGATCCTCCGTCTGAAGCCGTCCGCCGCGAAGGGTCGCTTCATCAAGAAGGCGACCATGAGCACGACGATGGGCCCCGGCATCCCGCTGGACGCCAACCGCGTGCGCAACCTCCTCGTCGAGGAGGACCCGGCCGCCGTCTGAGCCTCCGTGCTCACCCGGTGACCGTGTCACGGCACGGGACGGGCCCCGCAGCCTCTTCGGAGGGTGCGGGGCCCGTCCTCGTACGAGCCTGCTCCGCAGGCCGTCCGAGAGCTGCTTAAACCTCTCGCACCGGTCGAACCGGGACGGATTTGCTCCGAACGGCTCCGGTCACGTAAGCTCCTCCAGAAGCCAAAGACCGCTGGTCGTTGCCGCACTCTCGTCAGAGGGGACGGCGACCGAAGGATCCGTCGAGAACGGGCGACCCGCGCAGGTGACTGTGGAAAGCTCCCGGATTCATCCGGTAGAGCTACGCCCTGGCGCCCGCGCTGGGGCGTTTCGTCTTTCCCGGCCCCTTCTGAGCGGTCCTCATCACCCGGAAGGAGGCCGACGCTCATGGCAAGGCCCGACAAGGCTGCCGCGGTAGCCGAGCTGACGGACCAGTTCCGTAGCTCGAGCGCCGCCGTGCTGACCGAGTACCGGGGTCTCACCGTGGCACAGCTCAGGCAGCTGCGCCGTTCGCTCGGTGAGAACGCCCAGTACGCCGTGGTGAAGAACACGCTGACCAAGATTGCGGCCAACGAGGCCGGGATCGACACGCTGGACGACCTGTTCTCGGGTCCGACAGCGGTTGCCTTCGTCACCGGTGACCCGGTGGAGTCGGCGAAGGGTCTTCGTGACTTCGCCAAGGACAACCCCAGCCTCATCATCAAGGGCGGTGTCCTTGATGGTAAGGCCGTAACCGCCGATGAGTTCAAGAAGCTCGCGGACCTCGAGTCCCGCGAGGTTCTGCTCGCCAAGCTGGCCGGCGCCATGAAGGGCAAGCAGACTCAGGCTGCGCAGCTCTTCCAGGCTCTGCCCTCGAAGTTCGTCCGCACCGCGGAAGCGCTTCGTGCCAAGAAGGCCGAGCAGGGCGGTGCCGGTACCCCGGCTCCCGCCGATGCCGAGGTGGCGGAGTAACACTCCGCGTCCACGGCTCGCAGCGGGCCCGTACGCCCGCCTACATATACATCCGGCACCTGCCGAATTAGTGGAAGGACGCCATCATGGCGAAGCTCAGCCAGGAAGACCTGCTCGCCCAGTTCGAGGAGCTCACCCTCATCGAGCTCTCCGAGTTCGTTAAGGCGTTCGAGGAGAAGTTCGACGTCACCGCCGCCGCCGCGGTCGCCGTCGCCGGCCCCGCCCAGGGTGGCCCCGCCGCCGAGGCCGCTGAGGAGCAGGACGAGTTCGACGTCGTCCTCACCGCCGCCGGTGACAAGAAGATCCAGGTCATCAAGGTCGTGCGTGAGCTGACCTCGCTGGGTCTGAAGGAGGCCAAGGACCTCGTCGACGGCGCCCCGAAGCCCGTCCTCGAGAAGGTCGCCAAGGAGGCCGCTGACAAGGCTGCCGAGTCCCTCAAGGCCGCCGGCGCTTCCGTCGAGGTCAAGTGACCCTGCGAGTCATCTGACTCCGCAAGGCAGTCCCTGCCGCGAGGCGGGGATGTCACATCGCAAAGGGCGATCACCCATCCGGGTGGTCGCCCTTTGGCGTGCCCCCGGAGGCTGCCTTGAACTTCCGTGCGCGACGAGTAGGGTGATCTTCGCCGTGCGTTTCTCCGGGGACGCCGCGAGGCGTCAACCGGCGTCCTTCCGGCGCAGGTGAAGATCGCCGGGCGTCCGCCGGGACCCCGGGGCCTTGACGAACCGCACGCGGCGCGCAATTCTCAGGACGCGTCGTCATCTCGATCCGCATCCGAGGCATGGATCGAGAGCGAAGAGGGCAGTAAAGAAGAGCGCACACCGCGCGAGGGCTATTCATAGGTGTTGAGAACAGCTGTTGAGAGCAACGTGGGTCTCTGAGAACCCCGACTGGACATCAGTGTGGCGTTTGGCTACACTGACCCTTTGCGCTGCCTGTTAGCTGCCTCCTGCCCGTCACCAGGGGCATGCCCACGCCTAGCATCGATGACCGGACATTCCCTGACCTTGGGATTCCTGTCTCTGTGTGCGGCTTGGGGCCGGTACGCGCGTAGTGAGTCCGAGCCCTCGGAAGGACCCCCTCTTGGCCGCCTCGCGCAACGCCTCGACCTCGAATACGAACAACGGTGCCAGCACCGCCCCGCTGCGCATCTCTTTTGCAAAGATCAAGGAGCCCCTCGAGGTTCCGAACCTCCTCGCGCTGCAGACCGAGAGCTTTGACTGGCTCCTCGGCAACGCCGCCTGGAAGGCTCGCGTCGAGGCTGCTCTGGACAGCGGACAAGACGTCCCCACCAAGTCCGGCCTGGAGGAAATCTTCGAGGAGATCTCCCCGATCGAGGACTTCTCCGGGTCGATGTCGCTCACCTTCCGCGACCACCGCTTCGAGCCCCCGAAGAACTCGATCGACGAGTGCAAGGAGCGCGACTTCACGTTCGCCGCGCCGCTCTTCGTCACGGCCGAGTTCACCAACAACGAGACCGGCGAGATCAAGTCCCAGACGGTCTTCATGGGCGACTTCCCGCTCATGACCAACAAGGGCACCTTCGTCATCAACGGCACCGAGCGTGTCGTCGTGTCGCAGCTCGTGCGCTCGCCGGGTGTCTACTTCGACTCCTCCATCGACAAGACGTCCGACAAGGACATCTTCTCCGCCAAGATCATCCCGTCCCGGGGTGCCTGGCTGGAGATGGAGATCGACAAGCGCGACATGGTCGGTGTCCGCATCGACCGCAAGCGCAAGCAGTCCGTCACCGTCCTCCTGAAGGCTCTCGGCTGGACCACCGAGCAGATCCTCGAGGAGTTCGGCGAGTACGAGTCGATGCGCGCCACCCTGGAGAAGGACCACACCCAGGGCCAGGACGACGCGCTGCTCGACATCTACCGCAAGCTGCGCCCGGGCGAGCCGCCGACGCGCGAGGCCGCTCAGACGCTGCTCGAGAACCTCTACTTCAACCCGAAGCGCTACGACCTCGCGAAGGTCGGCCGCTACAAGGTGAACAAGAAGCTCGGCGCCGACGAGCCGCTCGACGCCGGTGTCCTCACCAGCGACGACATCATCGCCACCATCAAGTACCTGGTGAAGCTGCACGCCGGTGAGACCGAGACCGTCGGTGAGTCCGGCCGCTCGATCATGGTCGAGACCGACGACATCGACCACTTCGGCAACCGCCGTATCCGTAACGTCGGTGAGCTGATCCAGAACCAGGTCCGTACGGGTCTCGCCCGTATGGAGCGCGTCGTGCGTGAGCGCATGACCACTCAGGACGTCGAGGCGATCACGCCGCAGACCCTGATCAACATCCGGCCGGTCGTCGCCTCCATCAAGGAGTTCTTCGGCACCAGCCAGCTGTCCCAGTTCATGGACCAGAACAACCCGCTGTCGGGGCTGACGCACAAGCGTCGTCTGAACGCCCTCGGCCCGGGTGGTCTCTCCCGTGAGCGGGCCGGCTTCGAGGTCCGTGACGTCCACCCCTCGCACTACGGCCGCATGTGCCCGATCGAGACGCCCGAAGGCCCGAACATCGGTCTGATCGGCTCGCTGGCCTCCTACGGGCGCATCAACCCGTTCGGCTTCATCGAGACGCCGTACCGCAAGGTCGTCGAGGGCGTCGTCACCGACGACGTCGACTACCTGACGGCCGACGAAGAGGACCGCTTCGTGATCGCCCAGGCGAACGCGACGCTCTCCGAGGACATGCGCTTCACCGAGGCACGCGTCCTGGTCCGCCGGCGTGGCGGCGAGATCGACTACATCCCCGGCGACGACGTCGACTACATGGACGTCTCGCCGCGCCAGATGGTGTCGGTCGCCACCGCGATGATCCCGTTCCTCGAGCACGACGACGCCAACCGTGCCCTCATGGGCGCGAACATGATGCGTCAGGCCGTCCCGCTCATCAAGAGCGAGGCGCCGCTGGTCGGCACCGGCATGGAGTACCGCTGTGCCACCGACGCCGGTGACGTGCTCAAGGCCGAGAAGGCGGGTGTGGTCCAGGAGGTCTCCGCGGACTACATCACCGTGACGAACGACGACGGCACGTACACCACGTACCGCATCTCGAAGTTCTCGCGCTCCAACCAGGGCACCTCGGTCAACCAGAAGGTCGTCGTCTCCGAGGGCGACCGCGTGATCGAGAGCCAGGTCCTCGCCGACGGGCCGGCCACCGAGAACGGTGAGATGGCGCTCGGCAAGAACCTGCTCGTGGCGTTCATGCCGTGGGAGGGTCACAACTACGAGGACGCGATCATCCTGTCGCAGCGCCTCGTGCAGGACGACGTCCTCTCCTCGATCCACATCGAGGAGCACGAGGTCGACGCCCGTGACACCAAGCTCGGCCCGGAGGAGATCACCCGGGACATCCCGAACGTCTCCGAGGAGGTCCTCGCCGACCTCGACGAGCGCGGCATCATCCGTATCGGTGCCGAGGTCGTCGCCGGTGACATCCTCGTCGGCAAGGTCACGCCCAAGGGTGAGACCGAGCTGACG
Source organism: Streptomyces sp. NPDC079167 (assembly GCF_040686735.1). Classification (NCBI taxonomy): domain Bacteria; kingdom Bacillati; phylum Actinomycetota; class Actinomycetes; order Kitasatosporales; family Streptomycetaceae; genus Streptomyces; species Streptomyces sp. NPDC079167. Next base: position 168,239 of record NZ_JBFBLO010000014.1, on the reverse strand, counting down.
CCGGAGGAGCGCCTGCTCCGCGCGATCTTCGGTGAGAAGGCGCGCGAGGTGCGCGACACCTCGCTGAAGGTGCCGCACGGTGAGATCGGCAAGGTCATCGGCGTCCGCGTCTTCGACCGCGAAGAGGGCGACGAGCTGCCGCCGGGCGTGAACCAGCTGGTCCGCGTCTACGTCGCGCAGAAGCGCAAGATCACCGATGGTGACAAGCTCGCCGGCCGTCACGGCAACAAGGGCGTCATCTCGAAGATCCTCCCGATCGAGGACATGCCGTTCCTGGAGGACGGCACCCCGGTCGACATCATCCTCAACCCGCTGGGTGTCCCGTCCCGAATGAACCCGGGACAGGTCCTGGAGATCCACCTCGGCTGGCTCGCCAGCCGCGGCTGGGACGTCTCCGGCCTCGGTGACGAGTGGGCACAGCGCCTGCAGGCCATCGGCGCCGACCAGGTCGCCCCCGGCACCAACGTCGCCACGCCCGTCTTCGACGGTGCGCGCGAGGACGAGATCTCCGGTCTCTTCGGAGCCACGATCCCGAACCGCGACGGCGACCGCCTGGTGCAGCCCTCCGGCAAGGCCCAGCTGTTCGACGGTCGCTCCGGCGAGCCGTTCCCGGACCCGGTCTCGGTCGGGTTCATGTACATCCTCAAGCTGCACCACCTGGTCGACGACAAGCTCCACGCGCGTTCGACCGGCCCGTACTCCATGATCACGCAGCAGCCGCTGGGTGGTAAGGCGCAGTTCGGTGGGCAGCGATTCGGTGAGATGGAGGTGTGGGCCCTTGAGGCTTACGGCGCCGCATACGCCCTCCAGGAACTGCTGACGATCAAGTCCGACGACGTGACCGGCCGCGTGAAGGTCTACGAGGCGATCGTCAAGGGCGAGAACATCCCCGAGCCCGGCATCCCCGAGTCCTTCAAGGTGCTCATCAAGGAGATGCAGTCGCTCTGCCTCAACGTGGAGGTGCTGTCCTCGGACGGCATGTCCATCGAGATGCGCGACACGGACGAGGACGTCTTCCGCGCGGCGGAGGAGCTCGGTATCGACCTGTCCCGGCGCGAGCCGAGCAGCGTCGAAGAGGTCTGACGGGTTGTCCGGCCGGATCCTCGTGATCCGGCCGGCTCTCCCCGGACCCGTTCAGACCATTGCTGAAGTGCCCCGATTTCTCGCGTGAAGCGAGGGGGCTCGAACCCCCGAAAGAGGGATTGACGACAAGTGCTCGACGTCAACTTCTTCGACGAGCTGCGGATCGGCCTTGCCACCGCGGACGACATCCGGACCTGGTCCCACGGCGAAGTGAAGAAGCCGGAGACCATCAACTACCGCACGCTCAAGCCCGAGAAGGACGGACTCTTCTGCGAGAAGATCTTCGGTCCGACCCGGGACTGGGAGTGCTACTGCGGCAAGTACAAGCGTGTCCGCTTCAAGGGCATCATCTGTGAGCGCTGTGGCGTAGAGGTCACGCGCGCAAAGGTGCGCCGTGAGCGCATGGGTCACATCGAGCTTGCCGCTCCCGTCACCCACATCTGGTACTTCAAGGGCGTCCCGTCGCGCCTCGGATACCTGCTGGACCTCGCGCCGAAGGACCTCGAGAAGGTCATCTACTTCGCCGCGTACATGATCACGTTCGTCGACGAGGAGCGCCGCACGCGTGACCTCCCGTCGCTGGAGGCGCATGTCTCCGTCGAGCGTCAGCAGGTCGAGAACCGCCGTGACTCGGACCTCGAGAACCGTGCCAAGAAGCTCGAGACCGACCTGGCCGAGCTCGAGGCCGAGGGCGCCAAGGCCGACGTACGCCGCAAGGTGCGCGAAGGTGCCGAGCGTGAGATGAAGCAGCTGCGTGACCGTGCGCAGCGCGAGATCGACCGTCTCGACGAGGTGTGGAGCCGCTTCAAGAACCTCAAGGTCCAGGACCTCGAGGGCGACGAGCTGCTCTACCGCGAGCTGCGTGACCGCTTCGGCACGTACTTCGACGGCTGCATGGGCGCCGCCGCCCTGCAGAAGCGCCTGGAGTCCTTCGACCTCGACGAGGAGGCCGAGCGCCTCCGCGAGATCATCCGTACCGGCAAGGGCCAGAAGAAGACCCGTGCGCTCAAGCGCCTCAAGGTCGTCTCCGCGTTCCTGCAGACCAGCAACAAGCCCAAGGGCATGGTGCTCGACTGCGTGCCGGTCATCCCGCCGGACCTGCGTCCGATGGTGCAGCTGGACGGTGGCCGCTTCGCGACCTCCGACCTGAACGACCTGTACCGCCGTGTGATCAACCGCAACAACCGCCTCAAGCGTCTCCTTGACCTCGGTGCCCCCGAGATCATCGTGAACAACGAGAAGCGGATGCTGCAGGAGGCCGTCGACGCGCTGTTCGACAACGGCCGCCGCGGTCGCCCGGTCACCGGTCCCGGTAACCGTCCCCTGAAGTCCCTCAGCGACATGCTGAAGGGCAAGCAGGGCCGTTTCCGTCAGAACCTCCTCGGCAAGCGCGTGGACTACTCCGCGCGTTCCGTGATCGTCGTCGGTCCGCAGCTCAAGCTGCACCAGTGCGGTCTGCCGAAGGCGATGGCGCTGGAGCTCTTCAAGCCGTTCGTGATGAAGCGCCTGGTGGACCTGAACCACGCGCAGAACATCAAGTCGGCCAAGCGCATGGTCGAGCGTGGCCGCACCGTCGTGTACGACGTCCTCGAAGAGGTCATCGCCGAGCACCCGGTGCTGCTGAACCGTGCGCCCACCCTGCACCGCCTCGGCATCCAGGCCTTCGAGCCGCAGCTGGTCGAGGGCAAGGCCATCCAGATCCACCCGCTCGTCTGCACCGCGTTCAACGCGGACTTCGACGGTGACCAGATGGCCGTGCACCTTCCGCTCTCCGCGGAGGCGCAGGCCGAGGCCCGCATCCTGATGCTGTCCTCGAACAACATCCTGAAGCCGGCCGACGGTCGTCCCGTCACCATGCCGACCCAGGACATGGTGCTGGGTCTCTTCTTCCTCACCACGGACGAAGAGGGCCGCAACGTCAAGGGCACGGACCGCGCGTTCGGCTCCACGGCCGAGGCCACCATGGCCTTCGACGCCCGCGAGCTGTCGCTCCAGGCGAAGGTCGACATCCGCTTCCCGGTGGGCACCATGCCCCCGCGTGGCTGGGTGCCGCCGGTCGCCGAGGAGGGCGAGCCCGAGTACCAGCCGGGTGACACCTTCCGGCTGCGTACGAGCCTGGGCCGCGCGCTCTTCAACGAGCTGCTGCCCGAGGACTACCCGTTCGTCGACTACTCGGTGGGCAAGAAGCAGCTCTCCGAGATCGTCAACGACCTGGCCGAGCGCTACCCCAAGGTCATCGTGGCGGCGACGCTCGACAACCTGAAGGCGGCCGGTTTCCACTGGGCGACCCGCTCCGGTGTGACCGTGGCCATCTCCGACGTCGTCGTGCCCGAGGCCAAGAAGGCCATCGTCAAGGGCTACGAGGAGCAGGACGAGAAGGTCCAGAAGCAGTACGAGCGCGGTCTGATCACCAAGGACGAGCGCACGCAGGAGCTCATCGCGATCTGGACCAAGGCGACCAACGAGGTTGCCGAGGCGATGAACGCGAACTTCCCGAAGACGAACCCCATCTTCATGATGGTCGACTCGGGTGCCCGAGGAAACATGATGCAGATGCGTCAGATCGCGGGTATGCGTGGTCTGGTGTCGAACGCCAAGAACGAGACGATTCCCCGTCCCATCAAGGCGTCCTTCCGTGAGGGCCTCACCGTTCTGGAGTACTTCATCTCCACGCACGGTGCCCGTAAGGGTCTGGCGGACACCGCCCTGCGTACCGCCGACTCGGGTTACCTGACCCGTCGTCTGGTGGACGTCTCGCAGGACGTGATCATTCGCGAGGAGGACTGCGGCACCGACCGCGGCCTCAAGCTGAAGATCGCCGTCAAGGGTGCCGACGGTGTCCTCCGCAAGACGGAGGACGTCGAGACCTCGGTCTACGCCCGCATGCTCGCCGAGGACGTCGTCGTCGACGGCAAGGTCATCGCGCCTGCCAACGTCGACCTCGGTGACGTCCTGATCGACGCCCTCGTGGGCGCCGGCGTCGAGGAGGTCAAGACCCGCTCGGTCCTGACCTGTGAGTCCGCGGTCGGCACCTGTGCCTTCTGCTACGGACGCTCGCTCGCCACCGGCAAGCTGGTCGACATCGGTGAGGCGGTCGGCATCATCGCCGCCCAGTCCATCGGTGAGCCCGGTACCCAGCTGACGATGCGTACCTTCCACACCGGTGGTGTGGCCGGTGACGACATCACGCAGGGTCTGCCGCGTGTCGTCGAGCTCTTCGAGGCGCGTACGCCCAAGGGTGTCGCCCCGATCTCGGAGGCCAAGGGCCGGGTCCGCATCGAGGAGACCGAGAAGACCAAGAAGCTCGTCGTCACCCCGGACGACGGCAGCGAGGAGACGGCGTTCCCGATCTCCAAGCGTGCCCGTCTCCTGGTCGGCGAGGGCGACGCGGTCGAGGTGGGCCAGAAGCTCACCGTCGGTGCCACCAACCCGCACGACGTGCTGCGGATCCTCGGTCAGCGCGCGGTCCAGGTTCACCTGGTCGGCGAGGTCCAGAAGGTCTACAACTCGCAGGGTGTGTCGATCCACGACAAGCACATCGAGATCATCATCCGGCAGATGCTGCGCCGTGTGACGATCATCGAGTCCGGCGACGCGGAGCTGCTGCCGGGCGAGCTCGTCGAGCGCTCGAAGTTCGAGACCGAGAACCGTCGTGTGGTCACCGAGGGCGGTCACCCCGCCTCCGGCCGTCCGCAGCTGATGGGTATCACCAAGGCCTCGCTCGCCACCGAGTCGTGGCTGTCGGCGGCGTCCTTCCAGGAGACGACCAGGGTCCTGACCGACGCGGCGATCAACGCCAAGTCGGACTCCCTGATCGGCCTCAAGGAGAACGTCATCATCGGTAAGCTCATCCCGGCCGGTACGGGTCTCTCCCGCTACCGCAACATCCGGGTCGAGCCGACCGAGGAAGCCAAGGCCGCGATGTACTCGGCCGTCGGCTACGACGACATCGACTACTCGCCGTTCGGCACGGGCTCCGGCCAGGCCGTTCCGCTGGAGGACTACGACTACGGTCCGTACAACCAGTAACAGTGAGTGAGAAGGGCGCCCATCCCGTCGCGTACGGGGTGGGCGCCCTTCTGTGTGCCGACGTACGGCGGTTCAGCGCATGGATTCCCACAGGGCGACGGCGAGTGCGGCGGTCGCGGTGAGCGCGCCGATGCTCGCCAGCGGCCAGCGGGAACGTTCCAGTGTGTCCAGGCGGGCCTCGTGGTCCGCCAGTTGTTTGTCGGTCTGGTCGCTGCGCTGCACCAGCAGCGCGAGCTGGCCGTCGGCGCGGGCGAAGCCGGCCTCCAGCGAGCCGCGCAGGCGCTCCAGTTCCAGGGCGACGGCGACCGGGTTGTTCGGGTCAGTCTCGGTCACGGGCGGCTCCCACGGTCTCGTTCCCCGGCGGTTCGGTGCGGAGCCACGCGGGGAGAAGCGCCTGCACGCCGGGTACGGCCATCACCCGGGTCAGCGCCCCCGCGACGGCCAGGGACCCGGCGACCCAGGGCAGGGCCGCCGGAAGGCCGGACGCGTCGACAAGCGCGGGCAGGAGCACGGCAAGGGCGAGGCCGGTCTGGACCACGGTGCGGGCGGTGCGGCGGGTGGCATCGGACATGGCTGTGGACTCCTCACTTCGTGTGCGGGACCTTGAGGGCGTTCCAGGAGGTGCGGCCCGGAACCCCGTCGGCATCGCTGCCCCGGAAGCCGAGCTTGCGCTGCCAGGCGGCGTACGAGCGGCGGTCCGCGTCGGTCCAGCGGGGGCCCGGCCCGACGGCGTAGGACGAGCAGCCCTCGGCGACGAGCCGGCGGCCCATGGCGGTGATCACGGCGGAGCTGGTGCGGCCGGTGAAGAACGAGGCTCCGGGGAACGGCTGGTAGCGGGAGGCGGCCGTCCCGCCGGAGGGCCTGCCCGTGGAACCGCCGCTCGCCGGTCCGCTGAGCCGGGCGGCGATGCGGTTCCGCATGGACGGCATGGTGAAGCCGCGCGGGTCGACCTTCCAGTCGGACCACTCGAGGTGGCCGATGACGCTGCGGGCGGACCAGCCGTGGGCCCGGCAGATGGCGGCCGAGACGCGTTCGATCGCGTCGAGCTGGGCGTCCGGCCAGGGGTCCTCGCCGTCGCCGAGGTTGACGCACTCGAAACCGTAGAAGCGGGCGTTGCCGTCGACGGATCCGGCGCTGCCGTCGTGTTCGTGGGGGGCGGGCGGGCGGTCGCCGTAGTCCTCCGCGATCACCCGCTGGAGTACGGCAGGGTCGCCGCCGCCCGCGTGGTTGGCGCGGCCGTTGCCGACGAGGTGGACGGTGCCCGCCTTGTCGATGACGCCGTGGCAGAGCGGGCCGGGCAGCGTCGAGTGGCCGTTGTAGCAGAGCGCCACGGACGCGTCGGTGCCGCTGCTGACGGTGTGGTGGATCATGACGCCGTTCAGCGGGCCCCAGGCGCCCTTGTGGTTGCGGTTGTGGGTGCGCCAGTCCGCGTACTCGACGACGGTGACGCCTTCGGCGTGCAGGGCGGCGAGCAGTTGGCCGGCGGTCAGGGGAGTGGCCATGGATGTGTTCCTTTCGGGACAGCCCGTGCGGCGGGGCCCCGCACCGGGTGGCGCGGGGCCCCGCACAGGTGTGTCAGGAGAGTGCTGCCCAGATCGCGTTGGAGTCCGCGACCACCTTGTCGAGGGCGAAGGAGGTGGGGAGCGAGGTCTGGCCGGTGGTGCTGAGCCGGCCGTGGCGGATGAACTTCCCCGGCATCCGGGCGCTGCCGCCCGGGGCCTCGCCCACGTGGGCGCCCCGCGAGAAGGCGGGGCCGTTGGTGTTGGGGCTGGGCCCGTTGACGACGAGCCCGATCCAGTAGTTGCCCGCCTTGGCGTTGTACGGGGCGGCCAGCGGGCAGACCACGGTCGTACCCTCGGTCTTGGGGATCAGGGTGGTGAGGTTGGCGGTCAGGCCGACCCGGACGCCGGCACCGGTGTAGAGCCCGGCGAAGGAAGAGGTGCTGAGCGTGCCGCCGACGTAGCCCGGAACGTAGAACACCAGGTTGTTCACGGTGGCGGGCGCGTGCAGCGGGATGCCGATCAGGTACACCCAGCCGTTGATGCAGTACTGGGGGGTGGGTGCGGCGGCCGCCGCCGGGTCGAACGCCCAGCCGCTGAAGCCCATCGACGACGGGGTCCAGGTGCCCGCCGCCGAGACGGCGTCCACGTAGCCGCGCCGGGCCAGGTGGTCGTCGGTGGTCGGTGCGGCCGTGGTGGAGGGCGGGGTGACGAACGTCTTGGGCCCGTCGATCTCCTGGGCCCCTGCGAGCAGGACCCCTTCGCCCACCGGCACCGCCGCCACGTCGGACGCGGTGAGGGTGACCTCGCCGGTGAGGCCGTTGACCGAGGTGACGGGGGCGCCGTCGAGTGCGAGGTAGCGGGCGTCGCCGGCCGCCTGGGTCAGCGCGCCCAGGTCGTTCGCCGTGAGCAGGACGTCGCCGGTCTGCCCGTTGACGGAGGCGACGGCGCCGCCGCCCGCCGGGAGCTGGGCGGCCGGGACGAGGCCGTCGATGCCGAGGGTGGCGACGCCGCCCGGCGCTCCCGCCGACGCGGAGGCGAGGGCGGAGACGTCCGCCGCGCCGAGCACGATGTCGGGCTCGGTGTGCCCGTTGACGGAGTGCACCGCGCCGGCCGGTCCGGCCGGCCCCTGCGGGCCGGGGCCGCCGGCGGGTCCCGGCGGCCCCGGTACGGCGACGTACTGCGGGGCGCCCGGATCGGCCGGGGCGATGTCGGCGAGGTCCACGGTGGGCAGGGCGGCGGTGAGCACGATCTGGTAAGTACGTCCGCCGCGTGCGAGCCCGGCGAGCTTCTCGGTGACGGTGTACGTCCAGACGGTGGGATTCCAGCCCGGGGCGTCGGTGGCGGGCAGGACGACGCTGATGCGGCCCTCCGCGTCGAGCGTGGCCCGGGTCGGTCCGCCCAGGAAGAGGTCCTCCTCGGCGTGGGTCAGGAGCGCCGGGGGACGGAATTCGACGGTGCCGCTCATCGGGCGGCCGTCGGGGGTCATGTAGCGGGCGGTGACGGTGACGGTGGGGATGTTCTCAGGCAGCACTCGGGTGCCCTCCTCGGTGGTTGTCGGGGTTGGCCGTCCGGCCTGGCCCCGGCGTCAGGACTGGACGCCGTACAGCGCCAGCGGGCGGCAGCGCAGGGTGTCGCCGGTGGCCGCGACCCTGGCCTGGATCTCGAAGGTGACCGTGGTGCCGAAGGCGGCGGGAAGCCGCTCGGTGAACACCAGGCCGTCGCCGGGGGCGCCCACCCCCGCGAGCTGGACGCCGTCGACGAGCAGCCGCACCTCGGCGCCCGTACTGCCCTCGGCGGCGACCGCGCAGTGCAGCCGCGCGTGCTGGACGATGCCCGGGCCCCGGTAGAGCGTCGTCCAGGCGGTCGACCCGGTGGACTCCCAGCGCGCCTCGTCGGCCGGGGCGGGCAGCGGGTACGGGATGTACGGGCGGGCCAGACCTCCGTGGGCGGCGTCGTCGGCGACGACCACGTTGCCCCGGCGGTCGAAGACCTGCACCGGCTGGACGGGCAGGGTGTCCGGGGCCGCCGTCCAGATGGTCAGGGCGAGGGAGCCGTCGTCACGTCGTACGACGAAGCCCTGCTGCGGGTCGTCCGTTCCGCGGTCGGGCTGGACACGGCCCAGGTAGAGCAGGTCCTCGTCGCCGGAGGTGCGGACGCGGAGCCGGCCCCTGTCGCCGATGACGACCTCGCCGCCCATGATCCGGTTCAGCGCGGGTGTGGTGTTGGCGCTGCCCATGAGGTCCCTGACCTGGCGTTCCAGAGCGCGGATGCGGTCGAGCAGATCGGTGGGGATGATCGCCACGGGTCAGGCTCCTTCCAGGTAGAGGACGGCGGTCTCGGCCTTGGTGCGCTGCGGCGGGGTGACGGCGATCCCGACGATCCGGTAGGCGGCGTCGAGGCCCTCGTGGTGCCACAGGTCGTGGATCCGGAGCCGGATGCGGGCGCCGAGGAGGGCCGGGGTGATCCGTCCGTCCAGCAGCACGGTCAGTTCCGGGATGACCTCGGGCCGGTTCTGCCGGGCCAGTTCGGCGCGGGCCAGCGAGCGCAGCGTCGCCTCGTCGGTGACGCCGCTGTGGTCGGAGGTCAGCTCCAGACGGGGCCAGCCGGCCTCCAGGTCGCCGGGGGACTCCTCGCTGACGGTGAGCGGCTGGGACTCCTGGGACTGGTCGGTGTTGTCGGAGTCGCCCCGCGCCACCCAGACGTTCGCCTGCACGGTGGAGTCCGTCGGCAGGCTGTAGGTGAGCACCTGGCCGGGATGGTTCAGGACGATGTCCGTGTGGCCGGTGCGGATCTGCGGGTGGCCGAGCTGGAGACGCTTGACCCGGCGGCCTTCGGCGTCCCGGTAGCAGTAGATGCGCCACTCGAATCCGTCGCTCAACTGCCCGAGGTTGTCGATGAGTTCGCGGACGCGGGCGAGTGCGGAGTAGGCGTAGGCGTAGTCCCGCACCACCCCGGACCTGTCGTGTCCGGTGATGATGCCGATGTCACCGCCGGGCTGCTCCTGCGCGTGGTCGATCAGGGTGCGGGCGATGTCGAACTGGTCCGTGCCGGTGCCCGCCAGGCCGTCGGCGAGGATGCGGTGGTCCAGGTACGAGTCGAACGTGCCGGCCTGGAACTGCACCATGACCCGGCCCTGTTCGTCGGAGACCGGCGTGCAGGTCCACAGGATCCCGCCCCACCAGATGTCGCCGTCCCGCTCCAGCCAGACCGCGGTGCGGCCGGGCTGGAGGGCGGCCCGCGCCCGGGCGGCCAGCGCGGCCCCGGGCAGGGGGACGTTGGCGGTGAGCGACCCGGGCTTGCCTATGTAGTCGTCGAACTTGGTCTCCGTGAGCGGCAGCACGTCCAGCAGACGGTCCGTGCGCAGGTCGCAGAAGAGTGCCCGGTAGACGGGCGTGGTGACGGATGCGGTCATCGGCTGCCTCACACGAGCGGGTCGACGCGGATGAAACGGTTGTCGTACCAGCCCTTGTTGTTGGTCGCGGACGATTGGTAGGCGGAGACCGCCGTGTACACCGCGCCGGCCTGGAGTCCCGTGACGCGGAACGTGGCCGTCACCGACGTCAGCAATTTCGACGAGACGACCGCGGAGCGGGCTTCGTGCGCGTCGACGACCAGGGCCCCGTCCTTGCGGATGGTGGCGCTCATCCGGGACCACTGCCCGTCGGCGGCGGTGTTGCCCATGAACCCGACGGTGACCAGGACGGCGCCCGTCACCGGCACGGTGAACGTGGTGGTGACGGTCGGGCCGTTCGTGTCGGCCACCGCCTCGACCCAGGTGGTGGTGGAGCAGTAGCCGCCGTCGGTCTGGATCGCGTACGCCGACGAGGGGACGGCCGGCCGCCAGACGGTGCCGTCCCAGCGCTGGAGCCTTCCGGCCTCGTCGCGGTACTGGCCGGTGTACTCGCCTGCCGCGAGTGCCCCCTGCGGGGCGATGCCGCCGGTCTCGCGGGGGTAGCTCGTCCAGCGGGTGCCGTCCCAGCGCTGGAGGGTGCTGGAGGTGTCGCGGTACTGGCCCGGGTACCCGCCGGGCGTGTCGCGGTTCCAGGAGTCGGCGAGGATGCCGCCGACGGCGACCGTCGACACCCGCAGGTCGTACACCGCGTCCGCCCAGGGGATGCCACCGGTGCCCACCGAGGCGCCGGCGGGCACGGTGACATGGGCGAGCGGCAGCGAGGCCTCCGGGACCTCCGGCGGCTCGGGGGTGGCCCCGGCCTTGCCCACGACGACCTCCAGGACGGCCTCCGTACGGTTCCCGCCGTCGGCCTGGGCGTCGTACACGCGCAGGACCACCAGGTCGATACGCGGGTTGGAGGCGTCTCCGTCGCCGAAGGTCACCTCGGTGTAGTCGGTGAGGACGACCGGGTAGGCGCCGGCCGACTCGCGGCCCTGGATCACCGCGCGGCCCGGCGAGACGGTGGCCTTCATCCCGGCGTTCTCGCCGAAGACGTAGAGGGCCGACATCAGGTACTCGCCGTCGGTGGAGCCCGGGATCACACCACTGGTGGTGGTCAGCGCCCCGCTGGGGGCCATGGTGCCGACGGGCGAGAGCCGGGTGTCGGCCCGGGACTGACCGGTCTCGGTCTCGGTGCGGTTGACGAGCCAGGCACTGCGTACGGGCATGTTGTCCTCCTGGGAAGTGATGGGGTGTCGGTGGTGACGCGCGGGGTCACCAGTGGGCGTCGCGCCAGCGCAGGGTGGCGGAGGCCCGGGGGTCGGGGGTGGCGTCGTCGGAGCGGAAGGCGAGTTCGGTGGTGCCCGGCGCCAGGTTGAACAGCTGCTCGGGCACCGAGGCGGGGGAGGCGGTGTAGAGCCGGGAAGCGGTGCCGTTGAGCAGCACCGTGCCGGACTCGGTGTCCACCGACAGCACGTCCTGGGGGCCCAGCACGATGTCGTACTGGAGCTGCCGGCCGTCGCTGAGCCGGGTCAGCGTCGGGCGGCGGAGCGGGCCGCGGAACTCGATCACCGGGTGGGCCGCCGCCGCGCCGTCGTTGACGGCGGTGCAGGTGCCCGCGGCACCGGTCGTCCCCCACTCCAGGGGCCACTCCAGGCCCATCCCGGCGGCCCCGGGCACGGCCGGCCAGTCCAGGCCCGGTTCCATGACGGGCAGCGTGGCCCGTGTCTCCCGCAGGACGGCACCGAACCGGCGCGGATCGGTGGCGGTCCACTGCAAGCTGGCCTTGGACGTGCCGTGCACCACGAACGAGCGGTCCTGCGGCACGACCCGGCGGCTGACCCGGGCCCGGACGGCCAGCGTCTCGCCGTGCAGCCGCACGGCCAGCCACTGCTCGCCGCCGTCGGCGCCGGTGGCGGCGCGGAAGGCGGAGGCGACGCCGAGGGCCTGCCCGGCCGTCCGGGGCAGCAGCCAGACGGACGCGCCGACGAGCCGGGGCTGCGCCCAGCGGGCGCCGGGCCAGGCGCCGTGCTGGTCGGGGCGGGCGATGTCGCCCGTGTCGAGCACCGGCAGGTCGTCCCAGCCGGTGATCCCGGTGCGGTCGATCTCGTACGGCGTGCCGGGGCCCATCAGCAGTCCGGCCCACTGGATCTGCCCGTCGCGGGTGATCAGTGAGCCGGGTGCGGTCTCCTGGGGATATGTGGTTGTGGTCTCGGCCATGAGGGGCCGTCACCTCGCTTCAGTCGTGGGGCGGGTGGGTGCTCATGCCGCCGCCCCGTGCAGGAACAGCAGGTCGGTGGCGACGGCGAGCGGGCCGTTGCCCTCGGTGGCGTGGTACGCGCGCAGCCGTGAGCGGTCCGTCGAGCCGGTGGGGCCACTCGTGCGCGGCGCGGCCTCGGCGGGGCGCAGCCGGGTGAGCGCGGACAGCGGGAGGACGGTCGGGGCGGTGCCGGGCCCGGCGGGCCCGACGACCCCGCCTTCGGCGAGTTGCGGGATCTTGGGCAGGTCGACGCCGAACTTCTTGCCGAAGAAGCTGAAGCTGAGCTTGTTGAGGCCGTCGATGACCCAGTTGGCGAAGGAGATCAGCGCCTTGACCGGCCCGGTGACGGCCGCCATGACGCCCTGCATGCCGGTGCTGAGGAAGCGGCCGATGCCGTCCAGGGTCTTGGACATGGCGTCCTTGACCCGGGTGAACATGCCGGGGATCTTCTTCGTGATCCAGTCCAGGACGGGCTGGATGACCGTACGGAAGCCGCTCCAGGCCCGGCGGATGAGGCCGGACACGGCGTTGGTCGCGGAGGTGACGGTGTTCCGGGTGCCGTCGAAGTCCTTGGACAGGAGGGCGCCGACCACGGCCAGGACCGTGGTGACGACCGCGAAGGCGGCCTTGAAGTAGGCCGAGATCACGGTGGCGTACGCCTTGAGGACGGGACCGAGGAACTTCCCGATGGTCTGGAACACCTTGAGGACCTGGTCGAAGACCTGCTTCATGATCTTCTGGCCGGTCTGCGAGTTGAGCGCGTACTCGATGAGGTAGCCGACGAGCGGGGCGACCAGCCCGAGGACGAACCCGAGCGGGTTGGCGCGCATGGCGACGTTGACGGCGGTCATCGCGCCGGAGGCGACGGTGAGGGCGCCGCCGAAGAGGCCCATGAGCTTGGACACCGTGCCGGAGCCCTTGCCCAGCACACCGACGACTCCGCTGAACGCGGCGCCCTCGGTGGCGATGGAGTTGAGGGGTGCGACCGTGCTGCGGGCCTTGGTGGAGCCGGTACGGAGTTGGGTCGCCGTACGGCCGGCGGTCCGGCCCGCCTTGGTGAGGGACTTCCCGGCCCTGTCCGCACCGGTTTTGATCTGCCGGAGCTGGGTGCCGGCCGAGGTGGCGGAGCCCTTGATCCGGGCGGCGGCTGACCCGGCCCCGCTGATGCTCCGGGCCGCGGACCGTACGGACCGCGCGGCGCCGGTAAGACTGCCGCGGAAGGAACTCAGCGCGCCGGCGACTCCCGCGAACGGATCCGCGCCCGCACCGATCGCCGCGGCGCTCATCCGCGCGCCTTGGACAGGAAGAGCAGAGCGGTGGCCGTCTCCTGGAGGTCGGCCGTGGACGCCTCGTAGTAGTTCTCGATCTGGAAACCGGAGACCGCTCCGGCCGTGGCGTTGACCGAGTCGGCCCTGGCCCGGCGGGCGGTGTGGCGCAGCAGCCGGTCCAGCTTGGACAGCGGCAGCACGGCCTCGGCCTCACCGGCCTCGGCGACGATCGCGTGCACCCCGCCGTTGCGCGGGGCGACGATGCCGCCTGCCGCCAGCTGCGGGATCTTCGGCAGGCTGATGCCGAAGGTCTTGCCACCGACGCCGGGGACCCAGCCCGGGATCGAGACCTTGATGCGGTTGAGGCTGCCGATCGCGGAGTTGATGAGCCGGATCACGGAGTTGATCGGGCCCTTCACCGCTCCCGTGATCTTGTCGAAGGCCCGCTTGGCGATGCCCTGCAGTCCGCCCCAGATGCTGGACAGCTTCTCCTTGACCCTGCTGAAGGCCTTGGGGATGACGTCGCGGATCCAGTTGATGACAGGCGTGATGATCTTCTTGATGCCGTTCCAGACGCTGGAGATCACCTTCTTGACGGCGTTCATCACCGTCGTGATGATCTTCTTCCAGGCGTTGAAGTAGGTCGTGACGACCTTGGCGACGGCCTTGATGACGACGGTGATCGCCTTCTTGATGCCGTCCCAGACCGTCTTGATCAGTGCGCCGGCCTTCTTCATGATCGGCCCGACGGCCTTCATGACGGAGCTGATGACCTTCTTGATGGCGGCGAAGGCGACCTTGAGGACCTTCTGCATGGTCTTCGACCGGGCGGCCATCTCGACCACCTTCTGGACCAGCGGGGCGAGCAGGGACAGCAACTGGCCGACGAGGTTGCCCTTCATCGACTTGTTGAGCCCCTTCATGCCCTTGGACGCCTTGTCGGCCCCGGACTTGAACTTCCCGACCTGGGTGCCGCTCTTCTGGCCGGTCTTGCCGGCCTTGGACATGGAGCGCTCGGCCTTGTCGGCGGCGCGCTGGATGCTGGTGAGCTCGCGGGCGGATCCCTGGGCGGAGGTCTTGAGTTTCTTGAGACCGGTGTCGCCGGCTCGGACACCGGTGGCCAGAGATGTCACCGACTTCCCGGCGTTGGCCGCCTGCGAACGGAACCGGGTGAGGGCGGTGGATGACTTACCGACGGCTTGCGTCAGATTCATTCGGAATTTCCCTTGATCCGCAGCTTTTCAGGATCATGCTGCTGTTCGTCAGGCGAACGCTGCCGTGAGTTCGGTGACAGCACTGCGTAGAACCTTGACGTCGCTGGCGACACCCCGGACCAGTGGGCGAGACCTGTGGTCGATTCCTCGGTCCGTCCTGTTGGAAGGGCTGGCGTTCAGCCGGTCCTGCTCCTGCTGGGCTGCGCTTCCGGCTCGCCTGATCGCGTTCTTTATCTTCTGGACATCCTGGTCGATGTCCTTGATCTTCTCTATGTACTCCTTGTGATCCTCCAGGAGTTTCTCGTTCTCTTCCTTCGTTTTTCGGGCCGCCTTCTGGTGCTCGGATTCAATTCTCTTCTGAATCCTTGAGATGAACCCTTGGGAGAATTTCCACTCCCGAGTCGCTCCGAGAACCGTCAGGCCCTTCTCGTCGAGCTTGATGGCCGATACGCCGATGGTGAGAGCCGTGAGGCTGGCGGCGACCCCGGTCAGCCCTCCGGTGATCCCGGCAACGGTGTTGCTGATCCCGGCGAAGGTGTTCGACAGGCCGCTCTGCGTGGTGCGGAGGGATCTGTAGGAGTCTTTGAGCTTCGTGATGTCGGCGCTGTGGGTGCCGATATCGGTTTCTGCTTGCTCAAGATCTTTGTCCAGCTCGGCTATGTCTCTGGCCATGCTCTCCTCGCAATTTTCTCGGAGTGCTAGGATATTTTCCATGAGCACCGAAGACGTGCGTGTCGTACTTGTCGCGCCGATATCGCGGGAGCGGTATTTCGAGCCCCGAAAAAAATATTCGATCGCCTGGTATGCCGAGCGTTCCCTCGCGGTCGCCGACAGATTTGTTCCCGGTGCGGGCGTGGAGATCCTTCTCTATGGGGAAAGGCGCGACAAGGTCAACGTCGTCCGGACGGAACTGGACCCCTCGTCCCGTGCGAGTTGGGTCCAGGAATGGGCGACCAGACCGAACATGCGGCGAGGCCTTCTGGTGGACGCCGTTCCTCGTAGTCGTGTGGAAGAATTCTTCGACCTGTCCGACGAGTCGTTGATCAGGTCCAAGCCCCTGCCGGCCGTGGAGCTCGTCGTCCAGCACGCGGGTGCCGCGAAGGACGTGACCACCTTGGTGCTTTTCTGGCTGGATGGCAGGAGCCAGGCCAGAGAAATCCTGAAAGCTATCCACGCGTCCCGGACCGAGAACATCTTCTGGCAGTTCTTCGGGGATGAATCGGTCGTTGATTCACTGTGGCGTGAAGAGAAAGTGCACAAGGGGGAGTTCCTTCCCCATGTGTCCTTCCACTTCAACACGACCTGGAGCGTACGGAGGGTCAGCAGGGCGTTCTCACGCTGGCGCGCGGCCCAGGGTGTCTGACCGCTGTCGCGCGGATCTCTGAGGGCTTCCGGCAGGACCGAGGCCGCGCCGGGCTTCGGTACCCGGGCTTCCGGCGCGTTGGACTCCTCGTCGGTGCCGGCGGGGGCGAACCTCCGGTTGGCGCCGGCGGGATGGGCCACGGCCCCGGTGCCGGCCGAGCGGCCCACACCGTGGTGCCGCGGCAGGCCGGCTTCGAGAGCCTCGGCGTGTCCCTCGGTGATCGCGTCGAGGCCCAGCCTCCCGGGCGCACCCCGCCGCGGGAACCTCAGACGAAGAAGCGCATGAGCTCCGCGCGTGAGGGCCCTCCGGGCGGCGGGGAGTCCTCCACGGGCGGTTCCGCGGGCCCGTCGTCGTCCCCCGGCCTCGGCACGGGCACCGGCGGCTCCGGCGGATCGGAGTCCTCGTCCGTGTTGACGGAGGCGAACATCCAGTTGGCGGCGGCGAGATGGTCCACGGCGGCGGCCAGGAGGTAGTCCGTCACCGTCCATTCGGCACCGTCACCGTGGAGCTCCTGCGCTACGGCGCTGTCGCGTGGCATGTGCTTGACCAGCACCGCGAGCCGGCGCGAGGTCAGCCGGCCGCGGTACCAGTCCAGCAGGTCCACGCCGTAGTGCCGCAGCAGGTCGGCTTCGAGCGCCTCGGCGTGTTCTTCGGCGAACGCGTCGAGGCTCAGCCTTCCCCCAGGCCGAGCCCGGTCTCCTTGCCGTACGCCTCCAGGATCGCGGCGATGTCCTGCATGGTGACGTCGTGCTGCTCGAAGCGCGCGAACTGCTCCTCGCCCAGCAGGAGTTTCAGCAGGCCGTCGACGTCGTTGTCGTCGAGGGAGCGGAGTGACCTGGCGGTGGTGCGGCCGAGTTCCGTCGGCAGTTCGAAGGTGTCGTCGTCCAGGTCGAAGGACCAGGAGCGGCCGAGCGCCTCCATGCGCTGGGCGCGGGCCGCGTTGACGTCGAATGAAGCCATGGCTGGGGAGTCTCCTTGTGTGGTGGTGTGAGCGGGGTGCCGGACGGGGCCGGGCGGACCGGCCCCGCCCGGCGGGGGATCAGGCCTCGGTCGGCACCGCGTACGCGGCGTCCTTCATGACGAAGGTCGCGAGTGCCTGGCCGTCGCCCGGGGAGAGCGCGGTGAAGGTGACGCCGAGCATCGCGGCGGCCTTGCGGGCCAGCTTGATGTCGTCGGTGGCCGTCACCTGGCCGCGCGGGATGACGAAGCGGTAGGTGACCGCCGTGCCGTCGGTGAACTCCAGGCCGAGGGCGCGCTCGTCGAAGGTCGGGCCGTCCGGCACGTCGAACTGGACGATGTCCGAACCGGCCGAGCCCCGGCGGATGTCACTCCCGGAGCCGCCCAGGAAGAAGGGCAGCGTGTCCTCGTTGAACTGCAGCATCGAGAACTTCAGCGTCAGGTCGCGGTCCGCGTAGACGAACCGGGCCGGGCTGATCGACTGCCACGTCTCGACCGGGTCCAGCTTGTCCTTCTTGGAGAAGGTCACCCCGTCCGTGGAGGTGTAGCCGAGATCGGTCCACTCCGGGCCCCAGTCGGCCGACGGATTGTCGGAGAACGCTTCCGGGAGAGGGGCGTTGAGATTCGCGACGAGGATGCGGCCGGTACCGGCGACGCGGATCTCGGACGAGTTGTTGCCTGCCATGGATGACTCCTTGGGATGGATTTCCTGGGTGGTGGTGCCTGCCGTGGGTACGGCGAAGGCCCCGCCGGCGGCGGGGCCTCGTCTGTGGGGCGCGGAATCGCGCCGGGTGGGACGCCGCGGGGCGTCCGGGGGCGCCGGGTCAGCCGATGCGCAGGGAGACCCGGAGCACGGTGAGGTAGCGGTTGGCGGCCGGGTACAGGTACTCCGGCAGCCAGCGCGGGCCGTCGGCCTCGACCACGTCGGTGATCACGACGTTCGTGCCGTACGTCCGCCCGACCGCCGAGAGCAGCTCGGCGCGTGCGGCGTTCGCGAGGCGGTGCGCCGTCACCTTGTCCGGCCCGTAGGCCTCCAGTTCGATGAGCGGCTGGTCGAGGTGCAGGTCGTCGATCCAGGCGCCGCCGCGCCGGCTGACGATCACCGCCGGCTGGGTGCCGTCGAAGCCCGCCGGGGGAGTCTCGTCCACGACCGCTTCCGCGAGATCCGGGCGGTCGGAGAGGAGCTCCACGACGATGGCCTCCACGTCGGGGAAGGTGCTCGGGGGTGAACTCATGGCGGGGCATCACTCCTGTTCGCGGCCGTCCGGCCGATGGGCGTACGGGTACGGGAACGGCGGAGCCGCGCCCTGGAGGGAAGGTGGGCGCAGCTCCGCCGCTGCACCAACTGTGACGCATAACGTGCGTGCGCGCAACCACCTAGTGCGGATCAGCAACGCAAGGCGGCGTGCAACTCCCGCATATGACAGGCCAGGTGCGTTAGTCTGCGGCTATCGAACATGCATTCGAGAGGTGGCGGTTCTGAAGCACGGAGCGCCGTTACTGGGCGTGCGGAACAAGGAAGTGGAACAGGTGTGGACGGGAGCGCGATGGTGATCAGTGCCCAGGAGAGGCTGGCCGATGTCATGGCCGCCGTGGTCGAAGTGGCCGCGGAGTCGGGGGAGTCGGGTACGTACACCGCTGACGTCGCCCGGACGCTCACCGCCGTCGTGAGCAAGGTCGGAGCGAGGATCGCCGTGGAGGCGGAGACGCGGGGGTTCCGCAGTGGCTGGGGTGAGGCGGTGGCGCTGACCACCGGGGGCAAGGACGAGGGCGCCCAGGTGTTCCGCATGTAGCCGCGCGAGGTCCGGACACGGCGACAGGGGGAGGGGCAGGCCCGCACGGGCCTGCCCCTCCCCCTGTCGCCGGTGCTTTCTCAGCCGGCCGTACGCGGCTTCCGCCGGGCGGCACGCTCCGCCGCGAAGACGTCCTCCAGCCGGAACAGCTGCGCCCGGCCCTGCTTCCCCGCGGGGGAGAGGCGGCCCAGCTGGACCCACTTGCGGATCGTCGCCGGGGTCACCCCCGCTTCGTCGGCGGCCAGTGCTCCCGTGATCAGGGTCGCGGCTGTCATCGGCGTACCTCCCGCTCGGCGGTGTCCGCCGTCGAGCCGTTCAGCTCGGTGAGGTCCCCGCCGGACTCCGCCGCCAGCCGCGCCCAGTCGCCTTCGCTCCACGCGTGCCGGTGGGCCGGGTCCGTACGGCAGTCGCACTCCCGGTCCGCGCAGCGGCAGGCCGGGTTGACGCAGAGCACCGCCCGCCTGGCGGGGAAGGCGCGCAGGGAGACCGAGTCGCACCAGGGGCAGCGGCCGTTGACCCGAACGACCGGCTCCGCCGCACCCAGGACGCGCGTGCAGCGCCTCGCCATCCGGCGGACCTCGTCGCGGACGTGGGCCGTGAGCAGGGGGTCCCCGGCGGCCCGGCCGAGCAGTGAGGCGACGCGGAGCAGCCGCTCGGCCACCTGGGCGCGGCGGGGGCGCGGCAGGCGGAGCCGGTCGTGCACGGCCTCGTCCAGCTCCACCACGCCGTCGGTGATGTCGCGGATGGCGTCGGAGACGTGCAGCCGCAGCGGGGCGGTGGTGGGGCCGGACGGCGTGAGGCCGTGCAGCTGTTCGGCGCGCAGGGCCTCCTCGCGTTCGGCGCGGGACGGGCCGCGTGGGGCGGACGGCCGTGCGCTGTCCGCCGTCGGCGCGGAGGGGGAGCGGCGGCTCGGCGCCAGTTCGCCGAGCAGCTCCGGGAACTGCTTCAGCAGCAGTTCGATCCAGAGCATGGCGTCACGGGCGGTCTTCTCGGTCTTCTCGTCGTCGGCGCGTGTGGTCATGGGTGGTCCCTTCTCCCCGGACACAAGTTGTTGCGTGGTCGCACGGTCGCATGTTGCGTGCCCGCCCGCAAGCGTGATTGGCCGAAAGAGCCTGCGTTTATGTCAACAGAAACTTCACAAAGGAGACGGAGGGAAGGGGTAATTCCGTGCGCGCAAGCGCGATACGCTGAGGTTCGCTTCGGAGGGAGGCGACCGCTCATGACCACAGGCGAACTCGACCGCTTCGCGACCTGGATCGAAGAGCTGATCCGCCGGCGCGGCTTCGACATCGACAGCCCGCGCGGTGGCGGAAAATCCCGCCTCGCCGACGAGGCCGGAGTCCACCGGGCGGCCATCACGCGGCTGCTCCAGCGCCAGAGCATGCCCGACCTGGAGACCACGCGCCGGCTGGCCCAGGTGCTCCAGGTCCCGGTGCGGGACATGCTCATCCAGTCCGGCCGCCTCACCGAGGAGGACCTGCCGCTGCCGTCGGTCGCCCAGGCCCCGGCGGGCGCGCGGCGGCTCACGCTGGAGGAGGCCGCGGACGGTCTCGGGGTTGCGGCGGACCAGCGGGAGATGTTCATCAGGATCGCCGGCCAGTTCCTGCCCGCGGAAGCCGTCAGGGCCTCCGGGGCACGGGCACCGCTCGCCTCCGACTGACCTGTCCCGCGCGCCCCCGGCCGGGCTTCCGTCGCCCGGCGCCACCACTCCACGCCCCCCGGTCCCTCCTGTGGATCATGAGGCGTCCCCGTAGAAGCCGCCGCCGGAACCGGCCCGTAAGCTGGGGCGGCCTGTCCCCCCGCTCCAGCAGGCATGCGCACGGTGATGACACATGTCTCCGCCCGTGTGCGATTCGGGCTGGACGGGATGGGGGGCGCGCGTGGTGGGACGTGACGGGCGATCCCGGATCCCGGTGGAAGTCACCGACGAGGCCGACGCGGCCGGAGAGTCCCCCATGGCGGAGGCCGCTGCCGACGCCACCGCGGACGCCGCGCCACCGTCGGACGGCACCGCCGACGCACCGGACACCCGCATCGACGCCGCGCCGGACACCGCCGCCGACACGCCGCCGGACACGCTCTCCGGACTCCTCGCGGAACTCGGCCGGCAGCTGGAGAGCCACGCACCGGACGAGGTCATGGTGCTGCTGCGGGAGGAGATGGAGCGGCGGGAACTGCGCGCTTACTCCAGCGGCTGGCGCGACGCCGCCGCGCACTACGAAACCGCGCTCCAGGAGGCGAGGGCCGCCGGCGGGCGGGCTTTACGGCTGGTGAGAGGCGTGCCCGGGCAGGCGGCCGTGATTCCTCTGCGCCAGCAGGGCCGCGACGCGGCCGCCCGCCGCCCGGACGACCGGAACCGGGAGGGCGGCGGCGTGGACGAGCGGGCCGCCCTGCCCGGTCCCGTGACCGGCGGGGAACGAGCGGACCGCCCCCAGGCACCCGCCCCCGCCCTGGTCCCCAAGAGCCGTACGTCCCGCGTGCCCACGATCCCGCGGCTGCGTCCCCCGTCCCGCCGGCCGGCGGGAGGCACGGCGCCCGTCGCTCCGGACGGCGAGTCCCTGTGACGCGGGGCGGACCGCGCCGGGCCCCGGGAGGAAGCGGCCGGCCTCGGGGCATTTGTTTTGACCCAGCTCCGTGAGGTAGGTACGCTCAAGCCTTGTGCCTGGGGTGTGCCTGGGCTCGGGTGCGTGTCCTCAACCGCATGGCGAGTCCGTAAGTGGCCACCGCAATCTGTGTTCCGTCTGCCTTCCAGCAGGGGCGTGCAGTGTTCGACACACCCGACCGCGTGGGTCGGTGACTGTTCCAGGTTAGTTTCACCGAACGGCACACAGAAACCGGAGAAGTAGTGCCTACGATCCAGCAGCTGGTCCGGAAGGGCCGGCAGGACAAGGTCGAGAAGAACAAGACGCCCGCGCTCGAGGGTTCGCCCCAGCGTCGTGGCGTCTGCACGCGTGTCTTCACGACCACCCCGAAGAAGCCGAACTCGGCGCTCCGTAAGGTCGCGCGTGTGCGTCTGACCTCCGGCATCGAGGTCACGGCCTACATTCCGGGTGAGGGACACAACCTGCAGGAGCACTCCATCGTGCTCGTGCGTGGTGGCCGTGTGAAGGACCTGCCGGGTGTTCGTTACAAGATCATCCGCGGCTCGCTCGACACCCAGGGTGTCAAGAACCGCAAGCAGGCCCGCAGCCGCTACGGCGCCAAGAAGGAGAAGTAAGAATGCCTCGTAAGGGCCCCGCCCCGAAGCGCCCGGTCATCATCGACCCGGTCTACAGCTCTCCTCTTGTCACCTCGCTGATCAACAAGATCCTCCTCGACGGCAAGCGTTCCACCGCCGAGCGGATCGTGTACGGCGCCATGGAAGGCCTCCGCGAGAAGACCGGCGCTGACCCGGTCATCACGCTGAAGCGCGCGCTTGAGAACGTCAAGCCCTCGCTCGAGGTCAAGTCCCGCCGTGTCGGTGGCGCCACCTACCAGGTGCCGATCGAGGTCAAGCCCGGTCGTGCCGCCACCCTCGCTCTGCGCTGGGTCGTGGGTTACTCCCGCGCCCGTCGCGAGAAGACCATGACCGAGCGCCTCATGAACGAGCTGCTCGACGCCTCCAACGGTCTTGGCGCTGCCGTCAAGAAGCGCGAGGACACCCACAAGATGGCCGAGTCCAACAAGGCCTTCGCGCACTACCGCTGGTAGTCGCTCACCCCATCGAGACCGAGAGAAGATTGAGCCTTATGGCCACCACTTCGCTTGACCTGGCCAAGGTCCGCAACATCGGGATCATGGCCCACATCGACGCGGGCAAGACGACCACCACTGAGCGGATCCTCTTCTACACCGGCGTTTCGTACAAGATCGGTGAAGTCCACGACGGCGCAGCCACGATGGACTGGATGGAGCAGGAGCAGGAGCGCGGCATCACGATCACGTCCGCCGCGACGACCTGTCACTGGCCGCTCAATGATGTTGACCACACCATCAACATCATCGACACCCCGGGTCACGTCGACTTCACCGTCGAGGTGGAGCGTTCGCTCCGCGTCCTCGACGGCGCCGTCACCGTGTTCGACGGTGTGGCCGGCGTCGAGCCCCAGTCCGAGACCGTCTGGCGTCAGGCGGACCGCTACGGCGTGCCGCGTATCTGCTTCGTCAACAAGCTCGACCGTACGGGCGCCGACTTCCTGCGTTGCGTCGACATGATCGTCCAGCGCCTCGGCGCGGTCCCGATCGTCATGCAGCTCCCCATCGGCGCGGAGGCAGACTTCCGCGGCGTCGTCGACCTCGTGTCGATGAAGGCCTTCGTGTACCCCGAAGAGGCCGTCAAGGGCGAGATGTACGACACCGTCGAGATCCCGGACAACCTCAAGGAGGCCGCCGAGGAATGGCGCGGCAAGCTCCTCGAGGCCGTCTCGGAGAACGACGACCAGATGATGGAGCTGTACCTCGAGGGCGAAGAGCCCACCGAGGAGCAGCTGCACGAGGCGATCCGTCGGATCACCCTCGCGTCGAAGGGCTCGGCCGACTCCGTCACCGTGACCCCCGTCTTCTGTGGCACCGCGTTCAAGAACAAGGGCGTCCAGCCCCTGCTCGACGCGGTCGTCCGCTACCTGCCTTCCCCCCTGGACGTCGAGGCCATCGAAGGCCACGACGTGAAGGACCCGGAGAAGGTCATCCAGCGGAAGCCCTCGGACGACGAGCCGTTCTCCGGCCTGGCGTTCAAGATCGCGAGCGACCCGCACCTCGGCAAGCTCACCTTCGTCCGGATCTACTCCGGTCGCCTCGAGGCCGGCACCGCGGTGCTGAACTCGGTCAAGGGCAAGAAGGAGCGCATCGGGAAGATCTACCGCATGCACGCGAACAAGCGTGAGGAGATCCCCTCGGTGGGCGCCGGTGACATCGTCGCCGTCATGGGCCTGAAGCAGACCACCACCGGTGAGACGCTGTGTGACGACAAGAACCCGGTGATCCTGGAGTCCATGGACTTCCCGGCGCCGGTCATCCAGGTCGCCATCGAGCCCAAGTCCAAGGGTGACCAGGAGAAGCTGGGTGTCGCCATCCAGCGCCTCTCGGAGGAGGACCCCTCCTTCCAGGTGCACTCCGACGAGGAGACCGGCCAGACCATCATCGGTGGTATGGGCGAGCTTCACCTCGAGGTGCTCGTCGACCGCATGAAGCGCGAGTTCCGCGTCGAGGCGAACGTCGGCAAGCCGCAGGTCGCGTACCGCGAGACGATCCGCAAGGCCGTCGAGCGCATCGACTTCACGCACAAGAAGCAGACTGGTGGTACCGGCCAGTTCGCGAAGGTGCAGATCGCCATCGAGCCCATCGAGGGCGGCGACGCGTCGTACGAGTTCGTCAACAAGGTCACCGGTGGCCGCATCCCCCGTGAGTACATTCCCTCGGTGGACGCGGGTGCCCAGGAAGCCATGCAGTTCGGCATCCTGGCCGGTTACGAGATGGTGGGCGTCCGCGTCACCCTTCTCGACGGTGGTTACCACGAGGTCGACTCCTCGGAGCTCGCCTTCAAGATCGCCGGTTCGCAGGCGTTCAAGGAGGGTGCCCGCAAGGCGTCCCCCGTGCTCCTCGAGCCGATGATGGCCGTCGAGGTCACCACACCCGAGGACTACATGGGTGAAGTGGTCGGCGACATCAACTCCCGCCGTGGCCAGATCCAGGCCATGGAGGAGCGCCACGGCGCTCGCGTCGTGAAGGGCCTCGTGCCCCTCTCGGAGATGTTCGGCTACGTCGGAGACCTCCGCAGCAAGACCTCGGGTCGCGCAAGCTACTCGATGCAGTTCGACTCCTACGCCGAGGTTCCGCGGAACGTCGCCGAGGAGATCATCGCGAAGGCCAAGGGCGAGTAACTCTTCCGAGCTCACGCTTTAGGCTTGTCACCGGAGCCCGGTAGGGCATGTGTCGCAGTGCGGCGCATGCCCCCCGGCACCGGCATTCCAGCAAAGATCACCTGGCGCCGATGAAGCAAGGCGTACAGAACCACTCAGGAGGACCCCAGTGGCGAAGGCAAAGTTCGAGCGGACTAAGCCGCACGTCAACATCGGCACCATCGGTCACATCGACCACGGTAAGACGACCCTCACGGCCGCCATTACCAAGGTGCTGCACGACGCGTACCCGGACCTGAACGAGGCCTCGGCCTTCGACCAGATCGACAAGGCTCCTGAGGAGCGTCAGCGCGGTATCACGATCTCGATCGCGCACGTCGAGTACCAGACGGAGTCGCGTCACTACGCGCACGTCGACTGCCCGGGTCACGCCGACTACATCAAGAACATGATCACGGGTGCGGCGCAGATGGACGGCGCCATCCTCGTGGTCGCGGCCACCGACGGCCCGATGCCGCAGACGAAGGAGCACGTGCTCCTCGCCCGCCAGGTAGGCGTGCCGTACATCGTCGTCGCGCTGAACAAGGCCGACATGGTGGACGACGAGGAGATCCTGGAGCTCGTCGAGCTCGAGGTCCGTGAGCTCCTCTCCGAGTACGAGTTCCCGGGCGACGACCTTCCGGTCATCAAGGTCTCGGCGCTCAAGGCCCTCGAGGGCGACGCCGAGTGGGGCAAGACCGTTCTCGACCTGATGAAGGCCGTCGACGAGTCCATCCCGCAGCCCGAGCGTGACGTCGAGAAGCCGTTCCTCATGCCCATCGAGGACGTCTTCACGATCACCGGTCGCGGTACGGTCGTCACCGGCCGCATCGAGCGTGGTGTCCTCAAGGTCAACGAGACCGTTGACATCGTGGGCATCAAGCAGGAGAAGACCACCACCACGGTCACCGGCATCGAGATGTTCCGCAAGCTGCTCGACGAGGGCCAGGCCGGTGAGAACGTCGGTCTGCTGCTTCGTGGCATCAAGCGCGAGGACGTCGAGCGCGGCCAGGTCATCATCAAGCCGGGTTCGGTCACGCCGCACACCGAGTTCCAGGCCCAGGCCTACATCCTGTCGAAGGACGAGGGTGGCCGTCACACCCCCTTCTTCAACAACTACCGCCCGCAGTTCTACTTCCGTACCACGGACGTGACGGGCGTTGTGACCCTTCCCGAGGGCACCGAGATGGTCATGCCGGGTGACAACACCCTCATGGACGTCGCGCTGATCCAGCCGGTCGCCATGGAAGAGGGCCTGAAGTTCGCCATCCGTGAGGGTGGTCGTACGGTGGGCGCCGGCCAGGTCACCAAGATCACCAAGTAGTTCCGGCTGCTTGAGGATCGGGTCGTCCCGGTCGCGCTGAACTGAGCGCATCGCACGAAGCAGGGGCCCGTACGACATCACGTCGTACGGGCCCTCTGCCGTGCCTGCGGACACACGGAAGGCCCGTACGAACCGGTTTCGGCTGAGACCGGGTCCTACGGGCCTTCGGTGCGTGAGGCGTTACGGTGCCCCGGCCGTACGACGTGCCGCGGTGTTCACGCCGGTTCCCCGGCAGGATCGGCGGCGGGCACGTCCGGGGCCCCGGCAGGTGCCTCTTCGAAGGCGCGGCCGACACCGGCGAACGACTCGATCACGCTGACGCCCTCCGCGATGGCCTCGACCGCGAAGACGCTGGTGGACGTCGGCGGGTAGCCGATGATCTCGATCGCCTTGCTGACCGAGAGCGGGTCCTGCATGTTGACGCCGTCCCAGAGGTACACGGCCCCCCAGTAACCCCTCTCGGCGTCCGCGAACCAGGTCTTCATCCGCATCCCCTTGAGCGTGGAGAACGCGTCCACCGCGTAGTCACGCAGGTACTCGCGGAGGTCCTCCACCGTGGCCTCGGAGTTCTTCAGGTTCCACAGGACGATGCTGACGTACACGCTCACACCTCCCAGGAGGGCGATGCCCAGCGCCGCAGGCGGTAGGGCGCCCACCAGACGCCGTCGCCGATCCGGACGACCAGGTGGTGCTTCTCGAACACCTGCATCGCCGTGGCCGGCACGGAGTCGCTCCCGGCGCCGGCATCCAGCGCCTCGACCGCGGAGACGTAGGCCTCGTCGGAGACGGTGAGCCGGCGCAGACCGGCGTGGCGGCGGTCGCGGATCTGCAGGAATCCGGGGCCGCGGCGGTAGAAGCACCGGCCGATGTGGTATCTGGCCCGCCAGATGGCCAGCGCCTCGGAGCCTCGTGGCCCCTCCACGGCCGACGGGGGGAAGAGGTGGCTGTACACCCACCACTCGGGGCCGTCGGGCGTCGTGAGCTGCGCCCGCCAGTCCACTTCCACGCCGTAACTGGTGAGATCGCGGATGAAGGAGAGCATCGGGATGACATGCTCGGTCCCCACGCGTCCCCCGAGGTCGACGGTGGGCTCGATCGACACGAACCGCACGCCCGACCGGTAGATGCGGCGGGCCTCGTCCGCAATGTCCGCACCGAGCACGGCGTCGCCGAGGTGCATCCCCGGCAGGATGCGTACCGCCGCGTCTCCGTGGCGCCACATGCTGAACCGGACCTCGGCCCCGTCGCCGGGGAGGGTCGTGATCTCGTTCATCGTCGTCATGGCAGCTTCGCCTCTCACACTGCTGCGGACTGGGCGGACACTGCGGGACGGTCGGTCTCCGGTCGCGCCGCCAGTGACTGGCCCACCCGGATCTGCATGAACCGCTGGTTGCGGTCCCTGGTGACGACGTGGATCAGTCGGCCGTCGTCCGTGAAGAGCAGCCCCAGTTCCATCCACCGGTCGATCACGGAGCTGATGTCGGACGTCCCGAACCGCTTCGTGCACTCGCGCTGGAGGTATTCGAGCTTCCTCGGCTGGTCGAGCATCTGGAAGAGCGCGATCTCGACCTCGGTGGTGAGCTGGACCACGTCCCAGTCGAAGCCCGGCCGGGTGTTGGTCAGCGTGATGCCCTCGTCGGTCTCGAAGAACGACAGCTGGCTGCGCCAGTGCGCGTCCCGCCACTCGTTCATGCTGGAGCGCAGCGTCCACGCCATCTCGTTCCCGATGCCCTTGTGCGTCGCCTTGAAGATGTAGGCGATGTCGAAGAGTTCCTTCTCGGGCAGGTCGTAGGTGAGCCCGTACTGCGGAGCCGCCCACCGCTCGTCGAAGCCGAGCGAGGGGTTCTCGAAGTACGGGGCGAAGCGCTGGACGGCGAGCCGGTCGTCGCCGCCGGCGGGCTCCAGGTGGTGCAGCACCGGGAACTGCTCGATGATCTTCGAGTAGTCCTCGTCGGTCTCGCCGGGGAAGCCGTAGAGGTACGCCCACGCGACGGTCAGGCCCAGCGACTCGGCATCCCGGAGCACGCGTACGTTCAGGCAGCCGGAGACGCCCTTGTCCATGAGCTTCAGCACCTTGCTGTTGAGGCTCTCGATGCCGGGCTGGACGCAGACCACCCCCCCTTTCGCGATGATCTCCAGCTGCTCGTACTTCATGTTCGCCTTCATCTCGTACATCAGGCGCAGGTCGAGGTCCGCCTCGGCGAGCCGGGGGAGGAGCGAGTCCAGGTAGGACATGTCCAGGATGTTGTCGACGATCATCACGTCGAGGATCTTGTGCCGTTCGGTGAGCGTCACGAGGTCGTTGAAGAACTGCTCGGGCCGCTTGCTGCGGAACATCATGCTGGCGCCGTTGAGACCGCAGAAGGTGCAGTGGTGCTTCTCGCCCCACCAACAGCCGCGGGAGCTCTCCAGGACAAGCCGGGGTTCCAGCCAGAACCGGGCGTGCGACTTCCCGAACTGGGCGACGTACTCGTCGTAGTGGGGCATCACCATCGCGGCCGGCGGCAGCGGCTTCTTGCTCACGGGGTTGTGCACCGAGGTGTCGCTCCCGTCCCGCCAGCACAGCCCGGGCACGGCCTTGAAGGACGCCTCGTCCCCGTTCAGCGCGCGCAGCAGGCCGGGCCAGGCCAGCTCTCCCTCGCCGCGGACCACGTAGTCGACGAAGTCGAAGTTGCGGTGAAGCGCCTCGCCCATCGAGCCCTCGCAGTTGGCGCCGCCGAACACGGTCAGCGTCTCCGGTGCGAGTTCCTTGACGCGCCGGGCCACCGCCATCGACGCGGTGAGCGTCTGGAACGTGGTCGTGAAGCCGACGACTTCGGGCTTGCCGGCGACGATCCGGCGGGCCAGCTCGTCGGTGAACTCCTCGACGTGCTCGTGCAGCCAGAGCGTGGTCTGCATCCGGCGTTCCTCGCTGGTGCCGTGCGCCAGCTCCTGTCCGCGGTCGGCCTCCGACCGGGGGCCGAATTGCTCCAGGAACTCCGGGACCTTCCACTTCGGGTCGTGATAGAGGGCCGAGGAGAACACCCAGTCGCCGGTTCCGATGTAGCAGCTTTCGAGGTCGTAGTACCGGTAGTCCTCGTAATTGAACTCGGGAAGACGGGAGGTGACCCAGTCCACGAAGTCGAGATTCCCGTAGATAACATCTACCTCGGCATCGGGAAATTCCTTGAGAGTGAGGCTCTTGAGTAGTCCGAGAGCCACCGAAGGAAACCCGATCGGGCTCCACGGAACATTGACGAGAGTAATGCGCATGGTTCGCCCCCGCAATTTCTAATTCTGCTTGACGAATGCTTCAACGGATTCATGGTGCGCCTGATGAAGGCGGCTGGTGGTGGCATCCTGGCGGGCTGCCATCTCCTGGGCGACGGCGTCTAGTCCTTGCGCCAGCTCTTCGGTTGTTCTTCCTGCGACTTCCTCGTTGGCGCGTGCGAGGACATAGCAGAACAGGTACCGCTCGGCCAGACCGAATCCCATCGTGTGGAGGCAGCTGTACAGCAGGCTCGCCTGAATTCGGTACGCCAGGAAGTCGGGGCTCCGATGCAGCAGGTCCGACATCTCCGCGGACAGCTTCTGTGCGTGGAAGCTGCTGGGCGACATCCGATCGTCGTGGTTCTCGTTGAAATCGTCGAGAGTGGGGCCGGAATGGGTGATGCGGCCCGCTCGGCACTCCTCGCGCAGCGGGGCGAAGCGAGCACCCACGATTTCCGCCCAGGACCGTGCCGGTTCGCCGCCGGGCACGGCCTCCGGTGACGCGGCGCAGCCGCGGATGAATTCCCTGGCGTGCGGGCCGAGCCTGTCGTAGTACGCGGCGCAGCGGCGCTCGAAGGCGTCGGGGTCCTTGGCCATCGCGTTCTTCGCGCCCTCGTAGTGCGAGCGGTAGCTCAGCATCCGCAGGCTGAGCAGTTCGCCGAAGCCGCGGGAGGACACCTGCCGCTGTTCGGACTCCCGCACGGTGGCTGCCGCGTTCGCCACCATCAGGTCCAGGGCCAGCGTGTACGCCCTGGCGGTGTCGTCACCCATCGAGGAGACGCTCCGGATGAGAACGGGCGTCACGGCGCGGTACAGGGCCTTGGCGGCGGCGTCGAACCCGCTTCCGCCGATACCGGAGTTCCACAGCGGTGAAGGGATCGCCTCGAAGGGGATTTCCGTCACGGTCGGCCGCAAGCCGCGGGCGTCCGTGGCGCCTCGGACACGGTCACGTGCCACGTCGGCGCCGGCCGTGTCGGACTGGAGGCTGACCTGCAGACAGTCGACGCCGTCCGTCCGGTCCCAGGTGCGCACGAAGTAGTGGTCGCCGGGCCAGGGTGGTTGCTGCGGCCCGAAGAGGTCGGTGAGGAGACCGCGGATGTTCCGTGACAGAGCCGCGTCACCTCTGTCGAGGGGGATCGTCACGAAGACATGCATGCGTACCTCCATGGGTCACGACGCACCTGTCCGCGGGGGCAGGAGCCGCCGGGGTGTGTCACTGCCGACGGGGGGCGTACTGCGCGAGCCCCCCGCCGGCAGTGGTCTCGTGGTCCGGGTCAGGACGACGAAGACGTCGAGCTACATGCGCAGGCGGTACCCACGCACGATGCCGCCATGACCTGCGACAGGGTTTCGTTGTCGCGGCCCAGCTCGTCGATGAGATCCGAGATTTCCAGAGCGTTCAGGTCGAGCTCTTCTGAAGAATTCATCGGAGACACTTCCCTTGTGTTTCCAGTTCCCGGGTGCCGCGGCCGGCGGGTATGCATTCAGAGAATGAAACCCGCCGACCGTGACGCATTTCGTTGTCCGGTCAGGACGACGACGACGAGCACGAGCTGGTCGTACAACCCGTGGTCGTGGTCGAAGCTGCCATTGCCTGCGACAGCGTTTCGTCGCTGTAGTTCGAGTCCTCGATGAGGTCCGAGATCTCCAGCGCGTTCAGGTCGAGCGATTCCACTGCGTCCACTTGGAACACCTCCTTATGCGGTTTCTGATACCTGAACATCGTACCGAGGGACAACGGGATTTGTAGAGGGAAAAGCAATCAGGCCGAAAAACGTCACGAGTGGAGTCCCGCACTCCGCTCGGTTCCGACGGGGATATCGATCTTCAGTTCGGATAGTGCGCGGCGGATGACATACGCCAGAAATGCCTCCGCGACCGGCAGGATCCCGAGGCGATTGTTCGTGGTGTGTATGTAGTTGGCCAAGCAGTGGGCATACGGAGTCCCTTCCAGGACGAGCTCCGCGACGTCCCCGTCCGTTGATCTTGTCTGCGCTTTCCTGGTGGATCTCAAAGCCTGGGCGTAGATGTCGTGAAAAACGTCGGTGGAGCCGTCGATCCAGACCGCCCGGCACAGCTCCGCCACTTTCGAACGGGTCCTGTCGTAGATTTTTGGCCAGTTCTCGTCGTACCCGGGCGGTACCCAACTGCGCCAGTCGTCTTCGTACCGACCGAGGAAGTCCTGGCTCTGCGCCATGTCCAGCCCGGACCCCTTGAGGGACATGGCCATGACGCGCAGGGCATGTCCCGTCGGCGAGGACGCGAGCTGGCGATCCGACAGGCCGGCGAGGATGTCGAGGGCCGCGTCCGACGTAGAGCGGAAGAGCTCCTCGGCGATGCGCAGTCCCGTGACGCCGCCGTACTTCGCGGACTCGGGTGAGTAGACGGCCGATTCGACGGTGCCCGCCGCCCTTACCTCTTCGGGTTCCGCCCCTTCGAGTGCGGCCAGGCCGGGCTGGTGCGAGGACTGCTGCGCGTACTCGGCGCGCTGCTCCGCGTCGAGAGCCGGCATCGCCGCCGTCAGCCTGCCGCGTACCGACTCCACCACCTGCTCCGGCACGTCGTGGAGCCGGAACCTGATGTGCGGGCCGCCCTGCCAGTACCGCAGGTACCAGAAGCGGTCCCGCACCCCGGCCTCGTGGACGACCGGGCGGATCACGTCCCGCAGGAAGCCGGGCTGCAACGACATCGGCAGGTAGAGGTGGAGCGGTGACCACGCGCCGGCGTGGGTGCGTTCAGTCCCTGTAGAGCTCAACGAAAAACTCCTCTGCTGCCGCCGGTCCGGGACCGCCGTACTCGTCGGGGGCCGGAATGCACTCCCGGATGGACACGTAGACGTCGTCCCGCGTCAACGCGGACTTGGCGAAGCTGCGCACCAGGTACGGGTTGCGGAAGTCGACGTACATGGGCTTGTGGACACTCGCCCGGTGCAGGTGACTGAAGTCCGCCCAGTCGCGCGGGATCTCCTCGACCAGCCCGGACAGCAGGTTGTACTCGTCCAGACGCTGCGTCAGTACGAACACGTGCCGCGGCAGCCCCCTCGCCCGGCGCCACTCGTCGAAGCGCAGCAGCGCCGGGTACGAGTCCTTGCTCAGCTCGGTCAGTTCGGGGATGTCGCGGGCGGGCACCGTCCAGGTGCGCCGGCTGGCGACCACGTCGCCGACCATCAGCCGCGGCGACGAGTCCGGGTACCCGCGGTGCCCCATCGCCCGGCCGATGTCGTCCATCGGCGCGTAGTTGTACCGGATCGTCGGGCTCAGCACCTCCATCAGGTTGTAGAGGACCGGAACCACGACGGGGAGCAGGAAGTTCATCGGCGCCAGGTGGACGCGCTCGTCGCGCTCGGGGTCCCACAGGAGCAGACCGCGGTTCTCGTGGTCGATCCGGATCGCGAGCGTGTCGAGGCTGTAGGCCTTCAGCTCCGGCGCGGTGGGCCAGGTGCCGGGGTAGTTCAGCACCCGGTCGGTGAGGGGCGGGTGCAGGTTGAAGTTGAGCCCGGCGACCATGTTGAGGTCCACCTGCCCCGGGAACGCCTTGCGCAGGTGCTCCCGTACGGCGTTCCGCAGGGTCCAACCCTCGGCGGGGGAGCCCTCGACGAACGACGCGAAGCGCGAGAAGTACACCCCGAATCCGGTCAGGACGCCGTTCACTACGACCTCGGGTGACGGGCCGCCCCCGGCGAACTGCACGCGGAAGGTGATCGAGTCCGGGTCGACGCAGTCCTCCACGCCCGAACACGCGGCGGTGACCGCCTCCGGCGACAGCCGGACCACGCCGTCCTCGGGAACGCACTGCTTGCCCAGGTCGATCAGGGCGCGGGTGCGCTGCGCCACGAAGTTCCCCGCCGCAGGGGAGGCGTGGCCCCAGAACACGGCGTCCTGCTCGGTCTCCGACAGCTTCACCAGCTGCTCGCAGAAGGTGATGAAGGGCACCGTCTCGCGCTCGCCGAACACGGTGGACGCGAAGTGGTACACCCCCAGCCGCTTCGTGTGTCCGTAGTCGAGCAGCGACGACAGCCGCCACAGGCTCTCCAGCGCCGGGACGCTCTCCGTCACGGCTGTCTGGCTCCAGGTGGCCGGCCGGTCCGGCGTCCACAGGTCCTCGTACGCAGGCGCCCGGGAGATGTCCGCGGGCGGCGGGTCCATCTCGCAGACCTCGGCGACCTCGGTGAGGGCCTGCCCGGCGGCGTTCAGCAGCAGTCCCCGCTTCTGCGCGGGGGCGTCGGACAGCTGAGTCTCCAGCTCCCTGAGGGTGTCGAGATGACCGCTCAGGACGGCCACCGGCGGGGTCGTCCTGGCGCGCAGCACCTCGGCGAACCGCTCGGAGTAGTCCGGCGCCTGCTCGTCGAAGCCCGGACTGACGTAGAGCAGCTCGATCCGCATCATGGCCCGCAGGGCCTTCCGGCTGGTCGCGTCGCTGCCGGTCAGCGTGGTCAGCGCCGCGAGGACCTCCGGCACCGTCGCCGTGCCCGAGGACAGGACGTGCAGCAGGCAGTCGACGACCTTGTCGCGCTTGAGCCGTACGACCGCCTCGGAGAGGCCGTGCTCGGAGGAATCGGGGATGAGCCCGATGAACTCGATCCTGTTCTCGTCCACCCGCAGTGACGAGTTCAGCAGCACCTTGCACAGATCGATGCCGCCGTCGACCCGCCGCAGTCCGGCGGCCAGCCAGTTCACCAGCACCCGGTTCAGCGTGGTGGTCGAGTGCGTACGGGACTCCGGCACGGCGCCCACGACCTGTGGCAGGTCGGGCGGGAAGGCTCCCACCTCGGTGAACCGGCCGAACGGCGACGGCTTCAGCGCGGCACGGTAGGCGAAGTTGACCAGCGACGATTCGAAGACCCGGGCCCGGCTCGGCTTGACCTGGCCCATTTCGCCGGAGGTGTACCGGCGCAGACTGTCGTACAGCTGGTCGCCGGAGAGCTGGATGCTCCGGGCCATCGAGTCGTGGTCGAGGATGCGGGCGAAACCGGCCCGCGCGACGCGCATCCTGTCCTCGAACAGGGCCTGCGCCTCTTCCTCGCTCCGTCGTGCCCGCCCTACGAGGTCGAGCCACTCCTGTACCGCGGCGAGCGTGTCCGCGTCGAGGTGCGGCTCCACGAGCCCGACCCGCCGGGCCGCCGGCTCCGCGCGCTGGTTGAAGACGTCACGGCGCAGCCGCACCAGCTCGGCACGCGCGGCCGGGGCCACCTGCGGCACGAGCACGGACAGCCGGTCGGCCAGCTCGCCCGCACGCCGCGCACAGTCCTCCGCGAGCAGGCGGCTCTCCTCGATGCGGGCCCAGGGCCCGTCGAACCGCAGGTCCTCCAGCGCGGCCACGGGCAGCCGGCTTCGCCGGAACACGACATAGGGACTGACCCGCGCGGTGGGGTTCAGTACGGACTCATCCGATCGCACGAAAGGTACTCCTCGTCTCACCAGCGGGCTAGGCAAAGGGGTGGGGCGGAACACCCGCCGGAGTCATGTCGTCGGGCAGCAGGGAGGCATGGGGCAGCGACCCGTCGTGGAGCCGTGGCAGCCCTTCGAGCCGACGGGTGCCGTGCCCGAACGTCATGGGCACGCAGCCGGGCACGAAACTGCGGGTGCAGACCAGTCCGCGCCAGCGCAGCTCGGGCGTGGTGACGTCGGCCGCGTACGCGTACGTGCCGGTGGCCTCGATCCGCGCCCGCACATGGTCGAGATCCTTGTCGAGGGTGCCGAACGCCGGGGCGGAGGCCGCCAGTTCCGACAGGGACAGTTCGGGCCTGTCGGGCGTGTCCAGGAACGCGTACCACTCGCGGGACGAGGGCAGCGCACCCAGCAGGCTGTGATCGTCCATCTCGACCAGCGCGTCGAAGTCCTCCGCGAGCCGTTCCCTGTGCACCGGGTCCTTGTCGAACACGTGCCGCAGGGACGCCACTCGTGCGGACACTTCGAAGATCGCCGACTCGGCCGCCGCCCGCGGGTACAGGCTGGTCGCGGTCGACACGAGGGTGCAGGGGCCCGTCTCCGCGTCGCGCTGGGCGAGCGCCAGCACCACCGGGATGTCGATGTCCTGCGTCGCCCAGAAGAGACGCACCCGGAACCCCGTCACCACCTCGACGCGGTCCATCAGTTCCCTGAGGTGGCTGTCGCCCGGCCCCAGCACGAGTTCGGGCAGCAGCAGCTTGCGGTACCAGGTGAGCAGGAACGCGTCCCGTTCCACGATCTCGAACAGCCCGTGCAGCGTCGCTTCCTCGTGGCTCTGGCCCAGCGCGAAACCGTTCGACGTGTCGTAGAAGAACGGCTGGCGGGCGCCGATGCGGCGCACCCATGACAGCGCGACCTCGGGCAGGTACCGGGCGGGCCCGTCGCCGAGCGGCGTGAGAGGAACCCACTCCACCGTCTCGTCCGGGCCCAGGGGGGCCCAGAGGAAGCCCTCACGCGCGTACTGCTCGGCGGAGTGCTGGCCCAGGGTGCGCGGGTCGATGCCCTGCTCCCCCAGCTCCGCGAGCGTGGCCTCCACGGTGCCCTCGACCCGCTGGTGACAGAACCCGGCGTGCCGCTCCAGACCTTCGAGCACCGCGGTCGTCCGGCTCCTGTCGAAGCTCAGGCTGCGCCCGATCCCGGGCTCCAGCATGCCGTTGCCCAGCGGCAGGCCCACCTGCGCCTGCGGCAGCGGGCCGTCCAGGTCGAAGAGCGGTTCCCGGAACATCGAGTGCGGTCCCAGGTAGTCGGCCGTGAGGGTCGTCGGCAGCGGACGCCGGGCCCGCAGCGCCCCTTCGGACTTCTCCAGCAGCTCGGGCACGGCACCGAAGGCGATCGTGGTCGTCGCCGTGGGGGTGCGCACCGGGCAGCCCGTCCTCGGGGGTACGTGTCCTTGCCGCACCGCGCCGCTCGCCCGGTCGATCGTGGCGAGCGCGCCGCCGGGGGAGGGCGCCCGCAGGAGCAGTGCCGCGAGCCGGGTGACACTCGCGCGCAGTGCCGGGCCGAGCTGCTGCCAGAACACGTCGCCGTGCGCGGCGGCCGGGGCCCCGGCCCCGGACATCTCCTCGTACGGCAGCACGGCGGAGTCCACGCTCCTGCTGAGGAACCACGCCAGGCACTGCGGGCATCCGCCGTCGCCCTTGTGCGCCAGGTCGTGGACCAGGACGTGGACGCTGCCGCACCACAGCAGTACGGCAAGACCGCGCCCCGACCCGTCTGCGGCCGTGTGTACCCGGGCGGGGTTCGTCAGCGGCCCGAGGAGCACCTCCGCCGGCTGCGGGGTGCCGGGGACGGCGGACAGGGCGGAGACGAGGTCGGCCGCCTGGGGGCCGCTCCACCCGGCCGCCGGTGGCGCGGGCCGCCCGGTGGCCGGCGGGGCGGTCTGCGGTCGGGCACTCATAGGACCTCCACCAGTCGGGCCTTGCCTTGCGCGAAAGGAACCGTGTGCGCCGTCACCTCGGCGTACGCGGGCCGGTCGATGTGCTGCCACACCTCCGGCCAGGTGCGGAAGTGCGGGTTGAGCGGGACCACGGCGTCGTCGTCGTTGACCAGGCCGAGCAGGGCCATGGAGACCGCTTCCGCGTAGCAGGCGCCCGCGCCCCGCACCTCCGGGCGGCCGTCGGCACGGCCGGTGACCCGGTGGACGC
Source organism: Streptomyces sp. NPDC079167 (assembly GCF_040686735.1). Taxonomy (NCBI): domain Bacteria; kingdom Bacillati; phylum Actinomycetota; class Actinomycetes; order Kitasatosporales; family Streptomycetaceae; genus Streptomyces; species Streptomyces sp. NPDC079167. The sequence goes on along the minus strand of NZ_JBFBLO010000014.1, from coordinate 131,339 downwards.
CGTCCGGCAGCCGGGTGCCGGACCACTCCCACACCTCCCCGCCACGGTCGCGGCCGACGGCTCGCAGGATGTACCGGCCGAATCCGGCGCACTCGCCGTGCCCGAGGTCGTCGTCGGTCAGGGGCGCCCACGTGACCGCGTCCGCCGGCTGTGCCAGCGAACGCTTCAGCAGAGCGCGGTAGAGCGCCTCGTTCGTCGACCACCCGGCGCCTGCCCCGGGGCGGGCGTACCCCTCCAGCGTGTTCAGCGCCGCCTGGTAGATCGCCTCGCGGGGCGACAGGGTGGCGGTGGTCAGCTCGTGGACCCGGCACGCGTCGGCGAGCCCGACGAGGGACGTGGACGTGGCCCGCCCGAAGGGGACCTGCGAGAGGTCGCCACCGTCCAGGTACCTGAAGGGGCCGAGGAATTCGTCGGTCCAGCCGCGCAGGGTGCTGATGATCCGCTCGTGCACGTCGTCCAGCCGGCTGTCGTCCTCGGGGCTGACGATGTTCCTGCGGACCAGCACCTCGCCCGGGTCGTCCCCGTCGCCACCGGCGGCCGGCGGCGCCACCGCGCGGTGGCAGCGGCACCCCGCCGCCGGCCACGCCGGATGCGTCTGCACCGTCGGCGCGTCCGTGGCCAGGGGCATCGACACGGCCGCCGCTGCTTCGTGATGCCCGCCGAGCCCGGCACCACGCAGGTAGACCGCGTGGATCAGCGCCGCCGCGGCGGCGTCGTCCACCGCGGGGGACGCGGGGCCGGTGGCCTCGGCTGAGGGCGCGGGCGTACGGCCGTACCGGCACAGGCACTCCCAGCAGCCGGTCGTGCTCGCGTCGGACCACAGGAGCCAACGGCGTCCGTGCACCTCGCCCACGATGCCGTGCGGCACACCGCGTTCGAGCAGCGAGTCCTGCAGCCGCAGGGTGTGTTCGTACGGGAGACCGTCCGCGTCGACGACGACCAGTCCGGCGTTCTCCCACCAGGGTGCCGCCTCCCGCGTCTCCCGCGCCGTGGCCGGGTGGAACGCGGTCTCCAGGCCGGACAGCGGCGCCGCCTCCAGCAGGCGGCGCAGCCGTTCGAGCCACGCGGGGCGGCCGTGGAGGTGCAGGGAGGTGGCCAGGAGGCGGTCCAGCGCGCGCACCGGTTCGTCCGTCAGCTGCGAGAGGTACGGGATCAGCCACTGTGACGCCGGCCCCCTGTCGCCGGCCTGCTGCGACAGCGGTGCGTCGAGCACGGTCACGCACCGGCGCGCCACCAGCGCGTGCAGGACGCGCGAGGCCGCGGGGCGTGACCCGTCCGGGAACTCCTCCAGCAACTCACGTTCGGTGCGGCTGCCGTCCGATCCGCTCAACAGCGTCGAGACGACCTGGAAGGCGGATGCTCCCTTCACGGTGAACGAGGACGTGCCGACGCCGACCCACGCGCCCTGCTTCGTCCGCAGCGTCGAGACATCGGGCCGGGTGAGAGGGACACGCCCCGCCGATGTGGGACCCCCAGAGGACATCGATTCACTCACTTTCGGGACTCTGCGGTCAGGACGCGGGGTGGGCGTAGGTCGCGGACAGCAGCGGGTGTCTCGTCACGCCGTCGCTCTGGATCAGGTTCCGGACGGCCGCGCCGATGAAGCCGCCGAAGACGGTGCCGGCGAGCCGGTCGGACTGGCAGCGCAGGTGGAAGTCGTAGAGGGCCATCGAGGCGCGCACCGCGCACAGGCGGAAGCCGTGCGCCCCCGTCCACGAGTCCGCGGTGTCGAGATCGGCGCAGATGGTGACGATGCCGGCCCCGTCGGCGAACTCCCGCTGGATGCCTAGGCGTTGCGGGTCGCCGACGGCCGAGGCCGGGGCGACGAACGATGCCTCCCGCGCGGTGACGCGGTAGACCCCGGCCGGGCGGCCCTCGCTGCGCAGCGCGAAGACGAACGCCTCCAGCGGGCCGCAGGCGTCGTCGAGCCCCCAGTCCTCGGCGTCGCGCACCAGTGCCTCGCGCACCCACCGCAGGATCAGGTCCGTACGCACGGGTGCCTTGCCGTACTGAAGGGTCGACCGGCGCGCCTGGAGGGTTTCGTGCAGGTCCAAGGTGTGGCCGGAGTCCGTCGCCTGCGCCTCGGCATCGAGATCGACGGGCACGGCGTCCGCGAACGGCAGCAGCGAGCGCTCCGCCGCCAGGCCGTCGCCGGACCGGGTCCGGTCGGCGAAGGTCTCCAGCAGTGGCTCCATCATGGAGGGGTCGGTGCGCACGGTTCAGCCCACCTCCATGACGGCCGTGATCGGTTCTTCGGCGGGGGAGAGGCCCAGGTATTCGCTCAGGGCCCGGTCGTCCCAGTCCGTGACGAGTGAGCGGGGCAGATTCAGCCGGTCGGCGACCTTCCGGGCGGCGGACAGGGCGACGCCGCCGTCGCAGAAGGAGATACGGAGCCCGAACGTGCCGTACTTGGAGCCCATCTTCGGCAGGTTGGCGGTGACGACCAGCAGGAGCGGCTTCTCGCCCGGCAGCGCCTCGCCGGTCAGCCGGGCGAGGTCGTGGTCCCCCTCGCGGTACGCGTACCCGCCCACGGGCAGTACGGACTCGTCGCGGCTCACCACATAGGCCGTGGCCGAACCGATGTTGCCGCCGGCCGCCGTCCACCGCTGCACCCAGCCGTCGGACCGCTGGCGGATACCGAAGGCCACCGCGAGCATCAGGGCGAGGTCGGCCGGCCCGCACTCCGCCGGGTCCGCCGCCTGCGACCGCGTCCCCGCCAGCCGTGACACGTCCGCCGCGGGCAGCGGCACCCGCGGACAGCTGGGCCAGTCGCGGAACTGCCACTGGAGGTTCATGTTCTTCGAATGGAAGTGGGCCAGGTGCCCGTTGGTGTCGAGGAACTCGCGGACCGGAAGGGCGATCGACGCCTCGTAGACCGCGGCGGCGGGCGGTGTGGTCGCCGTGGGGCCCTTGCTGAACGAGCAGGTGGGGCACCCGGGGCGGGTGGTGCTGGGGCGGTAGCGGGTCGCCAGGGTGGTCAGATCGACGATGCCGGCGTCGAGCGGCAGGTAGGTCCGGACCGAACGGGAGGCGAGGGCGAGCACGTGGTGGGCGACCGTGCCCGCGACGAGGTCGTGCGCCTGGTCGGGCGGAACGTCCGGCGGCGCGTCCCCTTCGTCCGCGACGCCGCACTCCAGGCACGGGGTGAACGCGGGGTCCACGTACGGGCCCAGGGTCATCGATGTGCTGTCGGCGCGTACGCGCAGCAGGGGCCGTCGTTCCACCCAACATCGGTGCCGCAGTGCGGGGAGACCGGGGCGGGAGTCGCGGGTCTCGAAGAAGACGACGAGGGAGTTGTCGTCGGCCGGCAGGTCGTCGAGGTCGCCGACCACCTCGCACACGCCGTCCAGACAGTCCGCCGTGGTCTTCGCCAGGGCGCCGTCGCCCGCCAGGTGCACGGTGGTACGGCCCAGTCGTGCCGCGGCGTCGGTCCAGGACGGGTTCACCCCGGTGGAGTTGCCGAGCCGCGACAGGAGGCAGGCCAGCTCGGGCGTGATCTCCGCGGCCGGGCCGGTTCCGGTGCCCTCCTCCAGGGCGCCGGACGCCCAGAGCAGGGCGAGGGACTTGAGGACGATCCCCTCGGGCAGATTCACCGCGGTGGCGATGCCGGGCAGCGTGGTGGCGCCGTCGCAGACGGCGACCAGCCGGCCGAGGTCCTCGCGCGCGAACCTGCCGGTGAAGGCCTGCCGCTTGTCGGCCCCGTCGAGCATCAGGGACTCTCCGGCCCGGCGCAGCCGAACGCCCTTGCGCAGTACGGGCAGTTGCGGGACCGCGATCTGCTTGTCCCGGCCGGCGGCCCGCCCCAGGGCCTCCGCCTTCAGCTCCACACCCATCGATATGTTCCTTCCCCCGTGGCGATGACGTGACGAACGGTTCAGACGAGGCGCGTCAGTGCGTCGGCGCCCTCACGCCGGCCGCCCCATCTGGCGCTGCACCTCGGACAGCGGTCCACGGCCACCGTCACCGCGGTCGAGACCGTCCCCCCGACCAGGTCGAACGTCCTGACCGTCGCGCCGAGTCCGGCCGGCCCCGTGCGCAGTTCGTCCGTGGCGAGGTTCAGCAGGCCGTGCGCGATGGCCAGATGCATCCGGCCGAAACCCTCGGGCAGGCCCCGGGTCGCCGCGCCCAGGTCACCGGTCCGCGCGGTGTCCTGGTGCTGTTCGGCGCGGCGCAGATGGCAGGAGTAGCAGGCCGTGGCGCCGGGGATCACGGCAGGGCCGCACACGATCCTGGTCGGGAGCAGCTCGACGCCCACGGTCGGGATGCCCCGCTCGAACCCGAACCGGTCGAGTCCGTCACGCAGTTCCTCGTCCTTCCCGGAGTGCACGGCCACGATCATCGCGGCGCCCGACAGCCGCTCCTCGTCGGGGAGTTCACTGCCGCTCACCCGGCTCCAGGACGTGGGCCGGTAGGTCTGCGCGTACTGCTCGCCGAAGGTGTCCCGTACCAGGTACAGACAATCCACGAACGGTTGGGACACCTGCTCCTCCTGTACGCCGGCTATGCGGCCGGCTGCGGTTCCGGATTCAGTGACTGCTCGACGCGGCTCTCGTGTCCCATCGCCGTCGGCGCGGTGTAGAGCCGGGGAGTGCCGAGGTAGCGCTCGCTGTGGATGAACGACAGCGGCATGGCTTCGGGCACCAGCACCTTGACGGCGTGCATCCCCACTTGCCGTGCCTCGTCCGTGGTGATGTCGACGACGAGCGTTTCGGCGCCGCGCGCGGCCAGCTGGGACACGGCGGTCGCCAGCGGGTCGGTCCCGGCGGACAGATCGGGCAGTTCGTCGAGCCGCCGGAGGTCACGCTCGCCCTCCAGCAGGTGCCGGAAGACGTGCCGTCGCTCCGCCGACGCGTTGTACGCCGCCGAGCCGACGACGCTGACGGTCCCGTCCTCGGGCCGCCGCGCCGGACCGGTGGCCAGGCCGGCGCGCAGCGCCACCCGTACGGAGGCCAGCTCGCGGTAGAGCTTGCCCACGGCGCGCTGCGGATCGATGTCGCACGTCGCGCCGACGATCTGTGCGAGCTGGTCCTCGTGAGGCGACAGCTGTACGGCGTACACCACGGGGATGCCGAAGTCCGTCGTCGCGTCGAAGAGCCGTACGTCGAGGTGACGCCGGGTTCCGGCCGTGTGGCAGGCGCGTGCGGACGGCTCCAGCAGCTCGGGGTCGACCACGATCTGCGGCAGCCGCAGGCGCTGGAGCCAGGCGAGGGTCAGTGCGTCCCGCTCCACGACCTCCAGCAGCCCGCCGAGCACCGCGCTGCGGATGTCGGAGTGGACGGCCGCTCCCGTGGTGATGCCGCGGGTGAAGCGTTCCGACGGTGACTGCGGTGTCATGTGCAGGTACACCGCGATGGCCGGTACGAGGGTGGAGCGGCGCCGGGTGAGAGACCAGGCCCGTACCCATCTGATCGGGACGGCCGGGTCGTACGGGACCAGGCCGCAGTCGTCCTGGGCGAACTCGTGCGCGGAGCACACGGGCCACCGCGTCGGCGACACGAAGTCCTCGTCGAGTTCGTCCTCGGCGGCGGTGAGCAGGTCGCTGTCGTGCCAGGAGCAGATCGAGTACCGCTCCAGGGCCTCGGCGATCGAGATGAGCCGGGCCCGCTCGCCGGTCAGCGCGCTGCCGGCGCCGTCGAGATTCCCGGTGTCGCCGCTGCCGCTCCAGCTCCGCATTCCCTGCAGGACTTTCGAAAGGTCGCCGATGCGGGAAACACGGACGGCGAAGTCGGGGTCGCCGTCGGCCACGGGCAAAGCCGTGGTACGGGATACCAGGCCGTATGGGGATACCAGAGACGCTATCCGTTGTAATTCAGTCTTCTCGGTGTCCACAGATTCTCCCCAAGTAGTGGGAATCCCCGGGCCCGTCGTCGGCCGCCGTCGTAAAGCGTCACCGAAGGAATCTTGGCTGTCAAGGGTGGCCCTTGGCCGAGCAATTCGGTGACTCGGGGTGATGGGCGCAGCTCAGGCGAGGTGTGCTCAGCGGTGGGGGGTGACGGGCGAGTGGCTGGGAAAAGCGGCTGTGACCATTGGTTTGATCGTTTGTCAGGGGTCTGCCGCAACGACCGGGCATGCCGAGAGGCCGTCGCGAGAGCATCTCGGAGACGGCAGGACGGAACCTGGCCGATCACGGTTCTTTCTGGCAGAGTCTGCTGGCACGAAGCGAATCCGACTGATCCGCGTGCACTTCACGTCGCATGTCGATGCATGGGAACTGGCCACGATGGACAACTTTCGGCCAGATCGGGCGTGGGGTGAATTGGCAGGGGGAGTACGACGTGATCGACGTGGCCAGGGAGAACGAGCGGCTTCGCCGCCTGTGGAAGGAATACGCGCCCCGCTACGACAGTGACATGGTCCGGCTGGAACGCATGCTGCTGGACGACGGGCGGGCGTGGGTGTGCGGCCAGGCCAAGGGCGATGTCCTCGAAGTCGCCATCGGCAGTGGCCGGAACATGGAGTTCTACCCGGACGGGATCTCGGTGACCGGCATCGATCTGAGCCCGGAGATGCTGGAACTGGCCCGGAGCCGGGCCGCTGAACTGGGCCGGGAGGTCACGCTGCGGGAGGGCGACGCCCACGCCATGCCCTTCGAGGACGACACGTTCGACACGGTCGTCTGCACACTCGGGCTGTGCAGCGTGCCCGACTACCGCGTGGTGATCGGCGAGATGTACCGCGTACTGCGGCCCGGCGGGCGGCTGGTGCTCCTCGACCATGTGGGCAGCCACATCCGGCTGGTCCGCTGGTGGCAGCGCACGCTGGAGAAGGCCATGCTGCGCCAGTGCGGGGACCACCAGACCCGCAGGCCGTTCCCCCTGGTCAAGCAGGCCGGATTCCTCATCGAGCACCGGGACCGGCGCAAGCTGGGCGTCGTCGAGCGGGTCGCCGCGCGCAAGCCCCTGGCATAACGCCGGCAGCACTGCTTCCGCCTGCCGGGCAGTGCCCGCTTTTCGGGCCGTCAAAACGCAATGCCGTGCTGCACATCGAATACGACGTGCCGTGCGTCGATAACGCATGGCCGGGACCGGGCGGGAAGACCGACTTTGCACGTGTCCGTGTTTTCGAATGCGGTTCCGTACTTACGTTCTAGCGAAGGATGACCAGACATGACATCCGTGGCAGACACCTGGGGCATTCACGAGGCACAGTTCTGGCTGCGCGGCCAGGCGCCGGAAGCCCCGGTGCGCTTTGACCCGCAAGCCGGACTCTGGTGCATTTTCGGCTATCGGGAGGTGCAGCACGTGCTGGCCGATCCCGTGACGTTCTCCTCGAACACCCAGCGCCTCGTGCCCCCGGAAATGCGGGAGGGCGCTGACGAGTTCAGCGAGGGCAACCTCATCCAGATGGACGCGATGGGGCACAAGAAGCTCCGGGGGCTGATCAGCCACGCCTTCACCCCGAAGGTGGTGGCCGATATGGAACCACGTATCGCCGCCCTGACCCACGAACTGCTCGACGCCGTGGCCGACGGCGGCCGCATGGAATTGGTCAACGACCTGGCATATCCGCTTCCGGTCATCGTCATCGCCGAGCTGCTCGGAGTGCCGGCCTCCGACCGGGACAAGTTCCGGGACTGGGGAACCGCGCTGATGGAGAGCACCCAGGAGTTCTCCTTCGTCGAACGGACCGAAGAGCAGAGCCGGCGGCTCCAGGAGGCCATGCAGCAGGTCGGGAAGCTCTCCGCCTATCTGCGCGAACACGTCCTCGACCGCAGGGAGAACCCCCGCGACGACCTCATCACCAAGCTGGTGCAGGCCGAGGTGGACGGTGAACGCCTCACCGACAACGAAGTCGTCAACTTCTCCAACGTGCTGCTGATCGCCGGGCACATCACCACCACGATGCTGCTGGGCAACTCGGTCCTGTGCCTGGACAGCCACCCGGAGTGGCTCGCCAGGGTGCGCGCGGACCGCGGCCTGGTGCCCGCCGCGATCGAGGAGTCGCTGCGGTACTACAGCCCGTTCGCGGGGACGGCGCGCGCCACGACGGCCGATGTGGAACTCGGTGGCGAGCGCATTCCGGCTGATTCCCTGGTGGTGACCTTCCTCGGCGTGGCGAACCGCGATCCGAAGGTGTTCACCGACCCCGACACCTTCGACCCGCTGCGCGACCCGAACCCGCACATGGCATTCGGCCGGGGGGCGCACTTCTGCATCGGCGCGCCGCTCGCACGGCTGGAGGGCAGGGTGGCGCTGAACATCCTGCTGGACCGCTTCCCGAACCTGCGCAGCGACCCGGACCGGCCGCCCCGGTTCCTGCCGAGCCTCAGCATGACCGGCCCCAAGGAGCTGCCGCTGGTGTTCTGACACCGAGATGACCGGTGCGGGCGGCCCGTCCCGCACCGAAAAGAGGGTGCCGCTGTGCGTGCTAAGTTCGCTTGATGCCCAGTCCTGACCTCATCACGGAACGCTCCGATCCCGCTGTGCAGCGCATCATCGATGTCACGAAGCACTCGCGGGCCGTCGTCAAGACGGTGCTGATCGAGGACATCGAGCCCCTGCTGCAGAGCATCCGGGCCGGCGTCGGGTTCATCGAGATCTACGGCCTCGACACCGTGACCCTGCCGGACGAGCTGCTCGACCTGTGCGCACAGCGCGAGATCCCGGTCCGGCTGCTCGCGGCCCCCGTGGCCAACCAGGTCTTCAAGACGGAGAAGAAGCCGAAGGTCTTCGGCCTGGCCCGGGTCCCGAAGCCGTCCCGCCTCGCGGACCTGTCCGAAACGACCGGTGACCTCATCCTCCTCGACGGAGTGAAGATCGTCGGCAATATCGGAGCCATCGTGCGAACCTCGTTCGCCCTCGGCGCTTCGGGCATCGTTCTCGTGGACAGCGATCTCGGTACCATCGCGGACCGCCGTCTGATCAGGGCGAGCCGGGGCTATGTGTTCTCCCTGCCCATCGTCCTCGCGTCCCGGGACGAGGCGCTCCGGCACCTCCAGGACAACGGCATGCGCCCCGTGGTCTTCGAGGCCGACGGGAAGCTCTCGGTCGGTGATCTGGACGGCATGGACGAGCGCCTCGTCCTGATGTTCGGCAGTGAGAGGGCCGGCCCGTCGGGCGAGTTCTCGACCATGGCCGCCACGTCGGTCTCCATTCCCATGAACCCCGCGGCGGAGTCGCTCAACGTCTCGGTCTCGGCGGGAATCGCCCTGCACGCGCGAGCCCGCCGCAATCTCGCCCGGTAGTCCCGGCCGCAGAACAGTGCCAAGGGCCCCGGCCCCCTCGCGGAAGGGGAGCCGGGGCCCTTGGCGTACGCAGACGGGTCACCGCCGGCTCTACCGGGGCCGCCATATCCAGGGCGCCGCGTCCGGACCCAGACCGGCGACCGAGGGCCGGCCGTCCTGGCCCACATGGAGCGACGTACCGTCCAGGGCGACCGGGCCGCCGTTCCTTACGAAGAGCCCGTCGCCCACGCGTAGTTGGACGAGGCCCTCGGTGGTGCGGCCGAGCAGCACGGGCCCCCGCGGCGACGGGGAGGCGTGCACCGGCCCGTACCCGCCGAACCGTCCTGCGGGCACGGCTGTCCCGGCTTCCACTCGCATGGCCGTCCCTGCCTGAACGGTCGTCAGACCGCCTGCTGCCGCCGCCCGGTAGTGGAGCGTGACCGACCCGTCGGACGCCGGCAGAGCGGCGGGCGCGTGCGCCGGGACGGGAGCCGCCGTGAGCTGCGGGCGCGCGGAGAGCCCCGCGCCCGGTGAGTCCTGGGACCAGTGGTGCACCGCGTGGTGGCCGGCGCCGAAGACGTGGACCCGCCCGCCCCTGTCCACGGCTGTGCTCAGGCAGTCCTGCACCTCTCCGCCACCCATGTCCCGCCACGCGCTCCACCGGCCCGACCCGTCCCGCACCCGGGTACTGAGACCCTTCTCCGCGTTGCGTACGAAGAGATGGACCCGCCCGTCCGGGGCGGCGACGGCCACCGGTACGCCGATGCGACGCCCCTCGTCACGTCCGGGAGAAGGAGTGCCGAGGCCGCGCCAGGGGCGGAAACCCCGGCCCGGGGCGCTCTGCTCAAGCACCACGATCTCGCGCTCGTTGTCGGCGCCGTGCCCGGCGAGCGCGGCGAAGCGGAGCCCGAACAGCAGCAGGCGCCCGTCCCCCGTGGTGGCCGAGCCCAGGACGGGGGCGAGCGGCCCGCCGCCGAGGTCCTGCGGGAGACCCCAGACGCCGCTGCCCGGATCTGTCTCCTGCCACCGCACCACTCGCAGCCCCAGCACGGCGTAGGCCGCGAGCCGGCCGTCCGGCTCGGCGGCGAGGGCCGTGCGTGTACCCGGGTAGCGGTGGTGGGTGGAGCGGACCCAGCCCTTGCGGTTGGTGAGCGGGCGGTCGCCGCCGACGTTGTAGTCACCGCAGCCGGACGGATTGCCGCAGTCCCAGTCGGGCGACCCCCCGTACGGGACGAGGGGGGCGGCCTTCGCCGCCAGCACCCGCGGCGGCAGGTTCTTCGGCCAGTGCCGGTTGTAGTAACCGCGGTAGGCGGCCGTCACGAACCCCGGTATCAGACCGCCGTCCTCGGTGGCCCGTGCCACCCGGCGGATCATCGCCGCCCAGGCGAAGCAGGCCGCCGCGGTGTGGTCGGCGTGGTCGGAGTACCCGCGCTGCTCACTGTCCGCCCGCCGGACCGCCTCGGTGCTGTGCTGGATGTCGGGATCCGGGTCCAGGGTGTGGACGACAGTGGGCTCGTAGCGCTCCAGCAGCCCGGCGAGGACGTCGATCAGCCCGTCGTACGTGTACGAGCCGGCGCGCCGCAGCGGTGAACCTTCGGCGACGACCGTACGCAGCACCAGCCGGCGGTCCTCCCAGAGACTGGGCAGCCCGAGCCGGTGCCGGCCGGTGTGCATGGCCGTGTTGAGGAAGATCAGCTCGACCCGGCGGCCGTCGGCGGCCAGCACGTTCACCTCGGCCCTGTGCCCGCCGTCGAGCTCGGCGACGGAGATCTCCCAGGGCGCGAACGCGTCCAGCCCGAGCAGCGTCGCGTACGCCTGCCGAAGACCCTGGTGGCGCGCCGAGGAGTACGCGGCCTTGTCCGGCGCCGGGCGTGCCCGGCCGGGGATCTTGTTGACGCCGTCGGCCTCGCCCGCCGTGAGGTACACGCAGACCAGGGGCGTCCCGGCGTCCAGGGCGTGCCGGGTGTCCGGGTTCATGAAGTACAGGTCGTCGTCCGGGTGGGCGAGTATCTGCATGAGCAGCGAACGCCGCGCGGTGCTGATGGGCCGGCCGGGCGCCGGATCGGGCGCGGGGTCCGCGCGCCGGGGCGCCGGGACGGTGCAGGCGCCGAGGACCGCGGTGCCGGTGCCGGCGGCGAGGGCGGTGACGACCGCGCGGCGCCGCGGACCAGCCGGCGCGGAGCCCGGACCGGGCGCGCCGGTGGCCGCCGGCCCCGGGGCGTGCGGGCGCGCGTGGGATCGATCCGTCATGCCGTGTGCTCCATCCGCTTCCCCCGCAGCGGGTGGCCGACTGCCTCGTGCTGCGTCCCGTCGTCCGACGGGGGACGACGGGTCGCGCCGTCCCGCACGGACAGACGAAGACGGGGCCGGACCGGTTGCCTGGACCGCGTGCCGCATCGGCGTACGGGACGGGCAACCGGCCCCGTGGACGTGTCAGCCGGTGGTCTTCCCCTCGTCCTCCGCCTGGCGCTCGGGAGGCGCCGGCGGCCAGGGGACCTCGGCCAGCAGGGGCAGGACCGACTCCTCCTCGTGGTCGAGGTGCGCGTTCAGCTCCGTGGACATCGCGTCCAGCTCGGTGCGGAAGCGCTGCGGATCGGCGATGGCGATACCGGCCAGCAGGGTCACCAGCTCGCCCTGGATGCGCGCGACGGTGCGGTGTTCGTCGCGCAGCCGGTCGAAGGTGCCGGTCAGATGGGGGTGATGGCGGGCGATCCCTGGGAACAAGTGGTCGTCCTCGCTGGTGTGGTGGAACTCCAGGGCCTGGCAGAACGCCAGGCAGCGCTGCCGGATCTGCAGTCCGAGACCGGGCGCGGGCGGCTCACCGGGCCCCTGGTGAGCCGCGCGTGCGACGAAGTGGGCGTCGGCCTCCGCCTTCACCTGACGCAGCTGGCCGCGCAGCCAGGTGTGGACCTCCATCAGCTTGTCGGCGAGGGTGACGATCTCGCGCGGAGCGTCCCACCCGTCGGGCTCGGCCCGCTCCAGCACCACGACCGGCAGGACCCGGGTGGTCCGGGCCTGGTAGTCGCCGTACCCGGGGACCTCCCGCACGGCGTGCGCGAACAGCTGCTCACGCCTGAGCCCCTCGGCGGGCACCGCCAGGGCCTCGAAGGTGCGCGTGCCGACCTCCACGCGCACCACGGGGTGGGCCAGCAGGTTGTGGTACCAGGCGGGGTGGCGCGGGCCGCCGAGATCGGACCCGACGACGAGAAGGGTGCCGCCATGGCGGACGTAACCGAGGGGGGTGGTCCGCTCGGTCCCGGACCTGGCGCCGGTGGTCGTCAGCAGGAGCAGGTTCCCGCCTTCGAACGGGCCGCCCACCTTTCCTTCGTTGGCGCGGAACTCCTCGATGACCGATTCATTGAATGATGTGGGCATACGGCTGTGTGTCTCCGGTGTGTACGGGCGCGCACCGCGGTGACTGCGGGTACGGGCCAGGGATGACGTGCGCGGGACGGAGGGCGGCACGGTCTCCGGGGGCGTCACGGGGCGATGCCGGAAGCGCGGAAGGGAGACGACGTGCGGCGGCGCTACGTCATGTACAGGGCGCGGAGTACGAACTCATGGCGGATCCCCTGAGAGAAGGGTGTTCGCCCGATCGCCGGCCGGCCCACTGCTCTGTGGCCGGCGCCACGCGACACCGCGCTCATTACATGTATCCGCCGTTCGTCTGTCAACCAGGACGGTGGTCCGGGGCTGCCGTCGCATGACGATCACATGAGCGTCACAGAACGCCGCATCCCCTTGCCTGCCGGGGCGTCAGGTAATGAACTGGCGAGGACAGCATCGCGGGGGAGTGAGCAGCGCAGTGAGCGGGAACGGTAAGCCGTCGGAAGACAGCCCGGATCGGGCCGGGGACTCGGAATCCCCCACCGACGAGCAGTGGGCCGAATTCGTCCGGCAGTCGGAGACCGGGGCCGCCGGAGCGCCGAAGGAGCCTTCGGCCCGTGCGCGTATGGTCACCGAGCGGCTGCGCGCACTGGACGAGGACACCGCCCGTGCGCGGGGCGGCGGACGGTCCTGGGGCGGGAAGAGCAAGCCGGCCGAGCCGTGGCAGCCGGAGGGCTGGCGTACGGGCCCGGCCTGGCAGGAGCGCGACGGGCGCGCGCGGAAGCGGCGCCGCCTCCTCGGGGTCCTGGGCATGGCCGTGGTCGTGGCGGCCCTCGTGGTCGCGATGCGGCCGAGCCTGCTGACCGACCACCTGCCCGGCGGGGGCGACCCGGCGAGCGCCGGCTCGCTGCCCGCCGAGACCGCGCCGCCGACCGCCGCGCCCGCCGACGGGCCCGTGGGTGACCGGCCGACCCGGGCACAGCCGTTCCGGGGCTCGCCCGCCGTCCGGTGGGCGGACGGGGCGAAGGGCATCGAGATCCCGGAGGCGAAGGCGGCCGGAGGGATGAGCCGGAGCGAGGTCGAGCAAGCCCTGCGCGCGACGCGGCAGTTGCTCGTCGCCGCCAACCTGGATCCCGCCACCCTGCGGGGGGAGAAGCCCGACGAGGCGCTCAATTTGCTCGACCCGCTGCAGAAGGGCGAGCGGGAACGCCTGGAGCGGTCGCTGACGGAGCCCGGCGAGGACCAGGACCCGCTGATGCTGTTCAGCCGGTTCGACCCGGCCGAGGCACGTCTCGTGGGTGACGTCGTGAAGACCCGTGGGCGGATGACCTTCGAGGCGGGTCCCGCCGGCTCCGTCGAGGTGCACGCCGACTACACGTTCGTGTATCCGCTGGTGAAGCCGGGCGGCGACGAGGTGGCGCGCACGATCGTGCGGCGGAAACTGACGACGGCGCTGCACGATCCGGAGCGGTTCGTGGCGACGCGCGGCAAGCTCTCCGTCGTCAGTTCCGAGCAGAACTTCGGCAACACCTCCTGCGAGGTGAACGACGGCTTCCTGCACCCGACTTTCCCGAGCGACAGCGCGAGCCCTCCGCGCGGGGACGACGTGGACCCGTACGACCGCAGCGAGTGGCAGCCGAACGGGTCCTGCGGGACGGTCACGCGTACGTGACTTCGCCGGGTCCTACGGGGCCCGCACCATGAACACGTCCACCGCGTCCTCGTGCTCCAGGACGAATCCGTGGCGCTCGTAGAGCCTGCGGGCCGCGCTGCCCCGGAGGACGTTCAGGCGGACCGCCGTGCCCTCGGCGTCCGTACGGGCCAGGACGTCGGCCAGGACAGCGGTGCCGATGCCCCTGCCCTGGAGCTCCGGGGCGAGGTAGAAGTGCTCCAGGCACCAGCCGTCCTCGGAGGGCCGCAGGGCGACACACCCCGCGACGGCCCCGCCGACCTCCACGACGGAGGTGTGCCCGGGGGCGTACGCGTCACGCAGCCGCTGCCGGACCCGGTGCGCGTCGTAGCGGCCGAGACGTTCCAGGTCGGGGCGCATCACCAGGGCCCGGATCTCGGCTATGGCCTCGACGTCATCGGGTGTGGCCGGGCGCAGGGACCATGCCTGAGTGGTACGTACGGACATGGCGGGAGTCTCCCAGAGACTTCGGACGGCGGGGGAGCAGGGCTCCCCGCTGCCGTCCGGGCCTGACCGGTCAGTGTTCCTCGGCGAAGACTTCTTCGGTGGTGGTGGCAGTGGCGGCGCGGTGCAGCCACCGGTGGAGGAGCTCGGGGTCGGTGCAGGTGGTGACCTTCTGCCGGAGGTCGTCGGTGAGGGCGATGCCGCGTGCTTCGAGGATCAGCAGGAGGCCTTCGGCTCGGCCTTGGGCTCGGCCTTCGTCTCGGATTTCTTCGGACATGAAAGACTTGTAGAAAGAGGTATCCACGACCACCAGGTTCCTCCATTGCTGTGCGGCCGGGCGGTTACCCAGGCCGGCTGAGGGCGAGTGTGTGTCATGCGGCTCTGTGCATGACGTCCGGCTGTTCGGTTCGGCAGTCCCGGCAGTGGCCGGGGTGGGTGGCGCGGAAGGCGCGGTCGCAGGTGTCGCAGTTCTGGAGCGGGATCACGATCACCTTGCGGCGGGGCGGGGTGAGGTCTGCGGTGCCGGGGAGTGGGGGCGGCAGGAGCGTGGTGATGCGGCTTCGGACGAACTTCGCCGGGTGTTTCACGGGCGTCGGGAGGTCGCTCGTGAGGGCGTGGCGGATGGTGTCGGGGTGGGCGTCGCGTTCGAGCCAGGTCGCGACACCGGGGGCGAGTGCCTCGATGTCCGCCTCGGGGAGGGTGAGTTGGGGCGAGCTACGCCGGAGGTCAGCGAGGAGTGCTGTGGCGGCTCGGTGGAGTTCCTCGGTGGGAGCGTGGGGGTGGGGGAGCGGCGGGGGCTGCTTCCTCGGGGCCGTGGGGGCCGGTACGTAGACGGGGGCGGCAGGCGGCGGAGGTGGTGTCTCGACGGGCGCCGGGGGCGGTGGCGGGGCGGCGAGGGTGGTGGCTGGTCGCTCGATGCGGCGTGACGCGGGGACGGTGGCGCCGGGCTGGTTGTACGAGACCGTGCGCGTGACCATGCGGCCGTCGGGGAGGCGTACGCGGCTGCGGTGGAGGTAGCCGGTGGCTTCCAGCTCGCGGAGGGCGGCGGCGATGCGGGCTTCGCTCTCCGGGAAGCGGGCGCTCAGGGCCTTGATGCTGACCTTGGCCCCGGCGGGCAGCGACTGGATATGGGCGGCGAGCCCGATCGCGGTGAGGGAGAGGCCGCGGTGCTGGGCGAGGTGGTTGCCGATGACCGTGAAGCCGGAGATGTGGCGGACGGTGACGTGGAGGACGCCGGAAGTCGGCGTGACGTCGGGCCGGGTGCCGGGGGAGCCGGGCTGGGCGCAAGGGGGCGCGATAACCTGCGGGGTATCCATCGGGAAGGTTGCTTCTTCCTCGTGGTCAGGCCCCGGCCGGGATTCGCAGTCCCGGTTGGGGCCGTCTCGTGTCTGTGGTTGTCGCGGCGAGCATATGCCAGCCAACCTGCCCCAAATCCAGCCCTGTTGCGATATGTCACCCGTGCGAGTGATGCAGGTCAGGACGGGGGCGGGGTGGGGTTTGGTCGGGTTTCTTTCCCGAGTTCTTTAAAAGCCTTTAGACGTCGTGGGTGGCCGCGTCGCGGGTCACCGGGGCGCGGCCGACCGGGTCGTGGGTGCCCGCGACCCGGTGGAGTCGGTCACGGTGCGAGGTCGAGCTCCGCCCAGACCGTTTTGCGCGGGACCGGACCCGCGATGACGCCCCAGCGGTCGGCGAGTGCCTCGACGATGAGCAGGCCGCGCCCGCCCTCCGTGTGGTGGTCGGGCGCCGTCGCGACGGGCAGGCGGTCACCCCGGGTGTCGATGACCTCGATCCGCAGCCGGCTGTCCGCGTGCACGGCGAGGCGCAGTTGGAAGTCCCGGCCGGTCACCCGCCCGTGGCTCGTGGCATTGGTGGCGAGCTCCGCGACGATGTGCGCGGCCGAGTCGGAGGGAAGCCCCCAGAGGTCGAGATGGGCCACGGCGAGGAGGCGGGCCAGCCGGGCCCCTCGGCGGGTGGGGGAGAGAAGCACGGTGAACGTGCGTTCGACAGTGGGCCGTTGCGGGGTGGCGGTTTGTTGGTTCACGTCACTCAGCGTGGCCGGGTCTGCGTACCGTGCCCAGTGACTGAGCCCTTGCGTACGGTGATTGTCCCGGGCTTGTCCAGCGCTGTCCCGGCTGTCCGGAGTGACGTGCGGGGAACAGGGGCGGTTGAGGAAGAACGGCACGCGCGTCGGAAGTGGGGCACGGATGAGTGTGGACGGGGCCGGTACGGAGCAGGGTGGCGGCGGGGCGGACGAGCCCGGCTGGGACGTCGATCCCGATGACGAGTCGGGCGTTGCGGTGGTCGCCGCCGTGGGACGCCAGGTCAAGGCGTGGCGGGAGGCGGCCGGGATGCGGGCCGGCGAGCTCGGTGCGGCGATCGGGTACGGGGAGGACCTGGTCCGCAAGGTGGAGGGCGGGCGGCGGATCCCTCGGCCGGAGTTCCTGGACAGGGTGGACGAGGTGTGCGGCGCGGGCGGCAAGGTCGCTGCGATGAAGCAGGATCTGGCGGCGGTCCGGTACCCGAAGAAGATCCGGGAGCTGGCGAAGATGGAGGCGCAGGCGGTGGAGCTCTCGGCTTACGGGAGTCACAACCTCCATGGCCTGTTGCAGACGGAGGAGTATGCACGGGCCCTGTTCGGGATGCGTCGGCCCGCCTTCTCGTCGGATGAGGTGGAGAGGCTGGTGGCTGCCCGTGTGGCCCGGCAGTCCATCTGTGACCGCTCGCCCGGACCGGAGCTCAGCTTTGTCCAGGAAGAGGTGACACTGCGGCGGCACCTCGGGGGCAGAATGGTGCTGCGGCGCCAGCTTGAACGGCTCTTGGAGGTGGGGCAGTTGCGGAACGTCGAGATTCAGGTGATGCCGACCGCACGCGACGACCACGCCGGAATGGGCGGGGAGATGCAGGTGCTGAAGTTCAGGGACGGCTCGGCGGTGGGACGCTCCGAGGGCGACTTCGGCAGTCGCCCGGTCTCCGACCCGAAGCATCTCCGGATCGTTGAGCTGCGCTGTGGCATCATCCGGGCTCAGGCTCTCACGCCCAGGGAGTCGCTGGCCTTCATCGAGCAAGTGCTGGGAGAGACATGATCAGCGAGACCTCTGCTGGAGACGCTTCCCGGCTGAAGTGGTTCAAGAGCAGCTACAGCGACAGCAGCAACAGCAACGAGTGTGTAGAGGTTGCGGCTGCGCCTGACTCGGTGCACGTGCGTGACTCCAAGGACGTGCAGGGGGACCGCCTCGCCTTCGCACCCGAGGCGTGGGCGCACTTCGTCCCGTACGCCGTCGGCCGCTGACTCCTTATATACGTACCGGGGTCAGTGACGCGTCCCGGATCCCCCGCAGCACCCCCGCCCCGATCTCCGCCAGCCGGTGGGCCGGTGGCGGGGTCGTGCCGAGCCCGATCGCGTAGCCCGTGCGGCCACCGGCCGTGAGAGGGCGCGGCCAGATGCGGCAGTCGGCAGCTCCCGCCTCGGCGAGGGCGCCGGACAGGGCGAGGAGGCGGCCGCGCAGGCGTCCTTCGTCCGGACCGTCCGTGGGTACGGAGGCGAGGGCCCAGGACGGGTGCAGTTCGGGGAGGCTCGGCGGCGCGCACAGCAGGGGGCGCGGGTCGTCGACGGACTCCGCGATCTCCCAGGCGCGGTACAGCTCGGCGGCCAGGAGATCGCGGCCTGCGGCGGAGACCTGCGTGGTGCAGGAACTTACGGGGGCGGTCGGGGTCAGCACGGTGACCGGGGACGCGGTTGCCGCCACCCCGCCAACCGCCTCGTCCCAGTCCCACACCGCCCAGGTCGCGAAGAAGTGCCGGAGCAGCGCGAGCGGCGGCAGGTCGCCCGCCTCGTGTGCGGTACGGGCCGCGAGTACGGCCCAGGTGAGGCCCGGCAGGCCGCCGCAGGGTGCGGAGTCCAGGCCCCTCGCCGCCGCCCATGCCTTGACGTCCCGGGCGAGGGAGGCGAAGGCGTCCCGGTGCGGTTCGGCCGCCCCGAGCACCGCGTCGGCGTCGCTCACCGCGCTGAGCGCGATCGCCGCCGCCTCGCCCAGCTCCGCGCGGCGGTCGACCGCCTCGGCGGGGGAGAGCTCGCCGGTCGCCACGGTGACCAGGTCGACCCGGAGGCCGTCCAGGTGCCAGCGCAGGCCGGGCACCCGGGCGCCGGACACCTCGCGCAGGTCCCGGGCCTCGGGGAGCGCGGCGGCCAGGCGGCGCCGTACATCCGCCGGATCGGGGGCGCCGGGCAGTGCCGCCACCAGGTCCAGGTCCGCCCCGGGCAGTGCACAGCCCATGCGCCGGGAGCCGACGACGTGGACCCGGGCGCCGGGGAGGGCGGCGGCGACCCGCTCCGTGACCCCTTCACTCTCTTCGGCCACCGGAAGGGGTGGGCCCAGCTCCACCCGTACTCCGTAGTGGTCGGAGATGTACAGCCCCTCCGGGCCGGGTGTCTCGCCGGTCAGGGCCGCCGACCGGGCGCGCAGCCGTTCCGTACGCAGCAGGACCCTGTCCAGCCGGGAGACGCGGCCGGACAGGGAGGAGACGGCGGCAAGGGGGTTCACCGACGGGTCGAAGGTGGGAGTCAGGTCGGCGGGGCCGTGCACCTGGCTCCAGGCGTCCGTCATCGTTAGGCGGGTCTGCGGTCGGTCGCCGCCGTCGTTGAAGTCACCGACGAGGAGGAGTTCGCCCTCGATGGCCGCCAACCCCGTTGCCAAGTCGGCCAGTTCGGTGTCGCGGCGGGTGGCGCCCTCGGGGGAGTGGTCGCTGCTGAGGTGGGTCACGGCCACGGTGACGGGGCCGTCGGTCGTCTCGACGACGGCCGCGGTCACCGCCTTGTGCGGCCCGAGGACGTGCAGCCCCGCCTCACTCACGGGCAGCCGGCTGAGCAGCAGCAGACCGTTGTCCGCGACGTCGCGGTGGTCCCGTCCGGTGGCGACGACGTATCCGTCCCGTACCCACGCGCAGTCCAGCAGCAGCCGCAGCAGCGCGGGCTCCACCTCCTGGAGCGCGATCACGTCCGCGTTCGCCGCGCCCAGGGCGTCGAGCAGGAGGGGGCGGCGCCGGGCCGTGTCGATGCGGTCGCTGTCGTACCGGTCCCACAGCGTGTTCCAGGTGAGCACGGTCAGGGAGGCGGACGGGTCCGGCGGTCCGGGGGAGACCGGCTCCCAGGTGCCCGTCGCCGGGGAGAACGCGTGCGGGACACGTGAGGTGAAGTACGGGGACGGCAGGCGGCGCGAGGCCCGGACGCGGCCCGCCTCCGACGCGTCGATCCGGTCGAGGCCCGTGGAGCGGTCCCACACCACCTCGCCGTCCGCCTCGAAGAACAGCACCCGGTGCCAGGGGATGTCGCCGCCGGGCGTGAACCGCTCCAGCGGCACCCGCTTCGGGTCACGGCCGCGCTGGGCGACGCCCACGGAGAAGCGCGCCATGTCGAAGCGGGCGTCCCAGCGGATCCGGTGGTAGATCTCCTCGCTCGTACGCATCAGGTCCGGTCCTCCACGGTTCCGCTCGTCCCGATGTACCAGGTGCGGTGGGCCTGGCCGGGGTAAGGGGGTACGAAGCGGCGCACCTGGGAGGCCAGCACGTCCGGCGGCACCGGATGGCCGCGCCGGCCGTTGCGCGCGGAGAGCTCGGCCGGGTCGACCCATGCCACGGCGTGGGTGAGCAGGGCGTCCCTGCGGTGGGCGACCGCGTGCACGAGGGAGCGCTGGTGCGGGTTGAGCGAGGTGGCGTCCCAGACGACGGTGGCGCCCGGGACGAGCGCGGCGTCCAGGCGGCGCAGCCCCTCGCGCAGGACGTCCGCGTTGGCGCCCTGGTCGGCGCGCGAGCCGCGGGACTCGCGCAGGTCGTCGAGCGAGATGTACGTGGCGGTGCCCGGCAGCCCGCGGCCGAAGGTGCTCTTCCCGCTGCCCGAAGGCCCGACCAGGTGGACCAGGCGCGGGAAGTCCCCGGACCGCCACCGCCAGGTCGCGGCGACCGCCTCCTGCGCGGTGGTGACGCGGCCCAGGGCGTACGCCTCGCGGGCCTGCGCCAGACAGCGGCCGGCGGCGTCGGGCTCCAGGTCGGCGAAGGCGGCGGGAAGCCCGTCCGGTTCGGCCACGTCCTGGGCGTGCAGGGCCGACCACTCCACCTGCTCGCGGGTCTCGGGGCCGTCGGCCAGCACACCGGCCAGCGCGTGCAGCACCGTCAGGTCGGCGGCGAGCGACATCCGCGCCAGGCCGCCGTGGCGGTCGTCGTCCGGGTAGGGACGGTGCAGAGAGGGGTAGAGGCCGACCAGGTCCGCCGTCCGCCGGGCGAGCCGCATCCCGAGCGGTCCGGCGAGCGCGGGTGCGAGCGCGGCCCGGCGGGTGCGGTGCAGCAGGGCGGCGAGCACCCCGGCCAGCCGGTCGTCGCCGGTGCGCTCCCGTGCGTCCAGGGCGTCGGCCGTCGCGAGGGCGGCCGGTGCGTCGCCGGGACCGGCGCCCGCGGCGAGGGCGAGTGCCGCCGGGTCCACGGGAGCGCCCGAACGCACGGCCCACAGGGCGGCGGCCGGGCCCAGCCCGTTCTCCACCACCTCCGCGTGCATCCAGTGCGTGTCCGTCGTCACGTGGCCGGGCCGTACCCACTTCGCCACCCGCCGTGCGAACGCCGCGGCGGGAAAGCTTCCGGCAGGCCGGACGACGTACCCCTCCTGGCGTCCCGTGTCCGGCCTGAGCGCACGCAGCGCCTTCTCGGCCCGTGCGTCGAACACACCACGCCACAGCACCGCCGGCGTCGGGATCCCGAGGTCCCGCAGGAAGTCCACGGTCCGGTCCCAGTCCAGGCAGACCCCGCCGTCCCAGACGGAGAAGCCGTAGAAGTGGCTCGCCAGGTCCTCGTACGGGATCGAGTGGCGGGCGAACATGTTCTCGCCGCAGATCCGCCACCCCGCCGGGATGCGCGGGCCGATGCGGCCCTGGAGCGCCTTGACCCAGCCGCGGGAGGGGTGGTGCGCGGAGTCGAGGGAGCGGGCGTGCAGCCCGTCGGCGTACAGCGTGGTGTTCTCGCCGTCCAGCTTCTCGGTGACCACGACCTGGGAGCCGGTCAGCCCGGCGAGGTCGGCGAGGCGTACGTCGTCCGAGGTGGCCCCGGGCGACCAGGGGAGATGGGGGGTCCGTGGATAGTGCGTACGCATGTTCCGTGCCCCCGGTGAGTCGCCGTCCCGGCCGGTCACAGTAGGGGAGGTGGCGTACGGTCCTCGACCGAATATCGCGGCAGCGGCGCACGAACCGGCAGTCGTGGGTCGTGCCCGCGTTTGACCGGTCCCCCGCAGGGGGTAAGATCCCCGCCCCGATTGGCCAGCGCCGCAGCCCGTGTGGCACACTAGCCAGGTTGCTCGGTTGAGTGTCAATGCTGCGCGCCTCCCGCCGGGAGGACCGGAAGCGAGTCCCACAGTACTCGTCGACCCCTGGGTCGGACGTACGGGAATCTTTCGGGAAGCGTCAGTGGGGCGCTGACCAGGCACCCGGTGGGGTTTCGCCCCCGGCAGCGCGGTTTCGGCCCGCACCCCCTTGGTTGGGAAATCCTTCGGGAGATCTTCGTAGAGGGGATGCGACACGCCCGACCGCGTGGGTCGGAGGCGGAGTTACGAGAACCACGGGTTCCAGAGCGTTATTGAGAGACAGGACTACTAGTAGCCATGGCGGGACAGAAGATCCGCATCCGGCTCAAGGCCTACGACCACGAGGTCATCGACTCCTCGGCGAAGAAGATCGTCGAGACGGTGACCCGCACTGGTGCGTCGGTCGCAGGCCCGGTGCCGCTGCCCACTGAGAAGAACGTGTACTGCGTCATCAAGTCGCCGCACAAGTACAAGGACTCTCGCGAGCACTTCGAGATGCGCACGCACAAGCGCCTCATCGACATTCTCGACCCCACGCCGAAGACGGTTGACTCGCTGATGCGCCTCGACCTGCCGGCTGGCGTCGACATCGAGATCAAGCTCTGAGGGGACGGGCCGAGATGAGCAAGAACATCAAGGGCGTCCTGGGCGAGAAGCTCGGCATGACCCAGGTCTGGGACGAGAACAACCGGGTCGTCCCGGTTACCGTCGTCAAGGCCGGTCCGTGCGTCGTGACGCAGGTCCGTACGAACGACAGCGACGGCTACGAGTCGGTGCAGATCGCCTTCGGCGAGATCGACCCGCGCAAGGTGAACAAGCCCCTCAAGGGTCACTTCGCCAAGGCCGACGTCACCCCGCGCCGCCACCTGGTGGAGCTCCGCACCCCTGACGCCAGCGAGTACACGCTGGGCCAGGAGGTCACTGCCGAGGTGTTCGAGTCCGGCGTCAAGGTCGACGTCACGGGCAAGAGCAAGGGCAAGGGCTTCGCCGGTGTCATGAAGCGTCACAACTTCAAGGGCCTCGGCGCCGGCCACGGCGTCCAGCGCAAGCACCGTTCCCCCGGTTCGATCGGTGGCTGTGCCACCCCTGGGCGTGTCTTCAAGGGCATGCGCATGGCCGGTCGGATGGGTAACGAGCGCGTCACCACCCAGAACCTGACCATCCACGCGGTTGACGCGGAGAAGGGTCTGCTCCTCATCAAGGGCGCGGTCCCCGGTCCGAACGGCGGCCTCGTCCTGGTCCGTACCGCGGCCAAGGGGGCTTGAGGTAATGAGCACCATTGACATCCTTTCGCCGGCAGGCGACAAGGCCGGTACCGTCGAGCTCCCCGCGGAGATCTTCGACGCGAAGACCAGCGTTCCGCTGATCCACCAGGTCGTCGTCGCACAGCTGGCAGCTGCCCGTCAGGGCACGCACAAGACCAAGTCCCGTGGCGAGGTCCGCGGTGGTGGGCGCAAGCCGTACCGCCAGAAGGGCACCGGCCGCGCGCGCCAGGGTTCGACCCGCGCGCCGCAGTTCGCCGGTGGTGGCGTCGTCCACGGCCCGCAGCCGCGTGACTACTCGCAGCGCACCCCGAAGAAGATGAAGGCAGCCGCCCTGCGCGGTGCCCTCTCGGACCGGGCGCGTCACTCCCGCATCCACGTCGTCACCGGCGTGGTCGAGGGTGGGATCTCCACCAAGGCCGCCAAGACGCTGCTCGGCAAGATCTCGGAGCGCAGCAACCTGCTCCTGGTCGTCGACCGCGCCGACGAGGCCGCGTGGCTGTCCGCGCGCAACCTGCCCCAGGTGCACATCCTGGAGCCGGGCCAGCTGAACACGTACGACGTGATCGTCTCTGACGACGTGGTCTTCACCCAGGCCGCTTTCGAGTCCTTCGTGTCTGGCCCCCAGACCGCTGAGACCGAAGGGAGCGCCGCCTGATGAGTGAGGCGACCGTTACCAGCAAGACCTACTCGGACCCGCGCGACGTTCTCGTCAAGCCGGTCGTTTCCGAGAAGAGCTACGCGCTGCTCGACGAGAACAAGTACACGTTCATCGTCGCGCCCGGCTCCAACAAGACCCAGATCAAGCAGGCCGTGGAAGCGGTCTTCTCGGTCAAGGTCACCGGGGTCAACACGATCAACCGGCAGGGTAAGCGCAAGCGCACCAAGACCGGTTTCGGCAAGCGCGCCGACACGAAGCGCGCCATCGTGACCCTCGCCGAGGGCGACCGTATCGACATCTTCGGCGGCCCGACCTCCTGACGGAGGTCGAGTCGTCCGGAATCGGACGAGGACTGAGAAATGGGTATCCGCAAGTACAAGCCGACGACCCCGGGCCGTCGTGGCTCCAGCGTCGCCGACTTTGTCGAGATCACGCGGTCCACGCCGGAGAAGTCGCTGGTCCGCCCCCTGCACAGCAAGGGCGGCCGTAACAACGCCGGTCGTGTGACCGTTCGCCACCAGGGTGGTGGCCACAAGCGCGCCTACCGCGTGATCGACTTCCGTCGTCACGACAAGGACGGCGTGCCGGCCAAGGTCGCGCACATCGAGTACGACCCCAACCGCACCGCGCGCATCGCGCTGCTGCACTACGCGGACGGCGAGAAGCGTTACATCGTCGCCCCCCGTGGTCTGTCGCAGGGTGACCGCGTCGAGAACGGTCCGGGCGCCGACATCAAGCCGGGCAACAACCTGGCGCTGCGCAACATCCCGGTCGGTACGACCATCCACGCCATCGAGCTGCGGCCCGGCGGCGGCGCGAAGTTCGCCCGTTCCGCGGGTGCCTCCGTGCAGCTGCTGGCGAAGGAGGGCACGATGGCCCACCTTCGTATGCCGTCCGGCGAGATCCGGCTGGTCGACGCCCGCTGCCGCGCCACCATCGGCGAGGTCGGCAACGCCGAGCAGTCGAACATCAACTGGGGCAAGGCCGGCCGCATGCGCTGGAAGGGCGTCCGCCCGACCGTCCGCGGTGTCGCGATGAACCCGGTTGACCACCCGCACGGTGGTGGTGAAGGCAAGACCTCCGGTGGTCGTCACCCGGTCTCGCCGTGGGGTCAGAAGGAGGGTCGTACTCGCTCGCCGAAGAAGGCATCGAGCAAGTACATCGTCCGCCGCCGCAAGACGAACAAGAAGCGCTAGGAGCGGGTTTAGATGCCGCGCAGTCTCAAGAAGGGGCCCTTCGTCGACGGCCACCTCATCAAGAAGGTGGACGTACAGAACGAGGCAGGCACCAAGAACGTCATCAAGACCTGGTCCCGTCGCTCGATGATCATCCCGGCAATGCTGGGCCACACCATCGCGGTGCACAACGGCAAGATCCATGTCCCGGTGTTCGTCACCGAGTCGATGGTCGGCCACAAGCTCGGCGAGTTCTCGCCGACTCGCACCTTCCGCGGCCACGTCAAGGACGACCGGAAGTCGAAGCGCCGCTAGCGCGGGGTGGAAACGACTATGACTCACACCGAAGGGACAACCATGGAAGCCAGGGCCCAGGCGCGGTACATCCGCGTCACGCCCATGAAGGCCCGCCGCGTGGTGGACCTCATCCGTGGCATGGATGCCACGGAGGCTCAGGCGGTCCTGCGTTTCGCCCCGCAGGCCGCGAGCGTGCCGGTTGGCAAGGTGCTTGACAGCGCCATCGCCAACGCTGCACACAACTACGACCACCCTGACGCCTCTTCGCTGGTCATCAGCGAGGCGTTCGTGGACGAGGGCCCGACCCTGAAGCGGTTCCGTCCGCGTGCTCAGGGCCGTGCCTACCGGATCCGTAAGCGGACCAGCCACATCACCGTGGTCGTCAGCAGCAAGGAAGGAACCCGGTAATGGGCCAGAAGGTAAACCCGCACGGGTTCCGGCTCGGCATTACCACGGACTTCAAGTCCCGTTGGTACGCCGACAAGCTGTACAAGGACTACGTCAAGGAAGACGTCGCCATTCGTCGCATGATGACGAAGGGCATGGAGCGGGCCGGCATCTCGAAGGTCGAGATCGAGCGCACCCGCGACCGCGTCCGCGTTGACATCCACACCGCCCGCCCGGGCATCGTCATCGGCCGCCGCGGCGCCGAGGCCGACCGCATCCGTGGCGAGCTGGAGAAGCTGACCGGCAAGCAGGTCCAGCTGAACATCCTCGAGGTCAAGAACCCCGAGGTGGACGCTCAGCTGGTGGCCCAGGCCGTCGCCGAGCAGCTCTCCTCCCGCGTCTCCTTCCGTCGTGCCATGCGTAAGAGCATGCAGAGCACGATGAAGGCCGGCGCCAAGGGCATCAAGATCCAGTGCGGTGGCCGCCTCGGCGGCGCCGAGATGTCCCGCTCGGAGTTCTACCGCGAGGGCCGCGTGCCCCTGCACACGCTCCGTGCGAACGTCGACTACGGCTTCTTCGAGGCCAAGACGACCTTCGGCCGCATCGGTGTGAAGGTCTGGATCTACAAGGGCGACGTCAAGAACATCGCCGAGGTCCGCGCCGAGAACGCAGCGGCTCGCGCCGGCAACCGTCCGGCCCGTGGCGGCGCTGACCGCCCGGCCGGCCGTGGTGGCCGTGGTGGCGAGCGTGGCGGTCGCGGCCGCAAGCCGCAGCAGTCCGCGCCGGCAGCGGAGGCCCCCAAGGCCGACGCTCCCGCCGCCGCTGCTCCGGCTGAGAGCACCGGAACGGAGGCCTGACCGAAATGCTGATCCCCCGTAGGGTCAAGCACCGCAAGCAGCACCACCCGAAGCGCAGCGGTATGTCCAAGGGTGGCACGCAGGTTGCGTTCGGCGAGTACGGCATCCAGGCGCTGTCCCCGGCGTACGTGACGAACCGCCAGATCGAGGCAGCTCGTATCGCGATGACCCGCCACATCAAGCGTGGCGGCAAGGTCTGGATCAACATCTACCCGGACCGCCCCCTGACGAAGAAGCCTGCCGAGACCCGCATGGGTTCCGGTAAGGGTTCTCCCGAGTGGTGGATCGCGAACGTCAAGCCCGGTCGGGTGATGTTCGAGCTGTCCTACCCGAACGAGAAGATTGCTCGTGAGGCGCTCACCCGCGCTGCTCACAAGCTTCCGATGAAGTGCCGGATCGTTCGGCGCGAGGCAGGTGAGTCGTGATGTCGGCCGGTACCAAGGCGTCCGAGCTGCGCGAGCTGGGCAACGAGGAGCTCCTCAACAAGCTCCGCGAGGCCAAGGAAGAGCTGTTCAACCTCCGCTTCCAGGCGGCGACGGGCCAGCTCGAGAACCACGGTCGGCTCAAGTCCGTCCGTAAGGACATCGCCCGGATCTACACCCTGATGCGCGAGCGCGAGCTGGGCATCGAGACGGTGGAGAGCGTCTGATGAGCGAGAAGACTGTGACTGAGACCAACACTGACCGCGGTTTCCGCAAGACCCGTGAGGGTCTGGTCGTCAGCGACAAGATGGACAAGACCGTCGTCGTCGCTGTCGAGGACCGCGTCAAGCACGCGCTGTACGGCAAGGTCATCCGCCGTACGAACAAGCTCAAGGCCCACGACGAGCAGAACTCCGCCGGCGTCGGCGACCGCGTTGTCATCATGGAGACGCGTCCGCTGTCCGCCACGAAGCGCTGGCGCATCGTCGAGATCCTCGAGAAGGCCAAGTAATTCCTGAGGGGCATCCCCCGCAGGCAAGTTCCGCCAGGCTCGGCGGGGGCACCTTCACCGGTGCCCCCGCCGGGAACCGGCAGACGATCAGGAGATAGACGTGATCCAGCAGGAGTCGCGACTGCGCGTCGCCGACAACACGGGTGCGAAGGAAATTCTCACCATCCGTGTTCTCGGTGGCTCGGGTCGCCGCTACGCGGGCATCGGTGACGTCATCGTCGCCACCGTCAAGGACGCGATCCCCGGTGGCAACGTGAAGAAGGGTGACGTCGTCAAGGCGGTCATCGTTCGCACCGTCAAGGAGCGTCGTCGCCCGGATGGCTCGTACATCCGCTTCGACGAGAACGCCGCTGTCATTCTCAAGAACGACGGCGACCCCCGCGGCACCCGTATCTTCGGCCCGGTGGGCCGTGAGCTGCGCGAGAAGAAGTTCATGAAGATCATCTCGCTCGCGCCGGAGGTGCTGTAAGCATGAAGATCAAGAAGGGCGACCTGGTTCAGGTCATCACCGGTAAGGACAAGGGCAAGCAGGGCAAGGTCATCGTTGCCTTCCCCGCTCAGGACCGTGTCCTCGTCGAGGGTGTCAACCGGGTCAAGAAGCACACCAAGGCCGGTCAGACGGCTCGCGGTTCGCAGACGGGTGGCATTGTCACCACCGAGGCCCCGATTCACGTCAGCAACGTACAGCTGGTTGTGGAGAAGGACGGCAACAAGGTCGTCACCCGCGTCGGCTACCGCTTTGACGACGAGGGCAAGAAGATCCGCGTTGCCAAGCGGACCGGTGAGGACATCTGATGACGACCACCACTGCGCCGCGTCTCAAGACGCGCTACCGCGAGGAAATCGCCGGCAAGCTGCGTGAGGAGTTCTCGTACGAGAACGTCATGCAGGTCCCCGGTCTGGTCAAGATCGTGGTCAACATGGGTGTGGGCGACGCCGCCCGCGACTCCAAGCTGATCGACGGTGCCGTCAGGGACCTCACCACGATCACCGGCCAGAAGCCCGCCGTCACGAAGGCCCGCAAGTCGATCGCGCAGTTCAAGCTGCGCGAGGGGCAGCCGATCGGCTGCCACGTCACCCTCCGTGGTGACCGCATGTGGGAGTTCCTGGACCGTACGCTGTCGCTCGCGCTTCCGCGTATCCGTGACTTCCGTGGTCTGTCGCCGAAGCAGTTCGACGGCCGTGGCAACTACACCTTCGGTCTCACGGAGCAGGTCATGTTCCACGAGATCGACCAGGACAAGATCGACCGGGTCCGGGGCATGGACATCACCGTGGTCACCACGGCGACCAACGACGACGAGGGTCGTGCCCTGCTTCGTCACCTCGGCTTCCCGTTCAAGGAGAACTGACCGTGGCGAAGAAGGCTCTGATCGCTAAGGCCGCCCGTAAGCCGAAGTTCGGCGTGCGCGGTTACACCCGCTGCCAGCGCTGCGGCCGGCCCCACTCCGTCTACCGCAAGTTCGGCCTGTGCCGCGTGTGCCTTCGTGAGATGGCTCACCGTGGCGAGCTGCCGGGCGTGACCAAGAGCTCCTGGTAACCCTCCTTCGCCCTCGGGCGTCGTAGGACCAGAAAGCTCTCGGTAAGTATCCGGTCGGCAGGAGCCCCGCTCTTCATGCCGTAGGCTTGAAGGGTTGGGCGCCTGCCGCCCTGACCGACTTACTACGCCGTAGGTCCCCGCACCGCACCCGTCCCGCCACTGAGTGGGGAGAGGGATGGCGCATACAGGAAACCCCGGCGAGAGAGGCCGAAGGCCAACTCATGACCATGACTGATCCCATCGCAGACATGCTCACGCGTCTGCGTAACGCGAACTCGGCGTATCACGACGATGTTTCGATGCCGCACAGCAAGATCAAGTCGCACATCGCGGAGATCCTCCAGCAGGAGGGCTTCATCACCGGCTGGAAGGTCGAGGACGCCGAGGTCGGTAAGAGCCTCGTTCTCGAGCTGAAGTTCGGGCCGAACCGCGAGCGTTCGATTGCCGGCATCAAGCGCATCTCGAAGCCGGGTCTGCGTGTGTACGCAAAGTCCACCAACCTGCCGAAGGTTCTCGGCGGCCTGGGCGTGGCGATCATCTCCACGTCCCACGGTCTCCTGACCGGCCAGCAGGCAGGCAAGAAGGGCGTAGGTGGGGAAGTCCTCGCCTACGTCTGGTAGTCGGGAAAGGAAGGAAAGCTCATGTCGCGAATCGGCAAGCTCCCCATCCAGGTTCCCGCCGGTGTGGACGTCACCATCGATGGCCGCACGGTCGCGGTGAAGGGCCCCAAGGGTTCCCTCTCGCACACCGTCGCCGCGCCGATCGAGGTCACCAAGGGTGAGGACGGCGTGCTCAGCGTCGTCCGCCCGAACGACGAGCGTCAGAACAAGGCCCTTCACGGCCTGTCCCGCACGCTGGTGGCGAACATGATCACCGGTGTGACCCAGGGATACAGCAAGGCGCTCGAGATCAGTGGTGTCGGTTACCGCGTCCAGGCGAAGGGCTCCAACCTGGAGTTCGCCCTGGGCTACAGCCACCCGATCCTCATCGAGGCTCCGGAAGGCATCACCTTCAAGGTCGAGTCGCCCACGAAGCTCAGCGTCGAGGGCATCGACAAGCAGAAGGTCGGCGAGGTAGCCGCCAACATCCGCAAGCTGCGGAAGCCCGACCCGTACAAGGCCAAGGGCGTCAAGTACGCCGGCGAGGTCATCCGGCGCAAGGTCGGAAAGGCTGGTAAGTAGCCATGGCATACGGTGTGAAGATCGCCAAGGGCGACGCGTACAAGCGTGCCGCTCTCAAGCGGCGCCATATCCGCGTCCGCAAGCACATCTCCGGTTCGCCGGAGCGTCCGCGCTTGGTCGTGACGCGTTCCAACCGTCACATCGTCGCCCAGGTCATCGACGACATCGCGGGCCACACGCTCGCGTCGGCGTCGACCCTGGACACGTCGATCCGCGGTGCGGAGGGTGACAAGAGCGCCCAGGCCAAGCAGGTCGGCGCGCTTGTCGCCGAGCGTGCCAAGGCCGCAGGCGTCGAGGCCGTCGTGTTTGACCGCGGTGGTAACCAGTACGCCGGGCGGATTGCCGCTCTGGCTGACGCCGCCCGTGAAGCCGGGCTGAAGTTCTAAGCCCCGGTTCCAACGCACAGCGGACGTAACAGAGAGAGGTAAATCCAATGGCTGGACCCCAGCGCCGCGGAAGCGGTGCCGGTGGCGGCGAGCGGCGGGACCGGAAGGGCCGTGACGGTGCTGCGGCCGAGAAGACCGCGTACGTCGAGCGTGTCGTCGCGATCAACCGCGTCGCCAAGGTAGTGAAGGGTGGTCGTCGCTTCAGCTTCACCGCGCTGGTCGTGGTGGGCGATGGTGACGGCACCGTCGGTGTCGGATACGGCAAGGCCAAGGAAGTTCCCGCGGCCATCGCCAAGGGCGTCGAAGAGGCCAAGAAGAGCTTCTTCAAGGTCCCGCGTATCCAGGGCACCATCCCGCACCCGATCCAGGGTGAGAAGGCTGCGGGCGTCGTCCTGCTGAGGCCTGCTTCCCCCGGTACCGGTGTTATCGCCGGTGGCCCGGTGCGCGCCGTCCTGGAGTGCGCCGGCGTTCACGACATCCTGTCGAAGTCGCTCGGTTCTTCGAACCCGATCAACATCGTGCACGCGACCGTGGCGGCCCTTCAGGGCCTGCAGCGTCCCGAGGAGATCGCGGCCCGCCGCGGTCTGCCCCTCGAGGACGTCGCCCCCGCGGCTCTGCTCCGTGCGCGTGCGGGAGCGGGTGCGTAATGGCTCGCCTCAAGATCACGCAGACGAAGTCGTACATCGGCAGCAAGCAGAACCACCGCGACACCCTGCGTTCGCTCGGGCTCAAGCGCCTGAACGACGTGGTTGTCAAGGAGGACCGCCCCGAGTTCCGCGGAATGGCTCAGACCGTCCGCCACCTCGTGACGGTCGAGGAGGTTGACTGACATGGCGGAGAACAGCCCGCTGAAGGCCCACAACCTCCGGCCTGCCCCGGGCGCCAAGACCGCCAAGACCCGTGTGGGTCGTGGTGAGGCGTCCAAGGGTAAGACCGCAGGCCGTGGTACCAAGGGTACGAAGGCTCGTTACCAGGTTCCGGAGCGCTTCGAGGGTGGGCAGATGCCCCTCCACATGCGTCTCCCGAAGCTCAAGGGCTTCAAGAACCCGTTCCGCACGGAGTACCAGGTCGTGAACCTGGACAAGCTCGCGACGCTCTACCCCGAGGGTGGAGAGGTCACGGTGGCCGATCTGGTCGCCAAGGGCGCTGTGCGCAACAACCACCTCGTCAAGGTCCTCGGACAGGGCGAGATCTCCGTGGCGCTGCAGGTTTCGGTTGACGCCGTCTCCGGCTCCGCCAAGGAGAAGATCGCCGCCGCCGGCGGCACCGTCACCGAACTCGTCTGAGACAACTCGGACAGGGCTGTGGCCTGAACACCCGACCGGGGATGCCTCTCATTTGGGGCATCCCCGGTTGGTCGTTCCTAGGGGGGCATGTACGCCGGTAAGGTGGCGTGCACTGTTGCTGTGGTAAGTCCTGGGCAAGAGCCCGGGGTCCTTTGGCTGTTACGTAATCGTCGATCCTCAAGACCGTCACCTCACGCTTTTGCGCGGGGGTCGCAGGAGGCACCGTGCTCACCGCGTTCGCCCGGGCGTTCAAGACGCCCGACCTGCGCAAGAAGCTGCTCTTCACGCTCGGCATCATCGTGCTCTACCGTCTCGGTGCGCACATTCCCGTACCGGGGGTGAGCTACGAGAACGTCCAGACCTGTGTTGACCAGGCCAGTCAGGGCAACAACAGCCTGTTCGGTCTGGTGAACATGTTCAGCGGTGGTGCACTGCTGCAGATCACGATCTTCGCGCTCGGCATCATGCCGTACATCACGGCCAGCATCATTCTCCAACTGCTGACCGTGGTCATCCCCCGACTCGAAGCCCTCAAGAAGGAGGGGCAGTCGGGCACGGCCAAGATCACGCAGTACACGCGTTATCTGACCGTCGCGCTGGCCATCCTCCAGGGCACCGGCCTGGTGGCCACCGCTCGCAGCGGCGCGCTCTTCAGCGGCTGCTCCGTCGCCGACCAGGTCGTCCCGAACCAGTCGATCTTCACGACCGTCGTCATGGTCATCACCATGACCGCCGGTACCGCCGCCGTCATGTGGCTCGGTGAGCTCATCACCGACCGCGGCATCGGCAACGGCATGTCGATCCTGATGTTCATCTCGATCGCCGCGAGCTTCCCCGGCGCCCTCTGGGCCATCAAGGAGAGCGGCAAGCTCGCCGACGGCTGGATCGAGTTCATCACCGTCATCCTCATCGGCTTCGTGATGGTCGGCCTCGTCGTCTTCGTCGAACAGGCCCAGCGCCGGGTTCCGGTGCAGTACGCGAAGCGGATGATCGGGCGCCGGTCCTACGGTGGTACGTCCACTTACATCCCGCTGAAGGTGAACCAGGCGGGTGTGATTCCCGTCATCTTCGCTTCTTCGCTGCTCTACATTCCTGCTCTAATCGTTCAGTTCTCCAACTCCACCGCGGGCTGGGCGACCTGGATTCAGGATCACTTCGTCAAGGGCGACCACCCGTACTACATCGCGACGTACTTCCTTCTGATCGTGTTCTTCGCATTCTTCTATGTGGCGATCTCGTTCAACCCCGAGGAAGTCGCGGACAACATGAAGAAGTATGGTGGCTTCATCCCGGGTATCCGGGCAGGTCGACCTACCGCCGAGTATCTGAGCTACGTGCTCAACCGGATCACTTGGCCGGGCTCGCTGTACCTGGGTCTGATCGCTCTGGTGCCGACGATGGCGTTGGCAGGCTTCGGTGGCGCTAACCAGAACTTCCCGTTCGGCGGGACGAGCATCCTGATCATCGTGGGTGTGGGTCTGGAGACCGTGAAGCAGATCGAGAGTCAGCTCCAGCAGCGCAATTACGAAGGGTTCCTCCGCTGATGCGAATCGTCCTCGTCGGGCCGCCCGGTGCCGGCAAGGGAACGCAGGCCGCGTTCCTTGCCAAGAATCTGTCGATTCCGCACATCTCCACGGGCGACCTCTTCCGCGCCAACATCAGCCAGGGCACCGACCTTGGCAAGCAGGCCCGCGCCTTCATGGACGCGGGACAGCTGGTGCCGGACGAAGTCACCATCGCGATGGCCAAGGACCGCATGTCCCAGTCGGACGCCGAGAACGGCTTCCTCCTGGACGGCTTTCCCCGCAACGTGGGGCAGGCCGCGGCGCTCGACGAGATGCTCCACAGTGAGGGCGTCAAGCTCGACGCGGTTCTTGACCTCGAGGTCCCCGAGGACGAGGTGGTCAAGCGCATCGCCGGCCGCCGTATCTGCCGTAACGACAGCGCGCACGTCTTCCACGTGACGTACAACCCGCCGAAGACCGAGGGCGTCTGCGACGCCTGCGGCGGCGAGCTGTACCAGCGGGACGACGACACGGAGGAGACGGTCCGTACGCGTCTCGAGGTCTACCACACGCAGACCGAGCCGATCATCGACTACTACCGGTCGCAGGGCCTGGTCGTGACGATCTCCGCGCTCGGCAAGGTCACCGAGGTGACCGAGCGGGCCATGGAGGCCCTCAAGAAGTCCGACGAGGGCTGACACGCCCCCGTAGCACCACACAGCCGGCCGCGGCGCCCTCGGGCGTCGCGGCCGACTGTTTTGGCGCCGTATCGTGGAGTACGGCTTCCACCCTTTCCCTTCGTACGCAGAGAGGCGCCGCGCAATGGTGCAGATCAAGACCCCCGAGCAGATCGCGAAGATGCGCGAGGCGGGCCTCGTGGTCGCTGCCATTCACGCCGCCACCCGTGAGGCGGCCGTCCCCGGCGCCACGACGAAGGACCTGGACGAGGTCGCCCGCAAGGTGATCGCCGACCACGGCGCGAAGTCGAACTTCCTGGGTTACGGCGGATTCCCCGCGACGATCTGCACCTCGGTCAACGAGGTCGTCGTCCACGGCATCCCGGACGACAGGACCGTCCTGAAGGACGGCGACATCATCTCGATCGACGCCGGCGCGATCATCGACGGTTGGCACGGCGACGCCGCCTACACGGCCTTCGTGGGCACCGGTCACGCTCCGGAGCTCGTCGAGCTCTCCCGGGTGACCGAGGAGTCGATGTGGGCCGGGATCGCCGCGATGAAGGTGAACAACCGGCTCGTCGACATCTCGAAGGCCATCGAGTCCTACATCCGCCGCCAGCCCCGTCCGGCGACCGGCAAGTACGGGATCATCGAGGACTACGGCGGCCACGGCATCGGCACCGAGATGCACATGGACCCGCACCTGCTGAACTACGTCTCGCGCAAGCGCGGCAAGGGCATCAAGCTGGTCCCCGGCGTCTGCCTGGCCATCGAGCCGATGGTCTCGCTGGGCACCGCGCAGACGAAGGTCCTCGACGACGAGTGGACGGTCCTGACGACCGACGGCACCTGGTCCTCGCACTGGGAGCACTCGATCGCCCTCACGGAACAGGGCCCGCTGGTCCTGACCTCCCCGGACTGCGGCCGGGCGAAGCTCGCCCAGTACGGGGTCGAGGCGGCACCGGACCCGCTGGCCTGAGGTTCCGGCCTGACGCCCACCAGGACTGTCCGGCTGATCCGTGTCTAAGGATCAGAGGAAGTGGGCAAACTTGACGGATTCGTCTTTTGGAGTCCGCTGACGTAGACTGACTCGTCGGCTCTCGTGCATCCGTGTGTCTTCATGCGGCGGGCGTGAGTCGATCAAGGTAGCCGATTCGAAAGGCGAAGCGTGGCCAAGAAGCAAGGTGCCATCGAAATTGAGGGCACCGTGATCGAGTCCCTCCCGAACGCCATGTTCAAGGTGGAACTCCAGAACGGTCACAAAGTCCTCGCGCACATCAGCGGCAAGATGCGGATGCACTACATCCGCATCCTCCCGGATGACCGGGTCGTCGTGGAGCTGTCTCCGTACGACCTGACGCGTGGCCGGATCGTCTACCGGTACAAGTAGATCTTGCCGCCACCCCGCTTCGGCGTGGTGAGGGCACTGACCCGGAGAACCTGACATCCCATGAAGGTCAAGCCGAGCGTCAAGAAGATCTGCGACAAGTGCAAGGTGATCCGCCGTCACGGCCGGGTCATGGTCATCTGCGACAACCTGCGCCACAAGCAGCGCCAGGGCTGACGCACGACCCCCTGCATCTCGCAGTACTTCGCGCGACGCACGTAAACGTACATACGCAGAACCCGTCCAAGCCACGGCTGACGACACCTCCGGCGGGGGCCGGGGACTCGGGCGTACCACCTCTCGGTGAGAGGTCGGCGGTCGGGAGTGGTTCTGCGGAAGACCCCCGAAATAACAACTGGAGCCATTGAATGGCACGCGTTTCAGGTGTTGACATCCCGCGCGAAAAGCGCGTGGAGGTTGCCCTCACCTACGTCTTCGGTATCGGGCGCACCCGGTCCAAGGAGATCCTCGCCGCAGCCGGCGTGAACCCGAACACCCGCGTTCGTGACCTGGCCGAAGAGGACCTGGTCAAGATCCGCGAGTACGTCGACGCCAACCTCCGCACCGAGGGTGACCTTCGCCGCGAGATCCAGGGCGACATCCGCCGCAAGATCGAGATCGGCTGCTACCAGGGCATCCGGCACCGTCGCGGTCTGCCGGTCCACGGTCAGCGCACCAGCACGAACGCGCGTACCCGCAAGGGCCCGCGTCGCGCCATCGCCGGTAAGAAGAAGCCGGGCAAGAAGTAGTCCTCAGCGGACGCACTGCGGGTGTCCGGGTCACCGGGCGTTCGCGGAAACCAGCGGTCTTCGCTGTAGGACCGATCACCTCCCCTCTCCATCTGGAGTCAAGACATGCCCCCCAAGGGTCGTCAGGGCGCAGCCAAGAAGGTGCGTCGCAAGGAAAAGAAGAACGTCGCTCACGGGCACGCCCACATCAAGAGCACGTTCAACAACACCATCGTCTCGATCACGGACCCCTCGGGCAACGTGATCTCCTGGGCCTCCGCCGGCCACGTCGGCTTCAAGGGCTCGCGCAAGTCCACCCCCTTCGCCGCGCAGATGGCCGCCGAGTCGGCCGCCCGCCGCGCGCAGGAGCACGGCATGCGCAAGGTCGACGTCTTCGTGAAGGGTCCGGGCTCCGGCCGCGAGACCGCGATCCGCTCCCTCCAGGCCACGGGCCTCGAGGTCGGTTCGATTCAGGACGTCACCCCGACGCCGCACAACGGCTGCCGTCCGCCGAAGCGTCGCCGCGTCTGATCCGCTACGGCCGGTGACGGCCGTGCGTCAGTAGCGTCGGATCCGGGCGGTATGTCCCTTCGGGGGCGTGCCGCCCGTATCCTTGTTTCATCTGTCGGGCATCAAATAGTGGGTGCCCACGACTGAAGGATCACCACATGCTTATCGCTCAGCGTCCGTCGCTGACCGAAGAGGTCGTCGACGAATTCCGCTCCCGGTTCGTGATCGAGCCGCTGGAGCCGGGCTTCGGTTACACCCTCGGCAACTCCCTGCGTCGTACCCTCCTCTCCTCGATCCCCGGTGCCGCTGTCACCAGCATCCGGATCGACGGTGTCCTGCACGAGTTCACCACCGTGCCGGGCGTCAAGGAGGACGTGACCGACCTCATCCTCAACATCAAGCAGCTGGTCGTCTCCTCGGAGCACGACGAGCCGGTCGTGATGTACCTGCGCAAGCAGGGTCCCGGCCTGGTCACCGCTGCTGACATCGCACCGCCGGCCGGTGTCGAGGTCCACAACCCGGACCTGGTCCTGGCGACGCTCAACGGCAAGGGCAAGCTGGAGATGGAGCTGACCGTCGAGCGCGGTCGCGGCTACGTCTCCGCCGTCCAGAACAAGCAGGTGGGCCAGGAGATCGGCCGTATCCCGGTCGACTCCATCTACTCGCCGGTGCTCAAGGTCACGTACAAGGTCGAGGCGACCCGTGTCGAGCAGCGCACCGACTTCGACAAGCTGATCGTCGACGTCGAGACCAAGCAGGCCATGCGTCCCCGTGACGCCATGGCGTCGGCCGGTAAGACCCTGGTCGAGCTGTTCGGTCTGGCGCGCGAGCTCAACATCGACGCCGAGGGCATCGACATGGGCCCGTCCCCGACGGACGCCGCGCTCGCCGCCGATCTCGCCCTGCCGATCGAGGAGCTGGAGCTCACCGTTCGGTCGTACAACTGCCTCAAGCGCGAGGGCATCCACTCCGTGGGTGAGCTCGTCGCCCGCTCCGAGGCGGACCTGCTCGACATCCGCAACTTCGGCGCCAAGTCGATCGACGAGGTCAAGGCGAAGCTGGCCGGTATGGGCCTCGCGCTCAAGGACTCGCCTCCCGGCTTCGACCCGACCGCCGCGGCCGACGCCTTCGGCGCGGACGACGACGCGGACGCCGGTTTCGTGGAGACCGAGCAGTACTGAGTCGCCTCCCGGCGCGGGGTACCCCGATGACGAGGGTGCCCCCGCCGGACCAGTAAGGACTTCCGCGGGGCGGCCGCCTCGCGGGAACTGACACCGGTACCTGATACGGCCGGTGCAGCACACAAGGAGAAAAACCATGCCTCAGCCCGCCAAGGGTGCCCGTCTGGGCGGCAGCGCTGCGCACGAGAAGCTTCTTCTCATCAACCTCGCGAAGTCGCTGTTCGAGCACGGCCGCATCACCACGACCGAGGCCAAGGCCCGCCGCCTGCGTCCGGTCGCCGAGCGTTTCATCACCAAGGCGAAGAAGGGCGACATCCACAACCGTCGCCTGGTGCTGCAGTCGATCACGGACAAGGGCATCGTGCACACGCTCTTCACCGAGATCGCCCCGCGGT
Source organism: Streptomyces sp. NPDC079167 (assembly GCF_040686735.1). Classification (NCBI taxonomy): domain Bacteria; kingdom Bacillati; phylum Actinomycetota; class Actinomycetes; order Kitasatosporales; family Streptomycetaceae; genus Streptomyces; species Streptomyces sp. NPDC079167. The sequence continues at coordinate 93,025 of NZ_JBFBLO010000014.1, read as the reverse complement.
ACGAGAACCGCCCCGGTGGTTACACCCGCATCACCAAGATCGGCAACCGTCGCGGCGACAACGCCCCGATGGCCGTCATCGAGCTGGTCGAGGCCCTGACCGTGGCGCAGGCCGCCACCGGTGAGGCCGAGGCCGCCACGAAGCGCGCCGTCAAGGAAGACGCCCTCAAGAAGGACGAGGCTCCGGCCGAGACCGTCGAGGACGCCAAGCCGGCCGACGCCGCTGAGGAGTCCAAGGACGCCTGAGCGTTCTGAGACCCAGGTACGGGCCCGCACCACCCTTCGGGGCGGTGCGGGCCCGTTCGGTTTTGAGAGGATCTGCGGGTGAGTGACGAGGCAGAGCCCGGCTTTGTACGGGTACGGCTGGACCTTTCCTACGACGGGAAGGACTTCTCCGGCTGGGCGAAGCAGACCAGCAGGCGCACGGTGCAGGGCGAGATCGAGGACGCGCTGCGCACCGTGACGCGGTCGTCGGTGACGTACGACCTGACGGTGGCCGGGCGCACCGACGCCGGGGTGCACGCGCGCGGGCAGGTGGCACACGTCGACCTGCCGGCCGAGGTGTGGGCCGAGCACGAGGAGAAACTGCTGCGACGGATGGCGGGGCGCCTGCCGCTGGACGTACGGATCTGGCGGGCGGCCGAGGCCCCGGCCGGTTTCAACGCGCGCTTCTCCGCGCTGTGGCGGCGTTACGCGTATCGCGTGGGGGACAGGCCGGGCGGGGTGGACCCGTTGCTGCGCGGCCATGTGCTCTGGCACGACCGGCCGCTGGATCTGGACGCGATGAACGAGGCGGCCGCCCTGATGGTGGGGGAGCACGACTTCGCCGCGTACTGCAAGAAGCGTGAGGGCGCGACGACCATCCGTACGCTCCAGAAGCTGCACTGGGTGCGGGACGCGGAGTCCGGTGTGCTGACGGCGACCGTGCAGGCCGACGCGTTCTGCCACAACATGGTGCGGGCGCTGATCGGGGCGGCGCTGTTCGTCGGGGACGGGCGCAGGCCGGCCGGGTGGCCTGCCGAGGTGCTGGCGGCGAAGGTGCGTGACCCGGCGGTGCACGTGGTGCGGCCGCACGGACTGACGCTGGAGGAAGTGGCCTATCCGGCCGATGAGCTGCTGGCGGCCAGGGCCCTGGAGGCCCGCAACGTCAGGACGCTTCCGGGGGCAGGCTGCTGCTGACCGGTCTGCGGCGCCGGGCGCGGAGCAGCTTGGCCGCGAAGTACAGGGCTACGGCCGTGGACGCGGTGGAGCGGAACCAGCCGATGTCGGGTGTCCACCAGGCATAGACCGCCGCCGCGCCGAAGAAGAGCAGTCCGGCCGTGCGCAGGACCCACCAGCGGGCCGGGTGCGGTTCGTCCGGGGCGGGGGCCTCCGGGTGGACACCGTCCTTGGTGGTCATGGTGTCCCGCATCCCCGCGAGGAAGCCGCGCCGGGCCAGCACCCGGGCCCCGGGGAGCGCCGCGAGGATCTCCTGCTGCCCGCCGTATCCGGTGGGCAGCGGTGGCAGGCCGAGAGCGGCGACCAGCTCCCCCTGGTGGCGGGCGGGGTCGCCGGTGGCCCGCAGGATGTGCGCCAGGGGGCGCGGGTCGGCCAGCTTGTACACACGGGCCAGCGCGGCTGCCGTCGCGCCCGCCTCGGTGTGGTCGGTGGCGGGTGCGGCCGTCTCCCAGGTGTGGGCCGCCACCTTCTTGCCCCGGTGGAGCAGGGTGAAGCTGCTGCGTTCCGGGGTGCGGTGCAGGACCAGGGCGGGCCACTCCTCGGCCGTGGTGAAGTTGTCGGCCGCCGAGGTGAGCGGCTCCTCCGGGAGGAGGGCCGCGCGTGTGCCGCGTACGGGGTCCTGGACGATCTCGACGTACGTGTGACGGCTGCCGGCCGGGGCCGTCCGCAGGCTGTGGCCGCAGATCAGGGCGGCCTGCGCCACCTCGGTGGGGCCGGTGGAGGCGATGGCGACCGACCGTGGTGCCAGCTCGCGCTCCCATTCGGGCGTGCCGGTGGCGGGGGGCTCGGGGAGGGGCGGAAGAAGGGGACCTTCATCGCCAGCTCGACGCGGGTGTCCGAGCGGGCCTCCAGGAATTCGGCCCGGGGCTCGCCGAAATAGGTCCACGGGAAGGTCGTGGCGTGCACCCCGATGGAGCGGAAGGCCGTGAGGGCCTCCTCGTAGCGGTTCATCGACCACAGGACCAGGGCCAGGTGATTGCGGAAGCCGGCGGCCTCCCGGTCTCCCGGGGCGTAGCTGTCGGACAGCGCCTGGGCGCGGGTCACCGCGGCTTCGGCGCGGGCGGTGTGGTCGGGGCCGTCCGCCTCCTCGTCGGCGATCAGGTATTCGACGACGGCCTGGAGCGGCAGCGCGTGGAGCCGGGAGCCGGGAGGGGCCTGGCCGGCCGCACGCTCGGCGAAGGCGAACATCTCCTCGTGCGAGCCGTACCACTTGTCGCAGAGGTACTGGAGCGCCTGGACGTGGCAGCCCTCGTGGTGCGGGTCGCGCGCGTTCGCCTCGGCGAGATAGCTGTCGAAGACGTCCCTGGGCGCCTGGATGCCCCGGGCCTGGGTCAGCGCGACGCGCCAGGGCACGGGGTCGTCGGGGTTGAGCTCGGCGGCGGCGGAGATCACCGGCACCGAGTCACGCAGCACCGCGTGGAACGCCCGGAACTGGTCGGCCTCGACGTGCTTCGCGCGGGCCCCCGTCCGTATCTGCCAGGCCTGGCAGATGTACTGGTCGGCCTTGACCAGTACGGCGTCGGGGTCCTCCGGGGACTCCTCCAGCCAGCTGTCCAGCCAGCCCGGGTGGTGCAGCGAGGCCCGTGCGAGGCGGGTGACGCAGGTGTCCCTGCGCTCCCACTGGGCGTGCTCGCGGGTCAGGGCGAGCAGTTCGGCGGCCGGGGCGTGGTCACCCGCCGCCGCGGCGGCCAGGGCCACCCGCAGCGAGGGGTCCGGGGCGTCGAGGACCACGGCCTCGTCCGGGGGCAGACCGGCGCCTATCGCGTCGCTGTGGCGCAGGACGCGCGGGAGGGTGAAGAGGGTGGTCAGACGCACGGCTGCGGGTCCTCGGTCGAGGGGAGGGACGGGGACTGGTGCGTGGGGGGAGGAGGCACGGCACGGCCGGTCAGACGACGGGGGCCCCCGCGGCCGCCGAAGCCTGGACCTCGCCGCGGTGACGGATCTGGCGGAAGGTGAAGTCGGTCAGGTCGTCACCCACCTTGTACGCGTCCTTGGACGAGGTGGTGACGTTCTTCCCGCTGGTGTAGCCGCCGATCGTGAAGTAGGCGTAACGGCCGTAGGAGTTGGCGGTGCGCCGGCAGACGGCTCCGCCGCGGCAGAAGGTGGGGACTCCCGAACCGCTGAGCGAGGCGACTCCGCCGGACGCCTGCTGGGCCGCCTTCCTGGCCTCCGCCTCGGTGCCGAAGACGGCGAGTCCGACGGTGACGGCCACCCCGCCCTTGCTGTACGTCGCGCGGATGACCTGGTCGCAGCCGTTGCTCTCCAGGATCGAGCCGAGCGCGCCCTGGGTCGTCGCGGCGCAGTTCGCCGTACGTGCGGTGGCGCCCTTGGCGTAGACCCGGTCGCCCATGGTCAGCGTCCTGCCGGGGAAGAAGGCGTTGACGTCGACCGGGGCCTTGTCCTTCTTCTCGTCGGCTATGTAGTCCTTCGGGTCCGGCGGGGGCGGCGGTGCAACCGAGGAGAAGGAGGGCTCCGGCGCGGAGCTCTCCGAGGGCAGCTCGGCGGGGGCCGGCAGCTCGCTCGCGTTCTTGTCCGACCCGGAGGCGCCGCCTCCGTCGGTCGTGATGACGGCCGTGGCCACGATCGCGGCCACCGCGGCGGTGGCCAGCGCGCCGCCGCCGATCATCAGCCACTTCTTGCGCCTGCCGCGTGCAGCGGACTGGTCGGCCAGTGCCGCCCAGTCCGGAGTCCGGCTCTCTCCCGGCCCCCAGGAGGGCCCCCCTTGCCCAAAGCTCATGCCGCGAATCCTAGAGCCTGTGTAATCCGGTTGGGTCAACGGTTCGGATGCCGTGACAATGCTGTGCATGGGACATCTTGAAGCGGGCCATCTGGAGTACTACCTACCGGACGGACGGGTGCTGCTCGGCGACGCTTCGTTCCGGGTGGCCGACGGCGCCGTCGTCGCCCTGGTCGGCGCGAACGGGGCGGGCAAGACGACGCTCCTGAAGCTGCTCGCCGGAGAGCTCCAGCCGCACGGCGGCTCGGTCTCGGTGAGCGGCGGGCTGGGCGTGATGGCCCAGTTCGTGGGCTCCGTACGGGACGAGCGGACCGTCCGTGACCTGCTGGTCTCGGTGGCCCAGCCCCGGATCAGGGAGGCCGCGAAGGCGGTCGACGCGGCCGAGGAGCGCATCCTCACGGTCGACGACGAGGCCGCGCAGATGGCGTACGCGCAGGCCCTCAGCGACTGGGCGGAGGCGCGGGGGTACGAGGCCGAGACGCTGTGGGACATGTGCACCACGGCCGCGCTCGGCGTCCCGTACGAGAAGGCGCAGTGGCGCGAGGTGCGCACGCTCAGCGGGGGCGAGCAGAAGCGGCTGGTCCTGGAGGCGCTGCTCAGGGGCCCGGACGAGGTGCTGCTCCTGGACGAGCCGGACAACTATCTCGACGTGCCGGGCAAGCGGTGGCTGGAGGAGAAGCTCAAGGAGACCCGTAAGACGGTCCTCTTCGTCTCCCACGACCGGGAGCTGCTCTCCCGGGCCGCCGAGAAGATCGTGAGCGTGGAGCCCAGCCCCGCCGGCTCGGACGTCTGGGTGCACGGCGGCGGATTCGGGACGTACCACCAGGCCCGCAAGGAGCGCTTCGCGCGCTTCGAGGAGCTCCTTCGGCGCTGGGAGGAGGAGCACGCCCGGCTGAAGGCGCTCGTCCTGCGGATGCGGCAGCAGGCGGCGAACAGCCCCGACATGGCGAACCGCTACCACGCGATGCAGACCCGCTTCAAGAAGTTCGAGGAGGCGGGGCCGCCGCCGGAGCCGCCCCGCGAGCAGGACATCCGGATGCGGCTGCGCGGCGGGCGGACCGGGGTGCGGGCGGTGACGTGCGCCAACCTGGAGCTGACCGGTCTGATGAAGCCGTTCGACCTGGAGATCTACTACGGGGAGCGGGTCGCGGTCCTCGGTTCCAACGGGTCGGGGAAGTCGCACTTCCTGCGGCTGCTGGCCGGGGAGCCGGTCGCGCACACCGGGGAGTGGAAGCTCGGGGCGCGGGTCGTGCCCGGCCACTTCGCGCAGACGCACGCCCATCCGGAGCTGCTGGGCAAGACGCTCGTCGAGATCCTCTGGACCGAGCACGCCAAGGACCGCGGCGGCGCCATGTCGGTGCTGCGCCGCTACGAGCTGGAGCGCCAGGGCGACCAGGCCTTCGAGAGGCTGTCCGGCGGGCAGCAGGCGCGCTTCCAGATCCTGCTCCTGGAGCTGGCGGGCACGACCGCGCTGCTGCTGGACGAGCCGACGGACAACCTGGACCTGGAGTCGGCCGAGGCCCTCCAGGACGGTCTGGAGGTGTACGACGGGACGGTCATGGCCGTCACCCACGACCGCTGGTTCGCGAAGTCCTTCGACCGCTATCTGGTCTTCGGCTCGGACGGGGTGGTCCGGGAGTCCACGGAGCCGGTCTGGGACGAGCGCAGGGTCCAGCGGCAGCGGTAGGGCAGGGGCGTTTTGACCCGTCCCAGGTGGGGCGGGTACTGTCAGGGGTTGTTATACGTATCGGCTCTGTCGTTCTCACGCGAAGAGCCCTTACGTAGGTTCTCTGGAGCAGTTACCAGTGGCTCGCATACGGGCGTTTCCCGGCATTTGTGGGCCCCAGCTGCATGATCGCTTCAGGGGTGCCATGTGTCTGGACCTCATCCACTGAAGAAGCGAAGGCTACGAAGTGCGTACGTACAGCCCCAAGCCCGGCGATGTCACTCGCCAGTGGCACATCATCGACGCTGAGGACATCGTCCTCGGCCGTCTGGCCACCACGGCCGCGAACCTCCTCCGAGGCAAGCACAAGGCGATCTACGCCCCCCACATGGACATGGGCGACTTCGTCATCATCATCAACGCCGAGAAGGTCCACCTCTCCGGCAACAAGAAGACCCAGAAGATGGCGTACCGCCACTCGGGCTTCCCGGGCGGTCTCCGTTCGGTGCGTTACGACGAGCTCCTCGCGAAGAACCCCGAGAAGGCCATCGAGAAGGCCATCAAGGGCATGATCCCCAAGAACACCCTGGGTCGTCAGATGATCTCGAAGCTCAAGGTCTACGCGGGCGACCAGCACCCGCACGCTGCGCAGCAGCCGGTCCCGTTCGAGATCACCCAGGTCGCGCAGTAGTTCCGGCCTCCCCCCTAAGACGTTAAAGAAAGATCTGAGGAGAATCGTGGCCGAGACCACTGCAGAGACGCCCGTCGAGGGCACCGAGGGCGAAGAGACCTTCGCCGAGGTGACCACCTTCGAGTCGGAGGTCCCCGTCGAGGGTGAGTACACCTCCGAGTCGCTCGCGGGCCGCTTCGGCGACCCGCAGCCCGCGGCCGGCCTGGGCCGCCGCAAGAACGCCATCGCCCGCGTCCGGATCGTCCCGGGCACCGGCAAGTGGAAGATCAACGGTCGTACCCTTGAGGACTACTTCCCCAACAAGGTGCACCAGCAGGAAGTCAACGAGCCCTTCAAGGTGCTCGAGCTCGACGGCCGCTACGACGTCATCGCCCGCATCTCGGGTGGCGGCGTCTCCGGTCAGGCCGGCGCCCTGCGCCTCGGCGTGGCCCGCGCGCTGAACGAGGCGGACGCGGACAACAACCGCGCCACGCTGAAGAAGGCCGGCTTCCTCTCCCGCGACGACCGTGCGGTCGAGCGCAAGAAGGCCGGTCTCAAGAAGGCCCGTAAGGCCCCGCAGTACAGCAAGCGCTAAATCGCCTGCTCGTCCGCGTCACACGTTCGCCCCGGCGGCACACCTCGTGCTGCTGGGGCGTTCGTCTATCAACCCGCGCGGGCGTATAACGGCATAAGACGTTTGCACATTCATAGGGTCAGCGGCCTCAGGCGCACCCTTCTTTGTTGTGCCTTGCCTCGCTTCGCCCTGTTTTGATTACTTTGGTTTTTGCGGTTTCGGAGCATCTCGGAGGACACCAGTGGGACGACTCTTCGGCACGGACGGCGTGCGCGGCGTCGCCAACGCGGACCTGACGGCCGAGCTCGCGCTCGGGCTCTCGGTCGCGGCGGCGCACGTACTGGCCGAAGCGGGCACCTTCGAGGGGCATCGGGCCACCGCGCTGGTGGGCCGCGACCCCCGTGCGTCCGGAGAGTTCCTGGAGGCCGCCGTCGTGGCGGGTCTGGCCAGCGCCGGCGTGGACGTGCTGCGTGTCGGGGTGCTGCCCACCCCCGCCGTGGCGTACCTCACCGGCGCGCTGGGCGCGGACATCGGCGTCATGCTCTCGGCCAGCCACAACGCGATGCCGGACAACGGCATCAAGTTCTTCGCGCGCGGTGGGCACAAGCTCGCCGACGAGCTGGAGGACCGCATCGAGACGGTGTACGAGCAGCACCGCACCGGTGAGCCGTGGAGCCGTCCGACCGGCGCCGGCGTGGGCCGCGTCACCGACTACACCGAGGGCTTCGACCGTTACGTCGCCCACCTCATCGGCGTCCTCCCGAACCGGCTCGACGGACTGAAGGTCGTCCTCGACGAGGCGCACGGCGCCGCCGCCCGTGTCTCGCCCGAGGCGTTCGCACGGGCCGGGGCCGAGGTCGTCACCATCGGCGCCGAGCCGGACGGCCTGAACATCAACGACGGCTGCGGCTCCACCCACCTGGAGCTGCTGCGGGCCGCCGTGGTCGAGCACGGCGCGGACCTCGGCATCGCGCACGACGGCGACGCGGACCGCTGCCTGGCCGTGGACGCGACCGGCGCGGAGGTCGACGGCGACCAGATCCTGGCGGTGCTCGCCCTCGCCATGCGCGACGCCGGCCGGCTGCGCAAGGACACCGTCGTCGGGACGGTCATGTCCAACCTCGGCTTCAAGATGGCGATGGAGCGGGAAGGCATCCAGCTCGTCCAGACCGCCGTCGGCGACCGTTACGTCCTGGAGTCGATGAAGGCCGAGGGCTTCGCGCTGGGCGGCGAGCAGTCCGGGCACGTCATCGTCCTGGACCACGCGACGACGGGTGACGGCACGCTGACCGGGCTGATGCTCGCGGCCAGGGTCGCCGCCACCGGACGTACGCTCGCCGACCTTGCGGGTGTGATGCAGCGCCTCCCGCAGGTCCTCATCAACGTGCCGGACGTCGACAAGTCCCGCGTGGACACCTCGCCCGAGGTCGCCGCCGCGGTGTCCCAGGCCGAGCACGCGCTGGGCGACACCGGTCGCGTACTCCTGCGCAAGTCGGGCACCGAACCGCTCGTACGGGTCATGGTCGAGGCGGCCGACCTGGAGCAGGCGCGCGCCGTGGCGGGGCAGCTGGCCGACGTGGTGAAGTCCGCGCTCGGCTGACACGCGCTCAACTCCTGGAAGGACCCGGCCCGGTGGCCGGGTCCTTCCTGCGTCGGGCCCGCTCCAGCTCGGCGGTGATGCGCACCAGGTCGGCGGGGGCGGCCGCCAGGCGGACCGGGCGGCCCGCGTCGTCGATCTCGGCGATGTGCCAGCTCCGGGGGACGGTGTCACCGTCGCTGCCCCGGACGCGGCGCAGGTTTCCGACGGTGAGCCGCTCCACCGGAATCGGTCTCGCCGCGAACCTGCCCCGGCCGGGGGTCACCGAGGGCGGGCCGTCCCCCAGGACGATGTGGGTGCCGAAGCCGTTCGGGTTGTAGTCGGTGTGTTCGAGGAAGCGGGCGGCCAGGAACACCTCCCCCTTCCCTCCGGCGAGCTCTTCTGCGGCCGTGTTGCCTTCGGCCTCCTGGGGCGTACGGACGCGTGTGGTGCGCCAGGCCCAGGTGAGGAGTCCCAGCGTGACCACGGTCCCCGAGGCCGCCCAGGCGATCTCCATGGGCGAGGAAGGCAGGCCCGTGGGGTGCCGGTAGCAGAGCGGCAGCAGCCACAGGGCCGTACCGGCGAGCGCGACGGCGAACGGCAGGGCCGACGGGAGGACCTCGTCGTCGGGCAGCCGGCGCCCGCGTCGGCGCAGCAGGAACCGGGCGCCGGGATAGCCCGCGCCCAGGGCGCACAGGGCCGCGATGACGGCCACTTCACCGGCGCCCGTGAAGTGCTCGCGCCACACGTGGAGTTCGCCGGTGACCTCTCTCACCTGGTGCCGCCACAGGGTCAGTTCAACGCTGTCGCCGGCACGGAAGCCACGGGCGCCCTCCCTGGACACCTCGATGTGGTCCAGCGGCCTGTTGTCGGCGAAGAACAGCTGACTGGCCCGCTTCGCCTTGCCGACCTCGGCCCGCTCGATCACCGCACGTCGCGTGGTCAGGCACTCGCCGCGTTCAGCGGCGGGCGTGCCCGCGGCGCACGGAGTGGCCGCTGCCCACGCCGCCTTCTCCTCCTCGACGACCGGGACGAACAGCGCGGCCAGGACCGCACCCGCGAGCAGCAGCCCGCACAGGACGAGTGACACCGTCGAGCCGCGCCCGCCGGTGCGGTACGAGAGGACGGGAAGGTGGTCCGACTCCGGGTCTCCGTGGCGGCGGTGCAGCGCGCGGAGCGCGTCCAGCTTCGCGTCGAAGTCCGGGCGGTCGTCGGAGGACCCGCTCAGCGGCAGGGGCAGCCGCGGCGTGCGTCCGTCGCGCAGCAGCACGCTGACCCGGTAGATCTCCTGGTTCCGCCCGTACTGGACGTACGCCCGCAGATCCGCGACATCCCGCCACGGCATGTTCCGGCGGCGCAGCAGGGTGCGGGAGCGCAGGCCGTAGGAGTCAGCGCTCACCCGGACGGTCGCCGCGTACAGGCAGACGAGGCCCAGCAGCGCGAGCAGCGCCCCCACGGCCGCCCATACGTCCAGGAGCCCGCCCCCGTACACCGCGCGCACCGCTGCCAGGGCCGCCCCGGCAGCACCGAGCCCGACGAGGAACCACCCGGCGCGGCTCCGCGAGGGGCGGCAGATCACTTCCGGGGAATCGGTCATGTGCGGAATCGTGCCACCGGCCGTGCGGTCTCCGCTTGTGCGGTGTGCGGCAGTTTCAGGGGCCCCGAAGCTGCCGGGCAGGCACCACCCGCGCGGTCACACCCGCCCCGAAGTGCTAGGTGTCCCGCGGTCCACCGGTGTCGTCCGGCGCTGTGTGTTCCACAGCGCCTTCTGGATCAGCAGGGTCAGGGTCCCGGCGAGCACGATGCCGCCGAGGTTGGCCAGCAACTGCCCCGAGGACCCCCAGGTCTGCTGGAGGTCCTGATAACTGAAGGCGACCGCGGCGTTGGCGGCGGCCGGCACGGTGGTCACCGAGATCGCCACGCCGATCAGCGCACCGGACTTCGCCGACGTCAGCGAGAGCGTCCCCGCGACGCCGGCCAGGAGCGCCACCACGAACGACATCCAGTCCGGATGCCAGATGAAGCCCGTGTTGGGCCGGTCCGCCGTGACCATGTCCGCGTTGAACAGCCCGAACGCGTCCATCAGCCAGGCGAACCCGGCCGTCAGCACCATCGCCGCGGCGAAGCCGCCGATCAGCGCCCACAGCGAGCGCGCCACCAGCCGGGGCGCGCGCTGCACCAGCGCCGTGGAGATCCCGGCCAGCGGCCCGAACTCCGGGCCGACCGCCATCGCCCCCACGATCAGGATCGCGTTGTCGAGCATCACACCGCAGGCCGCGAGCATCGTCGCGACGGCGAGGAAGGCCACATAGGTGGCGCTGAACGTCGACTCCTCGTGGGTCACCTCGCTCAGCTCTTCCCAGAGCACCGCGTCCGCGCCCTCGCCGGGAGCCGCGCGTTCGGCCTCGTCGGCACGCCTGGAGAGGGTGAGGTCCATGTTCTCGACCGTGATGGAACCGCAGTCGTCGATGCCCATCTTCCGCAGCGCGCCGATGAGTTCGTCACCGGCCTCCCGCGCCACGTCGCACAGGACCACATCACCCACCGGACTCCGCGCGGCGCCCGCGAGCACCGCGACATGGGCGGTGCCCACGGTCCGTTCGACCAGCCCGAGGACCTCGTCTGTGCGGTCGGCGGGCACGATGAGGCGCAGATGCAGCACGGTGCACCCTTTCCGGGATCAGAGCTTGCGCAGTGACAGACGCTGGACCTTGTGGTCCGGCCCCTTGCGCAGCACCAGAGTGGCACGGCCGCGCGTCGGCGCCACGTTCTCCAGCAGATTGGGCTTGTTGATGGTCCGCCACATCGTGCGCGCGTAGTCCAGCGCCTCCTCCTCGGAGACCTGCGTGTACTTGCGGAAGTACGAGAACGGGTTCTGGAACGCCGTCTCGCGCAGCCTGCGGAAGCGGTTGAGGTACCAGGCCTCGATGTCCTCGGCCCTCGCGTCCACGTACACGCTGAAGTCGAAGTAGTCGGCGAGCCCGACCCTGGTCCGGCCGTCCTTGCCGGGCAGCGCGGGCTGGAGCACGTTGAGCCCCTCGACGATCAGGATGTCGGGGCGGCGTACGGTCAGCCGCTCGCCCGGCACGATGTCGTAGATCAGGTGCGAGTAGACGGGGGCCGTCACCTCGTCCTTGCCGGCCTTGATGTCGGCGACGAACCGGGTCAGCGCCCGGCGGTCGTACGACTCGGGGAACCCCTTGCGCGACATCAGCCCCCGTGACTCCAGCTCCTTCATCGGCAGCAGGAACCCGTCGGTGGTCACCAGCTCCACCCGGGGGTGCTCCGGCCAGCGCGCCAGCAGCGCCTGGAGGATGCGGGCGGTGGTGGACTTCCCCACGGCGACACTTCCGGCGACCCCTATGACGAACGGGGTACCGCGCTGCTCCCCGTGCCCGTTGCCCGCGTCCCCCAGGAAGGTGTTCAGGGCGCCGCGCAGGCCCGAGGTGGCCTGGACGTAGAGGTTGAGCAGACGGGAGAGCGGCAGATAGACGTCCCGGACCTCGTCGAGGTCGATGACGTCACCGAGCCCTCTCAGCTTCTCGACCTCCTCGGCGGTCAGCGGCAGCGGAGTCCTGTCGCGCAGCGCGCTCCACTCGGCCCGGGTCAGATCGACGTAGGGCGTCGGCGCGTGCTCGGTGCGGCGGGGGCTCCGTGCGGGTGAGGTGATCACCTACTCATTGTTGCGGGAGTTCGAACGGAGTGGAGGGTGGGGTCGGTCACGTGAGCTCGCGGACGGCGCCCTGAATGTGGATGGCCTGCAATTTTTTGTACATGACCCACATCACTTGAAGGGCAGGCCGGATGTCCGTCACCCAGATCGACATGGACGATGACGCGCTGGAACGCACCATGGCGCTGTCCAAGGCCAGGACCAAGAAGGAAGCCGTCAATCTGGCGCTCCGGTACTACGCGGACCAGCAGGACCGTGCCGCGCGCATCAGTCGGCATTTCGAGCGGGCCCAGCGCTGGGGCGCCGTGGAGGACGCCGACCGCCGCCACCGTGCGGAGAAGGACCATCGGTGATCTACCTGCTCGACACGTCCGGGCTTGTCCGGATGCTCAGTGACACCACGTTGCAGACCGCCTGGTACGACACCATCTGTGCCGGCGCGGTCGGTTCCTGCCATCCGCAGCGCGCCGAGTTCCTCTTCGGCGCCCGGCCCGGGGGCGAGTACGACGAGATCGTGGAGATGTTCACCGACCTGTATCCCGATGTCCCGGTGCCGATACTGGGGCGGCTGTCCGCTCGGCGACGACGTCTTCGGCCGGAGCGGCAAGCTGCTGTGGTTCGAGCTCGCGCGCCGCCCGGAGCCGGTCCTTGTGGCCTGAACGTACGTCTGGCCGAGGTCTCGCTCGTGGCAGTGATTGTCTGGTGTCGGCAGGAGGGAGCGCCCGTATGCTGGCCGTGCACCGGCTGACGCGGTCGCGTCGCGACTGCCGGTCGGACGAGGAGGTGAGGGGAATGAGCGTTGCCGCCGACCACACCGGGCCCTGGACCGTCGCCGACGTCCTGGCTCTGCCCGAAGACCGCACCACCCGCTACGAGCTGCTGGGGGAATCCCTCGTGATGTCCCCCGCCCCCGGCGTCCGCCACCAGCGGGCCTCGTTCCGCCTTCACGTCGCCCTGGATGCGGCCGCCCTGGCCGTCGGCGCGCCGGTGGAGATCCTGGAAGGCGTCAACGTCGTCCTGCCGTCCGGGCTGGTCGTACCCGACCTGGTCGTGGCCGATGCAGGTGCGACCGCCGACGACCCCGTCACCGTTGACGTGGAAGCGGTCCAGCTTGTTGTCGAACTCGTCTCCCCCGGCAACAGCACCATGGACCGAAAGGTCAAGCCCATGCTGTACGCCGAGGCGTCCATCCCGCACTTCTGGCGCCTGGAATTCGACCCCGCTCCCATGCTCGTCATCTACGAGCTGCAGGACGGTCGCTACGTGGAGCGGACCACGGCGCTCGCGGGTGCGACCACCCACCTGGACGCCCCTTTCCCGCTGGCGATCGATCCGGCGGGGCTCTCCCGGCAGTAGTCGCCGTCCGGTGAGGCCGACGGACGTGCCTCCGCAGCCGGGCCGCTCGGGCATGTCGGAAGCCGGGCAGAGGGGCGGTGCGGGCCTTATGGTGCCGATATGTGCGGAATCGTGGGTTATGTCGGGGCGCAGTCGGCGCAGGATGTCGTTGTCGCGGGGCTGAAGCGGCTGGAGTACCGGGGGTACGACTCCGCCGGGGTCGCCGTCCTCGCGGACGGGGGGCTGGCCTCCGCCAAGAAGGCGGGGAAGCTCCTCAATCTGGAGAAGGAGCTCAAGGACCGGCCGCTGCCGGCCGGGAACACCGGGCTCGGGCACACCCGTTGGGCCACGCACGGCGGGCCCACCGATGCCAACGCGCACCCGCACCTCGACAACGCGGGCCGGGTCGCCGTCGTGCACAACGGGATCATCGAGAACTTCGCCGCGTTGCGGGAGGAGTTGACGGGGCGTGGCCATGACCTGACCTCCGAGACCGACACCGAGGTGGTCGCCCATCTGCTCGCCGAGGCGTACTCGTCCGGCGGTGACCTGGCGGAGGCCATGCGGCAGGTGTGCCGGCAGCTGGAGGGCGCGTTCACGCTGGTCGCCGTGCACGCGGACGAGCCCGGCGTGGTCGTCGGGGCGCGGCGGAACTCGCCGCTGGTCGTCGGAGTGGGGGAGGGGGAGATGTTCCTCGCCTCCGACGTGGCCGCCTTCATCGCCCACACCCGGGACGCGATCGAGCTCGGCCAGGACCAGGTCGTCGAGCTGGGGCGGGACGGGGTGACGGTCACCGGTTTCGACGGCCTGCCCGCCGACGTACGCGAATACCACGTGGACTGGGACGCGTCGGCCGCCGAGAAGGGCGGCTACGCCTCATTCATGCTCAAGGAGATCGCCGACCAGCCCAAGGCCGTCGCCGACACCCTGCTCGGCCGGATCGACGGCTCGGGCGCCCTCCACCTGGACGAGGTACGCATTCCGCAGGGTGTGCTGCGCGAGGTCGACAAGGTCGTCGTCGTCGCCTGCGGGACCGCCTTCCACGCCGGGATGATCGCCAAGTACGCCATCGAGCACTGGACCAGGCTGCCCTGCGAGACGGAGCTGGCCAGCGAGTTCCGCTACCGCGACCCGATCCTGGACCAGCGCACCCTCGTCGTCGCCATCTCGCAGTCCGGCGAGACGATGGACACGCTGATGGCGGTCAGGCACGCCCGTGAACAGGGAGCGAGAGTCCTCGCCATCTGCAACACCAACGGCTCGACCATCCCCAGGGAGTCGGACGCCGTCCTCTACACGCACGCGGGGCCGGAGGTCGCCGTCGCCTCCACCAAGGCTTTCCTGACCCAGCTCGTCGCCTGCTACCTCGTCGCCCTCTACCTGGGACAGGTGCGCGGCACCAAGTGGGGCGACGAGATCCGCACCGTCGTGCGCCAGCTCTCCGAGATCTCCGGCGCCGTCGAACGCGTGCTCGGGACCATGGAGCCGGTGCGCGAACTGGCCCGCTCGCTGGCCGGCCACGACACCGTGCTCTTCGTGGGCCGGCACGTGGGTTACCCGGTGGCCATGGAAGGCGCGCTGAAGCTCAAGGAGCTCGCGTACATGCACGCCGAGGGCTTCGCCGCCGGGGAGCTCAAGCACGGGCCGATCGCCCTGATCGAGGAGGGCCTGCCCGTCGTCGTGATCGTGCCGTCCCCGCGCGGCCGTTCGGTGCTGCACGACAAGATCGTGTCGAACATCCAGGAGATCAGGGCCCGTGGCGCCCGTACCGTCGTCATCGCGGAGGAGGGGGACGAGGAGGTCGTCCCGTACGCCGACCACCTCATCAGGATCCCTGCTACGCCTACGCTGCTTCAGCCGCTGGTCGCCACGGTGCCGTTGCAGGTCTTCGCCTGCGAGCTGGCGACCGCCCGGGGCAACGAGGTGGACCAGCCGCGCAATCTGGCGAAGTCCGTGACAGTCGAATGAGTGAGTGAGAGCGCGTGATCATTGGGGTCGGGATCGATGTGGCGGAGATCGAACGCTTCGGAGCGGCGCTGGAGCGCACGCCGCAGCTGGCCGGGCGCCTCTTCCTGGAGCGGGAGCTGCTGCTGCCCGGCGGGGAGCGGCGGGGGACCGCCTCGCTGGCGGCCAGGTTCGCCGCGAAGGAGGCCCTGGCCAAGGCGCTCGGAGCACCGGGCGGGCTGCTCTGGACCGACGCCGAGGTCTGCGTCGAGGACAGCGGACGGCCCCGGCTGGAGGTCACCGGCACCGTCGCGGCCCGGGCGGCCGAACTCGGCGTGCGCAGCTGGCACGTATCGCTGAGCCACGACGCGGGGGTGGCGTCGGCCGTGGTGATCGCGGAGGGTTGAGCACATGCGACATGCGTACAGCGTCGAGACCGTACGGACCGCCGAGCAGGCGCTGATGGCACGGCTGCCGGAAGGCGCGCTGATGCAGCGCGCCGCCGCCGGGCTCGCGGTGGCCTGCGGTGACCTGCTCCGGCGCAACGGGCGGGTGTACGGCTCCCGGGTGCTGCTCCTCGTCGGCAGCGGCGACAACGGCGGCGACACGCTGTACGCGGGGGCCCGGCTGGCCCGGCGCGGAGCCGGCGTACGCGCCCTGCTGACCTCGCCCGACAAGGTCCACCGGGCCGCACTCGCCGCCCTGCTGGCCGCGGGCGGGCAGGTACTGGACAGCCCCGAAGGGCTGCCCCCCGTCGACCTCGTCGTCGACGGGATCACCGGGATCGGCGGGCGGGGCGGTCTGCGCCCCGAGGCCGCCGAGCTGGTCCGCGCGGTCACCGGCGGCCACGCGCCCGTGCTGGCGGTGGACCTGCCGAGCGGGGTCGAGGCGGACACCGGCCAGGTGCTCGGCGCGGCCGTGCGGGCGGACGCGACGGTCACCTTCGGTACGTACAAGCCGGGGCTGCTCATCGACCCGGCCGCCGAACACGCGGGCGCCCTCCGGCTGGTGGACATCGGGCTGGCGGCGGAACTGCCCGCGCGCCCCGACCTGGAGGCGCTCCAGTACGCCGATGTGGCCGCCCTGCTGCCCGTGCCCGACGCCGAGAGCGACAAGTACCGGCGCGGGGTCGTCGGGGTGGCCGCCGGCTCGGAGCGGTACCCGGGCGCGGCCGTGCTCGCCGTCGCCGGGGCGCTGCGCGGCGGCGCCGGGGCCGTGCGGTACGCGGGCCCCGGCGCGGACGCGGTGATCGCCCGTTTCCCGGAGACGCTGGTGCACCCCGGGCCGCCGTCGAAGGCCGGGCGCGTCCAGGCGTGGGTGGTGGGCCCCGGGCTCGGTGACGGCGCGCAGGCCGCCACCGCGGTGTCCGACGTGCTGGCCGCGGACGTCCCCGTGCTGGTCGACGCGGACGGGCTGCGGCTGATGGACGCCGGGGCCGTGCGGGAGCGGACCGCCGCCACCGTCCTCACCCCGCACGCCGGTGAGGCCGCCGCGCTGCTCGGCGTGGAGCGCGAGGAGGTCGAGGCGGGACGGCTCGCCGCCGTACGGGAGCTGGCCGCGCGCTTCCGCGCCACGGTGCTGCTGAAGGGCTCGACGACCCTCGTCGCGGAGCCCGGGGACACGCCCGTGCGGGTCAATCCGACCGGCACGTCCTGGCTGGCAACGGCAGGCAGCGGCGATGTGCTCTCCGGGCTGACCGGTTCGCTGCTGGCCGCGGGCCTCGCCCCGCGCGACGCCGCGTCGGTGGGCGCCCATCTGCACGGGCTCGCGGCCCGCCGGACCTCCGACGGAGCGCCGGTCACCGCCCAGGACGTCGCGGACGCGCTACCGGCTGCCTGGCGGGACGTGCGGGCCTGATCCAGGCTGGAACCACAGGAACGGAAGGTGGTCGGTCGTGGCAAGCGGCAGCAACATCCGCGTACGCAGGGTCTACGACCCGCCGGAGGAGGACGACGGCACGCGTGTGCTCGTCGACCGGCTCTGGCCGCGCGGGATCTCCAAGGAGCACGCGGCGGTCGACCTGTGGGCCAAGGACGTGACGCCTTCGAAGGAACTCCGCAGCTGGTACCACGAGGACCCGGGCACCCGGTACGACGAGTTCGTGGACCGTTACCGCACCGAGCTGGGCGACCCCGCGCACACCGAGGCCGTCCAGCAGCTGCTCGCGCTGCTGCGCCGGGGCGGCGCCGTCACCCTCGTCACGGCGGTGAAGGACGTCCCGGCCGGCCATGTCCCGGTCCTCGTCGAGCATCTGGAGCACGCCCTGGACCACCGCTGACCGCCTCACCGGGCACGGACGGTCGAGGGCACAGGCGTACGGCTCTGAGACACTGGGCGCGATGAACGAGACAGCGACCCTGAGAGCCCGTGCCGAGATCGACCTCGCCGCGTTGCGCGCCAACGTGCGGGCACTGCGCGCGCGGGCGTCCGGGGCGCAGCTCATGGCCGTGGTGAAGTCCGACGCGTACGGGCACGGTGCGCTGCCCTGCGCCAGGGCGGCGCTGGAGGCCGGCGCGGCCTGGCTGGGCACCGCCACCCCGCAGGAGGCGCTGGCGCTGCGCGCGGCCGGGATCGGCGGCCGGGTGATGTGCTGGCTGTGGACGCCCGGCGGTCCCTGGCGCGAGGCGGTCGAGGCCGACATCGACGTCTCGGTGAGCGGGATGTGGGCGCTCGACGAGGTCGTCGCCGCCGCCACGGAGGCGGGGATCCCGGCCCGGGTCCAGCTCAAGGCCGACACGGGCCTGGGGCGTAACGGCTGCCAGCCCGCCGACTGGCCGGAACTCGTCTCCGCCGCCCGCGCCGCCGAGGCCGCGGGCGTCCTGCGCGTCACCGGCCTCTGGTCGCACTTCGCCTGCGCCGACGAGCCCGGCCACCCGTCGATCGCCGCCCAGCTGAACGTCTTCACCGACATGGTGGCGTACGCCGAGAAGGAGGGTGTCCGGCCCGAGGTGCGGCACATCGCCAACTCCCCGGCGACGCTGACGGTGCCCGGGTCCCACTTCGATCTCGTGCGCACCGGTATCGCGATGTACGGCATCTCGCCCAGCCCCGAGCTGGGCACCCCCGCCGACTTCGGGCTGCGGCCCGTCATGACGCTCGCCGCCTCCGTCGCGCTGGTCAAGCAGGTCCCCCCGGGCCACGGCATCAGCTACGGGCACCACTACACGACCTCCGCCGAGACGACGCTCGCGCTGGTGCCGGTCGGTTACGCGGACGGCATCCCGCGCCACGCCTCCGGGCGGGGCCCCGTCCTCGTCGGAGGCGCCGTACGCAGGATCGCGGGCCGGGTGGCGATGGACCAGTTCGTGGTCGACCTCGGGGGCGACGTCCTCGAAGCGGGCGCGGAAGCGGTGCTGTTCGGCCCGGGCGACCGGGGCGAGCCGAGCGCCGAGGACTGGGCGCGGGCGGCGGACACGATCGCGTACGAGATCGTCACACGCATCGGCTCACGCGTCCCCCGCGTCCATCTCCACGAGGACGCGAGCCGGGACTGACACCACGGCCCGGCGGACCTGACCACATCGACGACCGACGACGAAGGAGCACGGCACGGTGAGCGAGACCAGCGCCGAGGACGTGGTGGCGACGGCGGCCGTCGCAGCGGCCGGCTGGCGCCGGGCGGGCGTCGCCGGGGCGGCGATAGGCGTCATCGCCGCGGGCGCGGCCGCGGGTGTCGCCGTCGAGCGGCTCACCGTCGGCCGGGGCATGCGCAAGAAGGCCCGCCTCGCACTGGACGCCGCCGGTCCGTACGGCTCGCTGCGCGGGCAGCCCGGCCGGGCGGTCGCGGACGACGGCACCGAGCTGTACTACGAGGTGGACGAGACCGAGCCGGACGGGGCGACGGGCCGTGCGGGCGCGGGCGCCGGGCCGAGCGCCCCCGCGGGCTCCGGTCCGCGCCGGCGCAGGCTCTTCGGCAGCAAGGACCCCGCGCCCCTGACCGTCGTCTTCAGCCACGGCTACTGCCTCGGCCAGGACTCCTGGCACTTCCAGCGGGCGGCGCTGCGCGGTCTGGTCCGAGCGGTCTACTGGGACCAGCGCAGCCACGGCCGGTCCGAGCGTGGCAGGGCGCAGGGCGAGGGCGTGGCGGTCGGCATCGACCAGCTCGGCCGTGACCTCAGGGCGGTCATCGACGCGGCGGCTCCCGAGGGCCCGCTGGTGCTGGTCGGGCACTCCATGGGCGGCATGACGATGATGGCGCTCGCCGACCGGTATCCGGAGCTGATCCGCGACCGGGTGGCCGCGGTCGCGTTCGTGGGGACGTCGAGCGGCAAGCTCGGTGAGGTGAACTTCGGGCTGCCGGTGGCGGGTGTCAACGCGGTACGCAGGGTCCTGCCCGGGGTCCTGAAGGCGCTCGGCTCGCAGGCGGAGCTGGTGGAGCGCGGACGGCGGGCGACCGCCGACCTGTTCGCGGGACTGATCAAGCGGTACTCGTTCGGGTCGCGGGACGTGGACCCGGCGGTCGCGCGGTTCGCGGAGCGGCTCATCGAGTCCACCCCGATCGACGTGGTCGCCGAGTTCTACCCGGCCTTCACGGAGCACGACAAGAGCGAGGCACTGCCGGCCTTCCAGGGGCTTCCCGTGCTGATCCTGGCCGGTGACAAGGACCTCGTGACGCCGAGCTCGCACAGCGAGGCCATCGCGGACGAGCTTCCGGACGCGGAGCTGGTCATCGTGCCGGACGCCGGTCATCTGGTGATGCTGGAACACCCCGAGACGGTGACCGACCGGCTCGCGGACCTGCTGGTGCGGATCGGAGCCGTTCCGGCGGAGGAGGTCTGATCCTCTACCGTTGGTCTCCATGGAAGCAGCGCACAACGGCCCCCTGGCCGGCACCGCCGAACCGGGCACCGTCACCCTGGACGTCGCCGTCGAGTCCCCCGAAGAGATGAAGGAGCTGGGCCGCCGGATCGCCGGTGTGCTGGCCCCCGGCGACCTGGTGATGCTCAGCGGCGAGCTCGGCGCGGGCAAGACCACTCTGACCCGCGGGCTCGGCGAGGGCCTCGGGGTCCGCGGCGCCGTCACCTCGCCGACCTTCGTGATCGCCCGGGTCCATCCGCCGCTGGGCGAGGGCCCCGCCCTGGTCCATGTCGACGCGTACCGCCTGGGCGGCGGTCTCGACGAGATGGAGGACCTGGACCTGGACGTGTCGCTGCCGGAGTCGGTGATCGTCGTGGAGTGGGGCGACGGCAAGGTCGAGGAACTGTCCGAGGACCGGCTGCGGGTGGTGATCGACCGCGCGGTCGGCGACACGGACGACGAGCGGCGCGCGGTGACCCTGACGGGCATCGGCGCGCGCTGGTCGGGGCTGGACGCGGAGCTGGCGGCGCTGCGGGAGCGCTGACGGGCTGAGCCGGCTCCGTGCCCCGGCGCTCGTTTTCCCGACGCTTTCCGACAGGACGTCGGTAAAATGTTGCGCCGGGGACGCCCCTCGTGGTCACATGGGATACAGGGACTGGTTAGGTCTACCTAACCACGCCTCTCACCGAAGCCCGAGGAGGCATCCATGCCGGGACCCGAGCGTGAAGTGCAGCCACAGCCGCCGCAGGCGGAGACGCCGGCGGAGACGCCGGCGGTGTCCGCGGTGTCGATGAAGGACCTGCTGGCCTCCTGCGCCGCCGCGACGGCGGTGTCGACGCCGCCCCGCGACGAACACGCCGACGAGGACGAAGCCGAGGACCTGGGGCGCGACGCCGCTTGAGGCACCCCTCGAAGCGGCCCTCAGGGGACGACGACGACCTTCACACCGACCGTGGCGAAGGTCCACAGCGCGTTGCCGTCGGCCCGCTTCATCCGCACGCCGCCGGTCTTCATCGTGGGGTCGGGGCTCTCCATCGAGTTGTCCTGTGCGGCACTGAAGCCCACGGAGACGTCGTCGACGTTCGCGAAACGCACCACGTGCTCGATCGGTACGCCGTCCGAGCCCGTGATGCTGCCTGAGCGCGAGGTCACCGCGTAGACGCCGGGCAACGGGCTCACGGAGCTCGGCATGACGGTGAACGTCCGGAGGGCCTTCTCCTTGTCGTCCACGATCCACACCCGGCGGTCCTTCAGCGCGTACACGACGCGCGTCCCGGTGTCGGAGTCCGCGGGGACCGTGAGCGGGTCCTTCGTCGGCTTGGGCTTCGCCGAAGGGGCGGCCGTCGTCGCGGAGGGCTTGTCCGAGGGCGCGGCGACCGAGTCGGGTGCGTTGGCCGACGCCTGGTAGGCGAGGAAACAGACCGCGGCCAACGCCGCGGCGGTGAGCCCGGCCACGATTCCCGAGCTGCCCCTTGCCACCGTGAGGTCCCCTTTCACATGCCGTCCGTCGCATGTCGTACAAGCATTTACGTCGTACACGCGTATACCCGGCGACGGTACCAGCAGCGGCAGGGCAGACCGGGACGTTGTACGGGCTGCCGTGACCGGGTCGGCGGAGCCGTAGGCTGTTTGTGTGCTGCTGCTCGCCATGGATACCGCAACCCCCGCCGTCACCGTCGCCCTCCACGACGGGTCCTCCGTCGTGGCCGCGTCAGGCCAGGTCGATGCCCGGAGGCACGGGGAGCTGCTGCTGCCCGCCGTCGACCGGGTCCTCGCAGAGGCAGGGGTGAAGCTCGACGCCGTGACCGACGTGGCTGTCGGCGTCGGACCCGGCCCCTACACGGGGCTGCGCGTCGGCCTGGTCACCGCCGCGACCTTCGGCTCCGCCCTCTCCGTGCCGGTGCACGGGCTCTGCACGCTGGACGCGCTCGCGTACGCCGCCGGCCTGGACGGCCTCGAAGGCCCGTTCGCCGTGACGACCGACGCGCGCCGCAAGGAGGTCTACTGGGCGCGGTACGAGGACTTCCGCACCCGGGACGGCGAGCCCGCCGTCGACCGGCCCGCCGACATCGCGGAGCGGCTCGCCGGACTCCCCGTCGTCGGCGCGGGCGCGCTGCTCTACCCCGACGCGTTCCCCGACGCCCGCGGCCCGGAACACGTCTCGGCCGCCGCGCTCGCCGCCCTGGCCGCCGAGCGGCTGGCCTCCGGCGCCGCACTGCTGCCGCCGCAGCCGCTCTACCTGCGCAGGCCCGACGCCCAGGTCCCGAAGAACTACAAGGTGGTCACCCCCAAGTGACCACCGCGACCGCTGTGCTCCGCGAGATGCGCTGGTGGGACATCGAGCCGGTGCTGGAGCTGGAACACGAGCTGTTCCCCGACGACGCCTGGTCCGCCGGCATGTTCTGGTCCGAGCTGGCCCGCGCGCGCGGCCCCCGGGCCACCCACCGCTACGTCGTCGCCGAGGACCCCGTCGACGGCCGGATCGTCGGCTACGCGGGCCTCGCCTCGGCCGGTGACCTCGCCGACGTCCAGACGATCGCGGTCAGCCGCGGCCAGTGGGGCGGCGGCCTCGGGTCCGAACTCCTCACCGACCTGCTCCGGCACGCCACGGCCTTCGAGTGCACCGCCGTGCTCCTGGAGGTCCGTGTCGACAACACCCGCGCGCAGAAACTCTACGAACGCTTCGGCTTCGAACCCATCGGCTTCCGCCGTGGCTACTACCAGCCGGGCAACATCGACGCACTCGTCATGCGCCTGACCGTACAAGGAACAGAGACCTAAGGGCCTCTCGTTCGGACCATGCCGGGCTCGCGAGGCCTGGCACCGCACCTCGCGGCGTTGTCGTCAATCGACAACGCTCCGCGTTGCCTCAATCCTCCGCCTTGCGATGCACGGCACCAGACCCCGCTCCCTGATCCGGCCTGATCCGAACGAAAGGCCCTAACTGATGGCTGACGAACCGCTCGTACTCGGTATCGAGACCTCCTGCGACGAGACCGGTGTCGGCATCGTGCGCGGCACGACGCTCCTCGCCGACGCCGTGGCGTCCAGCGTCGAGACGCACGCCCGCTTCGGCGGTGTCGTCCCGGAGATCGCCTCGCGCGCCCACCTGGAATCGATGGTCCCCACCATCGAGCGCGCCCTGAAGGACGCCGGGATCAGCGCCCGCGACCTCGACGGCATCGCCGTCACGGCCGGCCCCGGGCTCGCCGGGGCGCTGCTCGTCGGTGTGTCGGCCGCCAAGGCGTACGCGTACGCGCTGAACAAGCCGCTCTACGGGGTGAACCACCTGGCCTCCCACATCTGCGTCGACCAGCTGGAACACGGCCCCCTGCCCGAGCCGACGATGGCGCTGCTGGTGAGCGGCGGGCACTCCTCGCTGCTGCTGGCCCCGGACATCACCAGCGACGTACGGCCGCTGGGCGCGACCATCGACGACGCGGCGGGCGAGGCCTTCGACAAGATCGCCCGGGTGCTGGACCTCGGCTTCCCCGGCGGCCCGGTCATCGACCGGCTGGCCAGGGAGGGTGACCCGAAGGCGATCGCGTTCCCCCGCGGACTGACCGGCTCGCGCGATCCCGCGTACGACTTCTCCTTCTCCGGGCTCAAGACGTCCGTGGCGCGCTGGATCGAGGCGAAGCGCGCGGCCGGCGAGGACGTGCCCGTACGGGACGTCGCGGCGTCCTTCCAGGAGGCCGTCGTGGACGTCCTCACCCGCAAGGCCGTCCGGGCGTGCAAGGACGAGGGCGTCGACCACCTGATGATCGGCGGCGGCGTGGCGGCCAACTCGCGGCTGCGGGCACTCGCCGAGGAGCGGTGCGAGAAGGCGGGCATCCGGCTGCGGGTCCCCAGGCCGGGGCTCTGCACGGACAACGGCGCCATGGTCGCCGCGCTGGGCGCGGAGATGGTCGCGCGCAACCGCCCGGTGTCGGACCTGGACCTCTCGGCGGACTCCTCGCTGCCGGTCACGGAGACCCATGTGCCGGGCGTCCACGGACACAGCCACAGCCACGACCACGACCACGTGCACGAGGTCAGCAAGGACAACCTCTACTCATGACCGTCGCCCTGATGTGGGAGGCCCGCGCCGCCGAGGGCCGAGGCGCGGAGCTGCTGGAGTGGGCCCGGGCCCGCGCGGCCGGGCTGGCCCGGCAGCCGCTGCGCAGCGAGCTGCTGCGGGCCCCGCAGGACCGGGTCCTGGTGCTGACGTGGTGGGACGCGGGATACGACGACGAGCTGCCCGAACTGCCCGAGCCGGAGGCCGGGCTGATCAGCCGCCCGGTGCACCGGTGGCGGTTCGAGTCCCTGGGCCCGGCGGCCGGCTGACGGACTCCCGCACGGCGGGTGTTCCGATGAGTTTCCGGCGCGGAGCCGGTCTACCTTGCACAGCGAACGACGACGTTCCGTGTGAGGAGAGAGACCATGCAGAAGATCAGGCCCTGTCTGTGGTTCGACAACCAGGCCCAGGAAGCGGCGGAGTTCTACGTCTCGGTGTTCGGCGGGGACTCCCGCATCGAGGACGTCACCTACTGGAACGAGGGGTCCCCGCAGGCGGGCTCGGTGCTGACCGTCGACTTCGTGCTCGCCGGCCAGGAGTACCTCGGCCTCAACGGCGGCCCCGAGTTCACCTTCAGCGAGGCCGTCTCGCTCAGCGTGGACTGCGCGGACCAGGAGGAGGTCGACACCCTGTGGGCGAAGCTCACCGAGGGCGGTGAGGAGAGCATGTGCGGGTGGCTGAAGGACAGGTACGGCCTGTCCTGGCAGATCGTCCCGCGCGCGCTGCCCGAGCTGCTCGCCGATCCCGACCGGGCCAAGGCCGACCGCGTGATGAAGGCGATGATGGGCATGCGGAAGCTGGACGTCCAGGCCCTGCGGGACGCCTGAGGAGTGCGGCGCCGCACGCCGTGCGCGGGCGGGGGATCGGGCGCACCCTGGAAGCAGGATCCCCGGGAGGTGACCGACATGATGGAGACCACGGTCGGCTGGCACATCGAGCTGGAGTTCGAGGAGGACACCCACCGGACCCGTGCGGCCGCGATGGTGCGGCTGGGCGACGGAACCGAGGTGCGGGCCCACGGTTACGCCAGCCGTCACCCCTCCGACGCGGAGCAGCCGAGGGTCGGCGAGGAGATCGCCGGCGCCCGTGCGCTCAACGAACTGGCGATGAAGCTGCTCACCAAGGCGCACGACGAGATCGACGAGGCGTCCGGCCGCACGTCGTACCCGCTGACCTGACCCGGGCCCGCCCCGGCCTGATCCAGCGTCTGGTCCCGCCGTCCTCGGGCGGGTGCGCGCTCGGTAACCTCTGGGCCATGCCCAGTCGTTCGCCGCTCCCGCCGCCTCCTCCGCCCGTGGAGATCCGTACGTGGCCCGACCGTGACGCCCTGCTGAGGGACCGGGCGGTCGTCCTCGGCGAGCTGGTGACGATGTTCATCGGAGCCGGGCGGCTCGGAATCCTGTGGATGTGGGCGGGGACCGCCGCGCTCGGCTGGTCCCTGGCGGGCGCGGCGTTCCTGATGTTCGAGGACGCTTACGACGCCCTCGGTGCGGTCCCGGCAGTCATCTGCCTCGCCGTCGGCGCCGCGGTGCTGGTCCCCGCGGCCGTCCTCATGGCTGTGGGTGTGGCCAGGGACCTGCGGGTCCACCGCCTGCTCACACAGTGGGGCGCGCTGGACCGCGACCCGGAGGGGGACAGGCTCCTGCGCCGCCCTCGGGCGAGCCTCGCCTGGCTGCTGATGTCGTTCACGCTCTGCGCGGCGGGGCTGTTCGGCTGTGTGGCCGTCCCGGCGACCGCCAGGGCGGGCGAGGAGACGTACGGCCTGGTGGCCTGGCTGATGGGGCTCGGCTTCCTGGCCTGGGTGACGGGACTGACCGGCCTCGTGAAGGCGTTCGCCCACCGTCGCTGGGTGCTGCGGATGCCGGCCGAACCGCTGGTCAGGACCGGCTGACCGGCTGCCCGATCAGCATCGTCGGCGCCCCGGCCACCCGCGTCAGGAAGACGGTGGCCGCGTGCGGCCCCTGGAGCTTCATCTTCCGGCGCAGCTCCTCCGGTTCGACGGCCGAGCCGCGCTTCTTCACGGTCAGTACGCCCACCCGGCGCTCCCTCAGCAGGGCCTTCAGCTTCTTCATGTTGAAGGGCAGCTGATCGGTGATCTCGTACGCGGCCGTGGCGTCGGACTCGTACGGCCGGTCGCTCGTGACGTACGCGATCGTCTCGTCGATCAGCCTGCCGTCGCACCGTTCCACGATCTCGGCCACCAGATGGGCACGGATGACGGCGCCGTCCGGCTCGTACAGATAGCGGCCGACGGGACCGACCGGTGGGGCGGGGAGCGGGCCGTGGGAGGCGAGGGTCGTGCGGGACGGGAGCAGCGTGGCCCGGAAGGTGCCGGGTGCGAAGCCCTCGCCGAACCAGAGCACGGCCTCCTTCACATCGCCGCCGTCCGAGATCCACTCGGCCTCGGCCGCCGGTTCGATCGCCTCGTGAGGGACGCCGGGGGCGATCTTCAGCGCGGCGCGAGGGGCCTTCAGCGCGGCTCCGGCCGCCCAGGAGAGCGGCGGTGAATAGGCCTCCGGGTCGAAGATCCTGCCGCGCCCGCCGCGTCTGGCGGGGTCGACGAAGACCGCGTCGTACGGGGAGGTGTCGACGTCCGTGACATCGGCGCACCGCACCTCGACGAGGTCCTGGAGGCCGAGCGCCTCGGCGTTCGCACGGGCGACCTGGGCGGTGAGCGGGTCGCGGTCCACCGCCAGGACCGAGATGCCGGCCCTGGCCAGGGCGATCGCGTCCCCGCCGATGCCGCAGCAGAGGTCGGCCACGCTCCGTACGCCGAGCTCCGCGAACCGCCCGGCCCGGTAGCCGGCGACCGAGGTGCGGGTCGCCTGCTCCACGCCGTCCGGGGTGAAGAACATGCGGTACGCGTCCGCCGGCCCGAACTTCGCCACCGCGCGCTGACGCAGCCGGGCCTGCCCGAGCGCCGCCGACACGAGGGCGGCGGGGTGGGTGCGGCGCAGCCGGGTCGCCGTCGCCAGCTCCCGGGCGGGGTCGTGGTCGCGCAGCTCGTCGAGGAGAGCCGCGCCCTCGGAGGTGCGGAGGGCGGCGAAGGCGGCGAGCGGGCCGGCCGGGTCGGCCTGATCGGCAGGGGGGAGGGCGTTCACCGGTCCATTGTGAGCCAGCCGGGGGACCCGGCGGGCCGCCCGGAGGTGTCGCCGGAGGCGGCCGGTGGCCCGATGGCAGGATGCGGCGCCATGCAGCTAGTACGACAAAACGACAAGAAAGCCCCCAAGCGGCACAGACCGGTCTGCGCGGTCCTGGTCGCCCTGCTGGTCGGTGCCGCCGCCTCCGGGTGCGGCGACGGTGCGGACGAAGGGGCCGCCGAGCGGCAGAAGCCGGTGGCCGGGCAGCCGGGAGCCGCCGCCGCGCAGGCCGGCCCCGCCGCGGCCGAGGCGAAGGCGAAGGCCGAGGCCGAGGCCGAGCGGCTGAAGCAGTCGGTCGCCGCCCGTACCGCCGTCGCGAGGAAGTGGGGCCTGGCCAAGGTCCCGCTCGTCGCACCGGCGCCACCGGCCGAGAAGCCGCACATCACCACCCGCAAGGGCTTCGAGGTCGAGGGCGGGGAGGATCTGCCGCCGGTCTTCACCACCGTGCCGACCGAGGAACGGGTCGTCTTCCTGACGATGGACGACGGCGCGGAGAAGGACCCCGAACTGCTGCGGATGATGTCGGAGCTGAAGATCCCGTACAGCGCCTTCCTCAGCGACTACGAAGTCAGCGACGACTACGGCTACTTCAAGGACATGCAGGCCCGGGGCGTCACCCTCAGCAACCACACGCTCAACCACCGCTATCTCCCGGGTCTCTCCCGGGAGGAGCAGCGCCGGGAGATCTGCGGCTCCCAGGACAAGATCGAGAAGCACCTGGGGAAGCGGCCCACCCTCTTCCGGCCGCCGTACGGCAACTACAACGGCGACACCCTGCGCGTCGCCAAGTCCTGCGGCATCAAGGCCGTGCCCCTGTGGGCCGCCGAGGCGTTCCCCGATCACATGGAGTGGCGCGAGTGGGACCAGGACCTGCGCCCCGGCGACATCATCCTCACCCACTTCCGGGGCCGTGAGGACTGGAACGGCTCCATGGCCGACATGATCCGCAACGTCATGAAGACGGTCACCGACAAGGGATACGCCGTGGCCAGACTGGAGGATTACGTCTGACGGGCGGTCGTCCGCACCACGTCCGACGGACGGTCGTCCGCCGTACGGAACCCTGTGGAGATCTCCCGCGTTGTCCGGGCGTGCGCCGGTCCCACGGCGCCACGCGAGGGTGGTGAATTGGCACTCCGCTTGACCGAGTGCTAATCGCGGTCATAGTGTCAGTGCTGGCACTCCCCGATGGAGAGTGCCAGCACAACCGCGCGACAGGGCAGGTCCGGCACCCGCGACGACGGATCGGTCTGGTCGCCACCCCACAGACTGTTAAACCCCGTGAGATCTCCGAAGGGGGAGACCGGATCGTGTCGACCACCAGCTCCAAGGTTGCGATCAAGCCGCTTGAGGACCGCATTGTGGTCCAGCCGCTCGACGCCGAGCAGACCACGGCTTCCGGCCTGGTTATTCCCGACACCGCCAAGGAGAAGCCCCAGGAGGGCGTCGTCCTGGCCGTGGGCCCGGGCCGCTTCGAGAACGGCGAGCGCCTTCCGCTCGACGTCAAGACCGGCGATGTCGTTCTGTACAGCAAGTACGGCGGCACCGAGGTGAAGTACAACGGCGAGGAGTACCTCGTCCTCTCGGCCCGCGACGTTCTCGCGATCGTCGAGAAGTAGTTCACCCACGTTTGCTTCTGTTCTGCGCCCCTGGCCCCCTGCGAGATAACTAGCCGGGTGGCGAGGGGCGCAGTTCGTTTGAGAGGGAAGATCAGCCCATGGCGAAGATCCTGAAGTTCGACGAGGACGCCCGTCGCGCCCTTGAGCGCGGCGTCAACAAGCTTGCCGACACGGTGAAGGTGACGATCGGTCCGAAGGGCCGCAACGTCGTCATCGACAAGAAGTTCGGCGCCCCCACCATCACCAACGACGGTGTCACCATCGCGCGCGAGGTCGAGCTCGACGACCCGTACGAGAACCTCGGTGCCCAGCTGGTGAAGGAGGTGGCGACCAAGACCAACGACGTAGCGGGTGACGGCACCACCACCGCCACCGTGCTCGCCCAGGCCCTCGTCCGCGAAGGCCTCCGCAACGTCGCCGCGGGCGCGTCCCCGGCCGCCCTGAAGAAGGGCATCGACGCCGCCGTGAAGGCCGTGTCCGAGGACCTCCTCGCGACCGCCCGCCCGATCGACGACAAGGCCGACATCGCCGCCGTGGCCGCGCTCTCCGCGCAGGACCCGCAGGTCGGCGAGCTCATCGCGGACGCGATGGACAAGGTCGGCAAGGACGGTGTCATCACCGTCGAGGAGTCCAACACCTTCGGTCTGGACCTCGAGTTCACCGAGGGCATGGCCTTCGACAAGGGCTACCTGTCCCCGTACATGGTGACCGACCAGGAGCGTATGGAGGCCGTCCTCGACGACCCGTACATCCTGATCCACCAGGGCAAGATCGGCTCCATCCAGGAGCTGCTCCCGCTGCTGGAGAAGGTCATCCAGGCCGGCGCCTCCAAGCCGCTCCTGATCATCGCCGAGGACGTCGAGGGCGAGGCGCTCTCCACCCTCGTCGTCAACAAGATCCGTGGCACCTTCAACGCCGTCGCGGTGAAGGCCCCGGGCTTCGGTGACCGCCGCAAGGCCATGCTCGGCGACATCGCCACCCTCACCGGTGCGACCGTCATCGCCGAGGAGGTCGGCCTCAAGCTCGACCAGGCCGGTCTGGACGTGCTGGGCACCGCCCGCCGCGTCACCGTCTCCAAGGACGACACGACCATCGTCGACGGCGGGGGCAACTCCGACGACGTCAAGGGCCGCGTCAACCAGATCAAGGCCGAGATCGAGTCCACGGACTCCGACTGGGACCGCGAGAAGCTCCAGGAGCGCCTCGCGAAGCTGGCCGGCGGCGTGTGCGTGATCCGCGTCGGTGCGGCCACCGAGGTGGAGCTCAAGGAGAAGAAGCACCGTCTGGAGGACGCCATCTCCGCGACCCGCGCCGCGGTCGAGGAGGGCATCGTCTCCGGTGGTGGCTCCGCTCTGGTCCACGCCGTCAAGGTCCTCGAGGGCAACCTCGGCAAGACCGGCGACGAGGCCACGGGTGTCGCGGTCGTGCGCCGCGCCGCCGTCGAGCCGCTCCGCTGGATCGCGGAGAACGCGGGCCTCGAGGGCTACGTCATCACCTCGAAGGTCTCCGAGCTCGACAAGGGTCAGGGCTTCAACGCCGCGACCGGCGAGTACGGCGACCTGGTGAAGGCCGGCGTCATCGACCCGGTCAAGGTCACCCGCTCCGCCCTGGAGAACGCCGCGTCCATCGCGTCGCTGCTGCTCACGACCGAGACCCTGGTCGTCGAGAAGCCGGCCGAGGAAGAGGCCGACGCCGGTCACGGCGGCCACGGCCACAGCCACTAGTACGGCTCCGCAGGACAGCGAGGCCCGGTACCCCCGTCGCGGGGGCACCGGGCCTCGGTGCGTTCTCCGTGCTCGCCTACTGAGGTCCGTAACTCCGGCCCGCGCGGGAGGTGACCCCGCCGAGGAGACTGCGGGGCGTCAGCTTCACCAGACCCATCAGCGCCTTGTAGCGCGGGTCCGGGATCGACACCGACCTGCCCCGGGCCAGGTCCTCCAGGGCCGCGGCCACCAGCTTGTCCGCGTCGAGCCACATCCAGTCCGGGATGTTGCCCGTCCCCATCCCGGCACGCTCGTGGAACTCGGTCCGTACGAAGCCCGGGCACAGCGCCATCAGCCGCACCCCCGAACCCGCCAGGTCCTTCGCCGCGCCCTGGGTGAACTGGACGACCCAGGCCTTCGACGCCCCGTACGTCCCGCGCGGCAGGAACGCCGCGACGGAGGCCACGTTGACCACCCCGCCGCGACCGCGCTCCCGCATCGAGCCGGCGGCGGCCGAGGTCAGCCGCAGCACCGCCTCGCAGTGGACCTTCAGCATCGTCAGCTCGTCGGCCACCGGGACATCCAGGTAGCGGCCCTTGTTGCCGAAGCCCGCGTTGTTGACCAGCAGGTCGACAGGGCTCACCCGGTCCGTCAGCCGCGCCGCGACCGCCTCGATCCCGCTGTCCGTGGACAGATCGGCGGTCAGCACCTCGGCCTCGATGCCGTGCCCGTCGTGGAGCTCCGTGGCCTGGGCCCGCAGCCGTTCCGTGTCACGGGCCACCAGCACCAGATTGTGCCCGTCACCCGCGAGCCGCCGCGCGAAGGCGGCCCCGATCCCCGCCGTCGCGCCCGTAATCAGTGCAGTCGTCATAGGCGGCACGTTAGCCGCCTCCCGCACGGGCGGTGGACCCGGCTTCTTCCAGGTGGGGCCGCTCCTCGTCCGGGCAGGGCCACCCCCCTACCGAGGTAGCACCCCATGTCGGCCCCCGGGTATGACGCCCGGTGCGGTGCCGCCCTCGTACGTTCCACCCCGTCGGTACGGAGAACATCGCGAAAGGGCGGAACATGAGGCTACGCAGCGGCACACGGCAGAAGGCGGACGACCGGCCGGAGGCCCCGGCCGCCACACCCGGTCTCGCCGTCGAACTGCGCGGGGTCCGCAGGCGGTACGGACGCGGCCCCGAAGCCGTGCACGCGCTCGCGGGGGTCGACCTCGCCCTTCCACGCGGCACGTTCACCGCGGTCATGGGACCGTCCGGGTCAGGGAAGTCCACCTTCCTGCAATGTGCCGCCGGGCTCGACCAGCCGTCGGCCGGATCCGTGTACCTCGGTGGCACCGAGATCACCGGTATGAGCGAGAACCGGCTCACCGAACTCCGCCGCAGCCGCCTCGGCTTCGTCTTCCAGGCGTTCAACCTGCTGCCGTCACTGACCGTGGAGCAGAACGTCCTGCTGCCCCTGCGACTCGCCGGGCAGCGCCAGGACCGCCGCCGGGCGGCCGAGGTGCTCGCTCGGGTCGGGCTCGCCGACAAGGCGCGGCGCCGGCCCGGCGAGCTCTCCGGCGGCCAGCAGCAGCGGGTGGCCGTCGCCCGCGCCCTGGTCACAGGGCCTGACGTGATCTTCGCCGACGAACCGACCGGAGCCCTCGACACCGGCACCGCCGCCGAGGTCCTCGGCCTGCTCCGGCACGCGGTGGACACTCCCACCGGCTCCGGGCCGCAGGCGGGCGGGGGGTACGCCCATGGCGCCACCGTCGTCATGGTCACCCACGACCCGGCCGCGGCCGCGTGGGCCGACCAGGTGCTGTTCCTCGCCGACGGCACCTTCGCCGGCGGCCTGGAGCGCGGTTCGGCGGAGCAGATCGCCGCGCGGATGGCGACGCTCACCGCCCGCACGGGCGCGATGGCGGGGGCCGCCGCATGATGCGCCCCACCGGACTCGCCCGCGCGGCCGTCCGCTTCAAACCCGCGTCGTTCGCGGGCACGTACGTCGCGCTGATGATGGCGGCGCTGATCGTCTCGGCCTGCGGAACCCTGCTGGAGACAGGCATCCGCGCCTCGGTGCCCGCGCAGCGGTACGCGAAGGCACCGGTCGTCGCGGCGGCCGACCAGTCCGCCCGGGTCGTCTCCGACACCGTCGACGGCCCCGAGGAATCCGCCTACCCGCTGCCGGACAAGGCCCGCGTCGACGCGGGTCTCGTGGCGAAGGCCGCCCGGGCGCCGGGCGCCGGGGCCGCGGTGCCGGACTCCACCTTCCCGGTGCGGCAGGGCGGTGCGGCGCTCACCGGCCACGGCTGGGGATCGCACACCTTCACGGGCACCGCGCTGTCCGCGGGCACCGCGCCCCGTGCGGGCGAGGTCGTGCTCGACGCCGCCGCCGCCCGGGGCGCGAAGACCGGTGTGGGCGGCACCATCACGCTCGAAACAGCCGCGGGCCGCGCGGACTTCCGGGTCTCCGGACTGGCCGGGCCCGGGACGGACGACGCCACCGCCTATTTCACCGACGCCGACGCACCCACGCTGGCCGGGCACCCCGGCAAGGTCGACGCCATCGCCGTACTGCCCGAGGACGGCGCATCCCCCGCCGACGAAGCAGCCCTCGCCGCCGCCGTCACACAGGCCCTCGCCGGCTCCGGCGCGCAGGTGCTCACCGGAGACGCCCGAGGTGGCGTCGAGGACCGAGGTCTGGCGTACGCCAAGGAGACGCTCACCGGGCTCGGCGGCTCCTTCGGCGGGATCGCCACACTGGTCGCCGTCTTCACCGCCGCCGGAACGGTCGCGCTCTCCGTCGGCCAGCGCACCCGCGAGTTCGCACTGCTGCGCGCGGTCGGCGCCACCCCGCGGCAGATCCGCCGCGCGGTCGCCGCGGAGGCGCTCCTCGTCGCACCGCTCGCAGGTCCGGCCGGCTTCCTGCCGGGGATCGGGCTCGCGCACTGGTGGTTCGGGCAGCTGAAGGACCGCGGGGTCATCCCGGACGCGGTCGAACTCCACGTCTCGTGGATCCCGCTGGCCGTCGCCGTCGGGGCCGGGCTGCTCACGGCGCTCGGCGCCGGCTGGGCTGCCGGGCGCAGGCCCGCCAGGATCAAACCGGGACAGGCACTCGCCGAAGCCTCGGTGGAACGGCTGCGGCCGGGCGTCGTCCGGACCGTCCTCGGGCTGGCCGCCCTCGGCGGTGGCGCGGTACTCGCCGGTGTCGCGGCCTCCTCCGCCGGTGACGACGCGGCAGGCGCCTCCCTCGGCGTCATCATGCTCTTCATGCTCGCCTTCGCCCTGCTCGGCCCGCTGGTGGCCCGGCTGTGCGCGGCGCTCTTCGGCCTGCTGGTGCGCGGCGGCGGGGCCGCGGCGACACTGGCCGCCGCCAACTCCCGTACCAACTCCCGCCGGCTGGCCTCCGCGATCACCCCGATCGTGCTGGCCATGGCCTTCGCCTCGACGCTCGTCTTCATGCACACGAGCGAGAGC
Source organism: Streptomyces sp. NPDC079167 (assembly GCF_040686735.1). NCBI lineage: Bacteria > Bacillati > Actinomycetota > Actinomycetes > Kitasatosporales > Streptomycetaceae > Streptomyces > Streptomyces sp. NPDC079167. The sequence continues at coordinate 58,856 of NZ_JBFBLO010000014.1, read as the reverse complement.
AAGGTCGCCTCCGACCAGCTCCGCGCCGGCATCACGGCGGACCACGTCGTCACCGACCCGGCGGGCCTGCCCGCCGACGCCGCCGACCGGGCGGCCCGCGCCCCCGGAGTCGACGCGGCCGTGAGCCTGCTCGACACGCAGGTGCTGGTGCCCGTCCGCGCCGTCGGCGAGACGTCGTTGCTCGGGGCGGCGGCCCAGGGCGTCTCGGGCTCCGTCGACCGGCTCGCCCTGGTGCAGGACCTGGACGTGCGCAGCGGCAGCCTGGACCGCGTGGGCGCGGGCCGGATCGCCATCGACAGGACCCTCGCCGCCTCGGCGGGGGTCGAGGTCGGCGACACGCTGCCGCTCCACCTCCCGGACGGCACCGAGGACCGCCCCGAGATCGTCGCGGTCTACGGCAGGGGCCTGGGCCTCGCGGCGGTGACCATGGACCGCGCGTCCCTGGCCGGCCACGTCACGTCGGGCTTCGACAGCACCCTGCTCGTACACGGCGGGGACGCCGCGTCGCTCGCCGCGCTCGGCGAGGTCACCGACGCCTCGGGCTACGCCGTCGAGCAGGACCTGGACCACGCGTACGGCGCCTGGTCCAACTACATGATGGCCGCCGTCCTGGGCGGCTTCGCAGCCGTCGCCGCCGTCAACACCCTGGTGATGACGGTCCTGGACCGCCGCCGTGAACTGTCCACGCTCCGCCTCGTCGGCTCCACCCGCCGCCAGGTGCTGCGCATGCTGCGCTGGGAGAGCCTGCTGGTCTCGGCGGCGGGCGTGACCCTGGGCACGGTGATCGCCATGATCACGCTGACGCCGATGATGCGCGGCGTGACGGGCGAGTCCCCGTACGTGCCCCCGCTGCTGTACGCCGCGTTCGCCGCGGCCGCGGTGACGCTCGGCCTCCTCGCCGTGACCCTCCCGGCCCGCGCGGCACTGCGCGACCGGGAGGCGGGATCATGACGCGCTGCCGGCGCTCCGCTTCGCCACGTACGCCCGTGCAGCGCGCAGGGCCTCCGTGTGCAGCGCGTCCCCCGCTTCGAGCAAGCGCGGCAGCAGCTCCCGCTCCGTGGTCGTCGCCCGGAACTCCATGGCCGTGGTGATCTCGTGGCCGGGGACGTGCACCACCTCGACCGGGTCACCGGAACGGATCGTCCCCGGCTCGATCACCCGGAGATACGCGCCCGTGGCCCCCTCGCGCGTGAACCGCTTCACCCAGCCCCGCTCGCCCAGGTGGCCCGCGAACGTGCGGCACGGGATGCGGCCCGACGTCACCTCCAGGATCACCTCGTCACCGATCCGCCAGCGCTCCCCGATCCGCGCGTGGCTCACGGTGAGCCCGAGGGTCGTGAGGTTCTCGCCGAACGCGCCGTTGGGCAGGGGGCGGCCGAGCTCCTTCTCCCAGGTGTCGAGCTCCTCGCGGGCGTACGCGTACACGGCCTGGTCCGACCCGCCGTGGTGCCTGAGGTCACACACCGCGTCACCGGCCAGGCCGCTGCCGCCGCTGCCCTTGGGGCCGGGGTCGGCGACCCGCACGGGACCCTCGGACGGCTGCTTGCCGATCCCGGTGAGCCCGTCGGCTCCGTCGCTGTGGGGAGAGGGCGTGGGACGGCCGAGATTCACGGTGAGCACCTTCATAACCGGACAGGTTAACGGGGCGGTCCTCAAAGCCGCTCGTGATTAATCGCCCGGAGCTGCAAGAGTCGCTTATGGTTGAGGGGTGATCGAAGCCCGTCATCTCCGTGTCCTGCGCGCCGTGGCCACCACCGGCTCCTTCTCCGCCGCCGCGCGGGAGCTGGGCTGCACCCAGCCCGCCGTCAGCCAGCAGATGAAGGCCCTGGAGAGCTCGGCGGGGACTCCGCTGCTGATCCGTACGGGGCGCGAGATGCGCCTCACCCAGGCGGGTGAGGCGCTGGTGCGGCATGCCTCCGGCATCCTCGCGGGGCTGACCGCCGCCGAGGAGGAGATCGCCGCGATCGCCGGGCTGCGGGCCGGCCGGGTCCGGCTCGTGTCCTTCCCCAGCGGAAGCTCCACCCTGGTCCCCGGTGCCCTGGCCGCGCTGCGCGCCGCGCACCCCGGTACCCAGGTCTCGCTCGTGGAGGCCGAACCGCCGCGCTCGGTGGAGATGCTGCGCGACGGGGACTGCGACATCGCGCTGGCCTTCCGTTACGGGACGGCCGGCGGCGAGTGGGATGACCTGGTCGTGCGCCCGCTGCTCAGCGACCGGCTGATCGGCCTGGTCCCGGAGGGGCACCGGCTGGCGGACGCGGACGCGGTGGGCATCGGGGAGCTGGCCGACGAGTCGTGGATCGCCGGCTGCCCGCGCTGCCGGCGTCAGCTGGTCGAGGTCTGCGAGGAGTCCGGCTTCACCCCGCGGATCGACTTCGCCACGGATGACTACCCGGCGGTGATCGGCCTCGTCGGGGCGGGTCTCGGGGTCGCTGTCCTGCCCCGGCTGGCCATCGAGTCCGTACGTTCCAAGGGGGCGCGCACCGTGGCGGTCGAGCCCGCCGTGGAGCGGGAGATCGTCGCCCTCACCCTGCCCGACCTCGCCCGGGTGCCCGCGGTGGCGGCGACCCTGGACCAGCTGTCCCTGGCGGCGGCACGCTGAAGGGCCCGGCACGCGGCACCACGGCGCGAGGTGCTGCGGCAGGTGCTGCGGCAGTGTGAGAGGAAACGTTTCTGCGTTCGGTGGGCCGTGCGGGGTGTCAGGTCTGGCCGGCCTCCGGGGCCGGTCCTGAGTGGGCGGAGATCAGACGGTTGCGGGCGCGGCCCATGAGCTCTTCGCGCTCGTCCTCGGTCAGACCGCCCCATACGCCGTAGGGCTCTCGTACCGCGAGCGCGTGCGCGGCGCACTCGGCGCGCACCGGGCAGCGCATGCAGACCTCCTTCGCCGAGGTCTCACGGGCACTCCGGGCTGCTCCGCGTTCCCCTTCGGGGTGGAAGAAGAGCGAACTGTCGACCCCGCGGCAGGCGGCCAGCAGCTGCCAGTCCCACAGGTCCGCATTGGGTCCGGGAAGGCGGGAGAAATCTGCCATTGCGTGTCCCCTCGAAACCTTGCTGGTTCGGAAACGGCTTCCTCGACCGTTGTTGCTCGCCGGTGACCTGAGTCCCGACGGTACATCTACGGTGTTAGTAGATGTAAATATGACTGATTGCGAATCTAGCCTCAGACGCCAGCAAAAGGGAAGAAAACCCGCTAAATGGGGCAGGTCGAGGGGTGAGAGATCAGTTGACGGGTGAAGGATCCCGTGTCGCTCTCCTCCGTGTGCGAGCCCTCACTTAGAGTGCCGAACCGGATGCTTTGGCCCGTAACTCTTTCGAGTGACCGTCGTTGATGGGGGAGAGGCGGTTGACGGAGAACGAGCTCGGGCAGATGTCCGAGGGGGTCAACCGCACAGGTGACGACTTGTATCAGCCTGGAGGCTCAAGGTGACGCGCATCAGCTGCGGAGGACGGTCATGACATCCGTCCTCGTCTGCGACGACTCCCCGCTTGCCCGAGAAGCGCTCCGCCGCGCGGTTGCGACCGTGCCCGGCGTCGAGCGGGTGACGACGGCGGCCAACGGCGAGGAAGTCCTCCGCCGCTGGGGGGCCGACCGTTCGGATTTGATTCTGATGGACGTACGCATGCCCGGCCTGGGGGGTGTGGAGACGGTCCGGCGGCTGCTCTCGGCCGACCCCGGGGCCAGGATCATCATGCTGACCGTCGCCGAGGACCTGGACGGTGTCGCGCTCGCGGTCGCCGCCGGGGCCCGCGGCTATCTCCACAAGGACGCCTCACGCGCCGAGCTGCGCGCGACGGTGACCCAGGCGCTCGCGGACCCGACGTGGCGGCTCGCCCCGCGCCGGCTGCGGTCCGCCGAGATGGGGGCGGCGCCCACCCTCACCGCGCGGGAGATCCAGGTGCTCGAAGGCATGAGCCACGGGCGTTCCAACGCGGAGATCGGGCGGGAGCTGTTCCTCTCCGAGGACACGGTGAAGACGCACGCGCGACGTCTGTTCAAGAAGCTCGGGGCCTCGGACCGTGCGCACGCCGTCGCGCTCGGCTTCCGCTGGGGCCTGGTCCGCTGATGCCGCCGCGCGGCCGGTAGCCGTGCGATCCCGTCCGCACGCCGGCGGACGGGGCGGCGGTGGCGGCGGACCTGCGGCCGGGCCCTCCCCACCAGCGCTGTGTGACGCTTCCTGGCCGATGCCGCATCCTTGGGGTTGTGGAGTTCCTCGGGGAACATTCGGTCGAGCGGAAGGGGAGGGCGCAGGCCATGACATCCGGCGCACCCGCTCAGAACGCTGGAGCACTCGCTCACGACGCCGACGACACACATACCGGCGCACCCGCTGATAACGCTTCGGTGCACAACTCGGGACGCGATGCATCGGAACGGACGGCACCAAGGCACCATGGTCCGATGCGCGAGGACGGGACGACGGTGATCGGTGCTCTGGTGCACCGTGCCGTCGACGGGGACGCGCAGGCCACCCACGACCTGCTGGCCCACGTGCACCCCCTCGCTCTGCGCTACTGCAGGTCACGGCTCAACCGGCTGCCCGGTGATGCCCGTCACTTCGTGGAGGACCTCGCGCAGGAGGTCTGCGTCGCGGTCCTGATGGCGCTGCCGCGCTACAAGGACACCGGCAGGCCCTTCGAGGCGTTCGTCTTCGCCATCGCGGGCCACAAGGTCGCCGACCTCCAGCGCGCCGCGATGCGGCACCCCGGATCGACGGCGGTGCCCTCCGACGAGATGCCGGAGCGGCCCGACGACTCGCTCGGCCCCGAGGAGCGGGCGCTGCTCAGCAGCGACGCGGCCTGGGCCAAGAAGCTTCTCGCCAATCTGCCGGAGAACCAGCGCGAGCTGCTGGTCCTCCGGGTCGCGGTCGGTCTGACCGCGGAGGAGACCGGGCAGATGCTCGGGATGTCCCCGGGCGCCGTCCGCGTCGCCCAGCACCGCGCGCTGAGCAGACTGCGGGCCCTCGCGGGCCAGTAGGACCGGTTCGCCGGGGCTTCCGTGATGTGGAGGAAGCCACAGAACCGCCAGGTGATCTTGCTCGTGGAATGAGACACCCCGTTGGGCCGTTAGCATGGACATCCGCACCGATCAAGGCCATTTGGGGAAGGTGTCATGACTGCAAACGTCGACGGAGTGCCCGAGAAATTCGCGACGCTCGGGCTGACATACGACGACGTGCTGCTGCTGCCGGGCGCATCTGACGTGCTGCCCAACGCGGTCGACACCTCGTCGCTCATCTCGCGGAACGTACGCGTGAACATCCCGCTGCTCTCCGCCGCGATGGACAAGGTGACCGAGGCCCGGATGGCCATCGCCATGGCCCGGCAGGGCGGTGTCGGTGTCCTGCACCGCAACCTCTCGGTCGAGGACCAGGTCAACCAGGTCGACCTGGTGAAGCGGTCCGAGTCCGGCATGGTGACCGACCCGATCACCGTGCACCCCGACGCCACGCTCGGCGAGGCCGACGCGCTCTGCGCGAAGTTCCGCATCAGCGGAGTGCCGGTCACCGACCCCGCGGGCAAGCTCCTCGGCATCGTGACCAACCGTGACATGGCCTTCGAGTCGGACCGTTCGCGTCAGGTGCGCGAGGTCATGACGCCGATGCCGCTGGTCACGGGCAAGGTCGGCATCTCCGGCGTGGAGGCCATGGAGCTGCTGCGCCGCCACAAGATCGAGAAGCTGCCACTGGTCGACGAGGCCGGCATCCTCAAGGGCCTCATCACCGTCAAGGACTTCAAGAAGGCCGAGCAGTACCCGAACGCCGCCAAGGACGCCGAAGGCCGTCTGCTGGTCGGCGCGGCCGTCGGCGCCAGCCCCGAGGCGCTGGACCGCGCGCAGGCGCTCGCGTCCGCCGGGGTCGACTTCCTGATCGTCGACACCTCGCACGGCCACAACAGCAACGCCCTCAACTGGATGGCGAAGATCAAGTCGGCCGTGGACGTCGACGTGATCGGCGGCAACGTCGCCACCCGCGACGGCGCCCAGGCCCTGATCGACGCCGGCGTGGACGGCGTCAAGGTCGGCGTCGGTCCCGGTTCGATCTGTACGACCCGTGTGGTCGCCGGCATCGGGGTCCCGCAGGTCACGGCGATCTACGAGGCCGCGCTGGCCGCCCGCGCGGCGGGCGTCCCGGTCATCGGCGACGGCGGCCTGCAGTACTCCGGCGACATCGGCAAGGCGCTGGTGGCCGGCGCGGACACGGTGATGCTCGGTTCGCTGCTCGCGGGCTGCGAGGAGTCCCCGGGTGAGCTGATGTTCATCAACGGCAAGCAGTTCAAGTCGTACCGCGGCATGGGTTCGCTGGGTGCGATGCAGTCCCGTGGACAGGGCCGTTCGTACTCGAAGGACCGCTACTTCCAGGCCGAGGTGTCCTCGGACGACAAGCTCGTCCCCGAGGGCATCGAGGGCCAGGTGCCCTACCGCGGCCCGCTGGCCAACGTGCTGCACCAGCTCGTCGGCGGTCTCCGCCAGACGATGGGGTACGTGGGCGCGGCCTCGGTCGACGAGATGGAGAGCAAGGGCCGCTTCGTCCGGATCACCTCGGCGGGTCTCAAGGAGAGCCACCCGCACGACATCCAGATGACGGTCGAGGCACCGAACTACAGCAGGAAGTAACACATCGGCGCAGGTGAGGGGCGGTCCGGGGTTCCCGGGACCGCCCTTAGCCCGACCGCGACACGGGGGGCGGCGTCGCGGGGCCGGTCACGCACATCTGCGGCGTTGTCGTCGGTCAACAACGCTCCGCGTTGCCTCCCTCCTCCGCCTTGCAGCTGCACGCACCCAGCCCCGCTCCTTCATCCGCCCCCCATGTCGCGGTCGGGTTCACCCATGTGTCGGGGATACTGGTCAGCGCAGACGTAGAGGGAAAGGCCACACATCGTGACTGAGATCGAGATCGGGCGCGGCAAGCGCGGCCGCCGGGCTTACGCATTCGACGACATCGCTGTCGTACCGAGCCGCCGCACCCGGGACCCGAAGGAGGTCTCGATCGCCTGGCAGATCGACGCCTACCGTTTCGAGCTGCCCTTCCTGGCCGCCCCCATGGACTCGGTGGTCTCCCCGCAGACCGCCATCCGCATCGGTGAGCTGGGTGGCCTCGGTGTCCTCAACCTCGAGGGGCTGTGGACCCGGCACGAGGACCCCCAGGCGCTCCTCGACGAGATCGCCGAGATGCCCGTCGAGACCGCCACCCCGCGGCTCCAGGAGATCTACTCCGCCCCCATCCAGGAGGAGCTGATCGGGCAGCGCATCAAGGAGGTGCGCGACTCCGGTGTCGTCACCGCCGCCGCGCTCTCGCCGCAGCGCACCGCGCAGTTCTCCAAGGCCGTGGTCGACGCGGGTGTGGACATCTTCGTCATTCGTGGTACGACGGTCTCCGCCGAGCACGTCTCCGGTGCCGCCGAGCCGCTCAACCTGAAGCAGTTCATCTACGAGCTGGACGTCCCGGTCATCGTCGGCGGCTGCGCCACGTACACCGCCGCCCTGCACCTGATGCGCACCGGCGCGGCCGGTGTCCTCGTCGGCTTCGGCGGCGGCGCGGCGCACACCACGCGCAACGTCTTCGGCATCCAGGTCCCGATGGCGACCGCGGTCGCCGATGTGGCCGGGGCCCGCCGTGACTACATGGACGAGTCCGGCGGCCGGTACGTCCACGTCATCGCGGACGGTGGCGTCGGCTGGTCCGGCGACATCCCCAAGGCCGTCGCCTGCGGCGCGGACGCCGTGATGATGGGCTCCCCGCTGGCCCGCGCCACAGACGCGCCCGGCCGCGGCCGGCACTGGGGCATGGAGGCCGTCCACGAGGACGTGCCGCGCGGCAAGCTGGTCGACCTGGGCTCCGTCGGCACGACGGAGGAGGTCCTCACCGGCCCCTCGCACAACCCCGACGGCTCGATGAACATCTTCGGCGCGCTGCGCCGGGCGATGGCCACCACGGGTTACAGCGACCTCAAGGAGTTCCAGCGCGTCGAGGTGACGGTGGCGGACTCGCAGCACCGCCGCTGATCCCCCACGCACCACGCACGACGGCCCGGACCAGGGAAATGGTCCGGGCCGTCGTGCGTGGTGCGAGGGCGTCAGCCGGCGCGCTTGGCGCCACCGAAGGCGGCCACCGGGCCCAGGAGGAGGAAGAGGTACGTCATGAAGTCGGCCTCCTCCTTCCAGATGTCCAGGACATCGCCGAAGTGGTCGAAGAACACCTCGGAGAAGCCGACGCCCAGACCGTCCGCGAGGATCATCGACATGCCGATGAGCTGGCCGAGGAAGACGGCGACCAGGGAGAAGACGGCACTCGCGCCGAGGACGGCCGGATTGGCGCCGCCGGCCTTGCTCGCGGCGAAGCCGACCAGGAAGCCGACGCCGATGGCCGCGTAGCCGACCTCACGCTCGATGGACCCGGCCAGAACCCCGTAGAGGATGGCCGCCACGATCGCGGCGCCCAGGGCTGCCAGCACACCGAGGCCGATGTTGTCGCGTGCGGCCTGCGGGGCGGGCGGGAAGGGACCTCCGGCGAACTGGCCCGGCTGCTGGCCCTGCTGGCCCGCGAAGGGGTTGCCCGTCGGCGCCGGCGGCTGCTGGCCGTAGGGGTTGCCGGGCTGCTGGCCCGCGTACGGGTTGCCGTCGGCCGGCTGGCCGCCGTAGGGCTGCTGCGGCGGGTTCGGCGGCTGCACGGGCTGGCTCATGGTGGATCTTCCCCCTGGGACGTTACGCGCACGACTGTGCGAGAAGTGACGCCGCAGGCTAGCAGTCCGGGCCGACATAGCCCACCGGAATCCTTGGGGGAACTGGCCTCGACGACGCTCCCTACAGCCGGTGCGCGGCTCCCGCCGGGGTCGCTCCCCGGGTGTCCAGGAGGAGTTGGGCCTTCACGGCGAGGCCCTGGAGGTCGTACGTGCGGTGGTGCTGGAGAAGCACCGTCAGATCGGCCCCGGCGGCGGCCTCGTAGAGCGAGTCGGCGCGGGGGACGGGCAGGTCGCGCACCCGCCAGTCCAGGACGTGCGGGTCGTGGTAGCCGATCTGGGCGCCCATGTCCATCAGCCGGGTCGCGATCTCCCGGGCGGGCGCGGCCTCCTGGTCGGCGAGGTCCGGCTTGTAGGTGATCCCCAGCAGCAGGACCCGGGCCCCCCGGACGGACTTGCCGTGCTCGTTCAGGAGGGTCGCGCAGCGCTGGATCACATAGCTCGGCATCCGGTCGTTGATCTCCTTGGCGAGCGAGACCATGCGCAGCGGGTGGCCGGGCGTACGGCTGTTGTACGGGAAGTAGCCGGGGTCCACGGGGACGCCGTGGCCGCCGACACCCGGCCCGGGGCGGAACGGCTCGAAGCCGAACGGCTTGGTCTCGGCGCACCTGATGACGTCCCAGAGGTCGACACCGAGATCGTGGCAGAGCACCGCCATCTCGTTGACCAGCGCGATGTTGACGTGCCGGAAGTTGGTTTCGAGGACCTTCGTCATCTCCGCCTCGCGCGGGCCGCGGGCCCGGACGACCTTGTCGGTGAGCCGCCCGTAGAAGGCGGCGGCCGATTCGGTGCAGGCGGGGGTGAGGCCACCGATGACCTTCGGGGTGTTGCCGTAGACGTGGGTGCGGTTGCCGGGGTCGAGACGGCCGGGGGAGTGGGCGAGGTGGAAGTCCCGTCCGGCGCGCAGCCCGGATCCCTCCTCCAGCAGGGGACGTACGACGTTCTCGGTGGTGCCGGGCGGCACGGCCGACTCCACCAGGACGGTGGTGTGCGGCCGCAGCCGGGCGGCGAGCGCCCGGGCGGCGTCCGTGACGGCGCGCAGGTCGAGGGCGCGGTCGGGCCCGAGGGGGGTGGGGGCGCAGATCGCGGCGGTGCGGACCCGGCCCAGCTCGGCCGGGTCGGCGGTGGGCCGGAAGCCGCCCGCGACCATCCGCCGGATGTCCGACGCGCTGAGGGATCCCTCGACCGGAGTACGGCCCGCGGAGAGTTCGGCGAAGGGGCGTGGGTCGGTGTCGTAGCCGACGGTGTGGATTCCCACGCCTACGGCTGCCTGGGCGAGGGGCAGGCCGAGGTGACCGAGTCCGATGACGGCGAGGTCTGCGGGCATGTGGGCCGTCCTTTCCCTAAGGCCAAGAGACAGAAAGCGCAACCGCTGGGGACAGCGCTATGTCAGACTAGGCGTAAATATGACCTATATGTCGCATTCTGTGGCTCGTGTGGGGCGGGTGTTGTCCACAGGCGGTGGCTGAAGTCGTGGACCGCGGACAGAATCGAGGGGTGGGCACGGGCGCCCGGCCCTCCGGCCGGTATCCGCTCACGTGCCGTACGACCCCCGATGCACCGGGATTACCGGGAGGCAGCAGTGAGGACAGCGACACTGGGACCCGCGGAGCGCGCCGAAGCGCTGACCGCGATGGCCGAGCGCGAACTGGACGTGCTGGTCGTGGGAGCGGGCGTGGTCGGCGCCGGGACCGTGCTGGACGCCGCCACCAGAGGCCTTTCGACCGGACTGGTCGAGGCGCGCGACTGGGCGTCCGGCACATCGAGCAGGTCGAGCAAGCTGATCCACGGCGGTCTGCGCTATCTGGAGATGCTGGACTTCGCGCTCGTACGGGAGGCGCTGAAGGAGCGCGGGCTGCTGCTGGAGCGGCTGGCGCCGCACCTGGTGAAGCCCGTCCCCTTCCTCTATCCGTTGCAGCACAAGGGCTGGGAGCGGCTCTACGCCGGCTCGGGCGTCGCGTTGTACGACGCGATGTCGGTCTCCTCCGGCCACGGCCGCGGGCTGCCCGTGCACCGGCACCTCTCCCGGCGCCACGCCCTCCGGGTCGCCCCCGCACTCAGGAAGGACGCCCTGGTCGGCGCCCTCCAGTACTACGACGCCCAGATGGACGACGCGCGCTATGTGGCGACCCTGGTGCGCACAGCCGCGGGTTACGGCGCGCACGTGGCGAACAGGGCGCGCGTGACCGGCTTCCTCCGCGAGGGGGAGCGGGTCGTCGGCGCGCGGGTGCAGGACGTCGAGGGTGGCGAGGAGTACGAGATCAGGGCCAAGCAGGTGGTCAACGCCACCGGGGTGTGGACGGACGACACCCAGGCGCTGATCGGCGAGCGCGGTCAGTTCCACGTCCGGGCGTCCAAGGGCATCCACCTCGTGGTGCCCAAGGACCGCATCCACTCCTCGACCGGACTCATCCTGCGCACCGAGAAGTCGGTGCTCTTCGTGATCCCATGGGGACGGCACTGGATCATCGGCACGACCGACACCGACTGGGACCTGGACAAGGCCCATCCGGCCGCCTCCAGCGCCGACATCGACTATCTCCTCGAACACGTGAACTCCGTGCTGAACACCCCGCTGGGCAGGGACGACGTCGAGGGGGTCTACGCGGGACTCCGGCCCCTGCTGGCCGGCGAGTCGGACGCCACGAGCAAGCTCTCGCGCGAACACACGGTGGCACACCCGGCGCCCGGGCTCGTCGTCGTCGCGGGCGGCAAGTACACGACGTACCGGGTGATGGCGAAGGACGCCGTCGACGAGGCCGTGCACGCGCTGGACCAGCGGGTGGCGGAGTGCGTCACGGAGGACATCCCGCTGCTGGGCGCCGAGGGGTACCGCGCCCTGTGGAACGCCCGCGCCAGGATGGCCGCCCGTACAGGACTGCACGTCGTCCGGGTCGAGCACCTGCTCAACCGGTACGGCTCGATGACCGAGGAGCTCCTGGAGCTCGTGAAGGGCGACTCCTCGCTGGGTGAGCCGCTGGCCGGTGCCGAGGACTACCTGCGGGCCGAGGTCGTCTACGCCGCCTCGCACGAGGGTGCCCGGCACCTCGACGACGTCCTGACGCGGCGCACCCGTATCTCCATCGAGACCTTCGACCGGGGCACCCGCTGCGCCCGCGAGTGCGCGGATCTGATGGCACCTGTGCTGGGCTGGGACACGGACCAGGTCGAGCGGGAGGTGGAGCACTACCGCAAGCGTGTGGAGGCGGAGCGGGAGTCCCAGCGGCAGCCCGACGACCTGACGGCGGACGCGGCACGGCTGGGGGCGCCGGACATCGTGCCTCGCTGAGGAGGTCTCAGAAACTGCGTCGGGACCCCCGTCCGGGGCCCGGCGTGGTCAGGCCGGTCCGTGGCGGGCAGGCCCGCGGTCCTGGCGCCGGCCGGCCGGTCCCGTCGCGGGGGCAGGGCCCGCGACGGATGTCGCGGGCCTCGGAGTCGCATTTCCCCTGACTCCGGGGGGTGTTGCGGGAGTGCGAAGCGCGGACGCGAGGGCGCCGCTCTCGACGGCGGACCGGGGGAGGGAGGACGATGCGGTCGTGAGGTGTGGTTCGCTTGGCAGGCTCGCGGTTCCGAGGGCGGGCGGAGTCAGCGCCGACGGGGCGGTGAGCGGTGCCCTGTATGTCGGCATGGCAGGGTTTTCTCCCTCCGGCCCCACCAGGGCCGCCCCGGACCCGGGGCCATGACCGGTCCCGGGGTGAGGGACAATGAACGCTCTGCCAGGGCGGGTTGATCGCAGAGGGGACGCATGTCGGAGGCGGAGCAGGCGCGGGAGCCCCAAGGGGACAAGGACGGACGTCTCCTCGCGGGGCGGTACCGGCTCGGGGAGGTGCTCGGCCGGGGCGGCATGGGCACGGTCTGGCGTGCTGCCGACGAGACGTTGGGGCGTACGGTCGCGGTCAAGGAACTGCGGTTCCCGTCGTCGATCGACGACGACGAGAAGCGGCGTCTCATCACGCGGACCCTGCGTGAGGCGAAGGCGATCGCGAGGATCCGCAACACCAGTGCCGTGACGGTCTACGACGTGGTCGACGAGGACGACCGGCCGTGGATCGTCATGGAACTCATCGAGGGCAAGTCCCTCGCCGAGGTGATCCGTGAGGACGGGACGCTGACGCCGAGGCGCGCGGCGGAGGTCGGACTCGCCATCCTCGACGTGCTGCGCTCGGCGCACCGCGAGGGCATCCTGCACCGCGACGTAAAGCCGTCCAACGTGCTGATCTCGGAGGACGGGCGGGTCGTCCTGACCGACTTCGGGATCGCGCAGGTCGAGGGCGACCCCTCGGTCACCTCCACGGGCATGCTCGTCGGCGCCCCTTCCTACATCTCGCCCGAGCGGGCCCGTGGCCACAAGCCGGGGCCGCCCGCCGACCTGTGGTCGCTGGGCGGGCTGCTGTACGCGAGCGTCGAAGGCCGCCCGCCGTACGACAAGGGCTCGGCGATCGCCACGCTGACGGCGGTGATGACGGAACCGGTCGAGCCGCCGGCGAACGCGGGCAAGCTGGAGGAGGTCATCTACGGCCTCCTCGCCAGGGACCCCGACGAGCGCCTGGACGACGCGGGGGCGCGCGTCCTGCTCAACGCGGTGATCAACGCTCCGGAAGAGCCCGTCGTGCCGCCGGCGGACTCCACCCAGGTCATGGCGCTGCCCACGATCAGCGACACCAAGAGCGACAAGAGTGCCAGGAGCGACTCCAAGGGCGGCGGCAAGAAGGCCGCCGCTGCCGCCGCCGCTGCTGCCGCCGCCGTGTCCACCCCCGCAGTCGGGGTCGGAGGACCCGGGACCTCCACCGGCTCCGGGAGACCGGACGCCGGCGGACCGGCCCCCGCGAGCCAGGTTTCCGGCTCCCCGTCCACCCCCTCTTCCTCCTCCGCGACCACTCCGGTCGGTGTCTCCGGGATCGCCGAGGGTGCGCGGGACCGGCTGCGCGGCGCCTTGCGGTCCGTGCGCAACGCGAAGTCCCCGGCGGCCGGCACCGCCGTTCCCCCGGCGCCCTCGCACGCTCCGGGCGCGGCCGCCACGGCCTCGGTCTCCGGGCGTCCGGCCGTGCCCCGTGCGTCGATCACCGATGTCGTGCCGCGCCGCACGCTGGCGGTCATCGCCGGCGTCGTCGTGCTCGCCGTCCTCGGTACGGTGCTGGCGCTCACCCTCGGTGAGGACGACGCGGGCAACGAAGGCGGCGGCTCCAAGGGCGACACCGCCGCGTCCGCCGGTGCGGCGGGCGGTGGCGACACCGAGGCCGGCTCCGGCGGAGGCTCGGGCAAGGGCGACGACAACGGGCAGGACGGCGGTAAGGAAGGCCAGGGTCAGGACAAGGGCGAGGCGACCGGCGACGCCTCACCCTCACCCTCGCCGGAGACCGGCGAGCAGACCCCGGACCCGGACGCGCTGCCGGCCGGCTTCAAGACGGTCACCAACGAGCAGTTCCACTTCTCCATGGCGATGCCGGGGAACTTCAAGTTCGACAAGATAGCGGGACAGAACTCCGGCGCCATCTACAACGCCGACGGTGGTTTCCCCCGCGTCCAGATCGACTACAACTCCTCCCCGAAGGACGACGCGGCGGCCGCCTGGGCCGGGGCGGTCGCGGCGACCAAGAGCCTCAGCAACGGCTACAAGCACATCGGGATAAAGAAGGTCGACTACAACGGCTACCCGACGGTCGCCGACTGGGAGTTCTCACGTGACCAGCAGGGCATGCGGATCAGGGTCCTCAACCGGGGCTTCAAGGTCGACGCCACCCACGGCTACTCGATCATGATCAGCTGCAAGGCGGACACCTGGGACGACGACGAGTGCCGGACGCTGCGCGAGACGGCGTTCGCCACGTTCGAGCCGACCGACTGACCGACCGACTGGCCGCCCGGGCGACGGCCCGGGCGGCCGGGTTGCCGTGACACGGCCGCGCGCCCTCGACTTGCCACGTATTGTGAGAGGCCGAAGACCGTACGCAGCCGGAATGAAGGGTCAATTGCACAGCAAGTGACCGCAATTGACGGATTCATGCGGTCTCGGTGACCGGGGGACAGCGCGCTCTGGGGAGGCGTCGTGGACGACTACGCGGGTCGGGTACTTGCCGACCGCTACCGCCTTCCGCTGCCCCCGTCCGACGCCTTCGAGCTGGTCGAGACGCGGGCCTTCGACACGTACAGCGGGCAGGAAGTCCTGGTGCGGCAGGTGCCGTTGCCGGAGGTCGTGGACGCGGAAGTGCTCGACGCCGACGGTCTGACCTCCGCCAGGCGGGCCACCGGACGTACGGTGCGACGGCCCACCGACCCGGCGGTCCGGCGGGCGATCGAGGCCGCGCAGGCGGCGGCCCAGGTGCCCGACCACCCGCGCCTGGACCAGGTCTTCGACGTGTTCGCCGAGGCGGGATCGCTCTGGATAGTGAGCGAGCTGGTGGCCGCCCGGCCGCTCGCCGCGCTCCTCGCGGAGCGGCCCCTCAACCCCTACCGTGCCGCCGAGATCGGCTCCGACGTGCTCACGGCGTTGAGGGTGCTGCACGCGCACGGCTGGACGCACCGCAACATCACGGTCCGCACGGTGCTGGTCTGCGACGACGGCCGCGTCGTGCTGACCGGACTCGCCGCAGGCGCGGCCGAGGAGGCGCTGTGCGGCTACGTTCCGACGCCTGGCACGGACCCTGACGAGGAGAACGCCTACGGGCCGCCGGCGGTCGAATCGGGCCCCACCGGCCCGTACGAACCCCCTGCCGCCGAGGCGGACCCGTACGAGGGCCGGGCCATCGAGTCCGGCACGTACGACCCCCCGGTCGCCGGGGCGGACCCGTACGAGCCCCCGGCAGTCGAGTCCGGTCCGTACGAGGACCGGGCCATCGAGTCCGGCCTGTACGAACCCTCGGTCGCCGAGGCCGGTCCGTACGAGCCCCCCGCAGTCGGGCCCGGTCCGTATGAGTCCCCGGCAGTCGGGCCCGGTCCGTACGAGTCCCCGACCGCCTTCGGGTCGGCCGCTGCCCTGCCCCGCCCCGACGAGCCGTCCGCCCCGGAGGAGGCCCTGCCCGGCCCCCGGGAGTCCACCGAGGGAGTGCCGGCCCCCGGACCCCGCGGCGAGGTCGAGGTGGCGCCGCCCGCCGGCCTGCCCGCGGCGGAGCCCGGCGCCGGGAGCTCCGCGCAGCTCCGCGCCGCCCGTGCCGGCGCCATCGCCGCCTACCGCGCGGGGGCCCGCGCCGCCGCCCGGGCGGGCGAGGACCGCAAGCGCGCAGGGCACGGCCGCGACGACGGCCCCGGTGAGGGCCCCGACGCGGATGAGCGGGAGCAGCCCGTCGTGCCTCCCGCGCTCGGACTGCCGCAGCTGCCCGCCGCCTGGGGCCGGACGGCGGACGACCCGTACGCCTACGCCTACGAGGAGGACGAGGACGACGAGGACGACGACGAGGGCCCCGGTCCCACGCCCCCCGGGCGGCGCGTCCACCTCGCCGGCACGTGGGGCGACGGCCCCGGCTCCGGCCGGCCCGTGCCCGCGGGCGGCTCCGGAGGATCGGGCGGCTCCGGCGAGGACGCGCTGCGCGCCGACGCGCGGCGTCTCGGCAGCGCCGTGGAACGCCAGGACCGGCTGCCACAGCCGGTGGCCGCCCGTACGCCCTCCGGAGGATGGGACGAGGTCGTCGCCGGAAGCGGCTCCACCCCCGCCTACCGGGGCCCGGCCACCCCCCTCGCCGCCGAACGCGCCCGGCAGGCCCGCATCGCCGTGGTCGGCGCCGTCACCGAGCGGTGGGCACCCGAGCAGGCGGGACCGGTCCACGACAACTGGCAGCTCGCCCCGCCCATCGGCCCCTCCACCGACCTGTGGGCGCTCGGCGCGCTGCTCTACCGCGCCGTGCAGGGCCACGCGCCGTATCCGGAGGAGAACGCCGCCGAACTCGTCCAGATGGTGTGCGGAGAGCCGCCCGCCTTCGCGGAGGAGTGCGGCCCGCTGCGCCCCGTCGTCGAGTCGCTGCTGCGTCAGGACCCCACGGAGCGGCCCGACTTCGAGGAGCTGCGCGGCTGGCTGCGCTCCCTCGTGCGCTCGGCTCCGGAGCCCGAGGCCGGCGCCGACATCGTCACGCTGCCGCCCGCCGACGCCACCCGCCTCCCGGTCGTACGCCGCCGGGGCGAGCTGGTGCGCCGCCGCCGGGGCCGCGGAGGCGCGGCGCACGGCCGCCACCGCCAGGGGAAGCCGCAGCGCCGCGAGCAGCCACAGGCGTACGAGCAGCAGGAGGTGTACGAGAAGCCGCCACGTGCGCCCCGCGAACCCAAGGGGCCCAAGGTGCTGCGCCAGCCGCAGCCGGGCGCCCGGGCACCGCGACGGCTGGGACGGCTGCTGCTGGTGCTGATCCTGCTGCTGATGGCGGCCGCCATCGCCTACGCCGTGCTGTTCATGCCCGAATCGGATTCAGGGACGGATACGGGCGCGTCGCCCTCGGGTTCCGCCGCGCCGGGCCCGGGCAACAGCCCGTCCGGAGGCGCGACGCCGTCCGGCGGCCCGTCGCAATCGGCTTCGTCGGGCTCATCGGGCTCGTCGGGCTCGGAGAAGCCGCAGACCAGCCGCTCCGCCGTGGCGCTCGCGGAGGGCTACGAGCTGCGCAAGGACGCCGAGGGCTTCGAGATCGGCGTCCCGAAGGGCTGGCAGCGCGGTGCGACCGGCACCGACCGTCAGATCCGTTACGGCAGCGACGGGTTCACGGTCCTCGTCGTGCCCGGCCGGGACACCGTCAAGGCCAACGGGAGCGACCCGCTGGACTACCAGCGCACCGCGGAGCCCGAGCTGAAGCCCTTCAGGGAGTCCAGCTGGGCCACGTCCACCGGCCTGCGCCGCGTCGACATCGGCCGACAGGCCATGGCGGAGGGGCAGTTCACCTGGCAGGAGGGTGACGGCCGGCAGGTGTACGTCCGCAACCTGGTCATGATCGTGGACGGCAGGTACCACATCGTCCAGGTCATCGGCCCGGAGAACGAGCGCGACAAGGTCTCGGAGATCTACGAGCAGGCCATGTCCACCTATCGCGCAGGGTCCTGACGCCGCGTCGGCCCGGAGCGACATGCGTCACAGTGCGGTCTCGTGAGCGATGCGAGGTTTCCCGGTACCACCTCCCGTCCGTACCCTGTCGTCCCGAGGGACGGGGCGAACAGACGTGGAACACGCGCAGGGCACGAACGCGGGGCTCGTACTGGCCGGAAGGTACCGGCTCGGTGAGGTCCTGGGCCGAGGCGGCATGGGCAAGGTGTGGCGCGCCCAGGACGAAGTGCTCCACCGGACGGTCGCCGTCAAGGAGTTGACCGCCGGACTGTACGTCGCCGAGGCGGACCGGGCCGTGCTGCACGCCCGTACGCAGAAGGAAGCGCGCGCGGCGGCCCGGATCACGCACCCGGGGGTCGTCACCGTGCACGACGTCCTCGAGTACGACGACCGCCCCTGGATCGTCATGCAGTACGTCGACGGGCCCTCGCTCGCCGACGCGACGAAGGAGTCGGGTGAGGTCGATCCGCGCGAGGCGGCCAGGATCGGGCTCCATGTGCTGAGCGCCCTGCGGGCGGCCCACGGCGCGGGTGTTCTCCACCGTGATGTGAAACCGGCCAACGTCCTGCTCGCCCGGGACGGCCAGGTCCTGCTGACGGACTTCGGGATAGCCGCGATCGAGGGCGACTCCACCATCACCAGGACCGGTGAACTGGTGGGCTCCATCGACTACCTGGCCCCCGAACGGGTACGCGGCGGCGACCCCGGCCCCGCGTCCGACCTCTGGTCGCTGGGCGCCACGCTCTACACGGCCGTCGAGGGCAGCTCGCCCTTCCGGCGTACGTCCCCCATCTCCACCATGCAGGCCGTCGTCACCGAGGAGCCGCCCCCGCCGCTGCGCGGTGGCGCGCTGGCACCCGTGATCACCGCGCTGCTGCGCAAGGACCCCGCGGACCGTCCCACGGCCGAGGAGGCCGAGCGCATGCTGCTGGACGCGATGGAGGGGCGGAGGCCCCGGGCCGCGCAGGCGCACGTGCCGACCCAGCGGGTCTCCGAGGACGACCTGCGCGACTTCCTCGGCCCGGAGGGCTCCACCGCCCAGCTCTCCCCGCCGCCGCCCGTGCCCCCGCCGCCGTACACCGTGCCGTCCGCCGCCCCGCGCGGCCGGGGCCGCCGGCGCACGGTCCTGCTCGTCATCGCGGTGGCCGCCCTGATCGGCGGGGCCGCCGGACTGGTCGCGATGAAGGCGGACAGCGGCGGCGCTGCCACGGGAGGCACGTCGGACGTGAGCACCCCCGGCCCGGCCCCCACCCCTTCCGCCGACGACGCGGCCGACCACGCGGCCGGCACGGGGGACGGCAAGGAGGTCGGCGGGGAGGACGGCTCCGCCCGGCCGGAGATACCCGACGGCTGGAAGAAGGTCACCGACCCCGAGGGCTTCAGCCTCGTCGTGCCCGAGGGCTGGGAGCGGCAGCTGAACGCCGGCCAGATCGACTACACCCCGGACAACGGCGCGCACCGCATCCGGATCAGCCTCGATCCGGAGCCCGACTTCAGCAACTCGTACGCGCACATGCAGAGCATCGAGAAGGACCTGGCGGTGCGCCTGCCCGCGTACCGGCGCGTGTCGCTGGAGGAGAACATCTTCCGCGACCGGCCCGGCTCCCTCTGGGAGTTCACCTGGGTCGAGTCCAAGGACTTCCCCGGCCCGCGCCACGGCATCGACCAGATGTACTTCGCCGAGGAGGGCGGGCCGGAGTACGCCTTCTACATGACGGGGCCCGAGGGGGACTGGGCCGAGACCCGAAAGCTCTTCGACACGATGCTCCGGGGCTGGGAACCGCCGGAGGGCACGGGCTGAGGGCGCTCGCCCCCGTACGGGCCACGCGGAGGCGGCCGAGCGGCCGGGGATTCACGAATCCTGACGGCCGATCCTCCCCGAGGACGACGGATCGCCCCTGATCAGCGGTTATGCCGCCAGTGATCACTGGCCGGATGGCGGGTCGGGGCGCGGGTCTCTGGCGGGCTCTGTGAAAACCTGTTACCCACGGGTACCCAAAGTGGGCGGGTGGACATACTCTCGCCCTCATGACGGACTCGCAGGCCTCCACGACCACCGCCGCCCCCGGCAGCCGCGTCGGCACCAATCCGGTGGCCGCCGCCCCGGCCGGCGCGCGCACCGCCGCCGACGTGGTCACACCCGAGGTGATCGCCCAGCTGACCCGTGACGTCATCGGTTCCGGCCGTACGGCCAACCACACCCCCTTCACCGGGGAGAAGCTGGCCGACCTGCCCGAGTCCACCCCCGAGGACGTCGCCACCGCCTTCGACCGCGCCCGGGCCGCCCAGCCGGCCTGGGCCGCGACGCCGGTCCGCGCCAGGGCCGCCGTGCTGCTCCGCTTCCACGACCTGGTGCTACAGCGCCAGTCCGAGGTACTCGACCTCATCCAGCTGGAGACGGGCAAAGCCAGGCTGCACGCCCACGAGGAGGTCCAGGCCGTCGCCGTCGCGGCCAGGCACTACGGGCGCAAGGCCGTCTCCTACCTCAAGCCGAAGCGGCACACCGGAGTCGTCCCGGCCCTCACCAAGGTCACCGAACTGCGTCAGCCGCGCGGTGTCGTCGGCCAGATCGCACCCTGGAACTACCCGCTCGAACTCTCCGTCGGCGACGCGCTCCCCGCCTTCGTCTCCGGCAACGCCGTCGTGATGAAGCCCGACACGGAGACCGCGCTGACCGCCCTGTGGGCCCGTGACCTCCTGATCGAGGCGGGACTGCCCGCCGAGGTGTTCCAGGTCGTCATCGGTGAGGGACCGGTCGTCGGCCCCGAGGTCGTCAGCCGCGCCGACTACGTCTCCTTCACCGGCTCCACCCGCACCGGCCGCGAGGTCGCCCAGGGCGCCGCCGCCAGGCTCGTCGGCGTCTCCCTCGAACTCGGCGGCAAGAACGCCATGCTGGTCCTGGCGGACGCCGACGTGGAGAAGGCCGCCGCGGGCGCCGTCCGCGCCTGCTTCTCCTCCGCGGGGCAGCTCTGCATCTCCATCGAGCGGCTCTACGTCCACGAGTCGGTCGCCGACGACTTCGTGGAGCGCTTCGCCGCCCGCACGAAGGCCATGCGGCTCGGCAGCTCACTCGCGTACGGCGCCGACATGGGCTCCCTCGTCGGCGAGCGGCAGCTGGAGACCGTCAGCCGTCATGTGGCCCAAGCCGTCGAGAAGGGCGCCACGCTCGTCGCGGGCGGCGTCGCCCGCCCCGACATCGGCCCGCTGTTCTACGAACCGACGATCCTCGACGGAGTCGAGGCGCCGATGGCCGTCTGCGGCGAGGAGACCTTCGGACCGGTCGTCTCGGTCTACCGCTTCAGCGACGACGACGAAGCCGTGGCCCTCGCCAACGCCACTCCGTACGGGCTCAACTCCAGTGTCTGGACGAAGAACGCCGGACGCGGCCACCGCGTCGCCGCGCGGCTGCGGACCGGCACCGTCAACATCAACGAGGGGTACGCGCCCGCGTACGGCAGCGTCCAGTCGCCCATGGGCGGCATGAAGGACTCCGGACTCGGCCGGCGGCACGGCTCCGAGGGCATCCTGAAGTACACCGAGGCGCAGACGGTCGCCCAGCAGCGGCTGATGCCCCTCGCACCGGCCTTCGGGATGGACGACGAGAAGTACGCCGCCTTCATGAGCCGCAGCCTCAAGGCGATGAAGGCCTTCCGGCTGCGCTGACCCCCTCAGCCGTCCCCTATCTGCCCTTTTCGTACCGAGGAGAGCCATGTCCCAGGACAGCCCTGCCCAGAATCAGGCCGCACCGGCCGTTCCGGCGGCGGACGACGACGCGTACAACTACGACGTCCTCGTCGTCGGCTCGGGCTTCGGCGGCGCGGTCTCGGCCCTGCGGCTGAGCGAGAAGGGCTACCGGGTCGGTGTCCTGGAGGCCGGCCGCCGCTTCACACGCGCGACTCTGCCCAAGAACTCCTGGGACATCAAGAACTACCTGTGGGCGCCCGCGCTCGGCCTGTTCGGCATCCAGCGGGTGCATCTGCTGGGCAAGGTGATGGTGCTGGCCGGGGCGGGCGTCGGCGGCGGCTCCCTCAACTACGCCAACACCCTGTACGTGCCGCCCGCGCCGTTCTTCGAGGACCGCCAGTGGGCGGACATCACCGACTGGAAGGACGAGCTGGCGCCGTACTACGACCAGGCGAAGCGGATGCTCGGGGTGCGGCTCAACCCGACCGTGACCCCGGCGGACGTCCACCTCAAGTCCGTGGCCGAGTCCATGGGCGTCGGCGACACCTTCCACCTCGCCCCGGTCGGCGTCTTCTTCGGCGACGGCCAGGACGCCGACGGCACGGCGCGCACGAAGCCCGGCGGGAAGACACCCGACCCCTACTTCGGTGGTGCGGGCCCCGACCGCACGGCCTGCTCCCAGTGCGGCGAGTGCATGACGGGCTGCCGGCACGGCGCGAAGAACACCCTCAACGAGAACTACCTCCACCTGGCGCAGAAGGCAGGGGCCGTCATCCACCCGATGACCTCCGTCGTCGCGGTCACCGACAGCCCGGACGGCGGCTACCGCGTCTCGACCGTGCCCACGCACCGGCGCCGCAAGGCGGAACCGTCCGTGCTGCGGGCCCGGAAGGTGGTCATCGCGGCGGGCACGTACGGCACCCAGACGCTGCTGCACACCATGAAGGACGAGGGGCTGCTGCCCCGGCTCTCCTCCCGGCTCGGCGAGCTGACCCGCACCAACTCCGAAGGCCTGGTGGGGGCGCAGACCAGCGACCGCCGCTACCGCAGGAAGCACGGAACCGCCAAGGCCGACTTCACCCAGGGCGTCGCCATCACCTCGTCGATCCACCCGGACGAGAACACCCACATCGAGCCGGTGCGTTACGGCAAGGGATCCAACGCCATGGGCGCGCTGACCATCCTCCAGGTGCCCTACAGCACCCACCGGGTGCTGAGCTGGTTCGGCAACGTCGCCAGGCACCCGGTGCTCACGATGCGGTCGCTGTCCAACCGGCGCTGGTCGGAGCGGACCATCATCGGCCTCGTCATGCAGTCGCTGGACAACTCCCTGACCGCGTACCGCAAGCCCGGCGGCGTCGGAAAGGGCCTGCTCACCGCCCGCCAGGGCCACGGCTCACCCAACCCGACGCAGATAGCCGAGGCCACCCAGGGCGCGACGCTGCTCGCCCAGGAGATCAACGGCTTCGCGGGATCGAACATAGGGGAGCTGATGGGCACCCCGCTCACCGCGCACTTCCTCGGCGGCTGCCCGATCGGAGCGAGCCCGCAGGAGGGCGTCATCGACCCGTACCACCGGCTCTACGGTCACCCCGGCATCTCCGTGGTCGACGGCTCCGCGGTCTCCGCCAACCTGGGCGTCAACCCCTCGCTGACCATCACGGCCCAGGCGGAGCGCGCGATGTCCTTCTGGCCCAACAAGGGCGAGACGGACCCGCGCCCGGCGCAGGACACGGCGTACGTACGGCTCGCCGCCGTCGAGCCCAAGGCGCCCGCCGTGCCGGAAGAGGCGTTCGGCGCGCTGAAGCTGCCGTTCCTGGGAATTCCGGCCGTGCCGCCGAAGAAGGCCGCGTCGGACGCCTGACCCCGGGAACGCCAAGGGGCTGCACCCCCCTCCGAGTGCAGCCCCTTCGCGGTCCTACGGGCGACGCGCCTTACGCGGCGGCGTCACCGTTCCTGCGGCGCCGCACGACGAACATCGCACCGGCACCCAGCACCACGGCCGCGCCACCCGCGAGGGCGATCGCCGACGTGCTGGAGGGCGAACCGGTCTCGGCGAGGCTGCCGGTGACCTTGGTGGTGTCGCCGGCCGGCTTCGTGGTGGGAACGGGGACCTTGCCGCCCTCCTGGGGCTTCGCGCCGTCGTCGTCACCGGCCTTGACGATCTGGAACTTGTAGGCGACGTCCGTGAAGCACGGAACGGCCTCCAGCTCCTCACCGAAGACGAGCCCGCCGCCGAGGCTGAAGCCGGCACCCACCGGGGCACTGGCCTCCACCTTGAGGCGCAGGTCGATGTCGACCTCGTAACCGGGCTTGATCTCGTCGGTCTCGCCGACGTAACCGGACGACGTGCCGAGGTCCTCCAGGTCCTCCCAGGTGCCCTCCGCCTCGTTGAGAGCCTGGAGCCGGACCTGCTCGGTCGTGAAGAGCTGCGCGCCCGCCTTGTCGGCGGCGGCGCCCGCGAAGAACGCGACGTTCTTCACGGTCCTGTCCGAGTCGTTGTAGACGTTGAAGCTGAACCGGTCCCAGCCGCTGCCCCGGACGATCTTGCCGGAGAGGCCGTTGATGGAGAGTTCGAGCGGACGCGGCTCGCAGCTGTCGAGCGGCTCGTCCCCCTCCTCCTCGTCGGTCTCCGAAGCGGAGGGCGTCGGCTTCGCGGACGCCGTCTCCGACTCGGTGGCGGTCGGCGTCGGGGAGGCCGTCCCGGGCGTGGTCCCCTCGGAGGACTCCGTGGCCGACGGCGTCGCGGACGGCGAGGCGGACTCGGTGTCCTCGGCGGTCGCCGTCGGGGACGGCGACTCGCTCTCCGTCTCGGCCGGTGTGGCCGAGGGGCTCTCGGTCGTCGTGGTCCCGGCCTCCGCGAAGGCGGCCGGTGCCGAGAGCAGGACGACCGGGCCTATGACTGCGGTGGCGGCAGCGAGTGCCAGGGTGCGGCGGAGCTTCATCTTGGGCCTCAGCGGGTCCGTGGTACCGCGCGGGCTGCGGTACGGCTGGTAGGAAAGAACGGGCCTGCCGTTGTGGGGTACGGAACGAGCCGGTGTGTTCGCCATGCATGACCTGCGAGGTGGGACAACGGTTGTCCTGGGTTTCACAGAATCTTTATGTGGTCCACGCCACACCCACGCCACACCCCCGCGCCGTCCTCAAACCGTGATCTTGGCCCGAGCAACCGTTCGCATCGCTGCGTGGTCGAACCCGTGCTGCGTCACAGCAGTCACACAGCTCCGCCGATCCCCAGAGGTTCGCGATGACACGCCTTTCCCCGAGAACAGCGCTGCGCCGAACGGCAGGCGGCCTCGCCGCCGCCGGGCTGCTCGCCGCCGGTTCGCTCGCCGTGGCCGCCCCCGCGCAGGCGGACGGCCCGGTCTTCACGCTCGGCGGCCCCGCCGAGACCGCCCTGCACCCCTACCCGGAGACCGGGAGCCCGCAGAAGTCCTCACTCGGACTCACCGTCCACAACCCGGACCCGGACGAGGAGAGCATGGGTTACGAGGGAGAGGTGACGTACACCCTCGACCTCAGCGGCATCGCGGGCGTCGCCGAGCTCTCCCCCGCCGAGGACACCGGATCGGACTGCGAGATCACCGGATCCACGGCCGTCTGCCAGGACTGGGGCGTCTACGCGGGCCTCAGCTCCATCGCCGACTTCGACCTCGCCGCGGCGAAGGGAAGCAAGGACGGCGCCACCGGCACCATCGAGGTGACCGGCTCGGCGGAAGGGGTCACCTTCACACCCTTCTCGGCGAAGGTGACCGTCGGCGGCCCCGACCTCGTCATGAAGCGGCTCCCCTTCAAGCAGGAGCTGAAGCCGGGAGACGTACAGCCCGCCCCGATCACCTTCACCAACAAGGGCACCACGGCCGCCGACGGCGTCCTGCTGACCCTGAGGTACTCGCGCGGGATGGAGATCACCGAGCGCTACTCCAACTGCGAGTACAACGGCGAGGCCGGGGACGACCCGTTCGAGGGGTACGCCTGGGCCACCGCCCTTTGTTCGGTCGAGGGTTCCTACGAGCCTGGCGCGACCTACACCCTGGCGGATCCGCTGTCCGTCAAGGCCACCGAGCGGGCGTTCTACGACACCCTCATCTACCGCATCAACGAGGACAGCTCCGCCCAGCGCTCCGCACAGCGCGCGGGCGCGGACTTCACCCGGGGCACCGGCCCCGCACTGACCCTGAAGAGGGTCACCTCCTCGGCCAGGGGCGCGGACCTCAACCCCTGGGACAACCAGCAGGAGGCCGATTTCCGTACGGACAACACCGCGAACTTCGTCGCCGTGGGCGGCAAGGCCGACGGCGCCGTGGGGGAGACCGTCACCGCGGACATCGGCTTCCGCAACGACGGACCGGCCTGGATCGGCTACATCCGGTCCGGCGAGCCCGTCGCCGCATTCGACTTCACCGTGCCCAAGGGGGCCGAGGTCACCCGCAAGCCCGAGTCCTGCCGGGGCGTGACGGCGGACGGCAAGTACCGCGAGGACCAGGACCGCGCACCCCGCTACGTCTGCAACACCTCGATGACCGTGCGCGACGGGGCCGACGTCTCGCTGCCCTTCGACCTGAAGATCACCGAGCTGGTCCCGAACGCCGACGGCGCGGTCCGGATCCGCAACACGTGGCTGAGCGAACCCGAGCTGCCCTTCGACCCGAAGCCGGCCGACAACACCGCACGACTGGTGCTCAACGACGACGGCTCCGGTTCCGAGGACACCGGCGGGAGCTCGGACGGCACCACCGGAACGGGCGGGGCCTCCGAGGGCTCCGCCGGCGGTGACACGGCCGGCCAGGACCCGACGCCCGGCACCTCGTCGTCCGGTTCGGGTTCGAGCGGGAGCAGTGGCTCGTCCGGCACCGCGTCGACGAGCACGGACGGCGGCCTCGCCTCCACCGGCTCGGTCGCGCTGATGGCCTCCGGTGCGGCAGCGACAGCGCTGGCCGCGGGCGGCGTGCTGTACGCGACGAACCGGCGCCGCGCCCGGCAGGTCTGAGACCGCCGCTCACGACGGTCCGTAGGCGGCCGGTCCCGGGCGTCCCCGGAACCGGCCGCACATGGGTGACCGGGCTGCTGTCCCCTGCCGCCCGGTCACACGCGCCGGATCGTGGTCCCACGACGTACCTGGGGTACGCCACACGTCCCGGCGGAGCCACGCGTGGATTCCTACCGCTGCCGCCCCTGGCTGGCACGGACACACGGATCAACGAAGCCGTCCGGGGCCCGGTCACGCGCCGTACGGGTGAGACCCGGACCGAACGCGGGTGCGGCCGTACAGCCTCCCGGCGCCCGTGCCCCTCAGACCCGGCCGCGGCACAGCTCCAGCAGCGTCATGGCGAGGGCTGTGCCCGGCTTGCCCAGGGCATCGCTGTAGTGGCCGAGGACGTCCATCTCCCGGGAGAGGTTCACCCGGCGGCCCCCGGACGTGATCCTCGCCTCCTGGATGACGGCCGAGACGGCCATCCGTTCCTGGACGAGGCCGATGATCCGGTCGTCCAGCGCGTCGATGCGGGTACGGGCGCCCCCGATCAGGGAGGCGGCCTCGTCGGTGTGCGCGCCGGTCCGCTCGGCGGCCGTCTTCGTGGATGTGGTGCTGGTCATCTGTGACTCCCGGTGGGCCGAGGGCCCGGAGCGACAGGTCCGGAACGCCAGAACGCCCCGGGCCTGTCGGCCCGGGGCGCCTTGGAGAAGTTGCTTGTCAGTTGCTCAAGCAGCACGACCATGGCAGCCGGCGGGCCGGGTGCCATAGGTAAAGACGAAGATCGTGTGCTGAAGCATGGAGCCAGTATGGACCCCGCCCTGGCCGGGGTCCACGCCGGGCCCGGATGGTGAGACGGGAGCCCGGCGGGGTCGTGTCCCACGGCCGGTAGAATTGGGAGGACCGACCCCCTCTCCACCGCCGGAAGGCCGCCCCCGTGCCAGCAGCACCCCCCGCCGCCGCCGACATCACCACCGACGTGGTCCTCGTCGTCGACTTCGGCGCCCAGTACGCCCAGCTCATCGCCCGCCGTGTCCGCGAGGCGCGGGTCTACAGCGAGGTCGTCCCGTCCACCATGCCGGTGGCCGAGATGCTGGCCAAGAACCCCCGGGCGATCATTCTGTCCGGCGGACCGTCCTCGGTGTACGCGGAGGACGCGCCCAGCCTCGACCGTTCGCTCTTCGAGGCCGGGGTTCCGGTCTTCGGCATGTGCTACGGCTTCCAGGCCATGGCCACCGCCCTCGGCGGCACGGTCGACGACAACGGCGCCCGCGAGTACGGCCGCACCCCGCTCACCGTCTCCAAGGCCGGCTCCACCCTCTTCGAGGGCACGCCCACCGAGCAGTCGGTCTGGATGTCCCACGGCGACGCCTGCTCCGCCGCCCCCGAGGGCTTCACCGTGACCGCGTCCACCGACGTCGTCCCGGTCGCCGCCTTCGAGAACGACGAGAAGAAGCTTTACGGCGTCCAGTACCACCCGGAGGTCATGCACACGACCTACGGCCAGCAGGTCCTGGAGCACTTCCTCTACCGGGGCGCGGGCATCGAGCCGACCTGGACGACCACCAACGTCGTCGAGGAGCAGATCGCCCTGATCCGCGAGCAGGTCGGCGACAAGCGCGCCATCTGCGGCCTCTCCGGAGGCGTGGACTCCGCGGTCGCCGCCGCCCTCGTGCAGAAGGCCATCGGCTCCCAGCTCACCTGCGTGTACGTCGACCACGGTCTGATGCGCAAGGGCGAGACCGAGCAGGTCGAGAAGGACTTTGTGGCCGCGACCGGCGCGAAGCTGAAGGTCGTCGACGCGGAGAAGCGCTTCCTCGACGCCCTGGCCGGTGTGTCCGACCCGGAGCAGAAGCGGAAGATCATCGGCCGCGAGTTCATCCGCGTCTTCGAGCAGGCGCAGCTGGAGATCCTCCAGGAGGACGGCCCCGAGGTCGCCTTCCTCGTCCAGGGCACCCTCTACCCGGACGTCGTCGAGTCCGGCGGCGGCACCGGCACCGCCAACATCAAGTCCCACCACAACGTGGGCGGGCTTCCCGACGACATCGAGTTCCAGCTCGTCGAGCCGCTGCGTCAGCTGTTCAAGGACGAGGTCCGGATGGTCGGCCAGGAGCTCGGCCTGCCGGAGGAGATCGTCCAGCGCCAGCCGTTCCCGGGCCCCGGCCTCGGGATCCGTATCGTCGGTGACGTCACCAAGGAGCGGCTCGACCTGCTGCGCGAGGCCGATGCCATCGCCCGCGAGGAGCTCACGGCGGCCGGCCTGGACCGCGACATCTGGCAGTGCCCCGTGGTCCTGCTCGCGGACGTCCGCAGCGTCGGTGTCCAGGGCGACGGCCGTACGTACGGCCACCCGATCGTGCTGCGTCCGGTCTCCTCCGAGGACGCCATGACGGCCGACTGGTCGCGCCTGCCGTACGAGACGCTGGCGAAGATCTCCACCCGCATCACCAACGAGGTCGCCGACGTGAACCGCGTGGTGCTCGACGTGACGAGCAAGCCGCCGGGGACGATCGAGTGGGAGTAGCACTCCCCGCAGGGTCAATGCCGATGCCGTCGCTCATTCGTTTGGGCGGCGGCATCGTCGTATCGGATGGGTACGCTGGCCGAGGAGACGAGACTCTGCCCCATGGGAGCAATCATGAGTGCCGCACCCGACGATGAAGTGACCGAGCACTACCACTACCCAGTGCCCCCGCCCCAGGGCTGGGTGGCGGAGGACCTCGATCGGCTTCCGGACCTGCCGCGGCACACCGAGCTGATCGACGGGGGTCTTATCTTCATGAGTCCGCAGACCAGGTTTCACATGCGGACCATGCGTCTGCTGGAGAACTCCCTCCTCGACCAGGCACCGGACGAACTCGATGTATTTCGTGAGTTCAGCGTCAAGCTGGACAGCCGGAACCGGCCCGAGCCGGACGTGCTCGTGGTCTCGTCGGACGCGGATACAGGCCCCAAGGAGACGTGTCTCCGACCGGAAGACGTCCTTCTGGCGGTGGAGGTCGTCTCGGAGGAGTCCGCGGTCAGGGACAGGGATGTCAAACCCCGGAAGTACGCCGCCGCCGGCGTCCTGCACTTCTGGCGGGTCGAGCAGGGTGCCGACGGTCTGCCCGTCGTGTACGTCTACGAACTCGATCCGACTCTCAGGGCGTATACCGCGACGGGGATTTACCACAACACCCTCAAAGTCGACGTGCCCTTTTCCTTCGACATCGACCTCACCGCGATCCACCGGCGGCGGACCCGCTAATTCGGTGGCATCGTTCCTTCGCCGGTGGCATGGTGCATCCCCATGTCAGCCGAAGAAGTCCGCGCCCTCATGTCCGCCCCCGGCAACGACCGCCTCACCTGGAACACCCCGCTCTCCGAGGAACACGCCGCCCAGCTGATCTCAGCGTGCGCCCCCGCTCCCGGCTCCCGCATCGCCGATTTCGGCAGCGGCTGGGGTGAGCTGCTGATGCGCCTGGTCGAGGCGGCTCCCGGCTCCACGGGAGACGGCGTCGAGACCGACCCGGAAGCCGTGATCCGGGGACGCCGCCTGGCGCAGGAGCGAGATCTCACCGACCGGGTGCGGTTCCACGAGGTCCCGGCAGCCGAACACCTGGCGACCGGCTACGACCTCGCCGTCTCCATCGGTTCCTCGCACGCCTGGCCGGGAGGTACCGCGGAGGCGCTGAAGGCCCTGCGGGCCGCCGTACGCCCCGGCGGCCGGGTGCTGTTCGGCGACGGGTTCTGGGAGCGTGAGCCCTCGCCCGCCGCGCTGGAGGGACTCGGCGCGGAACCGGACGACTTCGGCACGCTCCTGGAGCTGATCCGGCAGGCCGAGGCCGCCGGACTCAGGCCGCTCCAGGTGACCGCCGCCGACCGGCGCGAGTGGGACCTCTTCGAGTCCGCCGCCAACATCGGGCGCGGCGAGCGCTGGGCGCTGGCCAACCCCGGCCACCCCCTGCACGCCGCGGTGACCGAGGCCGTCGACGCCCGCCGCACCGGCTACTACGGGGGATACCGGGGGACACTGGGCCTCGCCTACCTCGTGCTCGGCGCCTGACAATCGCACATCCGTACAGCGAGCGCCCCCGAGCCGCCCCGATGCGGGACGGAGCGGCCCCGTACGGCACAATTCGCAGAAATCAGAGGCGAGTTGGTTGGACCGGGGCGGGAAAGGGCGGCGTTCTCCGTGGCGTTGGACGAGGCGAGGGCGAAAAGCACGCACGGCGGTGGCTGTACGTGCGGCGACTGCCCGCACGGGGCACGCGAAGGGCACCGGCGGGCCGTGGCGGCCTTCCTCGCCAAGCGGGACGAACTCGCCGCCGGCCAGGGCCTGCCAGGAGGTGTCGCCCAGTCGGTGTCCGCGTCCCGGCAGTGGGTGTCGGACGAGCTGACCGAGTCGGCCCGCACCGTCGCCGACCGCAGCCGGGAGGCAGGTGACGCCTGGCTCCACGCCCTCTGGCGGCGCACCCTGACCGTGGTCTGGGGCGGCGTCGCCCTGCTGGTCGTCGGCGAGGCGGTCACCGCCATCGGCGCCGGCTGGTCCACCGCACGCACCGCGGGCCTGCTCGCCGCACTCGTCACCGCCGGCCTGCTGACGGGGGCCGCCCGCGTCCACCGGGCCCGCGGCGGCCTCCTCGCCCCGCTGATCGGCGAGGACAACCGGCTCTCCACCTCACGCACGGTCGCCGCCTCCTGGGTGCTGCTCGCCGTCTTCGCCGTCCTCGTCCTCGCGCTCCAGCTGGCCGGGGCGTCGGCCCACGCCGACCGGGACACCCTGATCGAGGGCCTGGACCTGGTCCGCTCGGCCGGCGTGCTGTCCGTGCTCGCGCTGGTGTGCGCCGTCGCCGTCGTCGTACGCCGGGTGGTGACCGTACGCGTCCTGGGGCAGCGGCTGCAGAAGCTGCGGGCCGACCGGCCCCGGGCCGCCGATCTGCTGACCGACGACTCCGGACGCGGCAGCTTCACCGATGTGCAGTACGTCCTGGTCAGCACGGTCGCCGTGCTGTTCGCCGCGGTCCGCCTGGCCCGCCGCCCCGAGCAGCTGCCGGATCTGCCGTGGGGTCTGGCGGTCCTGGTGGCCGTCTCGGCGGCGACGTACTTCGCGGGGAAGTACGCGGAGGGCGGCCGGCCCGTCATCCTGTCGGTCGTCCGGGCCAGGGAGGCCGGGGACCTGGACGCCCCGATCCGTACCGGCGACGACATCGAGATCCGGGGCGCCGGTTTCGTGCCGCCGGGCGCCGGAAGCCCCGACCGGCTGGCGCGGGTGGTAGTCAGGATCGGCCGGGTCCACGTGCACGTACCGCTGATCCCGGTCACCGGAGGCTTCGCCAACCCGGCGGACACCGTGCTCATCGTGCCGGTACCCGTCGAGGTCGAACCGGGCGAGGTGGAGGTGCAGGTCGTCACGGCCGCGGGTGTCGAGACCAACGCGTGCCGCATCGATGTGACGGACTGAACCGCACACCTGGTGAGCCGCCCCGAACCGGCGTACGTATGGTCTGTCGGAAGGCCAACGGAAAGCGGGGCAGTGATGCGCGGGTACAGGGGCGGTTCCTACGGGCTCGACGAGCCGAGAAGTCTCCGGGACCGGGCGGGGCAGTACGCGCTCCTTCCCCTGCGGATCTTTCTCGGCGTCACCTTCGTCTACGCGGGGCTCGACAAGCTCACCGACAGCGCGTTCCTGTCCGCGAGCGGCACCGGTTCCCTCGGCGAGATGATGAACGCCGTACGCGACAGCGCGGCGATCCCGGGCCTCGTCGACCTGGCCCTGAAGAGCCCCGAAGGCTTCGGCTACGCCATCGCGATCGGTGAGCTCCTCGTCGGCCTCGGCACCCTGGCCGGCCTGTGGGCCCGGATCGCGGCGCTCGGCGGGGCGCTGATCTCGCTGAGCCTGTGGCTGACCGTGAGCTGGCAGAGCACGCCGTACTACTACGGCAACGACCTGGTCTACCTCATGGCCTGGCTGCCACTGCTGCTGGCCGGAGCGCCCTACTGGTCGGTGGACGCCCTGCGAGGAGGCCGACGCCGCGTGCGCGTCTGAGGGCGTGGCAGGGCACTCAGGTCGGACCCGGCGCCGACGCGTCCGCCGATGCCTTCCGTGCCCCGCGCCGTCGCCGCAGGCGGTAGTTGACCCAGGTCACCGTGGCGGCCAGCCACAGGCCGCCGAGGAACACGGGGGCGAAGAACGTCCACGGGGCGTTCCAGGCGCCCGTCGCGTCCGCCGCGTAGCCTGCCGCCAGGGTCAGCATGACGAGGCCGGCCACCGCGCGGCCCGGCCGGATCTCATGACGCAGCACGGGTGACCTCCAGTTGTCCGATGCCGACTCCCATGCCCAGTTCGACGGTGCCGGCGGGCTTGCTGTTCGCTGCGGGGGCGATGGTCTGCAGGGTGCGCCGGTCGGGGGCGATGTCCACGTCCTTGCGCCGGTCGGACGGGAACTGGATGTCGCCGAGGCCCGCCTCGGCGTCCACCTTCACCGTCACCCCCGCCGGTACGACGACGAGCGCGCGGCCCGCGCCGACCTCGATCCGGGTGCGCAGGGTCTCGCCCTCCGGTACGGCGACCCCGGAGAGGTCGAGCTTCGCGACACCGGTGCCCAGCTTGTACTGCGGCTGGACCGTCGCCACCGTGTCGGGACGCCACTCCTTGCGGACCCAGTCGGTGCCGATGTCGTCCGGGACGACCGAGGCTCCCGCCAGCAGCCCGGCCGTGATCATGGCCAGCAGCACCGTGCCGAAGCCGGTCCTGCCGAGGACGGAGGCGACGAGCAGACCGAGGCCGAAGACCCCGAGTGCGGCGGCGAGACCGATCTGCAGGCTTGGCCCCAGCGGATGGGTCTCCCAGCTCAGGCCCGTGCCGAGCCCGCCCGCGACCAGGGCGAGCAGAAAGATGAGGCCGCCGATCGACCTCGGGCCCCGGGTGCCCTGCGGGCGGTGGGGTGCGCGGTACGGGTCGGCCGGTGTCGGCATGCTCCTGCCGAGCTCCGCCGCCTCCGGCACCGCGCTCTCGGGGCCCCAGAGGTAGCCGGTCCCCGCCGGGCCGGTCGTGCCGTCCTTGACGATCGGGTCCCGCCACCAGGACGGACTGCCCGGTGTGGGCGGCGCCTTCACCTCGGGCGGCGCCCCGTGGCCGGCGGTGTGCGCAGTGGACCCCGGGGTGTGCGCCGCCGTGCCCGGACGGTCCTCCGGCGGGGCCGTCCGGCGGTGCTGGCTCCAGACCGAGAAGCCGATCACGGTCAGCGAAAGCATCGCGGCGAAGGCGAGCATCCCGCCGTTGTGCAGCATCGACAGCAGCAGGCCGCAGCCCGCCAGGGCCAGCACCAGCGCGACCAGTGAGGCGCCTTCGACCCGGCCCGACAGCAGCCTGCGCGCCTCGTTCTCGTCCTCGCCCTCCACCGGGAGCAGCAGCCACGCGAAGCCGTAGAAGATCAGTCCGATGCCGCCCGTCGCGGCGAGGACACCGAGCACGATCCGGAAGATCACCGGGTCCACGTCGCAGTACCGGCCTAGCCCGCCGCACACCCCGGCCACGACTTTCTGCCGCGGGCTGCGCTCCAGCCGCGGTGCCGGCTCGGGGGGCGGTGTGACGCCGGGGGAGGCGTCCTGGGGAACGGTCATGGATCCATGGTGACGGCCCGTACGCCCTTGTGGGAGCCTCGACGACCCTGGCCGATCCCTGATATTGCGTCCCGGGGGCCCCATCCGCACGGCAGCCGGGGCCTCAGGGTCGAGTCCGGGCAGACCCTGATGCCACGGCCCGCCGGAACGTGTGACGATCGGTACATGCCAGCAGCCACGACCCGAGCCCCGAGCTCCCACGCCCCGGACCCGGAGGAGCCGGCGCCGCGCAAGCTCTACCGCAGCGCCGACGGGCGGATGCTCGGCGGTGTCGCGCGCGGGCTCGCCGGACATCTGGGGCTGCCCGTCGCCTGGGTGCGGTTCGTCTTCCTCGGGCTGTTCTTCGCGGACGGCCTCGGCGCGCTGCTCTACGCCGTGTTCTGGATCGTCGTACCGCTCGGGGTCGGCGGGGGCGGCGGGATCGGCGGCGTGGAGCGGTCCCTCTTCGAGACCGCTCCGGACGGCCGGCGCAGACTCCGCAAGCCCGACACGGGCCAGGTGTTCGCCCTCGTCGCGCTGCTCGTCGGTGCCATGATCTTCGTCGGCAATGTCGACATGGGCAGTGAGGCGGACCGTTACGTCTGGCCCGCGCTGCTGATAGGCGCGGGTTCGGTCCTGGTGTGGCGCCAGGCCGACAACGCGCGCCGGGCCCGCTGGATGGAGGTCGGCCGCCGCCGCCGTGTGCTGCAACTGGCCCGGGGACTGGCCGGCGTCGCGCTCGTCGGACTCGGTCTCGCCGCCTTCATGGTGGTGCGGGGCTCGGCGGCCCAGCTCGGCACCGCGCTGACCGCCGCCATCGCCGTGCTCACCGGGATCGCGCTGCTCGCGGGCCCCTATCTCGTACGCATGACCCAGGACCTCTCCGAGGAGCGCCTGATGCGCATCCGGGCCCAGGAGCGTGCCGAGGTCGCCGCCCATGTCCACGACTCGGTCCTGCACACGCTCACGCTGATCCAGCGCAACGCGGACGACGGCGGCGAGGTCCGCAGACTCGCCCGCGCCCAGGAGCGCGAGCTTCGCAACTGGCTGTACAACCCGGAGGGCACCGGCAAGGAGGAGGACGAGGAACCGACGGGCCTCGCCGAGGCGGTCAAGCGGGCCGCCGCCGAGGTCGAGGACAAGCACGGGGTGCCGCTGGAGGTCGTCGTCGTCGGTGACTGCCCGCTCGACGAGAAGCTGGTGGCGCAGATGCAGGCCGCACGCGAGGCCATGGTCAACGCCGCCAAGTACGGTGGCGAGGGCGGCGCCGTCCAGGTCTTCGCGGAGGTCGAGGGCCGCACGGTCTTCGTCTCCGTACGGGACCGGGGGCCGGGATTCGACCTGGACGCCGTCCCGGGCGACAGGATGGGCGTACGAGAATCAATCATCGGCCGGATGCAGCGCAACGGCGGCACCGCGCGGCTGCGTTCGGTGCCCGGCGGGGGCACGGAAGTCGAGCTGGAGATGGAGAGGGCGAGCGAATGACCGAGAACACCGAAGCGACCGGGGGCCCGGAGCGCCGGGTACGGGTCGTGCTCGTCGACGACCACCGGATGTTCCGCACCGGCGTCCAGGCCGAGATCGGCCGTACCGAGGAGACCGGGGTCGAGGTCGTAGGCGAGGCCGCGGACGTCGACCAGGCGGTCACCGTGATCACCGCCACCCGTCCCGAGGTCGTCCTCCTCGACGTCCACCTCCCGGGCGGCGGCGGTGTCGAGGTGCTGCGGCGTTGCGCCCCGATGATGGGCGCCGTCGAGAACCCGGTGCGCTTCCTCGCGCTGTCCGTCTCGGACGCCGCCGAGGACGTCATCGGCGTCATCCGTGGCGGCGCCCGCGGCTACGTCACCAAGACCATCACCGGCACCGACCTCGTCGACTCGGTCTTCCGGGTCCAGGAGGGCGACGCGGTGTTCTCACCGCGGCTGGCCGGCTTCGTCCTGGACGCGTTCGCCTCGACGGACGCGCCGCCGGTCGACGAGGACCTGGACCGGCTGACGCAGCGCGAGCGTGAGGTGCTGCGGCTGATCGCCCGGGGGTACGCGTACAAGGAGATCGCCAAGCAGCTGTTCATCTCGGTGAAGACGGTCGAGTCCCACGTCTCGGCCGTGCTGCGCAAGCTCCAGCTCTCCAACCGGCACGAGCTGACCCGGTGGGCCACCGCGCGACGGCTGGTCTGAGCCCGGCCGGTGCTCAGGCGGGATCGAGCGAGATGTTGAGTTTCTCGCCGGTCCTGCGGTAGCCGACGCCCGCGTAGATCCGCTCGACGTCGGGGCCGCCCGGCTCCAGCCACACGGTCCGGAAGCCGCGTTCGAAAGCGGTGCGGGTCAGCCAGGCGGAGAGCGCGGCGCCGACGCCCCGGCGGCGGAAGGCGTCGGCGACGGCCAGACCGGCCAGTTCGCCGATGCCGTCGGCCGGGGCCGAGCAGCCGCCCGCGCCGGCGGGCCGGCCGTCCACGGTGGCCAGTCCCGAGACACCACCGCTCTCCGTCGCCCGGCGCAGCCAGGCGATCTCGCCGTCGTCGGGGCCGCCCACGCCGCCGAAACCGGTGTGCTGGACGGCCGCCGCTGAGGTGAACTCCGCGTCGGTGACGGGCTCGGCGATGCGGAGGCCGTCCACCGGCTTCGGCGTGAGCAGGTCGCCGGCGGCGCACGCCATGACCGGCGCGCGGTTCTCGACGGTGAAACCGGCCGTCAGCAGGGCCGGTTCGACCGCGGGCGCCCATGCGGGCAGGAACTCCAGCCGGGGCAGCCGGTCGTGCTCCCGGAACGCGGTGACCAGGTCGGCGACGTCCTGCGCGGTGGGCTCGGCCCCCTGGTCGGGGATGGCGTAGTTGGCGTACTTCAGCTCCCAGCCCGGATTGTGGCGCACGGTGAACGGACCGACGCGGTAGTGGTCCGGGGAGCTGAGGGCGAGCGTGCGCGCGTAGTTCTGGATGGCGGTGTCCATGGGGACGGGAGCCTATGCGACCCGGGTCGCTCCGGCGAAGGGCATTTCGCTGATCGGCGCGATACGGACGGGGGCACCCGGGCGCGGGGCGTGGATCATCTGGCCGCCGCCGATGTAGAGCCCGACATGGGTGACCCCGGAGTAGAAGAACACCAGGTCTCCCGGGGCGAGTTCGGATCGGGACACGCGTCGGCCCGCGTCGATCTGGGTGTACGTCGTACGGGGCAGGGAGACTCCCGCCGCGCGCCAGGCGGCCTGCGTGAGACCGGAGCAGTCGAACGACGACGGTCCGGTGGCGCCCCAGACGTACGGCTTGCCGAGCGCCCCGTACGCGAAGTCGACGGCCTTGGCCGCGCGGGCGTTGGGCGCGGCCACGGAACCGCGCGGGGCACCCCGGTCGGCCCGGGTGGCGCTGCCGCCGTGCGCGGCGTCGGCCGAGCGCTCGTAGTCGGCGCGCTGCTCGGCGCTGAGGGTGGCCAGGAGTTTCCGGGCGTCGGCGAGCTTGGTGCGGACCGCGTCCTTGTGCTTCTTCAGGTCGGCGCGGCGTGAGGCGAGGACCTCCAGCTCGTCCTGTGCCCGGGCGTGCAGCTGGGCGATGTCGCTGACCTGCCTGCGTACGCCCTGGAGCGCACCGGCCTGGCGGTCGCCCACCCGGTCCTCGTAGGAGGCGCGCTCCAGGTACTCGTCCGGGTCGGAGGAGAGGGCCAGCCGGACGGCGGGGTCGATGCCGGCGCTGCGGTACTGAGCGGTGGCGAACGAGCCGAGGGCGTCGCGCGCGGCGTTGAGGCGCTCGGTCCTGCGGGCGGCCTCGTCCCGGAGGGCGTCGAGCGACTTCTCGGAGGCTGCCGCCTCCTCCTTCGCTCCGTTGTACTTCTCGGTGGCCACCTCGGCGTCGTGGTAGAGCCGGTCGACCTTGGCCTCGACCTGGGCCGGGGTGAGCTGGGGGTCGGCCTGGGCGGCGCCCTCCAGGGCGGTCGCGGTCGCGGCTCCGGCAAGGGCGAGGGTGGCTGCTGTGCGGGCAGCAGGCCCGGTGAACAGACGCTGCCTGGGCTTGCGGTGAGCGGCTTCTCGATGGGCGGCCACGGGGGTGGTGCGTCCTTCCGTTCGACTGCCCGGCGGTGGGTGCCGCGGGCCCGCCGGGGTCCGGCGGCGGGTCACCACAGGGGGGAGTGGCCCGTCGCCGGATTCCTGGCGGGGTGATCGGCGAGCCGCCCGGTACGGGGGGCGGTGGTACAGAACCGGTCACCTGGGAGGGACGCTAAACCCGGCACATGGGGAAGCGGTGTAATGACAGGTATTGCCCTCATATGCTGTTTCGTTTCCGTCGATCGACCGGAAAATTCAACCGGAGTCCGGCAATTCGCGCAGAGCCTGGGGGAGCTCATCAGTAAGTCGTACCTGGCCGAAGAATGGTGATATGGCCACGGTTAGGCTGCGGCCATGGACGTACTCATCAATGTCTTCGTGGCCCTGCACATCATCGGTATCGCCTCCCTGCTGGGCGGCTTCCTGACCCAGATGAAGGCCATGGGGGCAGGCACGGCGCGCTTCGTCCCGGCCATGCTGCACGGCGCGCTCACCATGCTCGTCACGGGTGTCGCCCTGGTCGGCCTCAACCAGGCCGACGACCACAGCGTGAACAACGTCAAGATCGGCATCAAGCTGCTGGTCCTGATCGTGGTCCTGGCGCTCGTCTATGTGAAGCGGGACGAGGAGAACGTCGGCAAGGGCGCGTTCGCCGCCGTCGGCGGGCTGACGGT
This sequence comes from Streptomyces sp. NPDC079167, assembly GCF_040686735.1. Classification (NCBI taxonomy): domain Bacteria; kingdom Bacillati; phylum Actinomycetota; class Actinomycetes; order Kitasatosporales; family Streptomycetaceae; genus Streptomyces; species Streptomyces sp. NPDC079167. The sequence goes on along the minus strand of NZ_JBFBLO010000014.1, from coordinate 20,164 downwards.
CGCCAACATCTTCATCGCCACGCTCTGGACCTGACCGTCGCCGGGCGGGCGCGTGGCTGACCCCCGGGCCCGCCCGCCGGTGGCGCTGTAGGTTCTCGTCCCTAATTGTCCGTTGAGTCGTTGGTGACCTGGGCAGAATTGGTGCCTTCTCGGCGTTCTGTCCAGAGATTCTCATCATTCTGTCCGTTTCCTTGAGCGTTTCGGCCGCAGAGCACAGGTCACTGCCGCAGAGGGATGACGGGTGTCGTGAGGGCGGGCATGATGGTCGCCATGTTCAACACACGAAAGGCTCATGCCTCGTAGGCGCCCTTCGCAGGTCCGTCGTGACCTGCCACGACCCTTGCGGCAATGGGAACGTAGAGCCACGGTGCCTGGCTTGTCGTCCCGTGTACTAGCGGAGATCGCTCGCGTCGAGCGACGGCGCTTGTGGATCGGCGCTACCCACGAAGCTCTGGAGCATTGGCAGAAGATCTGTCGACGCTCTGGGTGTGGCGTTATGTATACGAGGGCGACGCAGTACGACAGCTGGTACGACCACGAAACAGGCGAGGACATTGGTCCGGAGCGGTGCCGTGGCGTCCTGGAAGTGCTCCTGCATGCCCTTTCTCCGAGAGCCGCTCGGGACCTGCGGGCGCTCATTGCGCCACTCGATGAGCGGTTCCTGAGACGAACCGTGAAAGATCCGTTTGCGCCGCCGGATGCGCCATGGTGGATGAGCCGATTCAAGCGCCCGTGATCCTTTTCGAGGCAGTCCGCGCTCTGGGGTGCTGGACCTCGTGGGCTGCCGCGCGGAGTCCCTCAGAGGTGAGGGCGTAGTAGGTGCGGCGGCGGCCGGGGCCGCGGGTGGCCGGGGCCCGGCCGCGCCATGCGTCCTCGCCGGCGGCCCTTGTACCAGCGAAATCCCGTACCGGCAGCCCGGACATCACCTCCGTGACCACCAGCCGATCCAGTGTTGTCTCCACGACGTCGGCGTCCGCCTGGTGATAACGAACCTCAACGGCGCCCGGCCGCAGATCCGCGGTGCAGACCGTACGACTCTCCATGACCACCGCCCGCTGCACGAAGCCAGAGGCGCACTGATCATGGCCCCGACGAAGGCTTCCCAGCGCGGCACGTCGGCCATGCGGTGGCACTACACGAAAAGCAGGTACAGAACGTGACACCGCCCGCGAATTTCCCATCACTATGTCCAACAGGACACGTGAAGACAGAACGATGGGAAAAGGCCAGGTCTAACGGGAACTACGGGTGCACCCCGCGGCCTAAGCGGGGCGCACGCTGCCGTAGATCGGCATGTAATAGATCGACTCCTCGCGGACGTTCGCACCCGGCTTCGGCGCGTGGATCATCATGCCGTCGCCCTTGTAGATGCCGACGTGGCTGATGTCGTCGTAGAAGAAGACCAGGTCGCCCGGGCGCAGATCCGCCGTGGCGACCCGGGTGCCGACCTCGACCTGGTCCCAGGTGGTGCGCGGCAGATCGACGCCGGCCTCCTTCCAGGCCGCCTGGGTGAGCCCGGAGCAGTCGTACGAGGACGGGCCCGTCGCCCCCCAGACGTACGGCTTGCCGATCTGGGCGCGTGCGAAGGCCAGGACCTGCTCCGCCTTCGAGGCGTAGCCGCTGTCGGAGCCCGTGCCGCCGGTCTCCGTGCCGGTGCCCGAGCCGGCCTCGTTCTTCGAGGACTCCTCCCCGGCGGCCTCCTCGGCCTTCTCCTTCGCGGCCTGCTGCCTGGCCAGCTCCTCGGCCTTGCGCTCGGCCTCGGCCTCCTTCTTGCGCTCCAGCTCCGCGAGCCGCGCCTTCTCCTCGGCGGTCAGCTCCGACAGCAGCGAGCGGGCCTCGGTGAGCTTCGTCTGCACCTGCTGCTTGCTGGTGCGCAGCGTCTCCTGCGACTCGGTGAGCGTCTCCAGGCTCTTCGTCGCCTCGACGCGCTTCGCCGCCGCCTCCTTCTGCTGCGTACGGAAGTCGGCGACCGCCTTCTGCTGCTGGCTGGTCATCCTGGCCATCAGCTGGTCCTGGTCGAAGTACGACTGAGGGTCGTCCGCGAGGAAGAACGTCGCCGTCGGCGCGATCGAGCCGCTGCGGTACTGCGCGGCGGCGTAGTTGCCCAGCTCACGGCGCGTCTCGTTGAGCTTGTCGGCCCGCTTCGCCGCGGCCTCCAGCAACTCGTCGACCTTGGAGCGCTGCTCTGCCGACGCACTCTTCGCCTTGTTGTACTGCTGCGTCGCGGTGCCGGCCTGCCGGTAGAGGGCGTCGACCTTCTTCTGCACTTCCTCGATGCTGGGCTGGGGCTCGGCGGGGGCGGCCGTGGCGCTCTGTGTGGAGAGCAGGGTGACGGAGGCGAGCGCCGCGGCCGTGAGACCGACGGCGGGGGTGGTGGTGCGCACCCGGGTGCGCGGCTTGCGATGCGATGCCAAGGCCGGCATCTCCTTCCTGGACCGCCTACCGGGTTAGCGATGGGGGTTCCCCTAGGCCGTTCAGGCTCTGGGGGAGGGTTCGGGCGGAACGGAAGGCTGCCCTACGGTCCGGTGGAGACGGACCGATTCACCCCGGTGATGCGTGTGGGTCCCCGGTTCCGGGCTCCCTTCGTGGGAGTACGGATTCGGCGGGGGCGCCCGTGCGGCGCGGTTCGCCTCAAGGGGGTACGGGGCACCCGCCGAGCACGCTAGCCAACCCGTGGTGTCCCTGTGAAGGTTGATGTTCGATATGCCCGATACATTTTCGTGACCTTCTCCGGGTCGTGTTCCGGAGGGCGGCGAAGTGCCTCGGAATCTCACGTTCCGTGGGTGCGCGGTCTCCTTGCGCGCACGGTCCGGGGCTCTTCTCGCCGATGCGGCCCGGGCTGTCGGTGCGGCCGCCTAGACTCGTGAGGCGATGAGCAGCCTCTTTGACGACAGTTTCCTGACCGGCCTCCAGCAAGCGGAGGACGGCCCCCCGCCGCCCCCTGAGGAGCATGCGCCCGAAGCGGTGCCGGAGGGCCTCTTCGAGGACGTCTTCGACGCGCCTCCGCCGCCGCGTGACGCCTACTACCGCGACGGCGCCCCGCGCCCCGTCATCGACTCCGCCGCGCTGCTCGACGGGCTGAACACCGAGCAGCGCGCCGCCGTCGTGCACGCCGGGTCCCCGCTGCTCATCGTCGCCGGGGCGGGCTCGGGCAAGACCAGGGTGCTCACCCACCGGATCGCCCACCTGCTGGCCGAGCGCGGGGTGCACCCGGGGCAGATCCTCGCGATCACCTTCACGAACAAGGCCGCCGGCGAGATGAAGGAGCGCGTCGAGGACCTCGTCGGCCCGCGCGCCAACGCCATGTGGGTCATGACGTTCCACAGCGCCTGCGTGCGGATCCTGCGCCGCGAGTCGAAGCGCCTGGGCTTCACCTCGTCGTTCTCGATCTACGACGCGGCCGACTCCAAGCGTCTGATGGCCCTGGTCTGCCGTGATCTGGACCTCGACCCGAAGCGCTACCCGCCGAAGTCGTTCACGGCGAAGGTGTCGAACCTGAAGAACGAGCTGATCGACGAGGAGACGTTCGCCGGGCAGGCGACCGACGGTTTCGAGAAGACCCTGGCGCAGGCCTACGCGCTCTACCAGGCGCGGCTCCGCGAGGCCAACGCCCTGGACTTCGACGACATCATCATGACGACGGTCCACCTGCTCCAGGCGTTCCCCGACGTCGCCGAGCACTACCGCCGCCGCTTCCGGCACGTCATGGTCGACGAGTACCAGGACACCAACCACGCCCAGTACACCCTGGTGCGCGAGCTGGTGGGCCCGGCCGGCGAGGACGACGCCCCGGGCGAGCTGTGCGTCGTCGGTGACGCGGACCAGTCGATCTACGCCTTCCGCGGCGCGACCATCCGCAACATCCTCCAGTTCGAGGAGGACTATCCGGACGCGACCACGATCATGCTGGAGCAGAACTACCGCTCCACGCAGACGATCCTCTCCGCGGCCAACGCCGTCATCGAGCGCAACGAGAGCCGCCGCCCCAAGAACCTCTGGACGAACGCCGGCGCCGGCACCAGGATCTCGGGCTACGTCGCGGACACCGAGCACGACGAGGCGCAGTTCGTCGCCGACGAGATCGACCGGCTGACGGACTCCGGGGACGCGAAGGCGGGGGACGTCGCCGTCTTCTACCGCACGAACGCCCAGTCCCGTGTCTTCGAAGAGATCTTCATCCGCGTCGGGCTGCCCTACAAGGTCGTCGGCGGAGTGCGCTTCTACGAGCGCAAGGAGGTCAGGGACGTCCTGGCCTACCTCCGGGTGCTGTCCAACCCCGAGGACACCGTCCCGCTGCGCCGCATCCTCAACGTGCCCAAGCGGGGCATCGGCGACCGGGCCGAGGCGATGATCGACGCCCTGTCGATGCGCGAGAAGATCTCCTTCCCGCAGGCCCTGCGCCGGGTGGACGAGGCGTACGGCATGGCGGCCCGCTCGGCGAACGCCGTGAAGCGGTTCAACACGCTGATGGAGGAGCTCCGCACGATCGTGGAGTCCGGTGCGGGCCCGGCGGTCGTGGTGGAGGCCGTCATGGAGCGGACCGGCTATCTCGCCGAACTCCAGGCGTCCACCGACCCGCAGGACGAGACCCGTATCGAGAACCTCCAGGAGCTCGCCTCCGTCGCTCTCGAATTCGAGCAGGAGCGGGCGGAGGACGAGGGCGCGGGCACCCTCGCCGAGTTCCTGGAGAAGGTCGCGCTCGTCGCCGACGCCGACCAGATCCCCGACGAGGACGAGGACGGCTCCGGTGTCGTCACGCTGATGACACTGCACACCGCGAAGGGCCTCGAGTTCCCCGTGGTGTTCCTGACCGGCATGGAGGACGGCGTCTTCCCGCACATGCGCGCGCTGGGGCAGGTGAAGGAGCTGGAGGAGGAGCGCCGGCTCGCCTATGTGGGCATCACGCGTGCCCGTGAGCGCCTGTATCTGACCCGGGCGTCGATGCGGAGTGCGTGGGGGCAGCCCTCGTACAACCCGCCGTCGCGGTTCCTGGAGGAGATCCCGGACCAGCACCTGGAGTGGAAGCGCAAGGGGCCGATGGCGGCTCCGGCGGGACCGACGTCCGGCATCACGTCGTCGTTGTCCTCGTCGCGCTCGAAGTCCGGGCCGTCGGGGTTCGCGACCCGCCGCACCTCCGAGAAGCCGGTGGTCACGCTGGTGGCGGGGGACCGGGTCACGCACGACCAGTTCGGCCTGGGCACGGTGACGGCGGTCGAGGGGTTCGGCGACCAGGCGAAGGCGACGGTCGACTTCGGCGACGAGCGGCCCAAGAAGCTGCTGCTGCGGTACGCGCCGGTCGAGAAGCTCTGACCCCGCCCGGCCGTCACCGGAGGGTGTCCCTCGGGTGACGGCCGGACCGGACTCAGTTCGGGTTGATTCCGTGGCTGCGGAGCCAGGGCATGGGGTCGATCGCCGTGCCGCCGCCGGGCCGTACCTCGAAGTGCAGGTGCGGGCCGGTGGAGTTCCCGGAGTTCCCCGAGTAGGCGATGACGTCGCCCGCCTTGACCGAGCCGGAGCGGATCTTGGTGGTGCTGAGGTGGCAGTACCACGTCTCGGTGCCGTCGGCCGCGGTGACGATGGCCATGTTCCCGTAGGCGCTGTTCCACTGGGTGCGGACCGTGCCGTCGGTCGCCGCCATGACGGGGGTGCCGTACGAGACGGGGAAGTCGATGCCAGTGTGGACGGACATCCAGTTCACACCGGCCTGGCCGTAGGTGGCGCTGAGGCCGTGCTGCTTCACGGGCAGCACGAACTTGGGACGCGCGGCCTCGATGCGCGCGGCCTCCGCCGCGCGCCTCTTCTTCTCGGCGGCCTGACGTTCCTTCAGGTCGATGCGCTCCTGGGTGCGGCTGGCGCGGTCGGCGAAGTTCTCGGCGTCGGCGCTGAGATTGGCGAGCTGGGTGTCCAGCTTGTTGTTGGCCACGGCCGGCTTGACCGTGTCGGCGGCCGCCATGGACGTGGTCTCGTCCTTCGTCTCCTCGCCACCGCCGACACCGCTCACCGAGGCCGCGGCGATGCCCGCGACGCTCATGACACAGGCGGAGGGGACGGCGACGGTGAGGAGCGCGGAGCGCTTCGCCGGGGTACGGCGCCGGCCGCGGCTGCCGCGCGGGGCGGCGGAACGGCCCACAGGGCGGGCGGTCGCGGCCAAGGAGGCGGACTCCGCGGTCACGTCGAGGGCATCCGGCACCGGCTCGCGCTCACCGTGCGCTTCGAGCGCCTCGGCGTAGGGGTCGGAATGCGTCACCCCGTCCTCGGCGTACGGATCGGCCTGCGCGATGCCGCCCTCGGCGTACGGGTCCGTCTGCGGGAGCCCGTCCTCTGCGGTTCCGGCGTGGTCGTGGGAGCCGGGCGAGTCGTGCGTCTCCGGGGAGCCGTGGAGGCCGTGGGCGCCGGCGTCGTCGTGGGCAGCGAACTCGGCGGTCCCGTACGGCTCGTAGGACGCCGATGCGTGTTCGTGCGACGGATGTTCGTACGTGGGATACGACGTCTGTTCGGGTGCGTACGCGGCGTCCTCGGGCGTGGCGCCGGTGTTCCAGGCGGTGGCGTCGAAGGTGCCGGTCTCGGGGGCCGCGTAGCTCTCGTACCCCGTGGTCTCGAAGGCGGGCACGCTGTACGTGCCGGTCGCGTAGGCCGTGGTGTCGAACGTCGTGGTGGGGAAGGCGCCCGTGTCGCCCGTCGCCCACTGGCCGGCCTGACCGGTGTGGTCCCAGCCCGCGGTGTCCCACTGGCCCGTCACGTCGGGGTCGGGGGCCTGGGCCGGGATTCCGGCCTCGGGCATCCAGGTGGCCGCCGTGTCGTAGCCCTGGGGCGCCTGCGAGGTGTGGGCCTGGGCGTCATAGGCGTCGTACGAGGCCTGCTGATGCGCTCCGGTGTCCCACTGGCCGCTGTCGTAGCCACCGCCGTAACCGCCGTCGTACGCCGGGGCGTAGTCGCCGCCGTACGTCGCCGTGGGGCTGCTGTCTTCCTGACCCGGCAGGGTTCCGAAGAGCGGATCGGTGTCGAAGCTGCCGGTGGACTGGCTGTCGTATCCGGCATACCCGGCGTGGGGGTGCTGGTCGTTCACCAACTTCTCTCTCGCCTCGGCAGCAGAACCTGTTCCGGGGTCCGGTGGGGGGATCCCAGGGTGAGCAGTGGCCGCGACTGTACCCGGCGGTAGGTGAGGACGACAATCTTCGGCGGCTTTCGACCCCTCAGGAAACGGGCAATCGGCCGCCTTTCGGTGGGCCGGAGGGGCAGCCTTGGCTCTATGTTCGACGGCTGTTCTATTCGGCGGAGGTGCGTGGGGGGTTTGAGGCGGGAGATCAGGCGACGGAGGCGGCTCCCGGAGCGGCGCCCCCGGCACCGAGGGACGCGCCGTCGGACTCGAGTGCCTGACGGATCGCCGACGCGACCGCGGGGTGGACCGGCAGGGCGAGATGGCCGATTCCCGTGACGCGCACATTCACCGCGTCGAGGTCCGGGTGGTCGACGCAGGCCGTCTCCACGGGGAGCATCACCCGGTCCAGCTCACTCCAGAAGCTGATGAACCGCGTCCGGCAGCCCGGGGCGGGACGGCGCAGCTCCTCGATCAGGTCCGAACCGCCGCGCATCTGGCGGACGATGGGGTGTGCGCCCGCCAGCGGGGCGGCGGCTGTGCCGTTGTGCGGCGTGCCGAGGGTGACGAGGGTACGGACCCGCCGGTCGCCGCCGAGCCGCTGCACGTAGTACCGCGCGATCAGGCCGCCGAGGCTGTGGCCGACGATGTCGATCTCGCGGTGCCCGGTGCGGGCGCAGATCTCCTCCACGTGGCGGTCGAGCAGCTCGGCCGCCGTGCGGATGTCGCAGGTCAGCGGCGAGTAGTTGAGCGATTCCAGGTGGTGCCAGCCGTGCCGGGCCAGGGAGCGGCGGAGCAGGACGAACACGGAGCGGTTGTCGATGAAGCCGTGCAGGAGCACGACGGGCGGGCGGGTGCCGGCCGCGGAGGGCAGTGCGGTGGTGCCCGCCGTGCCCGTCGGATCAGCCCCGTCAGCCGTCTCGGCTGTGTCGGCTGTCTCCGTCGCGCCCGCTGGGTCCGCCGAACGGGTGAGGCGCTCGGGATCCGGGTCGGGCCCGTCCTCGGTGCCGGGTGGGGGCATGGGGTGCCGGCGCTCCGGGGTGAGGCCGGACGGGTAGATGAGCACGTGCCCCGCGAGGATCACCAGCTCCAGGGCAGTGGCCCTGATCAGCGTCGACGACAGCCAGGCGGGGCGCAGGCACGGCCTGCGCAGCAGTAGGGGTAGGAAGGACAGGACCTTCATGGCCGACCTCCTGCACCGGCATGCGGGGGAGGCGGCTCCCTGCCCCGTACGCCCTCACGGGGGTGCCGCGGAGGTGACCGGCGGCCCTGATGCGGCCGGGGCCGTACCACCGTGCCGTGCGGCTGACGGCACGGTGGTACGGCGACCTCGTCGCGGCTCCCCTGGCGGCGCTCCCCGCGCGGCCGGTGGGCCGCCCGGTGCTGGGAACGACGCCGGCGAACATGTCCCATGTGTGATTTCCCCCTCCCGGTCCACCGCGAAACGACACCGTGCGGGATGCTGTGGATAACGTTCGTTCACATCACCGGCCCTCCGGGTACGGGAAACGCATGTGGAGGCATTGATGGGTGTGACCGGTCCGATCCGTGTGGTGGTGGCAAAGCCGGGCCTCGACGGCCATGACCGCGGGGCCAAGGTGATCGCGCGGGCGCTGCGGGACGCGGGCATGGAGGTCATCTACACGGGGCTCCACCAGACCCCTGAGCAGATCGTCGACACCGCGATCCAGGAGGACGCCGACGCCATCGGTCTCTCGATCCTCTCGGGCGCGCACAACACGCTCTTCGCCAAGGTCATCGAACTGCTGAAGGAGCGCGACGCTGAGGACATCAAGGTCTTCGGCGGCGGCATCATCCCCGAGGCGGACATCGCTCCGCTGAAGGAGCGGGGAGTCGCGGAGATCTTCACCCCGGGGGCGACGACGGCCTCGATCGTGGACTGGGTGAACGCGCACGTCCGCCAGCCCGCGGAGGCCTGAGTCCACGCCCACCGGCCCGCGGAGTCTTGAGTCCACCGGCCCGCGCGGGTCCCGGCCCGCTGGACTCCCGCCTGCCGCCCCTGGTCAGCCCGTGCCGTCCTGGACCAGCTCCGCGTCCATGGCGGCGCGCAGGCGCAGGGTGGAGACCAGACGCTGGAACGCCTCCGACCAGTAGCCACCCGCACCCGGTGAGGCACCTTCCGGCTCGTCGGGGGTGGTGGTGAGCACCGCGAGCCGGTCCGCCTCGGCGGGGTTCAGGCAGCGCTCGGCGAGCCCCATCACCCCGCTGAAGCTCCAGGGGTAGCTCCCCGCGTCCCGGGCGATGTCCAGGGCGTCGACCACCGCCCGGCCGAGCGGCCCGTCCCAGGGCACGGAGCAGACACCGAGCAGCTGGAAGGCCTCGGACAGGCCGTGCGCGGCTATGAAACCGGCGACCCAGAGCGCCCGCTCGGGGGCGGGCAGGGTGGCGAGGAGCTGCGAGCGCTCCGCCAGCGACGCCGTCCCCGGGCCGTTCGCCAGGGGCGTCGAGGGGGCGCCGAGGAGCGCTCGCGCCCACTCGGGATCCCGCTGCCGCACCGCCGCCCGGCACCAGGCGGCGTGCAGCTCACCCGCCCAGCCGTCGGCCACCGGCAGCGTCACGAGCTCCTGCGCCGTCCGGCCGCCGAATCTCTCCCGCCACACACCGAGCGGTGCGGCCTCCACCAGCTGGCCGAGCCACCAGGACCGCTCACCTCGCCCGGAGGGCGGGACCGGCACCACGCCGTCGCGCTGCATCGCGGCGTCGCACTCGTGCGGAGCCTCCACGGCGACGGACACGGCTCCGCCCGTACGGTCGGGGTTCACACAGGAGGTGGCGCGGGCCGCCATCCGCCGGGCGAGCGCCGAGTCGGGCAGGGCGGACAGCAGCTCGGCGGCCGTGGAGCGCACGTTGCGGCTGCGGTCCGCCAGGGCCGCCTCCAGGAACGTCTCATCGCCCGCTGAGAGGCCGGAGCGCAGCGAATCGAGGAACATCAGCCGGTCCTCCGCACGCTCCGTGGACCAGGTGGTGGCGAGCAGGGACCGGGCGGCGCCCGGGTCCCGCTCCCGCACGGCCCCGAGCAGCGCGACCCGTTCGGCGAAGAGCCCCTCCTCCCAGAGCCGGCGCACCGCCTCCGGATCCGCGGTCCCCGGCCGCTGCGCGCCGCGTGAGCTGGCGCGCAGCGCGAACCTCCAATCGGGGTTCAGCCCGGCCAGCCACAGCCCGCGCGGGCCGGCGAACGCCAGCACGTGCGGACGCAGATCCGTGCGCGCTCTCGCCGCGTCCAGCAGCGCGGGCAGGAGCTCCGCGGGTGCCCGGTAGCCGTGCGCACCGGCGGAGGCCAGCCACTGGGGGATGAGCTCGGTGAGATCGGGAGCCGATCCGCGCCGTCCGCCGGTGGGCGGCGCCGAACGGTCGGCGAGCAACTGGGCGAGCCGGCGGCGGGCGGGGGCGGGCAGCGCCGGCCGGGGATCGGCGGGTGCGGGTACGGGCAGGGCGGCCCCGGCGGCCGGCCGCAGGGCAGCCCTGCGGCGCACGGTGTGCACCGCCGCCGTGTCGAGCAGCGCCGCCGGTCCGGCCGCGGCGCCGTTGTCCGCCCTGAGGGGGCGCCGGTCCGTGCCGAGCAGCGCCGAGGTGACGAGGTCTTCCCACGGGGCGCTCACGGTGACGTCGTTCGTCGTGACGGTGGTCGGCATCGGGTCCCTTCCGGTCGTCGGGTTCGGTGGTCGGTCGCGGGCGAGGGAAGGCGGTGGGGCGGGCGCACGTGGTGGTGCGGGTGCCCGTGGTGGGGCGGGTGAAAGTGGTGGTGCGGGTGCCCGTGGTGGTGCGGGTGCCCGTGGTGGGCCCGGGGACACGGTGGCGCCAGGAGAGGCGGTGGGGCAGGGCCGGGCGGGTGCGGGGTGAGACGCGCTGTGGTCAGGCGAGCGCCACCGCCCCGCCCGGTGCCTCCTCGCCGTCGGAGGTTTCGGTGCACCACGCCGCGAGCGGGTCGAAACCCCGGTGGCCGCACTCGCCGAACACCGTCAGCGGGCGGCCGCCGGAGAGCGCCACGAGCTTCCACAGACCGGGCCGGGAGAGCGCCGCGGGAGCGACCGGCAGGGCGGAGCCGTCCGCCGCGCCGACCAGTTGCCAGCCGTCCCCGGACGGCGCGGGTATGACTCCGCGCAGCGTGACGGGCCAGGCGTCGAGCCACGGGTCGTCGCGCAGCGCGTTCCCGTACGCGGCGAGGGCGTCGGCCGTGGTGCCGCCGGGCGGCGGCGCCGTCGTGGCGAGAGGCTCGCCGAACCGCGGTCCCAGCTCGCCCCGCAGTCCGCCGCCGCCCGGATACGGCGTCACTTCGGCGTCCAGCACCGTGCCCACCGGCAGCGGCGGGGCCGGCGCGCGTCCGGGTGCCCCGTAGGACAGCAGCAGCGTGGTGTGCCCCGAATCCCTGCCGTGCAGCCAGGTGCGACGGGTGACGATCCGGCCGTCGGGTGTGTCGTACTGCGCGAGGACCAGCCAGTGGTCGCGGACGGGAGGTCCCTCGGCCGAGGCCGTCAGCCCCACCCTCGTACGGACCGTCGCCGCCAGCGGGCCTGGCAGCCGGTCGAGTCCGAGCCAGGCCGAGTCCAGCAGACGCAGGAGCGCGCACTCCTCCAGCAGCCGCGCCGGCCAGCCGGGACCCGAAGCCGCGACCGACCCCAACTCCCGCACACGGGCAGCCAGTCCCGGGGCCTGCGCGTCGACCATGCGGGCCGCAGTCTCCTCCCACAGCCCGTATCCCGGCCGGTCCGCCGCGGCGAGCCCGTCGCGCAGCAGGTCGATGAGGCGCTGGTCCAGCTCCTGCGCACCGCCGGTGACGCGCTCGGCCCTGCGCTCGGCGCGCCGGGCGGCCGCGCGCGCCGCGGACCCCGCAGACGTCCCCGGCGCCGCGGTCTCGCCGGGCGTCGCCCCCGCACGCCGGTCCGCCAGCCACTGCGCGACCCAGGAGGGCGGCTCCTGCGTCCGGTCCAGCACCGGGGTGTCGGAGGCATGGAGCAGCAGCAACCCCAGGGCGTGCCCGCAGGGCGCCTCCCCGCCGGGGCAACCACACGTGTACGACGCGTCGTTCGTGACCACCGCCGTGCGGTGCGGCGGGCCGTCGGCGGCCTCGCGGACCCCCCATACCGCGCCCTGGCCGCACCCCGCTGCGGACCACGCGCGCTCCGAAGCGAACGCGCGCCCCGCCTCGCGTGACTCCACGTCAGGTGCCAGGGCCAGCACCCGCTCCACCGCCTGGCGTTCCTCCACCGGTCCGGCGGAGCGCCAGGGTCCTCCCCCTTGAGACACCATGGACCCGACGGTAGAGCGCAGCACTGACAATCGGCTCCGACCTGCGATTCCGCCTCTGCCGAGGTGTCTTGACCGCTTCGCGTCCATGCGCTTCTCTGCGAGGGAGGGAGTCCGGCAGACGAATCGGGGGATTCAAATCAACCGAACCATGCGCACCACCCGCCTCGGACGGACCACGCGTGCGGCCGCGTCGGCCTCGGCCCTCTGCGTCCTCGTGCTCGGTCTCGGCGGCTGCTCTCCCGAATCCGTCGACGAAGTCGTGGACGAGACGTACCGGGTGACCTACGAAGTCACCGGCACCGGTGTCGACGAGATCCAGTTCCACGGCGGCGGTGGCGACGCCATGGATCCGAAGATCGAGACGGTCGAGTCGCCCACGCTGCCGTGGAAGAAGACCGTCACGCTGCGCGGGATCATGCCGGCCGCGGTGATGCCCGTAGCCCTGGACGAGGGCGCGGCGGAACTCGCCTGCACCATCACGCACGAGGGCGAGGTCATCGGGGAGGCGAGGGGCGAGGAACTCCTCACCAGCGGCGGGTGCGTCGCGGTCTCACCCGTCACGGGCTGACCCCTCATCACGGTCCCGGCCCTGGCCGATGGCCGGTGGCACGGTGCGCCAGGACCGATTGTCAGTGGCATGGTGCACCGTGGAAACCGCATCGGATCGACCGATCCGGAGGGGGATCCATGACCGTGTCCGTACAGACCGACGCAGCCGGCGGCGAAGCTCTGAGGCCGCACGCCGAGCATGCTTTCGCCGACGAGCTCAAGGCGCTCGCCGCCGCCGACGACCGCCCCAGGCCCGCCCGTTGGAAGCTTTCTCCCTGGGCTGTCTCCACCTATCTGCTCGGCGGGACACTCCCGGACGGCACACTGATCACACCGAAGTACGTGGGTCCGCGCCGGCTCGTCGAAGTAGCCGTCACCACGCTTGCGACCGATCGCGCGCTGCTGCTCCTCGGAGTTCCGGGCACCGCCAAGACCTGGGTGTCCGAACACCTCGCCGCGGCCGTCAGCGGAGACTCGACCCTGCTGGTCCAGGGCACCGCGGGCACCCCCGAGGAAGCCGTCCGCTACGGGTGGAACTACGCGCGACTGCTGGCGGACGGCCCGAGCAGGGAGGCCCTGGTGCCGAGCCCCGTCATGCGGGCCATGGCCGAGGGGATGACGGCCCGCGTCGAGGAGCTCACACGTATCCCCGCCGATGTGCAGGACGCGCTCATCACGATCCTGTCCGAGAAGACGCTCCCCGTCCCCGAGCTGGGCCAAGAGGTCCAGGCTGTGAAGGGGTTCAACCTCGTCGCCACGGCGAACGACCGAGACCGCGGGGTCAACGAGCTCTCCAGCGCCCTGCGCCGCCGGTTCAACACCGTCGTGCTGCCGCTCCCCGCGACTCCCGAGGCCGAGGTGGACATCGTGTCCCGGCGGGTGGCGCAGACGGGGCGCGCGCTCGACCTGCCGCCGACACCCGACGGCATGGCGGAGATCCGGCGCGTCGTCACGGTCTTCCGCGAGCTGCGCGACGGCGTCACGACGGACGGCCGCACCAAGCTCAAGTCGCCGTCCGGGACGCTCTCCACGGCCGAGGCCATCTCCGTCGTCACCGGAGGCCTCGCGCTCGCCGCCCACTTCGGCGACGGCGTCCTGCGCCCCGGGGACGTGGCGGCCGGCATCATCGGGGCCGTCGTCCGCGACCCCACGACCGACCACGTGGTCTGGCAGGAGTACGTGGAGACCGTCGTCCGCGAGCGGGACGGCTGGAAGGACTTCTACCGCGCCTGCCGTGAGGCCGCCGAATGACAGCCCGCGCCGGGGGGACCACCGCTCCCGGCGGACCACTGCTGCTGGGGGTGCGCCACCACGGCCCCGGCTCCGCCCGCGCGGTGCTGGCCGCCCTCGAAGCCGTACGGCCGGCTGCCGTGCTCGTCGAAGGGCCGCCGGAGGCCGACGCGTTGCTGCCGCTCGCCGCGCATCCACGGATGCGGCCGCCGGTCGCGCTGCTCGCCCACGCCGTGGACGAACCGGGGCGCGCCGCCTTCTGGCCGATGGCCGACTTCTCCCCCGAGTGGGTGGCCATCCGCTGGGCATCGGCGCACGGCGTCCCCGTGCGGTTCGTGGACCTGCCCGCCGCGCACTCCCTGGCGCTGACCGAGCAGCGTGAGGACGGCCCGGAGGACGGCAGGGGCATCGATCCCATCGGAATCCTCGCCGGTGCCGCGGGCTACGACGACCCGGAGCGCTGGTGGGAGGACGTCGTCGAGCACCGCGCGGACGGCGGCGGTCCGGCTGATCCGTGCGCGCCGTTCGCCGCGCTCGCCGAGGCGATGACCGCGCTGCGTGAGGCGTACGGGGACGGCGGCCACCCGCAGGACGCCGTCCGGGAGGCCGCCATGCGCCTTCAGCTGCGCGCCGCCCGCAAGGAGTTCGGCGACGGCGTCGCCGTGGTCTGCGGTGCCTGGCACGTGCCCGCTCTCGGCGCGCGGACGACGGTCGCCGCCGACCGGGCGCTCCTCAAGGGGATGCCGAAGGTCAAGGCGGAGGTGACCTGGGTGCCCTGGACCCATCGCAGGCTCGCCCGGCACAGCGGATACGGCGCGGGGATCGAGTCCCCCGGCTGGTACGGGCACCTCTTCGGCGCCCCGGACCGGCCCGTGGAGCGCTGGATGACGAAGGTGGCCGGACTCCTGCGCGACTCGGACAGAGCCGTGTCGCCCGCGCATGTCATCGAGGCCGTCCGGCTCGCCGGGACGCTGGCCGCCCTGCGTGACCGCCCGGCCGTCGGCCTGGCCGAGGCCACGGACGCCGTCAGGGCCGTCATGTGTGAGGGATCCGATGTGCCACTGGCCCTCGTGCGGGACCGGCTCGTCGTCGGCGAGATCCTCGGCGAGGTCCCGGACACGGCGCCCGCCGTCCCGCTCCAGCGCGACCTGGACCGTCAGCAGCGCACGCTGCGGCTCAGGCCCGAGCCGGAGAGGCGGGAGCTCGACCTCGACCTGCGCAAGGACACCGACGCGGCCCGCAGCAGACTGCTGCACCGGCTGCGGCTCCTCGGAGTGGACTGGGGCGAAACCGTCGCGGGCCGGGGGAGCACGGGGACGTTCCGGGAGAGCTGGCGACTGCGCTGGGAGCCCGAGCTCTTCGTCCGGATCGCCGAGGCCGGGGTGTGGGGCACCACCGTGCTCGGAGCCGCGACCGCCAGGGCCGGGGCGGAGGCCGTTTCCGCGTCGACGCTCGCCGGGGTCACCGCGCTCGCCGAGCAGTGCCTCCTGGCCGGGCTGCCGGATGCCCTGCCCGTCGTGATGAGGGCCCTCTCCGACCGGGCCGCCCTCGACGCGGACGTCGGCCACCTCGCGGACGCGCTGCCCGCCCTGGCCCGCTCCCTGCGCTACGGGGACGTACGCTCCACCGGCACCGCGGCTCTGGGAGAGGTGGCCGTCGGCCTCGCCGAGCGCGTCTGCGTGGGCCTGCCGCCCGCCTGCACGGGCCTCGACGCGGACGCGGCCGCGGAGGCCCACCGCCGGGTGGAGGGCGTGCACACCGCGGTCGGGCTGCTCGCCGACGCCGTGGGTGCGGACGGGCTGCCCGAGCGGTGGGCCGGAGTCCTGCGCAGGCTCTCCACGAGGGACGCGGTCGCCGGTGTGATCCGGGGCCGCGCCACACGCCTGCTGCTGGACGACGGCCGGCTGGCCGAGAGCGAGGCCGCGCGCCTGATGGGACTCGCCCTCTCGCCCGGCGCCGCGCCCCCCGACGCGGCCGGCTGGATCGAGGGCTTCGTCGGCGGAGCCGTGGGCGGTGGCCTGCTGCTCGTCCACGACGAGCGGCTCCTCGGCCTCGTCGACACCTGGCTGACGGGCATACCGCCCGGCACGTTCACCGACGTGCTGCCCCTGCTGCGCCGGACGTTCTCGGCATACGAGCCGGGTGTACGCCGCACGCTCGGCGAGCTGGTGCGCCGCGGCCCGGGTTCCGACGGGGCGCGCGACGAGGGAGTACCCGCCGTACCGGGCTTCGGCGAAGGACTCGACGAGGAGCGGGCGGACGCGGTGGTGCCCGTGCTCCGGCTGCTGCTCGGCCTGGACACCCCGGACAAGGAGGCGGCCGGATGACCACGAGCGGGGCGGACGCGGAGAGGGGAGAGAGGCCGATGGAGGCGACTCCTGCCGAGGACGAGCGGCTGCGGCGCTGGCGCATGGTGCTCGGCGCCGACGCCGCCGAGAGCACGGGGCGCGCGCTCACCGGACGCGACACGGCGATGGACGGAGCGCTGACCGCGCTGTACGACGGCGGGAGGAAGCCCGGCGGCCGGGACGGAGCGGAGCGTGCGGCGGGGCTCGGGGCGTCCGCACCGTCGGTGGCCCGCTGGCTCGGCGACATCCGTACGTATTTCCCGGCCTCCGTCGTCCAGGTCATGCAGCGCGACGCGATCGACCGCCTCGGGCTTGCCGCCCTGCTGCTGGAGCCGGAGATGCTGGAGGCCGTGGAGCCCGACGTCCACCTGGTCGGCACCCTGCTCTCGCTCGGCAAGGCCATGCCGGAGACGACGAGGGAGACGGCCCGCGCCGTCGTGCGCAAGGTCGTCGAGGACCTGGAGCGCCGGCTGGCCACCCGCACCAGGGCGACACTCACCGGCGCCCTGGACCGCTCGGCCAGGGCCTCCAGGCCGCGCCACCGGGACATCGACTGGGACCGTACGATCCGTGCCAACCTGAAGAACTACGTGTCTCTGCCCGGCCGTGCGGGGGCCGGCACGGTCATACCCGAACGTCTCATCGGTTACGGGCGCACGGACCGGTCCGTGAAGAAGGACGTCATCCTCTGCGTCGACCAGTCGGGATCCATGGCCGCCTCCGTCGTCCACGCCGCGGTCTTCGGGGCGGTGCTCGCCTCGATGCGGACCCTGGCGACCCGGCTCGTCGTGTTCGACACGGCGGTCGTCGACCTCACCGACCAGCTCGACGACCCGGTCGACGTCCTCTTCGGTACGCGGCTCGGCGGCGGTACGGACATCAACCGCGCTCTCGCCTACTGCCAGTCGAGGATCACCCGCCCGGCGGACACCGTCGTCGTCCTCATCAGCGATCTCCACGAGGGCGGGATCCGCGACGAGATGGTCGAACGGGCCGCGGCGATGAGGGCGTCCGGGGTGCAGTTCGTGACCCTGCTGGCCCTCTCCGACGACGGCACGCCCTCCTACGACCGTGAGCACGCCGCGGCGCTGGGCGCTCTCGGTGCCCCCGCGTTCGCCTGCACCCCGGACCTCTTTCCCGAGGTCATGGCGGCGGCGATCGAGAAGCGGCCGCTGCCGATACCGGACACCGGGCGCTGACCGGCGCGGGCCCCGGCTCCGCGCCCGGCCACGGCCGTCCGGCGGGCCGTGCGGAGGTGGCGTTTTGTCCCCCGTAACCCAGCCACCAGGGCGGTCTGTGACCGTTATCACCGCGCAGGTGTGATGTGCAATTTAGGGTCCGGTCCGGTGCGGGGGATAACCTGCCGGATGGACATGCCGCGTACCCGGTCACCGTGTGCGCCTCCCCTGTGACCGCGCAGTCACGTTGCCCTCGCGGCACGCCCACGCAGAAAACGAACCGCGAGACCACTAAAAGGGACGGACGCGCGTGGACCTGTTCGAGTACCAGGCGAGGGACCTCTTCGCCAAGCACGGTGTACCGGTGCTGGCCGGTGAAGTCATCGACACGCCTGAGGCAGCCCGCGAGGCGACCGAGCGGCTGGGCGGCAAGTCCGTCGTCAAGGCGCAGGTGAAGGTCGGTGGCCGAGGCAAGGCCGGCGGCGTGAAGCTGGCGGCAGACGCGGACGAGGCGGTCGCCCGTGCGACCGACATCCTCGGCATGGACATCAAGGGCCACACGGTCCACAAGGTGATGATCGCCGAGCTGTCCCCGGAGATCGAGGCGGAGTACTACGTCTCGTACCTCCTCGACCGCACCAACCGCACCTTCCTCGCCATGGCGTCGGTGCAGGGCGGCATGGACATCGAGGAGGTCGCGGAGAAGACCCCCGAGGCCCTCGCGAAGGTCCCGGTCAACGCCGTGGACGGTGTCGACATCGTCAAGGCCCGCGAGATCGTGGCCCAGGCGAAGTTCCCGGCCGACGTGGCCGAGGGTGTCGCCGAGGCCATGGTGACCCTGTGGGACACCTTCGTCGCCGAGGACGCGCTCCTCGTCGAGGTCAACCCGCTGGTGAAGACCAAGGACGGCCGCATCCTGGCGCTGGACGGCAAGGTGTCTCTCGACGAGAACGCCGACTTCCGTCAGCCCGACCACGAGGCGCTCGAGGACAAGGCCGCGGCCAACCCCCTCGAGGCGGCCGCCAAGGCCAAGAACCTCAACTACGTCAAGCTCGAGGGCGAGGTCGGCATCATCGGTAACGGTGCCGGTCTGGTCATGTCGACCCTGGACGTCGTCGCGTACGCCGGTGAGAAGCACGGCAACGTGAAGCCCGCCAACTTCCTCGACATCGGTGGCGGCGCCTCCGCAGAGGTCATGGCGAACGGCCTGGAGATCATCCTCGGCGACGCGGACGTCAAGTCCGTCTTCGTCAACGTCTTCGGTGGCATCACCGCCTGCGACGAGGTCGCCAACGGCATCGTCCAGGCCCTGGAGCTGCTGAAGTCCAAGGGCGAGGACGTCACCAAGCCGCTGGTCGTGCGCCTCGACGGCAACAACGCGGAGCTGGGTCGCAAGATCCTCTCCGACGCCAACCACCCGCTCGTTCAGCGTGTGGACACCATGGACGGCGCGGCCGACAAGGCCGCCGAGCTCGCCGCGGCTGCGAAGTAAGGGACGAGGGACTCCAACACCATGGCTATCTTCCTCACCAAGGACAGCAAGGTCATCGTCCAGGGGATGACCGGCGCCACGGGCATGAAGCACACCAAGCTCATGCTGGCCGACGGCACCAACATCGTCGGTGGCGTGAACCCCCGTAAGGCGGGCACCTCCGTCGACTTCGACGGCACCGAGGTACCCGTATTCGGGTCCGTCGCCGAGGCGATCGAGAAGACCGGCGCCGACGTGTCCGTCCTCTTCGTGCCGCCGGCCTTCGCGAAGGCCGCCGTCGTCGAGGCGATCGACGCCGAGATCCCGCTGGCCGTCGTGATCACCGAGGGCATCGCCGTCCACGACTCGGCCGCCTTCTGGGCGTACGCCGGCTCGAAGGGCAACAAGACCCGGATCATCGGTCCGAACTGCCCCGGCCTGATCACCCCCGGTCAGTCCAACGCGGGCATCATCCCGGGCGACATCACCAAGCCCGGCCGCATCGGTCTCGTGTCCAAGTCCGGCACGCTGACCTACCAGATGATGTACGAGCTCCGTGACATCGGCTTCTCGTCGGCCGTCGGCATCGGTGGCGACCCGGTCATCGGCACGACGCACATCGACGCGCTCGCCGCGTTCGAGGCCGACCCCGACACGGACCTCATCGTGATGATCGGCGAGATCGGCGGCGACGCCGAGGAGCGTGCCGCCGACTACATCGCGAAGAACGTCACGAAGCCGGTCGTCGGTTACGTCGCGGGCTTCACCGCCCCGGAGGGCAAGACCATGGGCCACGCCGGCGCCATCGTCTCCGGCTCCTCCGGCACCGCCGCGGCCAAGAAGGAGGCCCTCGAGGCCGCAGGCGTGAAGGTCGGCAAGACGCCGACCGAGACCGCCAAGCTGGCGCGCGAGATCCTCGGCGGCTGACGCCCACCGCGTCACCCGTCGCACCGCCTCACAGCGGAAACGGCGCGGGCCCGCACCCCCCCCGGAGGGGGGGGGGGCCCGGTGGGGGGGGCGGCGT
>NZ_JBFBLO010000013.1:0-189290 GCF_040686735.1 Streptomyces sp. NPDC079167 | reverse complement strand
GCTTCGGTGCGCAGCGGATTGATCTCCGAAACGGCACCGACAAACGTGGTCTTACCCACGCCGAAGCCCCCTGCCACCACGATCTTCGCCGAGGTAGTGGAGCGGGCCGCTCCGCCGCTAGAGCTTGCGAAGTCCACTGAGCACCCTTTCGAGCAGTGTCACATCTGGCTGGCCGCCGGCGGCCTCGTCGCCGCCGGGCTGATGGATAGCGACGAGTCCGGCCTCGGCCAGGTCGGCGACGAGGATCCGGGCAACGCCGAGGGGGATCGAGAGCAGGGCCGAGACCTCGGCCACCGACTTGATCTCGATGCAGAGCCGGCAGATCCGCTGGTGCTCGGGCAGTTGCCCTTGCAGCCGGGCGGGATCTGCCGTGGTGCTGACCAGCGCCTCGATGGCGAGCTGGTACCGCGGCCTGGTCCGGCCGCCGGTCATGGCGTACGGACGGACCAACGGGTTGTGAGCCGCGGGCTTCGACGGCTGGGGGGCCTGCCGCTGGACCGGCTGGATGCGCGACGGCGGAGCCTCGTACCGCTGCGGCTGCTGCGGCCAGTCGTCAGCCGGCGAGCCCTGCTGCGGCTGCTGGTAGTGCTGCGGCTGCTCGTGCTGGGGGTGGTGCGGCTGCTGCTGCGGCCACCCGGAGCCCGGCTGCTGAGGCTGCTGCTGCCAGCTGCCCTGCGGGGGCTGCTGGTAGGGCTGATACGGCTGATAAGGGTCTTGCGGACCCTGTCTGCCGGGCATGGAGGGGTTGCCGAAACGATTGTCACCCTGCTCACCCGGAACCCGCTGACCGCCCTCGTACGGGTGTCCGCCTGTGGGTGCTGCCACGTTTCCTCCTCCGACTGCCGTTCGCCATCCCAGTGGTGCCGCGCCACCGCACCTTATGGCGCGGTGACGAGAAACGCACTGTCTGTCTGTTAGTTAAGAAGACTTCCCTGGAGTTCGGCGCGGAGATCCGGGGTAAGAACACTTCCTGCACGGTCCACGAGAAGTGCCATTTCATACCCAACCAGACCGATATCGGCGTCCGGGTGGGCGAGGACGGCGAGTGAGGACCCGTCAGAGATGGACATGATGAAGAGGAATCCTCGCTCCATCTCCACAACGGTCTGATTCACGGCACCGCCTTCGAAGATCCGTGAAGCACCCGCGGTGAGCGACGTCAGACCGGAGGCGACAGCCGCCAGCTGATCGGCGCGGTCCCGTGGGAAACCTTCGGACATCGCCAGCAGGAGTCCGTCGGCGGAGACCACCACCGTGTGCGACACCCCAGGGGTGTTGTCCACGAAGTTGGTGATCAACCAGTTCAGATTCTGCGCCGCCTGGCTCATCGGGCTCACACTAACGCTCCTGGTTGTAGGTATTACTTGCGTCCGAACCCGCGGTCCGTCCCCGCAGGACACCACGCCGCAGGTTGCTCAACCTGCCGCGTACGTCCTCAGGGGCGCGGGAGACCTGTGGGCCGCCCTGCTGGGTCTGCTCCGCCGTGCCCTCGACCAGATTGGCCTTGGGTACGCGCCGGGGGAGTCCGGAAGGGGTGATTCCGCCCGCCTTCGGATCCCGGAGCTTCTCGGCCCGCTCCCAGCGCTCGTCGTTCGACGAACGCCAGTCGGCGGGCTTCTCCCCGTCGGCATGCTCCGTCTGCTGTGCCTGCGGCTGTTCCTGCTGCGGCCGCTGCCGCTGCTCGGGTGCGGCAGGCTGATCGTTTCCGCGGCCGGTGGGCTGCCAGTGCTGCTGGCCCGCACCCCGGCGCGGGAGGCCCGCCTCGGTCAGGTCCTGACCGGGATTCGGGGTGGGCCCCGGGCTGTCGAAGCCTACGCGGTCCTGTGTCTCAGCGGGTGCGCCCGGAACCGCTTCCGCTTCGGGCTGCGCCAGGGGATCGAAATCCCCCTGGTAGGAACCCTGGTCCGCCCAGCCGCCCTGGTGGGGGAGGCCCTCCTGCGGCGCGAACTGGCCGGCGTACTGCTCCTGCGTGCCGTCCGGAGAGGCGTACGAGGCTTCCGCGTAGGTGTTCTGCTGCGGATCCTGGTAGCCGTTCCCGGCGGCGTACGGGTCGTAGCCGCCCTCGTAACCGGGCTGCGCGTACCCCTGCTGCTGCTCCGGGGCGTACTGCTCCTGCGGGTACTGCTGAGGGGTGTACTCCTGCCGCTGCCCGGCGCCGTCGTCCTGGAAGGACGGGCGCTCGCCGCCGGCCTGCGCCTCCAGCGCAGCCCGCCGTTCCTCACGCATGAGTGAACGGTTCACCGGGTCCAGCTGCGGGGAGTCGGCCACCGAGGTCTCGTAGCGCGAGTCGTCGAAGCCGAGCTCCGCCGCCGTACGCATCGGGACCTGCTGCGGCATCGGGTCGAACGACTGCTGCTGCTCGGACATGATCGAGGAGACCGTGAAGTCGTCCTGCGGGAGCCCCTCGCCACCGCCACCGTGGGTGATGGCGTCCGGCAGCATGACCAGCGAGGTGGTCCCCGCCTGCTCGCCCGAGGGCCGCAGCTGGACGCGGATGCCGTGCCGGTCGGCCAGCCGGCCGACCACGAACAGACCCATCCGCTGGGACACCGCGGCGTCCACGGTCGGCGGGTTGGCCAGCTTGTGGTTGATGTCGGCGAAGTCCTCGGCGGTGAGACCGATTCCCTTGTCGTGGATCTCGACCATGACCCGGCCGTCGGGCAGCCGGGTCGCGGTGACCCGGACCTTGGTCTGCGGCGAGGAGAACGTGGTGGCGTTCTCCAGCAGCTCGGCCAGCAGGTGCACGAGGTCGGTCACGGCCTGGCCGTGGATCTCGCTCTCCGGGACACCGGTGAGCTCGATGCGCTCGTAGGACTCCACCTCGGAGGAGGCGGCGCGCAGTACGTCGACGAGCGGCACCGGCTGGTTCCAGCGGCGGCCGGGCTCCTCGCCCGCGAGGACGAGGAGGTTCTCGCCGTTACGGCGCATACGCGTGGCCAGGTGGTCCAGCTTGAAGAGGCTCTCCAACTGGTCCGGGTCGGCCTCGTTGTTCTCCAGGTCGGTGATGAGGGTCAGCTGGCCCTCGATGAGCGACTGGTTGCGGCGCGACAGGTTGGTGAAGATCGCGTTGACGTTGCCCCGCAGCATGGCCTGCTCGGCGGCGAGCCGGACGGCCTCGCGGTGCACCTGGTCGAAGGCGCGGGCGACCTCGCCGATCTCGTCCTGGCTGTTGATCGGGATCGGCTGCACCCGGGTGTCCACCCGGCCCGGCTCGGTCCGCGACAGCTGGTCGACCAGCATCGGCAGCCGCTGCTCGGCGATGCCGAAGGCGGCCGTACGCAGCTGACGCATCGAGCGGCTCATCTGGCGGGCCATGAGGCCGGCGATGATGAAGGCGGCCAGCAGCGAGATGATCACGATCGCCGCGTTGACGATGGCGTCGTTCCTGGCGTCGGTCGAGATCTCCGCCGCCTCGGTCACGGCCTTGTCGACGAGCTCGTTCTCGACCGTCGTGTAGCCGTCGAACTTGGCCGTGGCCGCGGCCATCCAGGTCTCGGGGGTGATGCCCTTGGCCTTCAGCTCGTCGGGCTGCTTGCCCTGCCCGATCTGCTGGGCCATGCCGTCGAAGACCGATCCGTCGATGCTCGGAGGCGCCACGAAGGGCTTGCCGGCGGCCTTGGCCTGCGCCTGGGCGGCCTTCAGCTGCTTGGCTCCCTCGGCCGCCTTGCCGGCCATGACCTCCTTGAGCCGGGCGGCGTCGGCCTCCGTACCACCGGACACGAACTCGCCGAGGGCGATCTGCTCCAGGTAGTTGTACGAGCTGAACGCCGTCACCTGGCCGTTGAAGTTGCGCTCCTCCTGGCTCGGACGCACCAGCAGGTGCATACCGATCGAGCGCTGAAGCGATTCGGCGGCCTTCGCCAGCTCGATCGCGTACACGGTCCGGCCGTAGCTGGTGATGTTGCCGGTGCCCAGGCCGAGCTCGTTGGAGAACTCCATCAGCGAGTGCTGGACCTTGGTGTAGCCCTCTTCCGTCTTCACCGGGTCCATGGCCTCGGCGTAGGCGGCCTTGCGCAGCTCGGGAAGGAGCGGCTCCTCCACCTTGAACAGCTTCAGACGGCGGTGGAGACCCTCCTTGTCCGGCATGTTCTGCACCGCGGCGTCGAACTTCGACGCGGCCGCGTCCGTGGTGGCGCGCACCTTCTCCACCTCGGCGGCAGTGCGCTTGTTGGACAGCAGCGGTTCGGCGGTGAGGTCGCGCTCGTTCAGCAGCGCCTGGCCGTAGGCCGCCGCCGCGCGGACGACCAGGGCCGTCTTCTCGGCGTCCTGGGCCTCGTTCCAGGTGTCTATGGACCCCTTCACCTGGAAGCCGCCCATGACAAGACCGACGAGTGCCGGGATCAGGAGAATCGCGTTCAGCCGGGTGGGCACCCGCCAGTTCCGCGGAGACAGCCGACTGGTGCTGCCGCCCGCCGGTTCCGCCTCGGACGACGTGTCCGCGGGCGGGGACAGCGCGGCGCGCGGCGGCGGCGTGAAGTTGCCCCGCTCCGGCTGCGCCGCGGAGCCCTCGTTGCTTCGCCTCACTCGACCAACAACCTCTCGGCGTCGGCACCTACGTTGTGCCGGATTATCGTTCAGGAGCCGTACTACTGGGTAGTTCGAGGCATTGCAGCACGCGGACCGGTCGCGTTCCAAACAGTCGGAATGAGTAATTCCGCCTGTGACCCGACGCCGATAAAACGGGCATAAAGAGCGAGCCCCGTCAAAAGGCGAGGCTCGTATGAGCGCAGTGGTACCGGTCGTGCGCGTCGGGTGTTGATCGGGCTCCAATTCTCTGTCGAAATGTTATGAACACGGGGGCGGATCGTGTCAAAGGACACAGGCCGCCCCCGCTTGACTACAGCAAGTTCCGTAGATCGCTGCCGACTTACGGCTACTTCAGCCGGGCCATCAATGCGTGCTCGACCAGGGTGATCAGCGCGCTCTTGGCGTCCGCGCGGTGCCGGGCGTCCGTGGTCAGGATCGGGGTGTCCGGGCCGATCTGGAGTGCTTCGCGTACTTCGTCTGGGGTGTAGGGCTGGTGTCCGTCGAAGCCGTTGAGGGCGATGACGAAGGGGAGGCCGCTGTTCTCGAAGTAGTCGACGGCTGGGAAGCAGTCGGCGAGGCGGCGGGTGTCGACGAGGACGACGGCGCCGATGGCGCCGCGGACCAGGTCGTCCCACATGAACCAGAAGCGGTCCTGTCCGGGGGTGCCGAACAGGTAGAGGATCAGGTCCTGGTCCAGGGTGATGCGTCCGAAGTCCATGGCCACCGTGGTGGTGGTCTTGTCCCCGGTGTGGGTCAGGTCGTCGATGCCCGCGGACGCGGACGTCATCACGGCTTCGGTGCGCAGCGGATTGATCTCCGAAACGGCACCGACAAACGTGGTCTTACCCACGCCGAAGCCCCCTGCCACCACGATCTTCGCCGAGGTGGTAGCGCGGGCCGTACCGCCGCTAGAGCTTGCGAAGTCCACTGAGCACCCTTTCGAGCAGTGTCACATCCGGCGCGCCGCCGGCCTCTCCGTTGCCCGGCTGGTGGATGGCCACCATGCCGGCTTCCGCCAGGTCCGCCACGAGGATCCGTGCCACACCGAGGGGCATGGCCAGCAGGGCCGAGACCTCGGCCACCGACTTGACCTCGCGGCACAGGTGGCAGATCCGCTGGTGCTCGGGGAGCAGGGTCCCGAGGTGGGCGGGGTCCGCTGTGGTGCTGACCAGCGCCTCTATCGCGAGCTGATAGCGAGGCCGGGTCCGGCCACCGGTCATGGCGTACGGACGGACCAGCGGCTGGTCACCTTCACCGTCGTACGACGCGTGGTGCAGTGCGCCGTACGGATCGGGTGAGGCGGGTGGCGGGGTCATAAATCCTCCGGGCGTGACAGCAGGGTGTCGGCTTGCCGTCTGAAGGTGGCCGGTGAGGGGCTGTGGCGGCCGGACGGGTGAGGGTTTTGAGTAGTACCTGGGGGGATCGCGTCAAGTGTCTGCCGCATGGCCGTCTAGTGGAGCAGACTTCCTTGTAGTTCGGCACGGAGATCAGGGGTGAGGACGGTCCCCGCACGGTCGACGAGGAGTGCCATCTCGTACCCGACCAGACCGATGTCCGCGTCCGGATGGGCGAGGACGGCGAGTGACGAGCCGTCGGAGATGGACATGAGGAAGAGGAAACCCCTCTCCATCTCCACGACCGTCTGGCTCACGGCGCCGCCTTCGAAGATCCGTGAGGCACCCGCGGTCAGCGACGTCAGACCGGAGGCGACAGCCGCCAGCTGGTCGGCGCGGTCGCGCGGGAAACCTTCGGACATAGCCAGCAGCAGGCCATCCGCGGAGACCACCACCGTGTGGGACACCCCTGGGGTGTTGTCCACGAAGTTGGTGATCAGCCAGTTCAGATTCTGCGCGGCCTGACTCATGGGGCTCAACTAACGCTCCTGCTGGTGAGTGGGGCCGAGTTGGAAACTGCCGGTAGACGAGCCGGTGTTGGCCTGTCGTCCCTGCTGGATGCCCCGGCGGAGATTGGTCAGACGCCCGCGTACGTCATCCGGCGCACGCGAAACCTGAGGTCCGGACTGATGATTCTGCTGTTGAGCAGTGCCCGGAACCAAATTGGCACGTGGGACACGGCGCGGCAGTCCGGAAGTGGTGATCCCGCCGGCGGCGGGCTTCTTGACCCGCTCCGCCTGCCGCACGAGGTCGTCGTTGGGCGAAGCACGCCATGAACTGGTGGCTCCGGTGTCGGCCGCACCGCGCCGCGGCATGGCGGGAGGCGGGCCGGCGGCGGGCTGGGGAGCGGCCGGCGCCTGCGGCTCCGCGGCGGGCGGCTGCTGGCCACCCTGCTGCGGTCCGTGGAACCAGTTCGTCTCCAGCGTGTCGTACAGCGGCGTACGTCCGTCACCGGGACCGGCCGGCGGCAGCACCTCGGGCTGCTGCGGCAGGGCCGGGCGCTGTGGCAGGTCCCCCATGGAGGGGGCCGGCGGACGCGGTGCGCCGAAGTCGGCGTTGTCGGAGCGGTGCGGTGCCGGGGCCTGCGGGCGCTGCGGGCCCTGTGCGCCGAAGCCCTGGTCCTGCTGGGGGCGGTTGCCGAAGCCCTGGTCCTGCGGCGGCGGGGCGTTGAAGTCCGGGCGGGCGAACTGCGCGGTGCTCGCCGGGTCCTGCCCCTGCGGTGCGTGGGGAGCCTGCGGAGCCGAGAAGTCCGGGCGGGCGAACTCGGCGGTGGCGCCGGGGCCCTGACGGTCGTTCATCGGCGGACGCTGGTTCGGCGCGCTGAACTGCTGGTCCGGGGCGGAGGTGCCCGGCCGGGTGAACCGGCCGGCCTCGTGCTCCTCGTGACCGCGCGGCGAGTCCGGCTGCGTGCGCCGGGGAGCACCCTGCTCCTCGACACCCCAGCTGGTGCTCTGCGGGCGCTGCGGCTGCGGGTTGCCGCCGGGCAGTTCGGCCCGGGGGCCGCCGGAGGGCGGGAGCTGGCGGCCGGGGCCGCCGGGCTGCTGCGGGCCGCCCTGGCCCTGGCCGGGCTGGTTGCCCTGGCCGAGCTGGGCCTGCTGCGGCTGCGGAGCCTGGCGTCCGGGCTGGCCGCCCTGCTGGCCGGAGTGGCCGAAGAGGTTGGGCCGGCCCGAGTCGGCACCGGCCGAGGGGTCCTGCGGAGGGCGTGCGCCGGGGCGGGCACCGCCTGCGAAGGCACCGGCGAGGCCGCCGCCCTGGCGCGGAGCGTCGGAGCGGCCCTGGCCGGGCAGGCCGGGTGCCTGCCGGCCCGGGTTCTGCTGGCCGGTTCCCTGCTGCTGCGGACGCTGTCCGCCGTCGCGCGTGGGCAGCCCGCTGTCACGCGTGGGCCCTGCTGCGTCGCGCGTGGGCAGTGCGGCCCGGGGGGCCGAGCCCGCGCCGACCTGACCGCGCGGGGCGGCCGAGCCCAGTCCCTTGGCCGGAGCCGCAGGAGGACCGGAGAGCCCGGGACGCTGGCCGCCCGCGGGGGGAGCGCCACCGCCTGCGAGGAGTCCGCCCGGGGCGCCGGCCTGCGGGCCCTTGCCCTGCTGACCCGGCTTCGACGGCTGCTTGCCGCCGTGCGCGACCTCCATGGGCAGCATGACCAGCGCGGTCGTACCACCGGAGTCGGAGGGGCGGAGCTGGATGCGGATGCCGTGACGCAGGGACAGCCGGCCGACCACGAAGAGACCCATGCGGCGGGAGACCGAGACGTCCACGGTGGGCGGCGAGGCGAGCCGCTCGTTGATCGCGGCCAGGTCCTCGGGGGAGAGGCCGATGCCGGTGTCGTGGATCTCGACGAGCACACGGCCGTCGGGCAGGGCGTGACCGGTGACCCGGACCTTCGTCTGCGGCGAGGAGAACGACGTGGCGTTCTCCAGCAGCTCGGCGAGGAGGTGCACGAGGTCGTTGACGACGCGGCCCGCGACCTCGGTGGCGGGTACCGCGGCCAGTTCGATGCGCTCGTACTGCTCCACCTCGGAGGCGGCGGCACGGAGCACGTCGACCAGCGGCACGGGCCGCGTCCAGCGGCGGCCGGGCTCCTCGCCCGCGAGGACGAGGAGGTTCTCGCCGTTACGGCGCATACGGGTCGCGAGGTGGTCGAGCTTGAAGAGCGAGGACAGCTGGTCCGGGTCGGCCTCGCGGGACTCCAGTTCGGAGATGAGCGAGAGCTGACGCTGGATGAGGCCCTGGCTGCGGCGCGAGAGGTTGGTGAACATCGCGTTGACGTTGCCTCGCAGCAGCGCCTGCTCGGCGGCCAGCCGGACCGCCTCGCGGTGCACGTCGTCGAAGGCCGCGGCGACCTGGCCGATCTCGTCCCGGGAGTGCACACCGACCGACTCGACGGAGGTGTCGACGTCCTGCGGGTCCGTCTCGGAGAGCTGGCGGACGAGCTCGGGCAGCCGGTCCTGGGCGACCCGGGTCGCGGTGTCCTGCAGCCGTCGCAGGGAGCGGATCATGGACCGCGCCACGACGAAGGCGCCGACCAGCGACACACCGAGGACGATCAGGATGATCGCACCGTTGAGGATCGCGTCGCGCTGCGACTCCTCCTTGAGCTCGCGGGCCTTGCTCTCCATCTCACCGAGGAGCGTCTCCTCGATGGTCTTCATGGCCTGGATCTTGTTGGAGCTCTGGTCGTACCAGTCCATGTACGTACGCGTCTTGCCGCTGCCCTCCATACCGAGGGGGCTGTCGAGCACCTTCTTCGCGTACATGTCGGCGGCGGTTATCTCGGGATTCCCGTTGTCCAGCGGTGCCAGCAGCTCTGCCGAGCTCTTGCCGGTGGACTCGTAGGTCGTCTCGAACGTCTTGAGGGTCGTGCCCGCCTTGTTCAGCGCGTTGCGGCCGAACGACTGGTCGTTGGGGTTCAGGTGCGTCTTGGTGCTGTCGCCGCCGGGCAGCGCCGCGGCGATAATGGCGCGCTCGACGGAGGCGTACTCCTTCGAGGAGGAGAAGGCGGCCAGCGCACGCGTCCGCTTGATCATCTCCGGGCTGCTGGTGGCCTGCGCCATGTCCTGCGAAAGGCTCAGCAGCGACGTGATCAGCTGGCTGTACTGGTCGACCGTGTTGAGACTCGGGCTGCCCTCGGCGTACGCGTCCTTGCGGATGCTGGTGATGTTGCCCAGCTGCGTGCCTATCTGGCTGACGCTCGCGTGGATGCTGTCCAGGGCCGCGTCGCCGGGGGTGTTGCCGATGTCGTCGGTCGCCTCGAAGAAGGCGGCCTTGGCGCGGTCGGTGCGCTCCCGGGGCTGGGTGACCTTGTAGTCGGTCGCCTTCACGCCGTTCGACAGGGGGCCGGCCGACTTGTCGCGCTCCTCCTGGAGCGCGTTGGCGAGCGCGGTCGCCTTCTTGGTCATCTGGGTCAGCAGCTGCATGTGCTCCAGCTGGTCCATGTCGTTCATGGACTCGTTGATCCGCAGTCCGCCAAGGGTGGTCGCCGCGACCACGGGGAGGGCGAGCAGGGAGACCAGACGGGTGCTGATGCGCCAGTTGCGCAGCGCCAGCCGTGAACCGGCGGGGGTGGGTCCGGCCGGCTTCAGGGGCGGCGGCGTGGCCTCCGCGCTGCCGGCGCCCGTCGTACCGGAACGCTGCGCGCGGTCGGCGCCGTCACCGGAGGCACCGGGATTCTGGGCGTGCTGGGGCGAGGAACCGCGGTCGTTCCCGCCGCGCGGTTCCTGATCCGCCGGGGTTTCCCCTCGGCCCTGGCGGGGCTGGGGCGACCCCATGCCATCCCTCTTGAAACGTCCCTGCACTAGCGTCGCAACCTCTGGACCAGGCGTCCCTCCGCGCATGCGCGACGGGACGGTGTCGGCGTCGTGGGGCGCTGGACGCGCCCCATGGTGGTCGTGAGTGACCGGCGTACTTCCCCCTCCCGCCGCCACTCGGCGCTGCGTTGCGCCCCTGCGCGCTGGGCCTGAAACCCGCGGCGGTGCGTGGAATTCCAGCACAGTGGAGGATCTCCAACAAGGGCCGCGTACCGGGCTGTGACCTGGATGACACGGTGTGATGGCCGGGTAACAAGGCGTGGAACGTGTTCAGGGTCAAACCGGGCGATTAAGGGTGTGGCCGCAGGGGGCGGCCGGTGTCCCAGACGCCATGATCGGGAGCGGAATAGGAGATTCGGGGCCGTATTGTCTGGTTTGCATCCCATGATCAACTGCCTGCTATGGGTGTTTTGTCGGCAAGTTCGTGAGCAAACTCACATGATGATCGCCGTCTCATCCCGGCCAAGGCCGGGAATCGGATGTTTAGCCTGACGCTTTACAGGGATAGCGAATCCGACAACCGGCGCACCTCAGGGCAGCGCCCCAGCGGCAAGGACCCACACGGCAGATGAAGACGACGATGATTTTCCGCAACATCGCCAACCCCCGGCGCACCACGCTGGCGCACCTCGAGGACGCCGAGGCGCTGCGGACGCCGGAGCAGCGGGAGCACACCGTCGACCTGCCCACCCAGACGGCCAACCCGCGCCGCACGATCCTCATGGAAGCCCCGGCCGCGGCGGCGAAGTAGCGACCGCCCCCACCGCCTGATGCGCGAGGCTGAGCCCTTCACGCGCGCTAGCCTGGAGCGTCAGTCTTCAGCCAGCCAGCAAGTGAGGGGCGACAGCATCCCGTGCGCATCGCCAGGTTCTCCATCGACGGCAATGTCGCCTTCGGCGCGGTCGAGGGCGACAGCCCCGACAGCCTCGTCCTCGACATCATCAAGGGCATCCCGTACGCCGACTTCGAGCTCTCCGGGACCAAGGTCCCGCTGAAGAAGGTCCGGCTGCTGCCGCCCGTGCTCCCCAACAAGGTCGTGGCCATCGGCCGCAACTACGCGGAACACGCCGCCGAACTGGGCAACGAGGTCCCGGATGTGCCCGTCGCCTTCTTCAAGCCCACCACCTCGGTGATCGGCTCCGGCGACTCCATCGAGTACCCCTCCTTCTCCGAGGAGCTCCACCACGAGGCCGAGCTGGCCGTGGTGATCGGCCGCATGTGCCGTGAGGTCCCGCGCGAGCGCGTCAAGGACGTCGTCTTCGGCTACACCTGCGCCAACGACGTCACCGCGCGCGACGTCCAGCGCCGCGAGAGCCAGTGGGCCCGGGCGAAGGGCTTCGACACCTCCTGCCCGCTCGGGCCCTGGGTGGAGACCGACGTCGACCCCGGCAACCTGGCCATCCAGGCCACGGTCAACGGCGAACAGCGCCAGCTCGGCCGGACGAGCGACATGGTCCGCTCCGTCGAGGACCTGATCGTCCACATCACGGAAGCGATGACGCTGCTCCCGGGCGACGTGATCCTCACGGGAACCCCCGCAGGGGTGGGCCCCCTGCACGTCGGCGACGAGGTCGCCGTCACCATCGAAGGCATCGGCACTCTCACCAACAAGGTGATCAAGCGTGGTTAACGCACCTGTCCGCGTACGTTTCTGTCCCTCCCCGACCGGCAACCCGCACGTGGGCCTGGTCCGGACAGCTCTCTTCAACTGGGCCTTCGCCCGGCACCACCAGGGCACCCTGGTCTTCCGTATCGAGGACACCGACGCCGCCCGCGACTCCGAGGAGTCCTACGAGCAGCTGCTCGACTCGATGCGCTGGCTCGGCCTGGACTGGGACGAGGGCCCCGAGGTCGGCGGCCCGCACGCCCCGTACCGCCAGTCGCAGCGGATGGACCTCTACAAGGACGTCGCCGGGAAGCTCCTGGCCGCCGGGCACGCGTACCACTGCTACTGCACCACCGAGGAGCTCGACACCCGCCGCGACGCCGCCCGCGCGGCCGGCAGGCCGTCGGGTTACGACGGGCACTGCCGCGACCTGAGCGACGAGCAGAAGGCGGCGTACGAGGCCGAGGGCCGCACCTCGATCGTCCGCTTCCGGATGCCCGACGAGGCGATCACCTTCACCGACCTGGTCCGCGGCGAGATCACGGTCCAGCCGGAGAACGTCCCGGACTACGGCATCGTCCGTGCCAACGGCGCTCCCCTCTACACGCTCGTCAACCCGGTCGACGACGCGCTGATGGAGATCACCCACGTCCTGCGGGGCGAGGACCTGCTCTCCTCCACCCCGCGCCAGATCGCCCTCTACCGGGCGCTCATCGAGCTGGGTATCGCCAAGGACACCCCGGCCTTCGGCCACCTGCCGTACGTCATGGGGGAGGGCAACAAGAAGCTCTCCAAGCGTGACCCGCAGGCCTCGCTCAACCTCTACCGCGAGCGTGGCTTCCTGCCCGAGGGGCTCCTCAACTACCTCTCGCTGCTCGGCTGGTCGATCGCCGAGGACCGTGACATCTTCGGCCGCGACGAGCTGGTCGCCGCGTTCGACATCGCCGACGTCAACGCCAACCCGGCCCGCTTCGACCTGAAGAAGGCCGAGCACGTCAACGCCGAGCACCTGCGCATGCTCGACGTGAAGACCTTCACCGAGGCCTGCGGCCCCTGGCTGAAGGCCCCCTTCGCCCCCTGGGCGCCCGAGTCCTTCGACGCGGAGCAGTTCGCCGAGATCGCCCCGCACGCCCAGACGCGTGTGACGGTTCTCTCGGACATCACGGCCAACGTCGACTTCCTCTTCCTGGACGAGCCCGTCCACGACGAGGCGTCCTGGACGAAGGCGATGAAGGAGGGCTCCGACGCGCTCCTCGTCTCCGCCCGCGCCGAACTGCTCGCCGCCGAGTGGAACGCCGAGGCGCTCAAGGCGGCCGTCCTCACCGCCGGTGAGAAGCACGGCCTGAAGCTCGGCAAGGCGCAGGCCCCGGTCCGCGTCGCCGTCACCGGCCGCACGGTCGGGCTCCCGCTCTTCGAGTCCCTGGAGATCCTGGGCCGCGAGAAGACGATCGCCCGCATCGACGCGGCACTGGCGAAGCTCGCCGCGTAACGGTTTCGAAGTACACGACGGGGTGGCCGCCCGAGCAGGGGCGGCCACCCCGTCGTCATGTGGGGAGCGCCCCGGTAATCTGGCCGGCATGCCGATCCGAGCGGTTCTCTGGGACATCGACGACACGATCTTCGACTACTCCGGAGCCGACCGCACCGGCATGCGCAAGCATCTGGAGAGCGAGGGCTTTCCCGAGGGGTACGACGGCCTGGAGCGCGCCCTCGATGCCTGGAAGGCCATCACGGACGTCCAGTGGGCGCGCTTCGCCGCGGGGGAGATCGACTTCCAGGGACAGCGCCGGGAGCGCGTACGCGCGTTCCTCGGGCGGTTGCTGAGCGACGCCGAGGCCGACGACTGGTTCGGCCGGCACGCCGCCCACTACGAGGCCGCGTGGGCACTCTTCCCGGACGCCCTGCCCGTCCTGGACCGGCTGGCGGGAAGCTTCCGCCACGCGGTCCTGTCCAACTCCAGCATCCACAACCAGGACCGCAAGCTGCGCGCCCTCGGTGTGCGGGACCGCTTCGAGGCCGTGGTGTGCGCCGTCGAGCTGGGGATCTCCAAGCCGGACCCCGGTGCGTTCCATGCCGCCTGTGAGGTGCTGGAGCTCGACCCGCACGAGGTGGCGTACGTCGGGAACGAGCCCGACATCGACGCGGGCGGTGCGGTGGCCGCCGGGCTGACGGGGATCTGGCTGGACCGCGAGGGGCGGGGCGGGCGCCCCGAGCTCGTACGGATCACCGGGCTGGACGAGCTTCCCGGGCTGCTGGCGGGCGATACCCGTTTTGGAGCGCCGGACACCTTCAGGTAATGTTCTTCCTGCGCCGCCCGAGCGGGCCGAAAGATCCGGCCGGGAAGCGCAGACAGAAACAGAACCCTCAGGGGTTGCGTTTCAGTGGGCTATGGTGTAATTGGCAACACTACGGTTTCTGGTACCGTCATTCTAGGTTCGAGTCCTGGTAGCCCAGCGCAAGACCGAAGTAGCAAGCCCCCGTTGTGTAGCGGCCTAGCACGCTGCCCTCTCACGGCAGTAGCGCCGGTTCGAATCCGGTCGGGGGTACAGATCCTTCCCGCGAGAACATCTGGGTCGCACCCACGTTCCCGATGCAGGATCGCTAGGGCCCCCGTTGTGTAGCGGCCTAGCACGCTGCCCTCTCACGGCAGTAGCGCCGGTTCGAATCCGGTCGGGGGTACTTCACCATGGGCTATGGTGTAATTGGCAACACTACGGTTTCTGGTACCGTCATTCTAGGTTCGAGTCCTGGTAGCCCAGCGCAAGTCAGCAGTAACCACGCCCCCGTTGTGTAGCGGCCTAGCACGCTGCCCTCTCACGGCAGTAGCGCCGGTTCGAATCCGGTCGGGGGTACAACACAGCAGCAGGACAAGGCCCTTCACTTCGGTGGAGGGCCTTTTTCGTGAGTGGACACCACCCATCTCCGGTGCGGGACAGGTGACTTGGGCCGCCACGACGCTGGGGCGGCCGGAGGGGACGGGTCGCAGTGGGTCAGCCCGTGCGGCGCAGGGCCTCGCTCAGTCGCGCCGCCGAGTCGATGATGGCCTGCGCGTGCATCCGGCCCGGGTGGCGGGTGAGGCGCTCGATCGGCCCGGAGACGGACACCGCGGCGACCACCCGGTTCGACGGCCCGCGGACCGGGGCCGAGACCGAGGCCACGCCCGGCTCGCGCTCGCCGATCGACTGGGCCCAGCCCCGCCGCCGTACGCCCGAGAGGGCCGTCGCCGTGAAGCGGGCCCCCTGCAGGCCCCGGTGCAGGCGCTCCGGCTCCTCCCAGGCCATCAGGATCTGGGCGGAGGAACCCGCCTTCATCGTGAGCGTGGAGCCGACCGGCACGGTGTCCCGCAGTCCGGACAGCCGCTCCGCCGCCGCGACGCAGATCCGCATGTCGCCCTGCCGGCGGTAGAGCTGCGCGCTCTCGCCGGTGATGTCACGCAGATGTGTGAGTACGGGTCCTGCCGTCGCCAGGAGGCGGTCCTCGCCGGCCGCGGCCGCGAGCTCCGCGAGCCGGGGGCCGAGAATGAAACGGCCCTGCATGTCCCTTGCCACCATGCGGTGGTGTTCGAGTGCCACGGCCAGTCGGTGTGCCGTGGGCCGTGCGAGCCCTGTCGCTGCGACCAGCCCGGCGAGGGTGGCCGGACCGGACTCCAGGGCGCTCAATACCAGAGCTGCCTTGTCGAGAACGCCGACGCCGCTAGAGTTGTCCATACGACGATACTCGCGTCTCACTCTGTGAAACGCAAGTTCAATTTTCCCCGGAAGTTGCGAACCTGTACGTGCGGCCTTACAACGGCCCGCGGCCACCGCCCCGCCCGGGGGTCAGGACGGCGGCACCCGAATCTCTAGTTGGGCCGGCGAAGACGCCGGCCGGAGGGAAAGCGATGGGTAGGACACTCGCGGAGAAGGTCTGGGACGACCACGTCGTCCGGCGCGCCGATGGCGAGCCCGACCTTCTCTTCATCGATCTGCACCTGCTGCACGAGGTGACCAGCCCGCAGGCCTTCGACGGTCTGCGCCAGGCCGGCCGGCCGGTGCGGCGTCTCGACCTCACCATCGCCACCGAGGACCACAACACCCCGACCCTCGACATCGACAAGCCGATCGCCGACCCGGTCTCCCGCGCCCAGCTGGAGACCCTGCGCAAGAACTGCGCGGAGTTCGGCGTCCGGCTGCACCCCCTGGGCGACGTCGAGCAGGGCGTCGTGCACGTGGTCGGCCCCCAGCTGGGCCTGACCCAGCCCGGCACCACGGTCGTCTGCGGCGACTCGCACACCTCCACCCACGGCGCGTTCGGGGCGCTGGCCTTCGGCATCGGCACCAGCCAGGTCGAACACGTCCTGGCCACCCAGACACTGCCGCTGGCCCGCCCCAGGACCATGGCGATCACGGTCGAGGGCGAACTCCCCGACAGCGTCACCGCCAAGGATCTCATCCTGGCCATCATCGCCCGGATCGGCACCGGCGGCGGCCAGGGCTACATCCTCGAATACCGGGGCTCCGCCATCGAGAAGCTCTCGATGGAAGCCCGGATGACCATCTGCAACATGTCGATCGAGGCCGGCGCCCGTGCGGGCATGATCGCCCCCGACGAGACCACCTTCGACTACCTGCGGGGACGCGACCACGCCCCCCGGGGCGAGGAGTGGGACGCGGCGGTGGAGTACTGGAAGACGTTGCGCACCGACGACGACGCCGTCTTCGACGCCGAGGTGTTCATCGACGGCGCCGAGCTCGCGCCGTTCGTCACCTGGGGCACCAACCCCGGCCAGGGCGCGCCCCTGTCGGCCAACGTCCCCGACCCCGCTTCGTACGAGGACGCCTCGGAGCGCCACGCCGCCGAAAAGGCCCTGGAGTACATGGGGTTGACCGCCGGCCAGCCGCTGCGTGAGATCAACGTGGACACGGTGTTCGTAGGGTCCTGCACCAACGGCCGCATCGAGGACCTGCGCAACGCGGCCTCGATCCTGGACGGCCGCAAAGTCGCCGACGGCGTACGGATGCTGGTCGTCCCGGGCTCCGTCCGGGTCGCCCTGCAGGCCGTCGAGGAGGGCCTGGACAAGGTCTTCACCGCCGCCGGCGCCGAATGGCGGCACGCGGGCTGCTCGATGTGCCTCGGCATGAACCCCGACCAGCTGGCCCCCGGTGAGCGCTCCGCCTCCACCTCGAACCGGAACTTCGAGGGCAGGCAGGGCAAGGGCGGCCGCACCCACCTGGTCTCCCCGCAGGTCGCCGCCGCCACCGCAGTGCTGGGCCATCTGGCCTCGCCCGCCGATCTGTCCGACGTCCGTACGCCCGCCGGAGTCCGATAACCATGGAAGCATTCACCGCACACACCGGCCGTGCCGTCCCGCTGCGCCGCAGCAACGTCGACACCGACCAGATCATCCCCGCGCACTGGCTGAAGAAGGTCACCCGCGACGGCTTCGAGGACGGGCTCTTCGAGGCCTGGCGCAAGGACGAGAACTTCGTCCTCAACCGCCCCGAGCGCAAGGGCGCCTCGGTCCTGGTGGCCGGTCCCGACTTCGGCACGGGCTCCTCGCGTGAGCACGCGGTCTGGGCCCTGCAGAACTTCGGCTTCAAGGCCGTCATCTCCTCCCGCTTCGCCGACATCTTCCGTGGCAACTCCCTGAAGAACGGTCTGTTGACCGTCGTCCTCGACCAGAAGGTCGTCGACAGCATCTGGGAGCTGACCGAGGCCGATCCGACGGCCGAGGTGACCGTCGACCTGGAGAAGCGGCAGGTCGTCGCCGGCGGGATCACGGCCGACTTCGAGCTCGACGAGAACGCCCGCTGGCGCCTCCTGAACGGGCTCGACGACATCAGCCTCACCCTTCAGAACGAAGCGGACATTGCGACTTACGAGGCGGCCAGGCCGTCCCACAAGCCGCGTACGATTGACGCCTGAGCAGCGCTTTTCCCGAACTGCGCCCCCTGCCGGAAGGTAGGGGGCGCAGTCGCTTGTTGAGACCCCCTCGGGCGACAACTCGCCCCAGATGGCACAATCGGTGCATGGAACGCGACAGCCAACTCGAGCTCTATGGCCAAGTCGCCGCCCGATTGAAAGAAGCACACGCAAAGGTGCGCGAACTGCAAGTCCCGGAGGGCGTACGGATGGCGCTGTCCCGGAAGCTGCTGGTCGTTACGGCCGCGGCTAAGCACGATCTCCCAGGCGCGGCAAGGCGTCTGGACCGGTTGATGAAGGACCTCGACGAGGGCCGATTCCCCGAAGGTGACTGACTCCGCGGACAGCGCGGCGGTCGACTTCGTTGCGGCACTAGGGTGATTAGCCCGTTTCGTGTTTGATTTGCGGTATATATCTGCCTAACGTGCGAAAAAGCCTGAACAGTTTCGTTCCGGCAATGTCTCCGAAGGGGAAGACGTGAACAAGGCGCAGCTCGTAGAAGCGATTGCCGACAAGGTCGGCGGCCGTCAGCAGGCCGCAGACGCGGTCGACGTGGTACTCGACGCGATCGTCCGTGCCGTCGTCGCGGGGGACCGTGTCTCGGTCACCGGCTTCGGCTCGTTCGAGAAGGTCGACCGCCCCGCCCGGTACGCCCGCAACCCGCAGACGGGCGAGCGCGTACGGGTCAAGAAGACCTCCGTGCCCCGTTTCCGTGCGGGA
Source organism: Streptomyces sp. NPDC079167 (assembly GCF_040686735.1). NCBI lineage: Bacteria > Bacillati > Actinomycetota > Actinomycetes > Kitasatosporales > Streptomycetaceae > Streptomyces > Streptomyces sp. NPDC079167. Next base: position 170,841 of record NZ_JBFBLO010000013.1, on the reverse strand, counting down.
CAGGGCTTCAAGGACCTGGTGAGCGGCTCCAAGAAGCTCCCAAAGAACGACGTGGCCGTGAAGAAGGCCCCCAAGGGCAGCCTCTCGGGCGGTTCTTCCACCCGTACGACGGCGAAGGCGGCCGCGAAGAAGGCCACCGCCAAGAAGGCGACGGCACGCAAGACCACGGCGGCCGCGAAGAAGACGGCCCCGGCGAAGACCACCGCCAAGAAGACCACGGCGACGGCCAAGAAGACCGCGCCGGCGGCGAAGAAGGCGGCCCCGGCGAAGAAGACGACGGCGACGAAGAAGACCGCCGCCGCCAAGACGGCGCCCGCCAAGAAGACCACGGCGAAGAAGGCGCCCGCGAAGAAGACCACGGCTCGCACGACCACGGCCAAGAAGGTCACCGCACGCAAGAAGTGAGACCGGGCACCGCTCGTTCCTCATACGCGCCGGGCCGGGCTCCCCTCGGGGAGCCCGGCCCGCGGGCTGTTCGGAGGCGCTCTCAGAGCGTCTGCAGCGTCACCAGGGTGATCCGCAGCGCGGCGCCCTCGCCCTCGGTCTCGATCCGCACCCGCTGCCCCGGGCGCAGCAGCCGCAGCCCTCCCGCGTCGAACGCGGGTGCGTCGAAGTCCACCGGGGTGCCGTCGTCGAGAAGCACGCTGCCGGTGCGGGTCTCGGAGTCGTACGTGAACGAGGTCGCCTGCATGAACGGCAGCCTATCGGTCCGCGGCAGGAACCACGGGGGCCGCGAGCGCGGCGGTGAACCGCCCCACTCCCAGGGCCAGCGCGGCCTCCAGATCGTCGCCCGTGTCCACGTCCCTGCGGACCGAATCGATGCCCGGCAGTGAGATCTCCACCGCCCCCGACGCCAGGTGCCGCGCCCGCGACGCCCCGCCGAAGGCCGGCCGCAATTCCACCCCGGGTGCCGCGGAAAGAAAAGTGGTGCCGATTCCCTGCGCGTCACCGACAAATGTGCGGGGAAATGCCGCGGCGAATTCGAGCACCCGCGCCAGATCATCCGCACGCAATGCCGGAAGATCGGCGTTGAGCACGGCCACCGCCGCACCCCCGCGCCGGCCGCGCGCCGACCGGACCCCGTGCTCCATCGCCGCGTCGAGCCCGGCCGCCGGGGTGTCGGCCACCGTCCGCGCGCCGAGCGCCGCCAGCGCCGTCCCGGCCACCGGGTCGTCCGTGACGACCACCACATCCCGCACCGCCGGGCAGGACAGCGCCACGGACACGGTGTCCTGGGCGAACGCCAGGGCCAGGCGCGGACGCAGACCCCCGCCCACCGCCCGGCCGAGCCTGCTCTTGGCCCGTGCGAGCGGTTTCAGCGGGACGACCAGGGACCAGGGGCCGGTCGGGTCGGTGTTCGTGGCGATCTCCCCCTCCGTACGCATCAGCCCTTATTCTCGCCTGCCGGTACGACAACCCGGAGGTCCGCCCCCACGGGTGAGGCGTACGGTGTTCTCCACACAGCAGGGGCCCAGGGGCGAGGCAGCAGAGCCCGAGCCCCGCGCAGCTCAGTTCCTAGAGGAAGGCACCCGAGTGTCCCGCCGCAGAATCGGCTTCTGGTACCGCCTGGCGGCGGTCATCGCAAAACCGCCCCTGGTGGTTCTGTTCAAGCGCGACTGGCGGGGAATGGAACACATTCCGGCCGATGGCGGATTCATCACCGCGGTCAATCACAACTCCTATCTGGACCCGCTGTCGTACGGGCATTTCCAGTACAACACCGGACGCGTGCCGCGGCTCCTCGCGAAGGCCGGACTTTTCCGGACGCCTTTCGTCGGAATGATTCTGCGCGGCACCGGCCAGATCCCCGTCTACCGGGAGACGACCAACGCGCTCGACGCCTTCCGCGCCGCGGTGGACGCCATCGAGCGGGGCGAGTGCGTCGCCTTCTATCCGGAGGGCACGCTCACCCGCGACCCGGACATGTGGCCGATGGCCGGCAAGACCGGCGCCGCCCGGGTCGCGCTGATGACCAAGGCCCCGGTCATCCCCGTCGCCCAGTGGGGCGCCAACCTGGCGATGCCGCCGTACGCCAAGGAGAACAAGCTCCAGCTGTTCCCCCGCAAGACCCTGCGGGTGCAGGCCGGTCCGCCGGTCGACCTCTCCCGTTACTACGGCCTGGAGCCCACGCCCGACGTCCTGCGCCAGGCGACCGAGACCATCATGGCCGCGATCACCGCCCAGCTCGAGGACGTACGCGGCGAGAAGGCCCCCGCCGAGCTCTACGATCACCGCAAGGCCCGCGCCGAACAGCGGCGCAAGGCAGAGGGAAAGGGAACGACGTGACGCACCCCGCGAAGGCGGCCGTCTTCGGAACCGGCTCATGGGGTACGGCCTTCGCCATGGTCCTCGCCGACGCCGGCTGCGAGGTGACCCTCTGGGGACGCCGCGCCGAGGTCGCCGAGGCCGTCAACACCACCCGCACCAACCCGGGCTACCTGCCGGGCGTGGAACTGCCCGCCTCGGTCCGGGCCACGACCGATGCCGCCGAGGCGCTGCGCGGCGCCGACTTCGCCGTCCTCGTCGTGCCCTCGCAGACCCTGCGCGCCAACCTCGCCGACTGGTCGCGGCATCTGGAGCCCGGCACGGTCCTCGTCTCCCTGATGAAGGGCGTCGAACTGGGCACCGCCAAGCGGATGAGCGAGGTCATCGAGGACGTCACCGAGGTCACCCCGGACCGGATCGCCGTCGTCACCGGCCCCAACCTCGCCAAGGAGATCGCCGAACGCCGCCCCGCGGCCGCCGTCGTCGCCTGCTCGGACGAGAGCGTCGCCCAGCGCCTCCAGGCCGCCTGCCACACCCCGTACTTCCGGCCGTACACCAACACCGACGTGGTCGGCTGCGAGCTCGGCGGCGCCGTGAAGAACGTCATCGGTCTCGCCGTGGGCATCGCCGACGGCATGGGCCTCGGTGACAACGCCAAGGGCTCCCTCATCACCCGCGGCCTCGCCGAGACCACCCGGCTGGGACTCGCCATGGGGGCCGACCCGCTCACCTTCTCCGGACTCGCCGGACTCGGTGACCTGGTGGCGACGTGCTCCTCACCGCTCTCGCGCAACCACACCTTCGGCACGAACCTCGGGCGGGGGATGACCCTCCAGGAGACCGTCGCCGTCACGAGCCAGACCGCCGAGGGCGTCAAGTCCTGCGAATCCGTGCTCGATCTGGCGCGCAGGCACGGCGTCGACATGCCGATCACCGAGACGGTCGTCGGCATCGTCCACGAGGGCAAGCCGCCGGTGGTCGCCCTCAAGGAGCTGATGTCGCGCAGCGCCAAGCCCGAGCGACGCTGACTCGAGCCCTACCAGCAGGTACGCTCATCGCGATATGAGCAGCCAGAACCTCCCCCAGAGCCCTGAGAGCCCGCTGAGCTCCGAGCAGAGCTCCGATCCGGGCCGCAAGCCGCGCGTGGCCGTCGTATTCGGTGGCCGCAGCTCCGAACACGGCATCTCGGTCGTCACGGCCGGTGCCATCATGAGCGCCATCGACCGGACGAAGTACGACGTCCTGCCGATCGGCATCACGAGGGACGGACGTTGGGCCCTCACGTCCGACGACCCGGCCCGCATGGCCATCACGGACCGGCGGGTGCCCGACGTGGAGCAGCTGGCCGACTCCACGCAGGGCGCGGTGACGCTCTCCGTCGACCCCGGCAACCGGGACGTCGTCGTCAGCGAACCCGGTGCGGTGCCCACGGTCCTGGGCGAGGTCGACGTCGTCTTCCCCATGCTGCACGGCCCCTACGGCGAGGACGGCACGCTCCAGGGACTCCTGGAGCTCTCCGGCGTCCCCTACGTCGGCGCCGGTGTGCTGTCCTCGGCCGTCGGCCAGGACAAGGAGTACATGAAGCGGGTGTTCACCTCCTTCGGGCTGCCGGTCGGCCCGTACGAGGTCGTCCGCCCCCGGGAGTGGGAGTCGGACCGCCCCGCCGCCCGCAAGCGCATCATGGAGTTCGCCGCCGAACACGGCTGGCCGCTCTTCGTGAAGCCCGCCCGCGGCGGCTCCTCCATGGGCATCACCAAGGTGGACGACCCCTCCGGCCTCGACGAGGCGATCGAGGAGGCGCGCCGCCACGACCCCAAGTTCCTCGTGGAGTCCCTGCTGCGCGGCCGCGAGATCGAGTGCGGCGTGCTGGAGTTCGAGGACGGACCGCGCGCCAGCGTGCCCGCGGAGATCCCGCCCGTCACCGCGCACGACTTCTACGACTTCGAGGCCAAGTACATCGACTCGGCGGCCGGCCTGGTGCCCGCACCGCTCACCGAGGAGCAGACCGCCGAGGTGCGGCGCCTCGCCGTCGAGGCGTTCGAGGCGGCCTCCTGCGAGGGCCTCGTGCGCGCCGACTTCTTCCTCACCGAGGACGGCACGTTCGTCATCAACGAGATCAACACCATGCCGGGCTTCACCCCGATCTCCATGTTCCCCCGCATGTGGCAGGCGACCGGCGTGGAGTACCCGGAGCTGGTCGACCGGCTGATCACCTCCGCGCTGAACCGCTCCACCGGCCTGCGCTGAGCCGTCAAGGGCTGTCCCGCGCGGGACAGCCTTCAGAGGCTCTCGGGGACCGTCCTGCTCACGGGCACCGCGAACGCGGACAACGGGGTGATGTCATGGGCGTACTCCGTCCCGAGCGTCACTTCGACATACGCCTTGCGGTAGGTGGTCGTGAACCGCGGGCCGGCGTCATCGGGCTGCTCCAGCAGCCAGTTGACGCCGTCCGCGTCGACGCCCTTCGCCTGGGAATCATCCATCCTCGCGGGCCGCGGGACACCGCAGCGCAGTACGATCGCCCCGTCCCCCCAGCCGGCGGTCAGGTCCGAATCCGGTGAGGGATCACTCCGCTCCAGGTCGTCGACGGTCTCCGGCAGCTCCTTGTGCAGTTCCTCGCAGTACCCGGCGGCCTCCGACGACGGCGTGGGAACCGCCACCGAGGGCTGGTCACCGCCGGAACAGCCCGCCACGGCGAGCAGGCACAGAGCGGCGGACGGGGCGAGAACACGGGAACGGGGGGGCCGGCGGCGGGTGTGAGTCACCGGACCAGCGTAGACAGGGGTCAGAGGTGGACGACCGGGCAGGTCAGGGTACGTGTGATGCCGTCCACCTGCTGGACCTTGGCGACCACCATGCGGCCGAGGGCGTCGACCGTGTCGGCCTGTGCGCGCACGATCACGTCGTAGGGGCCTGTGACGTCCTCTGCCTGGATCACTCCCGGAAGCTTTGCGATGGTCTCGGCGACGATCGACGCCTTGCCCACCTCGGTCTGGATGAGGATGTACGCCTGTACCACGGAACCTCCAGGGCGGCCACGAGGATCATGTGGGGGAAAGGGACGCCACGTTATCGCGTTGCCCCGGGCCGCGGGGAGACCTGCGGGCCGGTTGACGCCCACAGCGTGGCGTACGCACCACAGAAGTTGACGTATCTCTTGACGGTACCGACAGCAGTTGGGGCTCGCGACCGCAAGCCCACCGGTGCGTACGGGCGACAGCGACGCCCGTACGCACCGGGGCCACCGGCTCCCGTGGGCCGTCCGTCCACGGTCCGGACCTCCGGCCGCTGAAGCAGCCCGGACAGGTGTCCGGTGCGATAGATGAGAGGTGAGACTCGGTGAAGGGAACCGTGGGCGAGTTGGGGGAGTTCGGGCTCATCAGAGAGCTCACGTCCCGGCTCACCACCACTCCGGCGGTACGGCTGGGACCCGGCGACGACGCCGCGGTCGTGGCCGCTCCCGACCGCAGGGTCGTGGCCAGTACGGACATCCTGCTGGAAGGGCGGCACTTCCGCCGCGACTGGTCGACGGCGTACGACGTCGGCCGCAAGGCCGCCGCCCAGAACCTCGCCGACATCGCCGCCATGGGCGCCGTGCCCACGGCGCTGCTGCTCGGTCTCGTCGTACCGGCCGACCTGCCGGTCACCTGGGCCGCCGAACTCATGGACGGACTGCGTGACGAGTGCCAGGTCGCCGGTGCGGCCGTCGTCGGCGGTGACGTCGTCGGCGGCGACACCATCACCGTCGCGATCACCGCGCTCGGCGACCTGCGCAACCACGAACCCGTCACCCGGGCCGGCGCCCGGCCCGGCGACGTCGTGGCCGTCACCGGGTGGCTCGGCTGGTCCGCCGCCGGATTCGCCGTGCTCTCCCGGGGGTTCCGCTCGCCGCGCGCCTTCGTCGAGGCCCACCGGCGCCCCGAACCGCCGTACCACGCGGGCCCCGCGGCCGCCGGGCTCGGCGCCACGGCCATGACCGACGTCAGCGACGGACTCGTCGCCGACCTCGGGCACATCGCCGAGGCCAGCAAGGTCCGCATAGACCTGCGCTCCGGGCTCATCGACATCCCCTCGCAGATGTCCGACATCGGGCAGGCCGTGGGGGTCGACCCCCTGCAGTGGGTGCTCACCGGGGGAGAGGACCACGCGATCGTGGCGACGTTCCCCGCCGATGTGAAGCTCCCCGCACGCTGGAAGGTCATCGGAGAGGTCCTCAACCCGTCGGCGCTGCCCCAGGTCACCGTCGACGGAGCGCCCTGGACGAGCAAGGGCGGCTGGGACCATTTCGGATCCATCGAGGACGCTTAGGGCGGGCGGACGGCGCTGCTTCCCCCACACGTCCTAGTAGATTCCGGGGCATGACCGCACCTGCCCCGATACCGCCCCGTGTCCTCACCGTCGCCGGATCAGACTCCGGCGGCGGTGCGGGCATCCAGGCCGACCTCAAGACGATGCTGGCCCTCGGCACCCACGGCATGAGCGTGCTGACCGCGGTGACCGCCCAGAACTCGCTGGGCGTGCAGGGAGCCTGGGAGCTGCCGGCCGACGCCGTACGCGCCCAGTACCGCAGCGTCGTCGACGACATCGGCGTCCAGGCGATCAAGACCGGCATGCTGTCCTCGGCCGCGCTCGTCGACACCGTCGCGGAACTCCTCGCGGGGACCGGCGCACCCGTCGTCGTCGACCCCGTCGGGGTGTCCAAGCACGGGGACGCGCTGCTCGCCGCCGAAGCCCTCGACTCCGTACGCACGAAGCTGCTGCCCGTCGCCACGGTCGCCACCCCGAACCTCGACGAGGTGGCCCAGCTCACCGGCGTCACCGTCACCGACGAACCGGGGATGCGCAGAGCAGCCGCCGAGATCCTCGGCCACGGACCGCGCTGGGTGGTGATCAAGGGCGGCCATCTGCCCGGCGACGCCGTGGACCTGCTGACGGACGGCAGCGAGGAGCACTGGCTGCGGGCCCCGAGGCTCGACAACCGGCACACCCACGGCACGGGCTGCACCCTCGCCTCCGCCATCGCCTGCGGACTCGCCCACGGCCAGGACGTCCCGACCGCCGTACGGGGCGCGAAGGAGTACGTCACCGGCGCGATCCGGGGCGGCTTCGCGCTGGGCAGCGGGATCGGCCCCGTCGATCACGGCTGGCTCACGCGCCCCACGGGCTGAACACAGCAAAAAGCCGGTCCACCGAGGTGGACCGGCTTTTTGGGCAACCGGAAGGCTGCGCTACGACGAGACGTCAGCGCGCGACCTTGCCGGCCTTGATGCACGAGGTGCAGACGTTGAGCCGCTTCGGCGTCCGACCGACCACGGCACGCACGCGCTGGATGTTGGGATTCCAGCGACGGGACGTACGGCGGTGCGAGTGCGAAATGCTGTTGCCGAAGCTCGGCCCCTTGCCGCAAACGTCGCAGTTGGCAGCCACGGGTCACTCCAAAGACTTCAGATGCACTTACAGTGAATTCCGGCGCGCCGGAATCATTGCTGAAGTGGCGGTACCGGAGGGATTGGCCCGGCTTTCGTCGGGCAACCGAAGCAGCATACAACGGCTGCGTCGGAGATACGAAACTACCACGGCTCCCCGACGGCTCCGCCCCGCACCTGCGCCCGCCGGGCCCCCGCACGACGGCTACCCTGCGGTGCAGCCAGCCCCCCACGGCCGCCCAAGGAGGACCAACGGTGCCGCAGCCGCCCGACGATCTCGACGCCGTCGCGGTGCGCACCTGGTGCTCACTGGCGCTGGAGGCCCTGGGGCGGGAGCGGGCGGCCATCGACGCCATCAACGTCTATCCCGTCGCCGACGGGGACACCGGCACCAACCTGTATCTCACCGTCGAGTCGGCCGCCGCCGCCGTCGAGGCGGTCTTCGCCGCACATGAGACCGGCACCACCGTGCCCGGCCCCGCCGACGCCGTGCGGGCCATGGCGCACGGCGCGCTGATCGGGGCCCGGGGCAACTCCGGGACCATCCTGGCCCAGCTGCTGCGCGGCATGGCCTCCGTCCTGGCCGAATCGGGTGACGCCCGTCACCTGCGGGCCGCGCTGACGGAGGCCGCCGCGGCGGCGCGGCTGGCCGTGGCCCACCCCGTCGAGGGCACGGTCCTCACCGTCGCCACCGCCGCCGCCGAGGCGGCCGGGGCCACCGCCGGGAGCGCCCGGCTCACCGACGTCGCCGAGGCGGCGTACGAAGGGGCGCGCACCGCCCTGGCGGCCACCCCGGGCCAGCTCGCCGTCCTCGGCCGCGCGGGCGTCGTCGACGCCGGAGGGCAGGGCCTGGTGACCGTGCTCGGCGCACTGCTGGAAGCGGTCGGCGGACGTGTGCGAGAGCGCGCAGTCACCCCCGCCCCCGACGTCCTGCCGCTGACCGGTGACTGCGCGGAGGCGGGCCCGGCCGGCGGGCCGGCCTTCGAGGTCATCTATCTCCTGGAGGCCCCCGACGACGCCGTCGCCCGGCTGCGGAGCCGGCTGGACGCCCTGGGGGACTCACTCGTCGTGGTCGGCGGAGACGGCCTGTGGAACGTCCACGTCCATGTCGACGACGCCGGAGCGGCCGTCGAAGCCGGGGTCGAGGCCGGCCGGCCCTACCGGATCCGGATCACCCACTTCGCCGCCGACCGGGGCGCGGCCCACCGTGAACCCGCCCAGCGCGCGGTCGTCGTGGTCGTACCCGGTGACGGGCTCTCCGGCCTCTGCGCCGAGGCCGGCGCGACCACCGTGCTGGCACGCCCCGGCGAGCCGCCGGCCAGCGGCGAACTGGTCGACGCCATCCGCCGGGCCCACGCCCGGGAGGTGGTCCTGCTGCCGAACGACGCACAGTTGCGCCACACCGCCGCCGCCGCCGCAGAACAGGCCAGGGGCGAAGGCATCCGCGTCGCCCTGGTCCCCACCCGCGCCGCGGTCCAGGGCATCGCCGCGCTCGCCGTCCACGAACCCGGCCGGAGCTTCGACGAGGACGTCGTCGCGATGACGTCGGCGGCCGGCGCCACCCGGTACGCCGAACTGGCCGTCGCCGAACGGCAGTCGTGGACCATGGCGGGCATCTGCCAGGCCGGCGACATCCTCGGCCTGATCGACGGGGACGTCGCCGTCATCGGTCAGGACGTCGTCGGCACGGCCCGCACCGTCCTGGACCGGATGCTGTCGGCGGGCGGCGAACTCGTCACGCTGGTCCTGGGGGAGGACGTGCCCGACGGCCTCGCCGACGAGCTGGGCGCACACGTCCGGGAGGGCTACCTCGCCGTCGACACGGTCGTCTACCGGGGCGGCCACCAGGCGGCGCCGCTGCTCATCGGCGTCGAGTGACACGTCGGGCGGGGCGGCGCACGGAGACATCTGTCAGTGGCGTGGTGTGCAATGGACCGCGTGTCCGCTTTCGATGAACCCCTGAAGAAGCTGCTCGGCGGAGCCACCGCGAAGGTGATGGCCGAACACCTCGACCTGCACACGGTCGGTGATCTGCTGCACCACTACCCGCGGCGCTACGAGGAGCGGGGCCGGCTCACGGCGCTCACCGAGCTCCCGCTCGACGAGCACGTGACGGTCGTCGCCCAGGTCGCCGACGCGCGGATCATGATGTTCAACAACGGCCGGGGCAAGCGGCTGGAGGTGACCCTCACCGACGGGAGCGGCCGGCTCCAGCTGGTCTTCTTCGGCCACGGCGTCCACAAGCCCCACAAGGAACTCCTGCCGGGCCGGCGGGCGATGTTCGCGGGCAAGGTCTCCGTCTTCAACAGGAAGATGCAGCTGGCCCACCCCACGTACCAGCTCCTCGACGCGAACGACGAGGACGAGGCGACCGAGGCCGTGGACGCCTTCGCGGGGCAGCTGCTGCCGATCTACCCCGCCTGCAAGCAGCTCGACTCCTGGCGGATCGCCAAGGCCGTCGACACGGTCCTGCCCAGCGCGCGGGAGGCGGTGGACCCGCTGCCCCCGGCCCTGCGCGAAGGGCGCGGCTTCGTCCCCCTGCCCGAGGCGCTGCTCAGGATCCACCGGCCGCACACCAAGGCGGACGTCGCGGCCGCGCGGGACCGGCTGCGCTGGGACGAGGCCTTCGTCCTCCAGGTCGCGCTCGCACGCCGTCGCTACGCCGACACCCAGCTTCCCGCGGTGGCCCGCAGGTCCGTCCCCGGCGGACTGCTCGACGCCTTCGACGCCAAGCTGCCCTTCACACTCACCGAAGGCCAGCAGAAGGTCACCGGAGAGATCTTCGGCGACCTGGCGACGGAACACCCGATGCACCGGCTGCTCCAGGGAGAGGTCGGGTCCGGCAAGACACTGGTCGCGCTGAGGGCCATGCTCCGGGTCGTCGACGCGGGCGGCCAGGCCGCGATGCTCGCGCCCACGGAGGTGCTGGCCCAGCAGCACCACCGGTCGATCACCGAGATGATGGGCGAGCTGGCCGAGGGCGGCATGCTGGGCGGATCCGACCTCGGCACGAAGGTCGTCCTGCTCACCGGCTCCATGGGCACGGCGGCCCGCCGGCAGGCGCTGCTCGACCTGGTCACGGGCGAGGCCGGGATCGTCATCGGCACCCACGCGCTGATCGAGGACAAGGTCCAGTTCCACGACCTCGGCCTCGTCGTCGTCGACGAACAGCACCGCTTCGGCGTGGAACAGCGCGACGCGCTGCGCTCCAAGGGCAAGCAGCCTCCCCACCTGCTCGTCATGACGGCCACCCCCATTCCCCGTACGGTCGCGATGACCGTCTTCGGCGACCTGGAGACCTCCGTCCTGGACCAGCTCCCCTCCGGCCGGTCACCGATCGCCACCCATGTCGTCCCAGCCAAGGACAAGCCGCACTTCCTCAGCCGTGCCTGGGAACGCGTCCGCGAAGAGGTCGAGAGCGGTCACCAGGCGTACGTGGTCTGCCCCCGCATCGGGGACGACGCCGACGAGGCCGGGAAGAAGAAGGGGAAGAAGAACGCTCCCGAGGACGACGCGGAGAAGCGGCCGCCGCTCGCCGTGCTGGACATCGCCGAGCAGCTCGCCAGGGGCCCGCTGGCCGGCCTGCGCGTCGAGGTGCTCCACGGCAGGATGCCGCCCGACGACAAGGACGACGTCATGCGCCGGTTCGCGGCCGGCCAGGTCGATGCCCTGGTCGCCACCACCGTCATCGAGGTCGGGGTGAACGTCCCCAACGCCACCGCGATGGTGATCATGGACGCGGACCGCTTCGGGGTGTCCCAGCTGCACCAGCTCAGGGGCCGCGTCGGACGCGGCAGCGCCCCCGGCCTCTGTCTGCTGGTCAGCGAGGCCCACGAGGCGAGCCCCGCCCGGGCCAGGCTCTCCGCGGTCGCCGCCACCCTCGACGGCTTCGAGCTCTCCCGCATCGACCTCGAACAGCGGCGCGAGGGCGATGTCCTCGGCCAGGCCCAGTCCGGTGTCCGCTCCTCCCTGCGCGTGCTCAGCGTCATCGACGACGAGGAGGTCATCGCGGCGGCCCGCGAGGAGGCCGTCCGCGTCGTCGCGGACGACCCCGGGCTCGAACGCCTGCCGGAGCTGCGCACGGCGCTGGACGCCCTGCTCGACAAGGACCGGGAGGAGTACCTCGACAAGGGGTGACCGGGCGGATCCCCGGCGACGCCATATCGTGGGGAGCACGGCACACGTCCCGTCCTGTGTGCCGCCCGCGACCCGAGGAACAGACCCATGACCCGCGTGATCGCCGGCTCGGCCGGCGGACGCCGCCTGGCCGTCCCGCCCGGCACCGGCACCCGCCCCACATCCGACCGTGCGCGCGAGGCGCTGTTCTCCACCTGGGAAGCGCTCCTGGGCACCCTCGACGGCGTACGGGTCGCCGATCTCTACGCGGGTTCCGGCGCCGTGGGCCTGGAGGCGCTCTCGCGCGGAGCGGCCCACGCCCTGCTCGTGGAGGCCGACGCCAAGGCCGCGCGCACCGTCCGCGACAACATCCGCTCCCTCGGTCTGCCCGGCGCCGAACTCCGTGCGGGCAAAGCCGAACAGATCGTGACGGGACCGGCACCCTCGGAACCGTACGACGTGGTTTTCCTCGATCCGCCGTACGCCGTCACCGACGACGATCTTGGGGAGATCCTGCTCACACTCCGTGCTCAGGGGTGGCTCACGGGCGACGCCCTCGTCACGGTGGAACGGAGCACCAGAGGCGGAGAATTCAACTGGCCCGAAGGATTCGAGCCACAGCGGGCCCGTCGGTACGGCGAAGCCACGTTTTGGTACGGTCGCGCCGCCTCTACGTGCGAAGACGCACGATGACCGCACCGGAGAGCGAGGGAACCACGTTGCGCCGCGCCGTCTGTCCGGGGTCGTTCGACCCCATCACCAACGGACATCTCGACATCATCGGACGAGCCTCGAAGCTGTACGACGTCGTGCACGTCGCCGTGATGATCAACCAGTCCAAGAAGGGTCTGTTCACCGTCGACGAGCGGATCGAGCTGATCCGCGAGGTCACGGCGGACTTCGGCAACGTGGAGGTCGAGTCCTTCCATGGCCTGCTGGTCGACTTCTGCAAGCAGCGCGACATCCCGGCGATCGTGAAGGGCCTGCGGGCCGTCAGCGACTTCGACTACGAGCTGCAGATGGCCCAGATGAACAACGGTCTCTCGGGGGTCGAGACGCTCTTCGTGCCGACGAACCCGACCTACAGCTTCCTGTCGTCCTCCCTGGTCAAGGAGGTCGCCACCTGGGGTGGCGACGTGGCGCACCTGCTGCCGCCGACGGTCCACGAGGCCCTCGTGGAGCGTCTCGGCGAGAAGTGATGCGCTGACCGGCCGTCACCAGGTGTCGGACGGGAGGCGACTGGCCTTACAGTCGTCCCGTCCGTCTCCAACAGCAGCAGAGAGTGGCGAGCACACGGTGGACGTGCAGAAGAAGCTCGACGAGATCGTCGAAACGGTCGGGAACGCCCGCTCCATGCCCATGTCGGCGTCCTGCGTGGTCAACCGGGCCGAACTGCTCGCGATGCTCGAGGAGGTCCGTGAGGCCCTGCCCGGTTCGCTGGCCCACGCCGAGGAGCTCATCGGCGGCCGTGAGCAGCTCGTCGAGCAGGCCCGGCAGGAGGCCGAGCGGATCATCGAGTCGGCCCGCGCGGAGCGCGGCTCGCTGATCTCCGGCACGGAGATCGCCCAGCGGTCCCAGGCCGAGGCGGACCGCATCCTGTCCGAGGCCCGCCGGGAGGCCGACGAGGTCCGCGGCGAGGCCGACGAGTACGTCGACAGCAAGCTCGCCAACTTCGAGGTCGTCCTCACCAAGACCATCGGCTCCGTCGACCGGGGCCGCGAGAAGCTCCTGGGCCGGAGCGAGGGCCTCGACGAGCAGGGCTACGAGGACCCCGACTACGCCGAGGCTCCGGAGCGCAGCGCCGACCCGGAGACGCTCCGCCGTCGCGCCGACGACTACGTGGACACCAAGCTCGGTGCCTTCGAGGCCGTGCTGGCGAAGACCCTGGAGGCCGTGGGCAAGGGCCGCCAGAAGCTGCACGGCCGGGTCGCCACCGACGAGCTCGGCGCGCACATGGCCGCCCAGGACGCGGCGGGCGGCCACCTGCACACCAGCGACGAGGACCACTGGGCCGGCCTGGCCGAGCTCTCCACCCCCGAGCCGCGGCAGAGCCCCCAGCAGCCGTCGTACGCGGAGCCCGCACAGCCGGACTACACACCGGCCGCCGGCTACCACGACCCCGCGCAGAGCGGCTTCCCGGCCCAGGGGCAGCCCGAGCCGCAGTACGCGCAGACGTACGGCTACCAGGACCAGCAGCCCCAGGACGGCTACGGCTACCAGCAGCAGGACCCGTACGGTGCCTACCAGCAGCAGCCGTACGACCCGAACCAGCAGCAGGAGTACTGGCCGCAGCAGGGCCAGGTGCCCGCGCAGCAGGGCGAGAGCGCGCTCGACGAGACCAGCCTCTTCGACACCAGCATGATCGACCTGGAACAGCTGCGCCGCTACGAACAGGGCCGCTGACCGGAGCGGGCCGTACCGGATTGGGAGCTGGGCGGTACGTCCAGTATCCTGGCTCTTCGGTCGCGTGTATGTCCGCGATCCCGGCTGCCCTCTTTCCGTAAGGACAGGGGTGGCCCTCCCGAAGCCGCACCACGCACATGATCTCGAAAGCAGGAAAAGCCCTGAACGGCCACCTCGACCACCGCAGCCCTCTCGTGTTCGATACGCGCGAGCTGGGTCGGCGTCCTGGTGCCCTGAAGCGGCTGACCCGCACGGTGGAAGCTCCGAAGGACCTCGGTATCGACGGGGTCATCGGTGTGCAGGAGAACGCGCCCCTGGCGCTGGACCTCCGCCTCGAATCGGTCATGGAAGGGGTGCTCGTCACAGGCACCGCCCGTGCGACGGCCGAGGGGGAGTGCGTAAGGTGTCTGGAGCCGCTGGCCATCGAGGTCGAAGCGGACTTCCAGGAGATGTTCTCGTACCCTGACGCCGATGACCGGAACCGCAGCAGGACCGCGGACCCGGTCGACGACGCCGAGGACGACGAGGACAGGTTCTTTCTCGAGGACGACTCGTTCGACCTCGAGCCTGTGCTGCGTGACGCGGTGGTGCTCGCACTGCCGCTGCAGCCGGTGTGCAAGGAGACCTGTGCCGGTCTGTGTTCCGAATGCGGAATCAGGCTGGACGAGAATCCGGACCACCACCACGATGCCGTCGACATCCGTTGGGCGGCACTGCAAGGACTCGCCGAGACCGTTCAGGACGGCGAGAAGGACAACATGGGCGGCGCCGAACCGGGCGTCGACGAGAAGCAGGAGAAGTAGCCGTGGCTGTTCCGAAGCGGAAGATGTCGCGCAGCAACACGCGCCACCGCCGGTCGCAGTGGAAGGCTGCGGTCCCCACCCTGGTTTCGTGCGAGCGTTGCCAGGAGCCGAAGCTCCAGCACATTGCGTGCCCGAGCTGCGGCACCTACAACAAGCGCCAGGTCCTCGAGGTCTGAGCGGCTGGTGAGAGGCCCGATGTCTGAGTTGTCCAGCTCCAAGAAGACAGACAACATCAACACAGCCTCGTCCCACACGCTTCTGGAAGGGCGGCTCGGGTATCACCTCGAGTCCGCCCTTCTGGTGCGTGCGCTGACCCACCGCTCGTACGCGTACGAGAACGGCGGTCTGCCCACCAACGAGCGGCTGGAGTTCCTCGGGGACTCGGTGCTCGGCCTGGTGGTCACGGACACGCTGTACCGCACCCACCCCGACCTGCCCGAAGGCCAGCTGGCCAAGTTGCGGGCCGCGGTGGTCAACTCGCGTGCACTTGCGGAAGTGGGCCGCGGCCTCGAACTCGGCTCCTTCATCCGGCTCGGCCGTGGTGAAGAGGGCACGGGTGGCCGGGACAAGGCTTCCATCCTCGCCGACACCCTTGAAGCGGTGATCGGCGCCGTCTATCTCGACCAGGGCCTCAGCGCGGCCTCGGAGCTGGTCCACCGGCTCTTCGACCCGCTGATCGACAGGTCCTCCAACCTCGGAGCCGGCCTGGACTGGAAGACCAGTCTCCAGGAGCTCACCGCGAGCGAGAGCCTCGGAGTCCCCGAGTACCTCGTCACGGAGACCGGTCCCGATCACGAGAAGACCTTCACTGCTGCCGCTCGCGTCGGTGGTGTCTCGTACGGCACCGGCACCGGCCGTAGCAAGAAGGAAGCGGAGCAGCAGGCCGCCGAGTCCGCCTGGCGTGAGATCAGCGCCGCCGCGGAAGCACGGGAGGCCGCGGCCAAGGCCGTAGCCGACGGAGGGATCGCCGACATCCCTGCCGACCCGTCGCCGCACTCGGACGCGGCTCCTGCCTGAACCGTCCGAGAGCCCCCCGGTGCCTGGTGCACCGGGGGGCTCTCGCTGTCTCACCCTGTGCCGAAGGAGTCACCGTGCCCGAACTGCCCGAGGTCGAAGTCGTACGGCGGGGTCTGGAGCGCTGGACCGCCGGCCGCACCGTCGAGGACGTCGAGGTGCTGCATCCCCGTGCGGTGCGCAGGCACCTCGCGGGCGGCCCGGATTTCGCGGCCCGGCTCCGCGGTCTGCGCTTCGGCACGGCGATGCGCCGCGGCAAATACCTCTGGGTCCCGCTCGACGAGGCGGAGTCCTCGCTCCTGGGGCACCTCGGGATGAGCGGTCAGCTGCTCGTGCAGCCCGAGGAGGCCGCCGACGAGAAGCACCTGAGGATCAGGGTCCGCTTCGACGACGCGCTCGGCACCGAGCTGCGCTTCGTCGACCAGCGGACCTTCGGCGGGCTCTCGCTGCACGACAACACCCCCGACGGCCTGCCCGACGTGATCGCGCACATCGCGCGCGACCCCCTCGACCCGGCTTTCGACGACACCGCGTTCCACCTGGCGCTGCGCCTGCGCCGTACGACGGTCAAGCGAGCGCTGCTCGACCAGTCCCTGATCAGCGGTGTGGGAAACATCTACGCCGACGAGGCGCTCTGGCGCAGCCGGCTGCACTACGAGCGGCCGACGGCGACCCTGACCCGCCCGAAAACGGCGGAACTGCTCGGCCATGTCCGGGACGTGATGCGAGAGGCCCTCGACCAGGGCGGCACCAGTTTCGACAGCCTGTACGTCAACGTGAACGGCGAGTCCGGCTACTTCGACCGGTCGCTGGATGCCTACGGACGCGAGGACGAGCCCTGCCACCGCTGCGGTACGCCGATGCGCCGACGCCCGTGGATGAACCGCTCCAGCTACTTCTGTCCGCGCTGCCAGCGGCCGCCGCGGATCTCCTGACCTGGCCGGCCCGTCCGCCGCGCGGTCCCCGCCGGCCGCGCGGACGGCTCAGAAGCCGAAGTCCTGCGTCCACCAGGGGCCGCCGGAGCCGAGGTGGACCCCCACGCCGAGCGTCTTGTAATCGCAGTTGAGAATGTTTGCGCGGTGGCCGTCGCTGTTCATCCAGGCGTCCATCACGGCCTGTGCGTCGGCCTGGCCCCGGGCGATGTTCTCGCCGCCCAGACCCTGCACACCGGCTGCGGCGGCCCGGTCCCAGGGGGTCGCTCCGTCGGGGTCGGTGTGGCCGAAGAAGTCACGGGCCGCCATGTCCTCGCTGAAGTCCTGGGCGAGCGCGGTCAGCGAGGCGCTCGTGGTGACCGGGCTGCAGCCGACCTTCGCGCGCTCCTGGTTGACCAGGCTGAGCACGGTGGCCTGAGCGGCGGTGGCGGACGGGCTCGCCGGGGCGGTGGCCTCGCGGCCAGGGGCGGCGGACGAGGTCCTCGGAGCCGCCGGCTTGTCGTCCGCGGGGCTGGACGACGTGGTCTTCTCCGGCTTCGGGGCGGGGGCCTTCGTCCGCTCCGGAGCCTTCGTCGCCGGCTTCGTCGCGGTGGCGGACGGCTTCTTGGACGGCTTCTCGTCCGGGGTGGCCGAAGCGGACTTCGAGGGCGCGGCGGAACGGCCGGAACCCCGGTCCGCCTCGGCGGACGCGGAGGCAGAGGTGCGGCCGGTCGGCTCGGCGGACGACTCGCCCTGGGTCAGCAGGTCGGGAGCACCGCCGGCGTGGACCTGCTCGGCCGCACCGCCTCCGCTCACGCTGTAGCCGTCACCGCCGGGCAGCAGGCCCGAGGCCACGGCGACCGCTCCGACGGCCACGGCCGCTGACACGCCGAGGAGTCCGGCGCGTACGGGCAGGGCTCCGCGCTTCTTCCGGCGGGCGCCCCCGGGGCCGTTTTCCGCGTTCGCCGCGTGCTGCTCAGCGGCGGGGGCCGCGCCTGCGCGTCGATGCCGTCCCATGCGCTGTGCCTTCCTCGTGGTCCGGGGGGCGTCGTTCAGACGTCACCGCATCAAAGATCAAACTCACCCGTTCGGGTGAGCTATTGCGAGGGGACCTTACGCCATGGCGGATTGGGGCGGCGTGCTCCTCGATCAATTGGACGGTTAGCGTTCGGGTATGAACGAAGATGCACGACTGGTCGTATGGGTACGCGGCCGAGTACAGCAAGTAGGATTCCGCTGGTTCACCAGGGCAAATGCTTTGGAGATCGGAAACCTCACCGGTTTCGCCCTCAATCTCGACGACGGCCGGGTGCAGGTGGTGGCCGAAGGACCGCGTGAGAATTGCCACCGTCTGCTCGACTGGCTCGGCTCCGACGACACACCCGGGCGCGTGGACGGCGTCACTGAGATCTGGGACACGCCCCGCGGTGGATACGAGGGGTTCGCGATCCGCTGATCACACCGGGGAGATGCGGGCCGGACGCGCTGTGCGCACGGACGGAGGCGAGCGGTGAGCAGAGGGCCGCGGAAGACCTCGCACCCGAAATGACCTGCGGGGGAAGCCGGCATCCGGACATGGTTGCCAAGAGCGGCGCGCCGTGCCAGGCTGCGACATTGACGAAGATCTCCACACCCTTCGGGACCCGCAGGAGAGTCGCGCCGCATGATCGTCAGGCCGCGCGCCCCCGGGACACCCGGCCCACCGGCGTGTGATCGTGTTGACCGTCAAACTTTTTGGTGAGACGCTGAAAACCCCGCGCACCTTAGCTGTTCGGCAGAGCTGGTGACAGCAGAACAGCAGTGAATTCACAGCACTGCCGAGACCGCGGGTGCGATTCCCTCACGACCCACACCGCATCGGTCGGTCACTCAGTGTGGAGGACCTTTCATCATGGCAAAGGCGCTTCTCGGTTACGTCGGCGGTTCCGATCCGCGACTCCTCGCCGAGATGCGACGGCTCCAGAAGCGCGTCCAGGACCTGGAATCCGAGCTCGTACGGATCCAGGACGAGAACGACGCGCTCAACGCCGCCGCCCAGCACCAGGAGTCGCTGCTCGACAGCATCGACATCGACGTACCCCAGGCGGAGCCCGCGCTGACCTGACCCCACGGCCCTGCCGGGGCCGGTCGGGCCACACGCCAGCCGCTCGGGATCAACCACCGAAGTCTTCGTCACGGATCGTCGTCCTGGAACACCGAGGACTGCTCGTGATCCGGTTTGCCAGCGATCCGTAACGCAGGACTGTGCTCGGACCACTGCACAGCAGCACCGTGCAGGATTCACAAGGGACGCTCCGGCGTCCCTTCTTTCTTTCCCCCCGGGCCGTTATCGGCCTGTCGCTCTTCGCTTACCGTCTGATGTGCCCTGCACCTTCATCAGCGAAACCGAGAGCGAAAGGTAGAGTCCGGCGGCGTGCACCTCAAGGCCCTGACCCTCCGTGGTTTCAAATCGTTCGCCTCCGCCACCACTCTGCGCTTCGAACCGGGGATCACCTGTGTCGTCGGACCCAACGGGTCGGGCAAATCCAATGTGGTGGACGCCCTTTCCTGGGTCATGGGGGAGCAGGGAGCCAAATCCCTGCGCGGCGGCAAGATGGAAGACGTGATCTTCGCCGGCACCACGGGAAGGCCGCCTCTCGGCCGCGCGGAAGTGTCGCTGACCATCGACAATAGCGACGGCGCGCTGCCCATCGAGTACGCCGAGGTGACGATCACCCGGATCATGTTCCGCAACGGCGGCAGCGAATACCAGATCAATGGCGACACCTGCCGGCTGCTCGACATCCAGGAACTCCTCTCGGACTCCGGTATCGGCCGCGAGATGCACGTCATCGTCGGCCAGGGCCGTCTGGACTCGGTCCTGCACGCCGATCCGACGGGGCGCCGCGCCTTCATCGAGGAGGCGGCGGGTGTGCTCAAGCACCGTAAACGCAAGGAGAAGGCGCTGCGGAAGCTGGAGGCGATGGGAGCCAACCTCGCCCGCGTCCAGGACCTCACCGACGAACTCCGGCGCCAGCTCAAACCGCTGGGCCGGCAGGCAGCCGTGGCCCGCCGGGCCGCTGTCATCCAGGCCGATCTGCGGGACGCCCGGCTGCGTCTGCTCGCCGACGACCTGGTGCGGCTGAGGGAGGCGCTGCGTGGCGAGATCGCCGACGAAGCGGCCCTCAAGCAGCGCCGGGAGGCTGCTGAGGCCGACCTCAGGACGGCACTGGCCCGCGAGGCGGACCTGGAGGACGAGGTGCGCCGGCTCGCGCCGCGGCTGCAGCGGGCCCAGCAGACCTGGTACGAACTCTCCCAGCTGGCCGAACGCGTGCGGGGCACGATCTCGCTCGCCGACGCCCGGGTGAAGAGCGCCACCGCCGCACCGGAGGAGGAGCGGCGGGGCCGGGACCCCGAGGACATGGAGCGTGAAGCCGCCCGGATCCGTGAGCAGGAGGCGGAGCTGGAGGCCGCGCTCGAAGCGGCCGAGCACGCCCTGGAGGACACCACCGCCCACCGCGCCGAACTGGAGCGGGAGTTGGCCGCCGAGGAGCGCAGGCTCCGGGACGCGGCCCGGGCCATCGCCGACCGGCGCGAAGGGCTCGCCCGGCTCACCGGCCAGGTCAATGCCGCCCGCAGCCGGGCGGGTTCGGCGCAGGCCGAGATCGACCGGCTGGCCGCGTCGCGGGACGAGGCGCAGGAGCGAGCGGTCGCCGCCCAGGAGGAGTACGAGCAGCTCAAGGCCGAGGTCGAGGGGCTGGACGCGGACGATGCCGAGCTGGCGGAGCAGCACGAGGCCGCCAGACGGGAACTCACCGGGGCGGAGGCGGCCCTGAGCGCGGCGCGCGAGGCGGTCACCGCGGCGGAACGCAGCCGCGCGGCGGTCTCCGCCCGGCACGAGGCACTGTCGCTGGGCCTCCGCCGCAAGGACGGCACCGGGGCGCTGCTCGGTGCCGGGGACCGGCTCACCGGACTGCTCGGACCGGTCGCGGAGCTGCTCACGGTGGCCCCGGGTCACGAGGTCGCGGTGGCCGCCGCCCTGGGCGCGGCCGCCGACGCCGTCGCTGTGACGGGTCCGGCAACGGCGGCGGACGCGATCCGCCTGCTGCGTAAGCAGGACGCGGGGCGCGCGGCGCTGGTGACGGGCGGAGCGGCGGGCGGACAGGTGCCCGCGCAGGGTACGGAGCCGGCGCCGGATCCCTTCGACGGCCCCGCGGGACAGGTGCCCGGTCAGACCACAGGGCTGGAGCAGGATTCTCCGGCCGTCACGCTCTCCGGGCCGGAGCAGGATTCTCCGGCCGTCAGGGTCTCCGGCGCGGAGCAGGACTCCCCGGCCGTCACGGTCTCCGGCGCGGCACCGGCAGGCCCGGCCGTCACCACCGGGGGACCCCCCGCGCCCGCCGTCGCGAGCCTGGTGCGGGGGCCCGCCGAACTGGTGGCGGCCGTGCGGCGGCTGGTGCGTGACATGGTCGTCGTCGGCACCCTGGAGGACGCCGAGGAACTGGTCGCCGCCCACCCCGGGCTGACCGCCGTCACCGCCGAGGGCGATGTGCTGGGCTCCCACTTCGCCCACGGTGGATCCGCCGCGGCACCCAGCCTGCTGGAGGTCCAGGCGTCCGTCGACGAGGCGGCAGCCGAGCTCGCCGAGCTCGCCGTGCGCTGCCAGGAACTCGCCTCGGCCCAGCGCGCCGAGGCCGCACGGCGCGGCGAGGCCGCCGCCCGGGTGGAGGAGCTGGGTGACCGGCGCCGGGCCGCCGAGCGGGAGAAGTCGGGGGTGGCACAGCAGCTCGGACGGCTGGCCGGGCAGGCGCGTGGCGCCGTGGGAGAGGCCGAGCGGATGACCGCGTCCGCCGCCCGGGCCCAGGAAGCGCTTGAGCGTGCCACCGAGGAGGCCGAGGAGCTGGCGGAACGGCTGCTGGTCGCGGAGGAGACCCCGGTCGAGGAGGAGCCCGACACCTCCGTACGCGACCGCCTCGCCGCCGACGGGGCCAACGCACGCCAGACCGAGATGGAGGCCCGCCTCCAGGCCCGTACGCATGAGGAGCGGGTCAAGGCGCTCGCCGGACGGGCCGACGCCCTCGACCGCGGGGCCCGGGCCGAGCGCGAGGCGCGCACCCGTGCCGAGCAGCGCCGTGCCCGGCTGCGCCACGAGGCGGCCGTGGCCTCCGCCGTGGCTTCGGGCGCGCGGCAACTGCTCGCCCATGTCGAGGTCTCGGTCGTACGGGCGGACGAGGAACGGACCCGCGCCGAGGCGGCGAAGGCCGAGCGTGAGCGGGACCTGGCGGCCGAACGCGGCCGCGGCCGCGACCTCAAGAGCGAGCTGGACCGGCTCACCGACTCGGTGCACCGGGGCGAGGTGCTCGGGGCGGAGAAGCGGCTGCGCATAGAGCAGGTGGAGGCCAGGGCGCTGGAGGAGTTCGGCGTCGAGCCCGCCGGCCTGGCCGCCGAGTACGGTCCGGAACAGCCGGTGCCGCCGTCGCCCGCCGCCGAGGGCGAGGAGCTCCCGGCGGATCCGGAGGACCCGCGCAACCAGCCGAAGCCGTTCGTCCGGGCCGAGCAGGAGAAGCGGCTGAAGGCGGCCGAACGGGCGTATCAGCAACTCGGGAAGGTGAATCCGCTCGCCCTGGAGGAGTTCTCGGCGCTGGAGGAGCGGCACAAGTTCCTCTCCGAGCAGCTCGAAGACCTGAAGAAGACCCGGGCCGATCTGATGCAGGTGATCAAGGAGGTCGACGAGCGGGTCGAGCAGGTGTTCACGGAGGCGTTCCGGGATACCGCACGCGAGTTCGAAGGCGTCTTCTCCCGGCTCTTCCCCGGTGGTGAGGGCCGTCTCATCCTCACCGACCCGGACAACATGCTGACGACCGGTCTCGACGTCGAGGCCAGGCCGCCCGGCAAGAAGGTCAAGCGGCTCTCCCTGCTGTCCGGCGGCGAGCGATCCCTTACGGCCGTTGCCCTGCTGGTCTCCATCTTCAAGGCCAGGCCGAGCCCGTTCTACGTCATGGACGAGGTGGAGGCGGCCCTCGACGACACCAATCTGCAGCGGCTGATCCGGATCATGGTGGAGCTCCAGGAGAGCTCCCAGCTCATCGTCATCACGCACCAGAAGCGGACGATGGAGGTCGCCGACGCGCTGTACGGGGTCTCGATGCAGGGCGACGGAGTCTCCAAGGTGATCAGCCAGCGGCTTCGCTGAGCCCTTCGTACATCGGCTGACGGGTGGTCACACCCCCTTCACCGAATCTTCGACACTTCAACGCACCTTCTGGACACTTCTGGGTACTCGTGAGGCATCGCTTCACTCGGACCCGAGTCTTGACTTCGAGACTTGAACACATAACCTCAGCAATGTTGTTTTTACCTTCAAGTGGTGGTCAGCTGAAAGTTGTGCGCCACTAGGAGGGCTCACCCCCCACACCTGACGTTGCGGCCAGGTACCAGGAGTTCATGTGACCAGCACAGCGCGCGGACCGGAGTCCGGAGCCCGGGAGGCCCACCCGGACCACCTCGGCCATGTCATCTTCATCACCGCAGCCGCAGCGATGGGCGGCTTCCTCTTCGGCTACGACAGCTCCGTGATCAACGGTGCCGTCGAGGCAATCCGGCACCGCTACGACATCGGGTCGGGAACGCTCGCACAGGTGATCGCGATCGCGCTGATCGGCTGTGCGATCGGCGCGGCGACGGCGGGGCGGATCGCCGACCGGATCGGGCGCATCCGCTGCATGCAGATCGCGGCGGTCCTCTTCACCATCAGCGCCGTCGGCTCAGCGCTGCCGTTCGCCCTCTGGGACCTCGCCATGTGGCGGGTCATCGGCGGCTTCGCGATCGGCATGGCCTCCGTCATCGGCCCGGCCTACATCGCCGAGGTCTCACCGCCCGCCTACCGCGGCCGCCTCGGCTCCTTCCAGCAGGCGGCCATCGTCATCGGCATCGCCATCTCCCAGCTGGTCAACTACGGCATCCTGCAACTCGCCGACGGTGACCAGCGCGGCAAGATCGGCGGCTTCGAGGCATGGCAGTGGATGCTCGGCGTGATGGTCGTGCCGGCGATCCTGTACGGGCTGCTGTCCTTCGCGATCCCCGAGTCGCCGCGCTTCCTGATCTCCGTCGGGAAGAGGGACCGGGCCCGGAAGATCCTCGAAGAGGTGGAGGGCAAGAACGTCGATCTCGACGCGCGTGTGAACGAGATCGAGACGGCCATGCGCCGTGAGCACAAGTCGAAGTTCAGCGACCTGCTCGGAAGCCGCTTCGGCTTCCTGCCGATCGTCTGGGTCGGTATCGGTCTGTCGGTCTTCCAGCAGCTCGTCGGCATCAACGTGGCGTTCTACTACTCGGCGACGCTGTGGCAGTCCGTCGGCATCGACCCGTCCGGCTCGTTCTTCTACTCCTTCACCACATCGATCATCAACATCATCGGCACGGTGATCGCCATGATCCTGGTGGACCGGGTGGGCCGTCGGCCGCTCGCGCTCATCGGCTCCACCGGTATGGCCATCGCCCTGGCGTTCGAGGCGTGGGCGTTCTCCGCGGATCTCGTGGACGGCAAGCTGCCGAGTACCCAGGGCGTCGTGGCACTGGTCGCGGCCCACGTCTTCGTGCTCTTCTTCGCCCTGTCATGGGGTGTCGTGGTCTGGGTCTTCCTCGGCGAGATGTTCCCGAACCGGCTCCGCGCCGCCGCACTCGGTGTCGCCGCCTCCGCGCAGTGGATCGCCAACTGGGCCATCACCGCGAGCTTCCCGAGCCTGGCCGACTGGAACCTGTCGGGCACCTACATCATCTACACCTGCTTCGCCGTGCTCTCCATCCCCTTCGTGCTCAAGTTCGTGAAGGAGACCAAGGGCAAGGCGCTGGAGGAGATGGGCTGATCCCCGCTGCCCCTCTCCTCGACCCCGCTGCCCCGGTCCGGCCCATGCCGGCCCGGGGCAGCGTTCTGTCGTGCCGGGAAGTGCGGGAACCGCGGGAAGCGCCGGGAACTGCCGGGAGCGCCGGGGAGTGCCGCCGACTGCCGGGCGCAGTCCGCCGATACGGCGTCAGGACCGAGTGGGCGCGCCGTCCGTCCCCCCAGCCGGGCGCGGCAGCGCCGCGTACACCCCCGCCGCGACGAGGATCGTGGCCGCCCAGCCCAGGCCGTGACGCCCGATCCAGCAGCCGGCGAGCGGGCCGGCGAACCACTCGACATCGGTGAACAGCAGCCCGGTCACCAGCGCCGCTCCCCAGGCACCCATGGCCTGCCGGCCGAATCCCCCGGCGTACCAGTAACCGCTGCCCGGAGTGGTGTCCATGAGGGCCTCGGCGTCGTACGTACGGCCACGCAGCAGATCGACGCCGAAGACCCCGGCCCAGGCGGAGAAGGTCACACCCAGCAGGGTCAGGAACGAGAGGAAGGTGTCGACGAAACTCGTCGCCACCATCATCAGGGCCCCGCCCAGCAGCAGGCTGATCGCCGCGTTCACCCCCACGGCCCAGGCGCGGGGCACCGCGAACCCGAGGGTCTGCGCGGTGAATCCGGCGGAGTACATCGACATCGCGTTGATCAGCACCATGCCGACGACGGCGGTCAGGAGACAGGGCACCGAGAGCCACTTCGGCAGCAGCTCGCCGATGAACGCCACGGGATCCTTGGTGACGGCCAGGTCCGGTGAGCTCACCGCCATCACCGCGCCCATCATCACCAGCGGCGCCACCGTGACCAGCGCCCCGCCCACGGTCGCGCCGACCATCGCCCGGCCGGACGCGGAGCGCGGCAGGTAGCGGGCGAAGTCCGGGGCGGAGGGGACCCAGCTGATGCCCCCGGCGGCCAGAGTGCCCATCCCCGCGATCATCATCGCCGCCGGGCCCGGCGGCCGGTCCAGGACGGTCCGCCACGGGGTCGAGCCGATCAGATGGACCAGGACCAGGAGGCTCGCCGCTCCGAAGAGCCGGACGGAGACCCAGGAGGCCACCCGGAGCGCTCTGATCCCGAGCGCCGAGACGAGGAAGCCCGCTGCGACGAAGGCCGTCAGGACGACCAGAACCAGCGCGTGGGTACGCCGGATGCCGAACAACAGATCGAGTACGGCCAGGAGGGCGTAGGAGCCGGTGACGGCGTTCACGGTCTCCCATCCCCAGCGGGCGACCCACAGCAGGGCTCCGGGGAAGAGATTGCCGCGCTGCCCGAAAACCGCCCTGGACAGTGCCATGCCGGGCGCCCCGCCGCGTTTGCCCGCGATCGACACGAGGCCGACCAGCCCGAACGAGAGAACGGGGGCCGCCACCGCCACGGCCAGCACCTGCCAGAGATTCAGCCCGTTGAAGACGGTGAGCCCTGCCCCCACGGTCAGCAGCAGTACCGTCATGTTCGCCGTCACCCAGGTGGGGAAGAGGGCCCGGACCCGGCCGGTGCGCTCGTCATCGGGGACGGGATCCAGGCCGCGGTTCTCCACGGGCAGCAGCGTACCTTTACGCCCAAACGTGGCATACCGGCCATGCGGTCGACACCCGGCGCCCTCCAGGGCCGCGCCGGACCGCGGCCGTGGCCGATACTGGACGCGTTATGGAAATCGTCATCCTTGCTGTAGTCATCGCACTGGTCGCGGTCGGCCTGATCACCGGGCTCGTGGTCAGCAGCCGCAAGAAGAAGCAGCTGCCGCCCTCGGCGCCGTCGAGCACGCCGACCCTCACTCCTCCCGCCGAGCCCCGCGTCGGCGAGGAGGCCGAGACGCCGCGCGACGAAGCGCGGCGCACCATCGAGGAGGTCGGTCTCCCCGGCGCCGGGACTCCCGTCGAGGAAGCTCCCGTCGTCATCGAGCCGGAGGTTCCCGAGCTCGAAGTCCCCGAGCCCACCGCGGGCCGCCTGGTGCGGCTCCGCGCCCGGCTCGCCCGTTCGCAGAACTCCCTGGGCAAGGGGCTCCTCACGCTCCTGTCCCGCGACAACCTCGACGAGGACACCTGGGAGGAGATCGAGGACACCCTCCTCACCGCCGATGTCGGCGTCGCTCCCACCCAGGAGCTGGTGGAGCGGCTCCGCGAGCGGGTCCGTGTCCTCGGCACCCGTACGCCCGACGAACTGCGCACCCTGCTGCGCGAAGAACTCGTCACCCTGCTGGGTCCCGGCTTCGACCGCGCGGTGAAGACCGAGGGCGGCGAGGCGACGCCCGGCGTCGTGATGGTCGTCGGGGTCAACGGCACCGGCAAGACGACCACCACGGGCAAGCTCGCACGGGTGCTGGTCGCCGACGGCCGGAGCGTCGTGCTCGGCGCCGCGGACACCTTCCGCGCCGCCGCCGCCGACCAGCTCCAGACCTGGGGCGAGCGCGTCGGTGCCCGTACGGTGCGCGGCCCCGAGGGCGGTGACCCGGCGTCGATCGCCTTCGACGCGGTGAAGGAGGGCATCGCCGAGGGTGCCGACGTGGTGCTCATCGACACCGCGGGCCGGCTGCACACCAAGACCGGCCTCATGGACGAGCTCGGCAAGGTCAAGCGGGTCGTCGAGAAGCACGGCCCGCTCGACGAGATCCTGCTCGTCCTCGACGCCACGACCGGACAGAACGGCCTCGTCCAGGCGCGGGTCTTCGCCGAGGTGGTCGACATCACCGGCATCGTGCTCACCAAGCTGGACGGCACCGCCAAGGGCGGCATCGTGATCGCCGTCCAGCGTGAGCTGGGTGTCCCCGTGAAGCTCATCGGTCTCGGCGAGGGTCCGGACGACCTCGCCCCGTTCGAGCCGGGCGCCTTCGTCGACGCGCTGATCGGCGACTGACCGGCCGTACCCCCGCGTACGCGCGAAGGGCGGTGGGCCCCGGGAGGGGTTCACCGCCCTTCGGCGTTCACCACCGGTGGCATATGTACGCGAGCGTGCCCAGCAGCAGCCGGGCCTGCGGGGGAGCGGCGGCCGTGTCCGGCACCGGCGGGCGCAGCCAGCGGACCGGGCCGAGGCCGCCGAGGTCCGACGGGGGAGCGGTGACGTACGCGCCACGGCCCAGGGCGCGCAGGTCCAGAACCGCGTCGTCCCAGCCCATCCGGTAGAGCAGCCCGGGAAGTCCCGCCGCCGCCCCCGGCGCGACGAAGAACTGTGTACGGCCGGTCGGTGTCACCGACACCGGGCCCAGGGGCAGTCCCATCCGCTCCATCCGCACCAGCGCGCGCCTGCCCGCCGCCTCGGGAACATCGAGGACGTCGAAGGAACGGCCGACGGGGAGCAGCATCGAGGCGCCCGGCACCTCGGCCCAGGCGTCCGAGGCCGTCCCCAGGGTGGCGCCCGGCGGCACCTCGCGGGCGAAGTCCAGCGGATGCGCGCCGGGGGCGGCGCACGCGGGGTCGCCGCAGGAGCAGACGCCCGCCGCGGCACGCGCGCCCGGAGCCACCGCCCAGCCCCAGAGTCCTGTGTACTCGGCCACCGCGGTCGCCCCGGCCGTACGCCCGCGCCGCCGCGTGCCGGACCGCATCTCCCGGATGCCGCCGATCGTGAAGCCCATGCCCCCTCCAACGGGTCCGACTCACCGGTGGTTACGACCCGGAGCACCGGACGTCCTCCGTCGCCGCCGATCCGCCGGAGCGCGGGGGTCGCGTCACGAGGGTGCGCGAGGTGCACCGCGCGCCCCTGAATGCTTCACTCCGCTCGCTGCTGATCGCGGCCTGTCAAGTGAATCGCGGACCGCGCCGAACGGGTTCATCCGAAGGGGTGGCGAATGGTGGCGTTTCCGCAACGGCCCTCGCCGCAGCGGTGATCGTGGGATTACCGTGGGTACTCGAAGCTGCAATTGCATCTGCAGTTGAGTATGCCGATGGCAATTCGCCGATCTGTTCGATGGGGCGCAACGGGCGTACGGGCAGCACCGGGGCGCGGCATTCTGATAGAGGTTCGCGCGACAGGTTTCAGCGGGATGGGGGCGTTCCAGTGAGTGGCAGCGGCGCAGGCGAGACGAATGCCGGAAAGCGCCCCAACGGGCCATTGGGATCGTGGTTCGTGCGGAGCGGCTGGTCGAAGGGCGAGCTCGCCCGCCAGGTGAACCGGCGTGCCCGCCAGCTCGGTGCCCACCACATCAGCACCGACACGTCCCGGGTGCGCCGCTGGCTCGACGGCGAGCAGCCCCGCGAGCCGATCCCGCGCATCCTCTCCGAGCTCTTCTCCGAGCGCTTCGGCACCGTCATCTCCGTGGAGGACCTCGGACTGCGCGCCGCCCACCAGGCGCCCTCGGTGGCGGGCGTCGACCTTCCCTGGGCCGGGCCCCAGACGGTCGCACTGCTCAGCGAGTTCTCCCGCAGCGACCTCATGCTCGCCCGGCGCGGCTTCCTCGGCAGCTCCCTCGCGCTGGCCGCCGGACCCACCCTCATCGAGCCCATGCAGCGCTGGCTGGTGCCAGTCATCCGCCAGGGGCAGCCGGAGCCCGAGCTGCCGACAGCGGAGAGCCGCCCTTCACGCCTCTCAGGCCCCGAGCTCGACCTGCTGGAATCCACCACGGCGATGTTCCGTCAGTGGGACGCCCAGTGCGGCGGCGGGCTGCGCCGCAAGGCCGTCGTCGGCCAGCTCCACGAAGTCACCGACCTGCTGCAGGAGCCGCAGCCCCAGGCCACCGCCAGGCGTCTGTTCCGCTGCGCGGCCGAACTGGCCGAGCTCGCGGGCTGGATGAGCTACGACGTGGGCCTCCAGCCCACCGCCCAGAAGTACTTCGTGCTCGCCCTGCACGCCTCGAAGGAGGCCGGTGACAAGCCGCTGGGTTCGTACATCCTCTCCAGCATGAGCCGCCAGATGATCCACCTCGGCCGGCCCGACGACGCACTCGAACTCATCCACCTCGCCCAGTACGGCAGTCGTGACTGCGCCACCGCCCGGACCCAGGCCATGCTGTATGCGATGGAGGCACGCGCCTACGCCAACATGGGCCAGCCGAGCAAGTGCAAGCGGGCGGTCCGGATGGCCGAGGACACCTTCGCCGACGCCGTACTCGACGACGAGCCCGAGCCCGACTGGATCCGCTTCTTCTCCGACGCCGAACTCCACGGAGAGAACGCCCACTCCTACCGGGACCTCGCCTATGTCGCCGGTCGCAGCCCCACCTACGCCTCGCTCGCCGAGCCCGTCATGACCCGTGCCGTCGAGCTCTTCGGCGAGGACGACGAGCACCAGCGGTCCTACGCGCTCAATCTGATCGGCATGGCCACCGTGCACCTCCTCAAGCGCGAGCCGGAGGAGTCGACGGTCCTGGCCACCAGGGCCCTGAAGATCGCCAAGAAGGTCAGGTCGGAGCGCGTCAACACCAGGCTCCGTAAGACCGTCGACACCGCTGCCAGGGACTTCGGTGACATTCCCGAGGTCGCCCGGCTCACCGACCTGCTCACCGAGCAGCTCCCGGAGACCGCCGAAGCGGTCTGACCGGCACTCCTGCCACCGGCCACGACGGCCGCCCCCGCACCACCCGACCCGGCTCCCCCATTGCCCGGTCAGCGGGGACCCGTCGTGGCCGGTTCACGTTCCCGGCCGCTCCGTATGCGGCGCAGGCAGCATGGTAGGCAGCACACCGGGCCCGACACCCCTGGTTCATCGGTACGTAACACGCGGGGCCCAGCCGTCACTGCGGTGAAACATCGTGCGGCATCCGTGGAAACCGCGCTGCGCGAATCTCATGGCGCATAACCGGCCCGCACCTTTTCACCGTGGTCCCGCACCCCCGCACGTGGCCGCACCGACGACGAGGAGACGCCGATGCCCCCAGGCATCACGACGCTTGCCGCAGACGCCCCGGAGCTGTCTGCCGCCAACACAGGGTTCATGCTCATCTGCTCCGCGCTGGTGATGCTCATGACCCCGGGTCTGGCCTTCTTCTACGGAGGCATGGTCCGCGTCAAGAGCACCCTGAACATGCTGATGATGAGCTTCATCAGCCTCGGGATCGTCACGGTCCTCTGGGTGCTCTACGGATTCAGCCTCGCCTTCGGCACCGACGTCGGCTCCGTCATCGGCTGGAGCTCGGACTTCGTCGGCCTCAGCGGAATCGGTGTGACCGAGCTCTGGGACGGCTACACCATCCCGACCTACGTCTTCGCGGTCTTCCAGCTGATGTTCGCCGTGCTCACCCCGGCCCTCATCAGCGGCGCCCTCGCCGACCGGGTCAAGTTCACCTCCTGGGCCCTCTTCATCACGCTCTGGGTCACCGTCGTCTACTTCCCCGTCGCCCACTGGGTGTGGGGCGCGGGCGGCTGGCTCTTCGAGCTGGGCGTCATCGACTTCGCCGGCGGTACGGCCGTCCACATCAACGCGGGTGCGGCGGCCCTCGGCGTGATCCTCGTCATCGGCAAGCGGGTCGGCTTCAAGAAGGACCCGATGCGGCCGCACAGCCTGCCGCTCGTCATGCTCGGTGCCGCCCTCCTGTGGTTCGGCTGGTTCGGCTTCAACGCCGGCTCATGGCTCGGCAACGACGACGGTGTCGGTGCCGTCATGTTCGTCAACACGCAGGTCGCCACGGGTGCGGCGGTCCTCGGCTGGCTCGCCTACGAGAAGATCCGCCACGGCTCCTTCACCACCCTGGGCGCCGCGTCCGGCGCCGTCGCGGGCCTCGTCGCGATCACCCCCGCGGGCGGTGCGGTCAGCCCGCTCGGCGCCATCGCGATCGGCATCATCGCCGGTGTCCTGTGCGCCATGGCCGTCGGCCTCAAGTACAGGTTCGGTTACGACGACTCGCTGGACGTCGTCGGCGTCCACCTCGTCGGCGGTATCCTCGGCTCCCTCCTCGTCGGCTTCTTCGCCACCGGCGGTGTGCAGTCCGACGCCAAGGGCCTCTTCTACGGCGGCGGACCCGACCAGCTCGGCAAGCAGGCCGTCGGAGTCTTCGCGGTCCTCGCCTACTCCCTGGTCGTCTCCGCGGTCCTCGCCCTCATCCTGGACAGGACGATCGGGATGCGCGTCTCCGAGGACGACGAGATCTCCGGCATCGACCAGGTCGAGCACGCCGAGACCGCATACGACTTCAGCGGCGCCGGCGGCGGCGCGGCACAGCGCACCACGGGACCGGCCCCCGGCACCCCGGCAGCCCCGACGAACAAGAAGGTGGACGCATGAAGCTCATCACCGCAGTCGTGAAGCCGCACAGGCTGGACGAGATCAAGGAGGCACTCCAGGCCTTCGGCGTCCAGGGCCTCACGGTCACGGAGGCCAGCGGTTACGGGCGCCAGCGCGGACACACCGAGGTCTACCGCGGTGCCGAGTACACCGTCGACCTCGTCCCGAAGATCCGTATCGAGGTCCTCGTCGAGGACGAGGACGCCGAACAGCTCATCGACGTGGTCGTCAAGGCCGCCCGGACGGGCAAGATCGGTGACGGCAAGGTCTGGAGCGTCCCGGTCGAGACCGCGATCCGCGTACGGACCGGCGAACGCGGCCCGGACGCCCTCTGACCCACGGTCCCTGTGAACGGAAAGGCAGCCGGGTGACGAGCACCGAAGTGACCACCGAATCCGAGGACTCGGGACCCAGCGGCTACGCGGCGGCCCGGCTGCGTCTTCTCAAGGGGAGGACGCGGTCCGGGCCGCCGCGCCGTGCGGCCCTGGCCCGGCTCACCGACGACTGGCTCACCGGGCTCTTCACCGCGTCCGCCGAGCGCGCTGGTGTCCGGGGCGCCGCCCTCGTCGCCGTCGGCGGATACGGGCGCGGCGAGCTCTCCCCGCGCAGCGACCTCGACCTCCTGCTCCTGCACGACGGCACCGCCGACTCCGCAGCGGTCGCCGCGCTCGCCGACGGCATCTGGTACCCCGTCTGGGACCTCGGCCTCGCCCTCGACCACTCCGTACGCACGCCCGGCGAAGCCCGCAGGACCGCGGGGGAGGACCTCAAGGTCCAGCTCGGACTGCTCGACGCGCGCCCCGTCGCCGGAGACCTCGGCCTCGTCGCCGGACTGCGGACCGCGATCCTCGCCGACTGGCGCAACCAGGCCTCCAAGCGCCTCCCCGCCCTCGACGAACTCTGCCGCGAGCGGGCCGAACGCATGGGTGAGCTCCAGTTCCTCCTGGAACCCGACCTCAAGGAGGCCCGCGGCGGCCTCCGCGACGCCACCGCCCTGCGTGCCGTCGCCGCGTCATGGGTCGCGGACGCGCCCCGGGAAGGGCTCGCGGAGGCCCGGCGCACGCTCCTCGACGCGCGCGACGCGCTCCACCTCACCACCGGCCGGGCCACCGACCGCCTCGCCCTCCAGGAACAGGACCAGGTCGCCGACGCCCTCGGCCTCCTCGACGCCGACGCCCTCCTGCGCCAGGTGTACGAGGCCGCCAGGACCGTCTCGTACGCCACCGACGTCACCTGGCGCGAGGTCAACCGCGTCCTGCGCGCACGCTCCGCCCGGCCCCGGCTGCGCACGATCCTCGGCGGCGCCAAGGCCGCACCGGAACGCACCCCGCTCGCCGAGGGCGTCGTCGAGGCCGACGGCGAAGTGGTCCTCGCGCGCACCGCCCGCCCCGAACGCGACCCCCTGCTCACGCTCAGGGCCGCCGCCGCTGCCGCCGAGGCCGGACTGCCGCTCTCCCGCCACCTCGTACGCCATCTGGGCACCGCCGCCCAGCCGCTGCCCGTGCCCTGGCCCGCCGAGGCCCGCGAGGAGCTCGTCACCCTGCTCGGTGCCGGCGAACCGACCGTGGAGGTGTGGGAAGCCCTCGAATCGGAAGGCATCATCACCCGCCTGCTGCCCGACTGGGAGCGGGTCCACTGCCGGCCGCAGCGCAACCCCGTCCACACCTGGACCGTCGACCGCCATCTCGTCGAGACGGCCGTCCGCGCCTCCCACCTCACCCGACGCGTCGGCCGTCCCGACCTCCTGCTGATCGCCGCCCTGCTCCACGACATCGGCAAGGGCTGGCCGGGGGACCACTCCGTCGCGGGCGAGGTCATCGCCCGCGACATGGCCGCCCGTATCGGCTTCGACCAGCAGGACGTGGGCGTCGTCGCCACCCTCGTGCGCCACCACCTGCTGCTCGTCGACACCGCCACCCGGCGCGACCTCGACGACCCCGCGACCGTCCGCTCCGTCGCCACGGCCGTCGGCAGCGCCTCCACCCTGGAACTCCTCCACGCGCTCACCGAGGCCGACGCCCTGGCCACCGGGCCCGCCGCCTGGAGCTCCTGGCGGGCCTCCCTCGTCGCCGACCTGGTCAAACGCGTCGCGGCGCTCCTGGCCGGCGAAGAGCCACCCGCACCGGAGCCGCTCGCCCCCAGCGCCGAACAGGAACGCCTCGCCGTCGAGGCGCTGCGCACCGGCGGGCCCGTCCTGTCCCTGCACACCCGGCCCGAGCCGGCCCCCGAGGACGGCGGACCGGAACCCGTCGGCGTCGAACTCCTCATCGCCCTGCCCGACCGCCCCGGCGTCCTGCCCGCCGCAGCCGGAGTGCTCGCGCTGCACCGCCTCACCGTGCGCGCCGCCGACCTGCGCGCCGTCGAGCTCCCCACCGAGATGGGCGAGACCGCCGGACTGCTGGTACTCAGCTGGCGGGTCGCCGCCGAGTACGGCTCGCTCCCGCAGGCCACCCGGCTGCGCGCCGACCTCGTACGCGCCCTGGACGGCTCCCTGGACATCCGGGCGAGGCTCGCCGAACGCGAGGCCGCCTATCCACGCAGGCGCGGGGTGAAGGCCCCGCCCCCCAGGGTCTCCGTGGCGGCGGCGGGCTCCCGCCTGGCCACCGTGATCGAGGTCCGCGCCCAGGACGCCCCCGGGCTGCTGCACCGGATCGGCCGGGCCCTGGAGCGCAGCGCGGTACGGGTGCGCAGCGCCCATGTCTCCACGCTCGG
The DNA here is from genome assembly GCF_040686735.1 of Streptomyces sp. NPDC079167. Taxonomy (NCBI): domain Bacteria; kingdom Bacillati; phylum Actinomycetota; class Actinomycetes; order Kitasatosporales; family Streptomycetaceae; genus Streptomyces; species Streptomyces sp. NPDC079167. The sequence continues at coordinate 136,178 of NZ_JBFBLO010000013.1, read as the reverse complement.
AGCGAACGCCGTGGACGCCTTCTACGTCACGGACGGCGACGGTGAGCCGCTGGCTCCGGAGCGGGCCGCCGAGGTGGCCGGGGAGGTCGAGAAGGAGCTGGGCTGAGCCCCCCGCCCCGGGCCCGTTCGTCACGAGAAACGGGCGAGGGCTTTGCGTTCTCCGGGGTCCGGATACCCTGGAGAGCGACTGACCTGCCACGCCCCCGACCCTGAGGACCGACGAGCGCCGTGTTCGATACTCTCTCCGACCGCCTTAGCGCGACTTTCAAGAACCTCAGGGGCAAGGGCCGCTTGTCCGAGGCGGACATCGACGCCACGGCTCGCGAGATCCGTATCGCCCTGCTCGAAGCCGACGTCGCCCTCCCCGTGGTCCGCGCGTTCATCGCCAACATCAAGGAGCGGGCGCGCGGCGCCGAGGTCTCCCAGGCGCTGAACCCGGCCCAGCAGGTCGTCAAGATCGTCAACGAGGAGCTCGTCGGCATCCTCGGCGGCGAGACGCGGCGGCTGCGGTTCGCCAAGAACCCGCCCACCGTGATCATGCTCGCGGGTCTGCAGGGTGCCGGTAAGACCACCCTCGCCGGAAAGCTCGGTCTCTGGCTCAAGAGCCAGGGCCACTCCCCGCTGCTCGTCGCCTGTGACCTCCAGCGCCCCAACGCCGTCAACCAGCTCAGCGTCGTCGCCGACCGCGCGGGCGTCGCGGTGTACGCGCCGGAGCCGGGCAACGGTGTGGGGGACCCGGTCAAGGTCGCCAAGGACTCGATCGAGTTCGCCAAGGCCAAGGTCCACGACATCGTGATCGTCGACACCGCCGGCCGCCTCGGCATCGACGAGGAACTGATGCGGCAGGCCGCGGACATCCGCGACGCCGTCAGCCCCGACGAGATCCTCTTCGTCGTCGACGCGATGATCGGCCAGGACGCGGTCAACACCGCCGAGGCCTTCCGCGACGGCGTCGGCTTCGACGGCGTGGTGCTCTCCAAGCTCGACGGTGACGCCCGCGGTGGTGCCGCCCTGTCGATCGCCCACGTCACGGGCAAGCAGATCATGTTCGCGTCGAACGGTGAGAAGCTCGAGGACTTCGACGCCTTCCACCCCGACCGCATGGCGTCCCGCATCCTCGACATGGGTGACCTGCTCACCCTGATCGAGCAGGCGGAGAAGACCTTCAGCCAGGAAGAGGCCGCCAAAATGGCCTCCAAGCTGGCGTCGAGCAAGGGCAAGGACTTCACGCTCGACGACTTCCTGGCGCAGATGGAGCAGGTCAGGAAGATGGGCTCCATCTCCAAGCTGCTCGGGATGCTGCCCGGCATGGGGCAGATCAAGGAACAGATCAACAACATCGACGAGCGTGACGTCGACCGCATGGCCGCGATCATCAAGTCGATGACCCCGAAGGAACGCGCCGAGCCGACGATCATCAACGGATCGCGCCGCGCCCGCATCGCCAAGGGCTCGGGTTCCGAGGTCTCCGCCGTCAAGGGCCTCGTCGAGCGGTTCTTCGAGGCCCGCAAGATGATGTCGAAGATGGCGCAGGGCGGTGGCATGCCCGGGATGCCGGGGATGCCCGGCATGGGCGGCGGCCCCGGCCGTCAGAAGAAGCAGGTCAAGCAGGCCAAGGGCAAGCGTAAGAGCGGCAACCCGATGAAGCGCAAGGCCGAGGAGCAGGCCGCGGCGGCCCGCCGCGAGCAGGCGGCGCAGGGTGGCGCGCTGGGTCTGCCCGCGCAGGAGGACAAGAACTTCGAACTCCCGGACGAGTTCAAGAAGTTCATGGGCTGACCGGCCAGGAACACGGACGAAGGGGCGCCCCGCCCGGCGGGGCGCCCCTTCGCTGTCCCTGACGACCGTTACGACACGCACACCAGGTAGCGGAAGACGTTCGGCATCCACACCGTGCCGTCGGGCCGCAGATGCGGATGCAGGGCCTCCGCGACCTCCTTCTCCACCTGGGTGCGGTCCGTCGCCCGTATGGCCGTGTCGAACAGCCCGGTCGACAGCAGCCCGCGCACCGCGCTGTCCACGTCCGCGTAACCGAACGGGCAGGACACCCGGCCCGAGCCGTCCGGCTTGAGCCCGGCCCGCGCCGCCACCTCCTCCAGGTCGTCCCGGAGCGCGGGCCGCCAGCCGCTCCCGGAGCGCGGGGCGCGCGCCGACTCCGTGAGCCGGGCCGCCACCCTCAGCACCGGAGCCGTGGCGCACCGCTCCGGCGGCCCCCAGCCGGCCAGCACCACCGTGGCCCCCCGCACGGCCAGCGGTACGGCGGAGGCGAGAGCGGGCGCGAGCCCCTCGGAGTCCCCGGCCGCGCAGCCGATCGGCTGGAAGGCGGTCAGCAGGTTGTACGGCGCGCCGCCGTCGGGGACGGCCGCCGGAACGCTGTCGACGAGCCGCGCCCGCGGCTCCGTACGGCCCGCGTCCTGCCCCGGGCCGGAGGCGAGGCGCTCGCGGGCCAGGGCGAGCCGTTCGTGGTCGGAGTCGACGCCGGTGACGCGTGCCCCGCGTGAGGCCGCGATCAGCAGCGCAAGCCCGGAACCGCAGCCGAGGGAGAGCATCCGCGTACCGCCTCCGACTTCGAGGCGCTCGTACACCGCCTCGTAGAGCGGTGCCAGCATGCGCTCCTGGATCTCGGCCCAGTCACGGGCGCGGGTACCGGCGTCCACCGGGGCGGACGAATCCGCGTACCTGTGGTGCCGGACGAGCGTAGGTGTCATGGAATGCGCCCCAATCCGCCGTGAGGTCGGTCGTGCCCGAGTGAGGTCCCCCATGTCTATGTGCTGTGTGTGTGCGCCCACAGCCCCCGTATGTCAGAGAACTCCGCATCGGCGGTCCCGTCCAGAGGTGGGACGGGGTGGGATGGCTTTGCTCGCGTGCTCCGGCCGTGCGCCCCCGGGCGCGCCTTTGCGGACGCGGGCGCCGGGAACAGCACGCCTGCTGCTCGCTTCCTCACAGTCTTACCCGACACGCGGGGCGCAGCACGTCGAGCGCCCCGGCCGCCGGTCACGACCGGTGTGCGGCCGCCGCTCCGTGCCGGGTACTGTCACCCGCGGGGCGTCCGTCCACGCCGGTGCGTACGCGTTGCTACGTACCGGCTTGGTGCGAGCTGTGAGGCTTCTCCGCTGATCTGCGCACCCGCCCTCGTCCGGACGCATCAAGGGCAACTGACTGGTACGTGCAAATTATTTGAGATGCCCCGGAATAGGAACACCGGAGCACTCAGGCTCGTTGTCACGACGTGAGCACGACACCACCTGTACTTGCCGCAGAGCTGGCACAGGCGTGGGCCGACATTCAGCGGTACCACCCCGAGCTGCCCGATCTAGCCGCGCCAGAGTCCCTGATCGGAGAGTCCTCGTCCGCCTGTGGCGCCGAGCTCTCCTTCGAACGACTGCTCCATGAGGCAGTCCACGGCATCGCTGCCGCGAGAGGTGTCCGGGACACCTCCCGGGCCGGCCGCTACCACAACCGACGCTTCCTCGCGATCGCCGAGGAGCTGGGCCTCGATCACGCCGAGGAACCCCACCCCAGCAGCGGATTCTCGCTGGTGACGCTGAATCCCGAGGCCAAACGCAGATACCGCCCGACGACCGAACGGCTGCAGCGGGCGCTCAAGGCGCACACCGTGGCCACCGCGGCGGACACCAAGCGCTCGTTCCGCGGTCCCGCCGCGCGGCACGGCTCGTCCGGGGGAGGGGTGCGGGTCAAGGCCGTCTGTGACTGCGGGCGCAACGTCCGTGTCGTTCCCTCCGTCCTCGCGCAGGCCCCGATCGTCTGCGGTGGCTGCGGCAAGCCCTTCCGTATCCCGGAAGCGGCGGTCGCGGTGGGGTGACCCGACGCGGTGTGGCACAATGGGTCGCTGTACTCGACAGTCGCACAGGACCCCTCTCTCCTCCGGCTGACGCGTCCATCGGGCACCCGAGTACCGCAACCCCACGTGGCATCTTTTGTGCCCAACCACGTCAGAGACCAGGAGACACCACTTCCGTGGCAGTCAAGATCAAGCTGAAGCGTCTGGGCAAGATCCGTTCGCCTCACTACCGCATCATCGTCGCCGACTCCCGCGTCCGCCGTGACGGCCGGGCCATCGAGGAGATCGGTCTGTACCACCCGGTGCAGAACCCGTCCCGCATCGAGGTCAACTCGGAGCGCGCGCAGTACTGGCTGTCCGTCGGCGCCCAGCCGACCGAGCCGGTCCTCGCGATCCTGAAGCTCACCGGTGACTGGCAGGCCCACAAGGGCCTCCCGGCCCCCGCGCCGCTGCTGCAGCCGGAGCCCAAGGCTGACAAGCGCGCCCTGTTCGAGGCCCTGGCCACGGACGGCGACGAGGCCAAGGGTGAGGCCATCACCCAGAAGGCCAAGAAGTCGGACAAGAAGGCGGACGAGGCGGCTGACGCTGCCGCGTCCACCGAGTCGACCGAGGCCTGAGCATGCTCGAGGAGGCTCTTGAGCACCTCGTGAAGGGCATCGTCGACAACCCCGACGATGTGCAGGTCGCCTCGCGTGACCTGCGCCGTGGACGCGTTCTCGAGGTCCGGGTTCACCCCGACGACCTCGGCAAGGTGATCGGCCGCAACGGCCGCACCGCACGCGCCCTGCGTACCGTCGTGGGTGCCATCGGCGGCCGTGGAATCCGTGTCGACCTCGTCGATGTGGACCAGGTTCGCTGAAAGAGTTGAACACCGGCCGGGGCCGGGGAGGGCTTTCGAGCCGTCCCCGGCCTTTGTCGTCCGTACACCTCAGGTCGTCCGTACACCTCAGTAAGAGAACACCGGGAGAAGTAGCGTGCAGTTGGTAGTTGCGCGGATCGGTCGCGCCCATGGCATCAAGGGCGAGGTCACCGTCGAGGTGCGCACCGACGAGCCCGAGCTCCGGCTCGGGCCCGGGGCCGTACTGGCCACGGAGCCCGCCCATGCCGGGCCGCTGACGATCGAGACCGGCCGGGTGCACAGCGGCAGGCTGCTGCTGCGGTTCGAGGGCGTGCGCGACCGTACGGCCGCCGAGGCGCTGCGCAACATCCTGCTGATCGCCGAGGTCGACCCGGCGGAACTGCCCGAGGATCCCGAGGAGTTCTACGACCACCAGCTGATGGACCTCGACGTCGTCCTCACCGACGGCACGGAGATCGGCCGCATCACCGAGATCACGCACCTGCCGTCGCAGGACCTGTTCATCGTGGAACGGCCGGACGGCAGCGAGGTGATGATCCCGTTCGTCGAGGAGATCGTCACCGAGATCGACCTGGAGGAGCAGCGGGCCGTCATCACGCCGCCGCCGGGTCTGATCGACGAGAGCGAGGCCGTGATCGCCTCCGCGCGCGACGAGGACGCCCCCCGCGACGAGGACGTCTCCACCCGCGACGAGGACGGCTCCGAGAGGGGCGCGGCGGACGACGGCGGGAAGGGCGACGCGTGATGCGGCTCGACGTCGTCACGATCTTTCCCGAGTACCTGGAACCCCTGAACGTCTCGCTCGTCGGCAAGGCGCGCACCCGGGGACGCCTCGACGTACACGTCCACGACCTGCGCGACTGGACGTACGACCGGCACAACACGGTGGACGACACCCCTTACGGCGGCGGCCCCGGCATGGTCATGAAGACGGAGCCCTGGGGTGACGCCCTGGATGATGTGCTGGCCGGCGGGTACGAGGCCGGGGCGCACTCCCCGGTGCTCGTGGTGCCCACGCCCAGCGGCAGGCCCTTCACCCAGGAACTGGCCGTCGGGCTCTCGGAACGGCCGTGGCTGATCTTCACCCCCGCCCGCTACGAGGGCATCGACCGCAGGGTGATGGACGAGTACGCGACCCGGATGCCGGTCATCGAGGTGTCCATCGGGGACTACGTCCTCGCGGGCGGGGAAGCCGCGGTCCTGGTGATCACCGAGGCCGTGGCCCGGCTGCTGCCCGGGGTGCTCGGCAACGCCGAGTCGCACCGCGACGACTCCTTCGCGCCCGGGGCCATGGCCGACCTGCTCGAGGGGCCGGTCTACACGAAGCCCCCCGAGTGGCGCGGACGCGGTATCCCCGAGGTGCTGCTGAGCGGCCACCACGGCCGGATCGCGCGCTGGCGCCGGGACGAGGCCTTCCGCCGTACCGCTGCCAACAGGCCCGACCTGATCGAGCGTTGCGAGGCCTCGGGTTTCGACAAGAAGGACCGCGAGATGCTCTCCATCCTCGGCTGGTCCCCGGGGCCCGACGGGCGATTTTGGCGCAGGCCCGAGGCCGTGGAAGAATAGGCCCGCTGTACGTCCGGCGTGCGCCCCTGCCACAGGGGGAAAGACGCCCGCCCGATGTGATCAGCATCCGAACTTCACTCTCTCCCGTCGATGACCTGTGGCATCGGCGAAGAAAGCAGACAACATGACTTCCCTGCTCGATGGCGTCAACGCCGCCTCGCTCCGTACCGACCTCCCGGCGTTCCGCCCGGGTGACACGGTCAACGTCCACGTGCGCGTGATCGAGGGCAACCGCTCCCGTATCCAGCAGTTCAAGGGCATTGTCATCCGTCGCCAGGGCTCGGGCATCAGCGAGACCTTCACGGTCCGCAAGGTCTCCTTCAGCGTCGGCGTCGAGCGCACCTTCCCGGTGCACAGCCCGATCTTCGAGAAGATCGAGCTCGTCACCCGCGGTGACGTCCGTCGCGCCAAGCTGTACTTCCTCCGTGAGCTCCGCGGCAAGGCCGCGAAGATCAAGGAGAAGCGCGACCGCTGATTCACCTCCGGCGTCCACAGCGCGGCCGGATAGGATTCGGCCCCGATGGACACGGAAGCACAGCACATGGAGCGCGATCTCTCCTCCGGCCCCGCAGAAGGGGCGGAGGAGGGGTCGCGCTCCACGCATGTCCGGGACCGGCCGGCCGGGTCGGTCACCTGGGGGCGGACCGTCTTCCTGGGCATGCTCTGCACGGTCGCCCTGCTGCTCTTCAGCGCCTTCGTGCTGCAGCCCTTCCTCATCCCCAGTGGCTCGATGCAGCCCACGCTGCGCGTCGGGGACCGGGTCCTCGTCAACAAACTGGCGTACCGTTTCGGCTCGGAGCCCCGGCGCGGCGACGTGGTGGTCTTCGACGGCACCGGGTCCTTCGTACAGGAGACCGCGTCCGGCGGGAACGCCCTCGGTGTGCTGCTGCACGGTGCGGCCGCGTCCCTGGGACTGGCCGAACCCGCCGGGTCCGACTTCGTGAAGCGGGTGGTGGGCGTGGGGGGCGACCGTGTGGTCTGCTGCGACAAGCGGGGGAGGCTCGAGGTGAACGGCGCTCCGGTGGACGAGGAGTACCTGTACCCGGGTGATCGCCCGTCCGACGTCTCCTTCGACATCGTCGTGCCCGACGGCAGGCTGTGGGTGATGGGCGACCACCGCAGCAACTCGCGGGACTCCCGGGACCACCTGGGGGAGCCGGGGGGCGGCATGGTGCCCGTGGAGCGGGTGACAGGGCGGGTCGACTGGCTCGGCTGGCCGCTCGGCAGACTCGGCTCCCTGGAGGGCACCGACGCCTTCACGGGCATACGGCCGGCGGACGCGGCTCATGGGTAACAGGGGGCGCGGGCGGGGAGTGCCGGACAACGGCGCGCCGCTGCCCACCGGACCGGGGCCCGCCACCGGCCGCTCACTGCCCACGCGGGCGGAGCGCCGCAAGCTGGCCCGTAAGGTGAAACGCCGCCGGCGCCGGTCCGCGATCAAGGAGATACCCCTCCTCGTCCTGGTCGCGCTGCTGATCGCGCTCGTACTCAAGACCTTCCTCGTCCAGGCCTTCGTGATCCCCTCCGGGTCGATGGAGCAGACCATCCGGATCGGCGACCGGGTGCTGGTGGACAAGCTGACGCCCTGGTTCGGCTCCGAACCGCAGCGCGGTGACGTGGTCGTCTTCAAGGACCCGGGCGGCTGGCTGCAGCAGGAGGCCGCAGCCGCCGAGGAACCGCCCGCCGGCGTCAAACAGGTCAAGGAACTGCTGACCTTCATCGGACTGCTGCCCTCGGAGGACGAGCAGGACCTGATCAAGCGCGTGGTGGCCGTCGGAGGCGACACCGTGAAGTGCTGCGGCGCCGACGGCAGGATCACGGTCAACGGCGTGGGGCTCGACGAGCCGTACCTGAATCCCGGCGACGTGCCCTCCACCCTCAAATTCGAGGTAAAGGTTCCCGAGGGCCGCATCTTCGTGATGGGCGACCACCGGTCGAATTCCGCAGACTCGCGATTCCATCTCGACAAGCCGGGGAACGGCACTGTCTCCGAGGACGAGGTGGTGGGCCGGGCCGTGGTGATCGCCTGGCCCTTCGGCCATTGGCGCAGGCTGGAAGAGCCCGGAACGTATGCCTCCGTTCCTGAGGGGGGCGCCGGAGCGACCGCTGCGAAGGCCCCGTCGAATAGTGTGTCCTCCCAGGATCGCAACGGAATGGTCCTGCTCCCGACCCCTGCGGAACTCCCGCTCGTTATGGGAGTGGTGGGCCTGCGCCGAATCGGGCGCGGGCGGTGGCACGGAGTGAGGAGTGGATGTGGGGGATTTGGCGGTCGGCGCACGATCCGGACACGACGAACCCGAGGACCGGCCTTCGAGCGACGGGGTCCCGGTGGAGGCGGAGAGTGACGGCACGTCCCCGGGCGGTGGCAGTTCGGCGGTGAAGAAACCCCGTTCGTTCTGGAAGGAGCTGCCGCTCCTCATCGGCATCGCGCTCGTTCTCGCGCTGTTGATCAAGACGTTCCTGGTACAGGCCTTCTCGATCCCCTCGGACTCCATGCAGAACACCCTGCAGCGGGGTGACCGGGTGCTGGTCGACAAGCTGACCCCTTGGTTCGGTTCGGAGCCTGAGCGTGGAGAGGTCGTGGTCTTCCACGACCCGGGCGGCTGGCTGGAGGACACCGCGACGCCCGAGCCCAACGCGGTGCAGAAGTTCCTGAGCTTCATCGGACTGATGCCGTCCGCAGAGGAGAAGGACCTGATCAAGAGGGTCGTGGCCGTCGGCGGCGACACGGTCCAGTGCAAGAAGAACGGCCCGGTGACGGTCAACGGCAAGGCGCTGGACGACAAGTCGTTCATCTTCGAGGGCAACAGCGCCTGCGACGACGAGCCGTTCGGGCCGATCCATGTGCCCGAGGGCCGGATCTGGGTGATGGGGGACCACCGGCAGAATTCGCTGGACTCCCGTTACCACCAGGAGCTTCCCGGCCAGGGCACGGTTTCCACGGACGAGGTGGTCGGACGGGCCGTGGTCGTGGCGTGGCCCATCAACCGCTGGGCGACGCTTCCGGTGCCGAAGACGTTCGACCAGCCCGGGCTGAACGCGGCCGCCTCGGCGGCGGTCCCCGGAGCACTCGGTGTAGCCGGGGCGCTGCCCCTCGTGTTCTGGCGTCGCCGCAGGCTGACCCGCGGGCATACCGCCGGGTAGGGTGCCGCTCGGATCAGCGATTGTCGATCTCCGATGGGGGAGCGCTGGGATGAGTGGATCAGAACGTGACGACGGCCGCGGCCGGCTCGGCAACGTGTTGTCGAACCTGGCCGTGGCCGTCGGCTGTGTGCTCTTCCTCGGCGGTTTCGCCTGGGGAGCGGTGGTGTACAAGCCGTACACCGTGCCGACCGACTCGATGACGCCGACCGTGAACGCCGGCGACCGGGTCCTCGCGGAGCGGATAGAAGGCGGCGACGTGCGGCGCGGAGACGTGGTCGTCTTCAGCGACTCGACGTGGGGTGATGTGCCCATGGTGAAGCGGGTCGTGGGCGTCGGCGGCGACAAGATCGCCTGCTGTGACAAGGAAGGCCGGCTCACCGTCAACGGCAAGCCGATCGAGGAACCGTATCTGCGCGCCGAGGGCGCCTCGTCCCTCATCCCGGCGGGCGGGGACGCCCCGGCCTCGCCCCAGAACTTCACGGCCGATGTGCCCGAGGGCCAGCTCTTCCTCCTCGGGGACGAGCGCAGCACCTCCATGGACTCCCGGGTGCACCTGGAGGAACCGGGACAGGGCTCGGTGCCGCGTAGCGCCGTCCAGGCGCGGGTGGACGCCGTCGCCTGGCCCTTGAACGGCATGATCGGCCGCCCCGACGCCTTCGCGTCCCTGCCCGGCGGCGTGTCCTCCGAGGGACCGCTGCCGTTGCAGCTGGGTGCTCTCGTGGTGGGGTTGGTGCTCATCCTGGGAGGAGCCGCCTACGGCCCGCTGTCGGCGCGTTCCGCGCGGGCGGGCAAGAGGCCGAAGGTGTCCGCCGGTGCTCGCTGAGGCACGCAAGGTCGCCCGGGTGGTGCTCCTGGACCCGGACGACCGGATCCTGCTGCTGCACGGCTTCGAGCCCGCCGACCCGGCCGAGAGCTGGTGGTTCACCCCGGGCGGCGGCCTGGAGGGCGACGAGACCCGCGAGGAGGCCGCCCTGCGTGAGCTCGCCGAGGAGACCGGGATCACGGATGTCCGCCTCGGTCCCCTGCTGTGGACGAGGGCCTGCTCCTTCCCGTTCGACGGGCGGCGCTGGGACCAGGACGAGTGGTACTTCCTCGCCCGTACGTCGCAGACCGCGACCGACCAGAAGGGGCTCACCGAGCTGGAGCTGCGCAGTGTCGCCGGTCTGAGGTGGTGGACTTCCGCCGAACTTCTCGCCACGCGTGAGACGGTGTACCCGACCAGGCTCGCCGGGCTGCTGCGCACGCTGCTCGACGAGGGTCCCCCGAGTGTTCCGCTGGTTCTCGCCCCCGAAATCGTCTAATCGGCCAGGGGTGCGTGGGACTGACGCACAATAGGGGGACGCACGGCTGAAGGGGAACATGCCATGAGTGCCGAGGACCTCGAGAAGTACGAGACCGAGATGGAGCTGAAGCTCTACCGGGAGTACCGCGATGTCGTCGGTCTGTTCAAATATGTGATCGAGACCGAACGGCGCTTCTACCTCACCAATGATTACGAGATGCAGGTGCACTCGGTCCAGGGTGAGGTCTTTTTCGAGGTTTCCATGGCGGATGCGTGGGTCTGGGACATGTACAGGCCCGCCCGGTTCGTCAAGCAGGTCCGCGTGCTGACGTTCAAGGACGTGAATATCGAGGAGCTCAACAAGAGCGATCTCGAACTTCCGGGCGGCTGATCCCGGCGTGCTCCCCCGATATCCCGGTTCACTCGTCCGAGTGGCCGGGATATCCACATCGGTCTGGTTGTCCACCAAGATCCAACAGATCGGGCGGGGCACGTCACAGTCGGTGCCGGAGGTGGTGCCGATATGAACGCACGGGGGGCACTCGGGCGGTACGGCGAGGATCTGGCGGCACGGCTGCTGGCGGATGCCGGCATGACTGTGGTGGAGCGCAACTGGCGGTGTCGGGCAGGAGAGATCGACATCGTCGCCAGGGACGGCGACGCGGTGGTCGTCTGCGAGGTGAAGGCCCGCAGGGCGGGCTCCTTCGAGCATCCCATGGAGGCCGTCACACCGGCCAAGGCGGAGCGGCTGCGCAGGCTCGCCGAGATCTGGCTCGAACGGCACGGCGGTCCCCCGCCGGGCGGGGTCCGGATCGATCTGATCGGCGTGATCCTGCCCAGGCGTGGCGCCCCGGTCGCCGAGCATGTGCGGGGCGTGGCCTGATGGGGTTCGCGCGGGCGTGCTCGGTGGCTCTGGTCGGCGTCGAGGGCGTGGTGGTGGAGGTCCAGGCCGATCTGGAGCCGGGCGTGGCGGCGTTCACGCTCGTGGGACTGCCGGACAAGAGCCTCGTGGAGAGCCGGGACCGGGTCAGGGCCGCAGTCGTCAACTCCGGGGCGGAGTGGCCGCAGAAGAAGCTCACGGTGGGCCTGTCCCCGGCCTCCGTGCCCAAAAGCGGTTCGGGCTTCGATCTCGCCGTCGCGTGTGCGGTCCTCGGCGCGGCCGAGCGGATCGACCCCGCGGCCATCGCCGATGTGGTCATGATCGGGGAGCTGGGGCTCGACGGCAGGGTGCGCCCGGTGCGCGGGGTGCTGCCCGCGGTCCTCGCGGCGGCCGAAGCGGGGTACCGGCACGTTGTCGTCCCGGAGCAGACCGCAGGGGAGGCCGCGCTCGTGCCGGGCGTCTCCGTCCTCGGGGTACGGAGCCTGCGCCAGCTGATCGCCGTCCTCGGCGACGAACCCGTTCCCGAGGAGCCGGCCGCCGACCGGGGACGCCCCGACACGATGCTGGCCGGCCTGATGGTGCCCGGAGCGGGCCTGGGCACAGGGCTGGCCTCGCTGTCGGCCGACGGCACGGCGCACCGGCCCGATCTGGCCGACGTCGCGGGCCAGGTCCGGGCGCGCACGGCCCTGGAGGTGGCGGCGGCAGGGGGACACCACCTGCTGCTCTCCGGGCCGCCCGGGGCGGGGAAGACCATGCTGGCCGAGCGGATCACGGCGATTCTGCCGCCGCTCTCCCGGCAGGAATCCCTCGAGGTGACGGCGGTGCACTCGGTCGCGGGCATCCTCCCGCCGGGCGAACCCCTGATCAGCAGAGCGCCGTACTGCGCCCCGCACCACTCGGCGACGATGCAGTCACTCGTGGGCGGTGGCAACGGCCTGCCGCGGCCGGGAGCGGTGTCCCTGGCGCACAGGGGCGTCCTCTTCCTGGACGAGGCCCCGGAGTTCTCCGGGCGGGCCCTCGACGCGCTGCGCCAGCCCCTGGAGTCCGGACACGTGGTGGTCGCACGCGCGGCCGGGGTCGTCCGGCTGCCCGCGCGCTTCCTGATGGTCCTGGCCGCCAACCCCTGCCCGTGCGGCAGGCACACCCTGGCCGGGGCGGGCTGTGAATGCCCGCCGTCGGCGGTCCGCCGTTACCAGGCGCGGCTGTCGGGCCCGCTACTCGACCGGGTGGATCTGCGCGTCGAGGTCGAGCCCGTCGGAAGGGCGGACCTGATGGGGAGCGGCGGTCGCGGGGAGTCCTCCGCCGAGGTGGCCGCCCGGGTGCGGGCGGCAAGGGAGCGCGCCGCCGAACGGCTCGCGGGCACCCCCTGGACCACCAACAGCGAGGTGCCCGGGCACGAGCTGCGGACCAGGCTGGTCGCGGCCCCCGGCGCCCTGATGGCGGCCGAGCGGGACATGGAGCGGGGAATCCTCACCGCCCGCGGCCTCGACCGGGTCCTGCGCGTGGCCTGGACCGTGGCGGACCTGAGGGCCGCCGACCGCCCGGACGCGTCGGACATCGCGGTGGCGCTGGAGCTGCGGACGGGCATCCAGCGGGGGGTCCCGATGCAGGCGGGCGCCCGGTGAACGCCCCACCGGCCCACGGCGAGCCCGAGCGACTGGCCCGCGCCGCCCTCACCCGGGTGTTCGAGCCGGGGACGAGCGCGCCGGCCGCTGGATCCGTGAGATCGGTCCCGTCGAGCTGATACGGCGTCTCACGGCCACGGCCACGGCCACGGCCACGGCCACGGACGCACCGGCGCAGGCGCTGGAGGGGATGACGGCGGCCCGGCTCGCCGGGTACCGCCTGCGGGCGTCGAGTGCCGCCCCCGGAAGGGACCTGGCGGCGATTGCCGCGATCGGAGGGCGGTTCGTCTGCCCCGGTGACCGGGAGTGGCCGAGCCAGCTCGACGACCTGGGGGACGCGCGCCCGATCGGCCTCTGGGTGCGCGGCCGGTCCGACCTGCGCCTCTGGGCGCTGCGCTCCGTCGCGCTCGTGGGCGCCCGGGCCTGCACGCCCTACGGGGCGCACATGGCGGCGACCCTCGCCGCAGGGCTGGCGGAGCGGGGCTGGGTCGTGGTCTCCGGCGCTGCGTTCGGGGTGGACGGGGCCGCCCATCGCGGGGCGCTGGCCGCGGGCGGCGCCACCATGGCGGTGCTGGCCTGCGGGGTGGACGTGGCCTACCCCCGGGGACACGCAGAGCTGATCGGACGCATCGTGGAACAGGGCGTGGTCATGGGAGAGCTGCCGCCGTCGGACCATCCGACGCGCAGCAGATTCATCCTCCGGAACAGGGTGATCGCGGCACTCACCAGGGGCACCGTGGTGGTGGAGGCCGAATACCGCAGCGGCTCGCTGGTCACCGCGAGGAACGCGCAGCGCCTGGGCCGTTTCACGATGGGGGTCCCGGGCCCCGCCACGAGCGGTCTCTCGGCAGGGGTGCATGAACTCCTCCGCGGTGAGGGAGTCCTGGTCACCGACGCCGCCGAGATCTCCGAACTGGTGGGGGAGATCGGTGAGCTGGCTCCGGCCAGAAGCGGGCCCGTCCTGCCCCGGGACCTCCTCGACGCCGCCTCGGCGCGGGTGCTGGACGCGCTGCCGGGGACGGGCGTGATGGAGGGGCGCGACGTGGCCAGAAGTGCCGGAGCGTCCACGGATGAAGCCCTCGGGCGATTGTACGAACTCCACTCACTGGGGTTCGTCGAACGCGAGGGCGACGGGTGGAGGTTGACGCGGGGACGGACACGCAATGGGGACGCGCGGCGAGGCGGTACTTGACCCGGAGCATTCGGGTGAAAAGGTGATGCAGATGGCCCCGGAGGTACCCGGTCAGGCCTCCGGGGGCGGGGTGAACGGTGACGGTCCTCGCCGTCACCCCCGTCAGCTGGAGGGAGAACGGCAAGGGATTTGGTACGCAATCGCACCGCACGGTTCCCTTGTCCTGCGCACACCGCAACGCCTCAGTCACGCTACGCTCACAAGGATTCCGCCCCAGAGACACGTCCCAGCACTTCACAGCAGAACGGCTCAAGGCACCACATGCCCCAGCACACCTCCGGGTCTGACCGCGCGGCAGTACCACCGGCTGCGCGTGGCACTGTGCGTCCTCCCGCGCCCTCCTCCCTCGACGAGTTGTGGCGTTCGTACAAGACCACCGGTGACGAGAGGCTGCGGGAGCAGCTGATCCTGCACTACTCACCGCTGGTGAAGTACGTCGCCGGCCGGGTCAGCGTGGGGCTGCCGTCCAACGTGGAGCAGGCGGACTTCGTCTCGTCCGGGGTCTTCGGGCTGATCGACGCCATCGAGAAGTTCGACATCGAACGGGCCATCAAGTTCGAGACCTATGCGATCACCAGGATCCGCGGCGCGATGATCGACGAACTCCGGGCGCTGGACTGGATTCCGCGGTCCGTGCGGCAGAAGGCACGCAACGTCGAGCGCGCCTACGCCACGCTGGAGGCGCAGCTGCGGCGGACACCCTCGGAGGCCGAGGTCGCCGCGGAGATGGGCATCGCCCTGGAGGAACTGCACGCGGTTTTCAGCCAGTTGTCGCTCGCCAACGTGGTGGCGCTGGAGGAACTGCTGCATGTCGGAGGGGAGGGCGGCGACCGGCTGAGCCTGATGGACACCCTGGAGGACACAGCGGCCGACAACCCGGTCGAGGTCGCCGAGGACCGCGAGCTCAGACGGCTGCTCGCCCGCGCCATCAACACGCTCCCCGATCGGGAGAAGACCGTGGTCACGCTCTACTACTACGAAGGCCTCACCCTCGCCGAGATCGGCAACGTCCTCGGTGTCACCGAGAGCAGGGTCAGTCAGATCCACACCAAATCGGTGCTGCAGCTCCGGGCGAAGCTGGCCGACGCCGGACGCTGAGCCGGAGCGGCTTCGGCCAACCGGCCGCCGACGCGCACCCCCCTTCGAACCGCCGCCGCCGTAGAGTGGAGGGGTGCCCAGGATTCGAGCGGCCTCCGTGGCCGAGCACCGGACCATGCAGCGCGGCGCCCTCCTGGACGCCGCACGCTCCCTGCTGTCCGAGGGCGGTACGGAGGCGCTGACCTTCCCCGCCCTCGCCGAGCGCACCGGCCTCGCCAGGTCCTCCGTCTACGAGTATTTCCGCTCCCGCGCGGCCGTGGTCGAGGAGCTCTGCGCCGTCGACTTCCCGGTCTGGGCCGCCGAGGTCGAGAACGCGATGGAGCGGGCCGGTACGCCCGAGGGCAAGATCGAGGCCTATGTGCGCCGGCAGCTCGACCTCGTCGGGGACCGGCGGCACCGCGCGGTCGTGGCGATCTCCGCGAGCGAACTGGACGCCGGCGCCCGGGAGAAGATCCGTGCCGCGCACGGCGGGCTGATCGCCATGATCGTCGAGGCCCTCGCCGACCTGGGCCACACCGAACCGAGGCTCGCGGCCATGCTCCTGCAGGGCTCGGTGGACGCCGCGGTGCGCAGGATCGAGCTGGGCGCGGCCGAGGAGCCGGGCACCGTGGCGGACACGGCCGTGGCCATGGTCCTGCGAGGCGTCCGGGGCTGAGCGCGCCTCCGGTCCGCCTCCGGGACCGGTACGCCGAACACCGGCAGCAGCCTGGAGGGCCCCCGTCGCAGCAGTGACGGAGGAAGCAGCGACAGTGGATCGAGATAGACGTCTCCGCGCCGCAGCCCCCAGTGCAGACAGCCGGAGGCGCAATGGGACGGCTCCGGCCCGACCGCCCCCACCACCTGCCCCGCGACCACCTCGTCGCCCTCGGAGACCCGCGCCCGCACCGGCTCGTACGTGAAGCGCAGCGGCGGGTCCCCGCTGCCGGACACGTCGACGGAGACCACCCCGCGCCCCGCGACCGGCCCCGCGAAGGCGACCCGGCCAGAGGCCGCCGCCAGCACAGGCGTCCCCGGCGGGGCGGCGAGGTCGACCCCGCGGTGACCAGGCGCGTACGGACCGGCGGGCGGCTCCCAGCCCCGTACGACCAGGGGCCGGCCCGCGAGCGGCCAGACACGGTCGCCGGCCGGAGGCGGCGTCGCCCAGGCTCTCGCGGAGGGCGGGCCCAGCAGGACGGCGAGCAGCGCTGCGGGCAGTACGGCGAGCAGGACGGCCACCCGCGCGGGACGCGGCCGACCGGTGGTTTCTCCAGGTGAGCGGCACATGACGCAACGATCTCCCGCAGGCCCGTTCCGTGGGGATCATGACCCGGATCTGTGGACGGCCGAGGGGTTGTGGACATCGCCGTCACCCTGGACCCGGCGGGTCCCGTACACTTCTTCTGGCGATCCGGGTCACCGGGTCGACTTCGCACGCCCCGCCACCTCCCTCTCTGCGGACGGTGGCCGCGCTCCTCGGTCCTTCGTGGCACGGCGCGTCGGGGCGTCAGGCGCGACAGCAATCCTGCGGTCGCGAAAACCGAGTACCTCAAGGAGTACGGCCATGGCCGTCGTCACGATGCGGGAGCTGCTGGAAAGCGGCGTCCACTTCGGTCACCAGACCCGTCGCTGGAACCCGAAGATGAAGCGCTTCATCTTCACCGAGCGCAACGGCATCTACATCATCGACCTGCTCCAGTCGCTGTCGTACATCGACCGCGCCTACGAGTTCGTCAAGGAGACCGTCGCCCACGGCGGCTCCATCATGTTCGTGGGTACGAAGAAGCAGGCCCAGGAGGCCATCGCCGAGCAGGCGACGCGCGTCGGCATGCCGTACGTCAACCAGCGTTGGCTCGGTGGCATGCTCACCAACTTCTCCACCGTCTACAAGCGCCTTCAGCGTCTGAAGGAGCTCGAGCTCATCGACTTCGAGGACGTGGCCGCCTCCGGCCTCACCAAGAAGGAGCTCCTGGTCCTCTCCCGCGAGAAGGCCAAGCTGGAGAAGACCCTCGGTGGTATCCGCGAGATGCAGAAGGTGCCGAGCGCCGTCTGGATCGTCGACACCAAGAAGGAGCACATCGCCGTCGGTGAGGCGCGCAAGCTCCACATCCCGGTCGTCGCGATCCTCGACACCAACTGCGACCCCGACGAGGTCGACTACAAGATTCCGGGCAACGACGACGCGATCCGCTCCGTCACCCTGCTCACCCGCGTGATCGCCGACGCCGTCGCCGAGGGCCTCATCGCCCGTTCCGGTGCCGCCACCGGTGACTCGAAGCCGGGCGAGAAGGCCGCCGGCGAGCCCCTCGCCGAGTGGGAGCGTGACCTGCTCGCGGGCGACAAGAAGGACGACGCCGAGGCCACGGCCGAGGTCCAGTCCTCGGTCGAGACCGAGAAGGACGCCGACGAGGACGCCAAGCCGGCCGCCGTCGCCGCCGAGCAGGACGAGGCCCCGGCTGCCGAGGCCCCCGCCGCCGAGGCTCCGGCCGCGGACGCCGAGCAGGCCTGACACCCGTCAGTCACGGCTGAATGACGGCGGGGGCCGGTGCACCGGCCCCCGCCGTTCACCCGTAGATCTTTCAGACTTCGAGAGAGAAACAGACTCATGGCGAACTACACCGCCGCTGACGTCAAGAAGCTCCGCGAGCTCACCGGCGCCGGCATGATGGACTGCAAGAAGGCGCTCGACGAGGCCGACGGCAACGTCGACGGCGCCGTCGAGGCGCTTCGCATCAAGGGCCAGAAGGGCGTCGCCAAGCGCGAAGGCCGTTCCGCCGAGAACGGTGCCGTCGTCTCCCTCGTCTCCGAGGACAAGACGTCCGGCGTCCTGCTCGAGCTGAAGTGCGAGACGGACTTCGTCGCCAAGGGTGACAAGTTCCAGGCCGTCGCCAACACGCTGGCCGCGCACGTCGCCGCGACCTCCCCGGCCGACATCGAGGCGCTCCTCGCGTCCGAGATCGAGGCCGGCAAGACCGTCCAGGCGTACGTGGACGAGGCCAACGCCAACCTCGGCGAGAAGATCGTCCTGGACCGCTTCGCGCAGTTCACCGGCGACTACGTCACCGTGTACATGCACCGCACCATGCCCGACCTGCCGCCGCAGATCGGTGTCCTGGTCGAGCTGGACAAGGCCGACGCCGACCTGGCCAAGGGCATCGCCCAGCACATCGCCGCCTTCGCCCCGAAGTACCTCTCCCGCGAGGACGTCCCGGCCGAGGTCGTCGAGGCCGAGCGCCGCGTCGCCGAGGAGACCACGCGCGCCGAGGGCAAGCCCGAGGCCGCGCTCCCGAAGATCGTCGAGGGTCGCGTCAACGGCTTCTTCAAGGAGGCCACCCTCCTGGGCCAGCCGTACGCGCTGGACAACAAGAAGTCCGTCCAGAAGGTCCTGGACGAGGCCGGTGTCACCCTGAAGCGCTTCACGCGTATCAAGGTCGGCATCTGAGTCCGTCCGCGAACAACGGTGGACCCCGATAGGGTCTGGTGCAGTCGACGGCCGCACTCAGCCGGACGACCGCAGATCTGACGAGGAGGCCATTGCCGCTGAGGGACAACAGACCCACCGGCAATGGCCTTCTTCGTATGTGCACGAGGAGAATCTCCATGAACAAGGGCGCGGACGCCACACAGGGTGACCACAAGCGCGACGACGCGGTTTCCGGGCGCTTCATGCTGAAGCTGTCCGGCGAGGCCTTCGCCGGTGGCGGCGGACTCGGAGTCGACCCCGACGTCGTGCACGCCATCGCCCGCGAGATCGCCGCGGTCGTACGCGACGGAGCGGAGATCGCGGTCGTCATCGGCGGCGGCAACTTCTTCCGTGGCGCCGAGCTCCAGCAGCGCGGCATGGACCGGGCGCGGTCCGACTACATGGGCATGCTCGGCACGGTCATGAACTGCCTGGCGCTGCAGGACTTCCTGGAGAAGGAGGGCATCGACTCGCGCGTCCAGACGGCCATCACCATGGGCCAGGTCGCGGAGCCGTACATCCCGCTCCGTGCCGTGCGGCACATGGAGAAGGGACGCGTCGTGATCTTCGGAGCAGGCATGGGCATGCCGTACTTCTCCACCGACACGACCGCCGCGCAGCGCGCCCTGGAGATCGACGCCGAAGCGCTGCTGATGGGGAAGAACGGTGTGGACGGTGTCTACGACTCCGACCCGAAGGCCAACCCCGACGCGGTGAAGTTCGACGCCCTGGAGTACGGCGAAGTGATCGCCCGGGACCTCAAGGTCGCCGACGCCACCGCCATCACTCTCTGCCGTGACAACCAGCTCCCGATCCTCGTCTTCGAGCTCACCACGGAGGGCAATATCGCCCGCGCGGTGAAGGGTGAGAAGATCGGCACGTTGGTGAGCGACCGGAGCACCCGGGCCTGACGGCCCAGAAGATGGACAACGGCCTGCCGGTCGGACACCGTGCAGGTGAGGACGCGACGCAGGATCCGCAGGACCCGACGATGCCGGGTCCGCTCAAGACACGCAGGAGCACGTGGTGATCGAAGAAATCCTCCTCGAGGCCGAGGAGAAGATGGAGAAGGCCGTCGTGGTCGCGAAAGAGGACTTCGCCGCGATCCGGACCGGCCGTGCGCACCCGGCGATGTTCAACAAGATCGTCGCCGACTACTACGGCGCGCTGACCCCGATCAACCAGCTCGCCTCGTTCTCGGTCCCCGAACCGAGGATGGCCGTGGTGACCCCGTTCGACAAGACGGCACTGCGCAACATCGAGCAGGCGATCCGCGACTCCGACCTCGGTGTCAACCCGAGCAACGACGGCAACATCATCCGCGTGACGTTCCCCGAGCTCACGCAGGACCGCCGCAAGGAGTACATCAAGGTCGCCAAGACCAAGGCCGAGGACTCCAAGATCTCGATCCGCTCCATCCGCCGCAAGGCCAAGGAGTCGCTCGACAAGCTCGTCAAGGACAAGGAGTCCGGCGAGGACGAGGTCCGCCGCGCGGAGAAGGAGCTCGACGACACCACCGCGAAGTACGTCGCGCAGGTGGACGAGCTGCTCAAGCACAAGGAAGCCGAGCTGCTCGAAGTCTGATGAACGACTCTTCCTGGGGCGCCCCGCAGGGAGCCGGCTACTGGAGCGCGCCCGAGATGGGGGGCGCTCCGGCGGGTCCTGCATACGATGTGCACGGCGCCCAGCAGACTCGGCCCATGCCCATCGTGCCGGACGTTCCCGACGCAGGTAGAGACGCTGACGACCGCGACGACCGGAGCGGGGACGCCGCGCGCGTCAGCGGCCCCCTGTTCCGTGACGAGAAGCCGCAGGAGCCCATGTCCACCCCGCTGCCGTCGCCCCCGCCGCAGAAGAAGCGTGCGGGGCGTGATCTGCGTGCCGCCATAGGGGTCGGTCTCGGGCTCGGCGCGCTCGTGGTCGGCTCCCTGTTCATCGTGAAGGCAGTCTTCGTCGGCGTGGTCGTGCTGGCGGTGGTGGTCGGCCTCTGGGAGCTCACGTCCCGCCTCAAGGAGCGCAAGGGCATCAACGCTCCGCTCGTGCCGCTCGCCGTCGGCGGCGCCGCGATGGTGGTCGCCGGTTATGTGCGGGAGGCGGAGGGCGCCTGGGTCGCGATGGCTCTCACCGCCCTCGCGGTGCTCGTGTGGCGGATGACGGAGCCGCCCGAGGGGTACCTCAAGGACGTCACGGCGGGCGTCTTCGCCGTGTTCTACGTGCCGTTCCTGGCGACGTTCGTCGCGATGATGCTCACCGCGGACGACGGCGCCTGGCGTGTGCTGACCTTCCTCCTGCTGACCGTGGTCAGTGACACAGGCGCGTACGCCGTGGGCTGGCGGTTCGGCACCCACAAGCTGGCACCCCGCATCAGCCCCGGGAAGACCCGCGAGGGCCTGTTCGGCGCGGTCGGCTTCGCGATGGTGGCCGGCGCCCTGTGCATGGAGTTCCTGATCGACGGCGGGAGCTGGTGGCAGGGCCTGTTGATGGGCCTCGCCGTCGCCGCCAGCGCCACGCTTGGGGACCTCGGTGAGTCCATGATCAAGCGGGACCTGGGGATCAAGGACATGGGCACGCTGCTGCCCGGTCACGGCGGCATCATGGACCGGCTCGACTCGCTGCTGCCGAGCGCCCCGGTCGTCTGGCTGCTGCTGGTGCTGTTCGTCGGATCCGGCTGAGCGGAGCGACGACTTCCCGAGTGGCTCTTCGACGGGGCCCGCTGTCCACACGGACAGCGGGCCCCGTCCGTGTCTGCTCAACGACGTCGGGGAAGCTTCCAGCCGTTCTTGCGGAACCGTAGGAACAGGAACAGTCCGAACAGGACCCACACCGCCAGGAACGCCCACCTGAACCACGGAGGGCCCTCCCAGCGACCGGCGAGTTCGGCCGCGACCAACACCTCAGAAGTCATGGGCTCCGTATGCCCCCCGGCGGCAAGGACACCCGTGTGCGGGGTGAGTCGGTCACGGTGGGGTACCCGGTGGGCGACAGAGAGTGTGCCGTCGCTTTCGAGGAGGACGCCGTGCGTGCGTCGAAGCTCTGGCTCGACCGTAGTCTCGCCGCGCAAGCGGTGCTGATCTTCGTCCTCGGAGTGGGGGCGAACGCCCTGTTCCGCCGGGACGGGCACCTCGGCTGGTGGGTGATCCAGACAGCGGTCTTCACCGCCGTCGCCATCGGCATCGTGGCCGCCCAGCGTCGCAGGACCGGCCGTGCGGCCGGCATCGACCCCCGCGGGATCGCCGAGCTGAACCGCCGGATCCGGCACCGTGAGGTGCCGAGCGATCCCGAGGAGCGGGCGACCATGCAGAAACTGGTCGCCGAGCAGTTGGGGAAGATGGAGCGGGGCGGCCGGTGGCTGCCGTACTGGCTGGGCTGCATGGGCCTGATCGCGGCCGGCATGCTCGTGCTCGGAATCGTCGCCGGCTCACTGACCGCCCCGCTGATCTTCGTCGCCGGGGTGGCGGTGTTCTGCTCCTGGGGCTACTGGATGCGCCGCCGCGCCCTGGAACTCCACCGCCACATGCGGTCCGCCCTGCGGAACCACTGCTGACGCCGGCCGTGACCGCCCGGTCCTCCGGCGGACCTGAGTACCTCGGCGTGTCTGCGACACTGGAAGAACCATGCCTAAGCCCGGAGAACTCACTTTCGTCGCGCCCCGTGGAGCCAAGCGGCCGCCGCGGCACCTCGCCGACCTCACCCCCGACGAGCGCAAGGAAGCAGTCGCCGCGACCGGCGAGAAGCCCTTCCGTGCCAAGCAGCTGTCGCAGCACTACTTCACGCGGTACGCGCACGACCCGGCGGAGTGGACCAACATCCCGGCCGCCTCACGGGACAAGCTCGCCGAGGCGATGTTCCCCGACCTGATGTCGGTGATGCGTCACATCAGCTGCGACGACGACACCACCCGTAAGACGCTCTGGAAGCTGCACGACGGCACGCTCGTCGAGTCCGTCCTCATGCGCTACCCGGACCGGGTGACCATGTGCATCTCGTCACAGGCCGGCTGCGGGATGAACTGCCCGTTCTGCGCCACCGGGCAGGCGGGGCTCGACCGCAATCTGTCGACCGCCGAGATCGTGCACCAGATCGTGGACGGCATGCGGGCCCTGCGCGACGGCGAGGTCCCGGGTGGGCCTGCCCGGCTGTCCAACATCGTCTTCATGGGCATGGGCGAGCCGCTCGCCAACTACAAGCGAGTGGTCGGGGCGATCCGTCGGCTGACGGACCCGGAGCCGGACGGCCTCGGGCTGTCGCAGCGCGGGATCACCGTGTCCACGGTGGGCCTGGTGCCGGCGATGCTGCGCTTCGCCGACGAGGGCTTCAAGTGCCGCCTCGCGGTCTCGCTGCACGCCCCGGACGACGAGCTGCGCGACACCCTCGTCCCCGTGAACACCCGTTGGAAGGTCCGTGAGGTCCTGGACGCCGCGTGGGAGTACGCGGAGAAGTCGGGTCGCCGCATCTCCATCGAGTACGCGCTCATCCGTGACATCAACGACCAGGCGTGGCGGGGCGACCGGCTGGGCCGGCTGCTCAAGGGCAAGCGGGTCCACGTCAACCTCATCCCGCTGAACCCGACCCCGGGCTCGAAGTGGACCGCCTCGCGGCCCGAGGACGAGAAGGCGTTCGTCGAGGCGATCGCCGCCCATGGTGTGCCGGTGACCGTCCGGGACACCCGCGGCCAGGAGATCGACGGCGCCTGCGGGCAGCTGGCGGCGTCCGAGCGCTGAGGAGGCACCACGGACGACGGGCACTATCCGGCCGGTAGGGCGTGATCCGGCCGGTGTAGCCTGGCCGGGAAATCAACTTCATATTCCGACAGGGGAGCGCCACAGCGCTGAGAGTGCGGCACCGAGGACAGGTCGGCCGCAGACCCTCTGAACCTCGCCCGGGTCATTCCGGGTAGGAAGTTCGGACCTTACTCAAGCTGTTGCGCCCTGCCCGCTCGCCGAGCGGGCAGGGCCGCGTCTCTTCCTGGTCACCTCCAGGAGGAATTCACCATGAACACCACGACGAAGTACGCGGCGACCGCTCTCGCCGCCGCACTCGGCGTCACCGCGCTCGCGGGCTGCGGCGGCTCCGAGGACAAGGCGTCCGACGACACGGGGGCCGGCTCCAAGACCGTCACCCTCGTCAGCCATGACTCGTTCAACGCCTCGGACGCCGTCCTGAAGGCGTTCACCGCCGAGACCGGCTACAAGGTCAAGGTACTCAAGAGCGGTGACGCCGGGGCAGCGCTCAACCAGGAGATCCTGACCAAGGGCTCCCCGCGCGGCGACGTGTTCTTCGGCGCCGACAACACCCTGCTCTCCCGGGCCCTGGACAACGGCCTGTTCACACCGTACGAGGCGAAGGGCCTGGACCGCGTCTCGGCCGACACGCAGCTCGACGCGGACAAGCACCGGGTCACGCCCGTCGACACCGGCGACATCTGCGTCAACTACGACAAGAAGTACTTCGCCGACAAGAAGCTCGACCCGCCGAACTCCTTCGACGACCTGCTGAAGCCCGCGTACAAGAACCTCCTCGTCACCGAGAACGCCGCGACCTCGTCGCCCGGCCTCGGCTTCCTCCTCGGCACCGTCGCCGCCCACGGTGAGAGCGGCTACCAGGACTACTGGAAGAAGCTCAAGAGCAACGGCGTCAAGGTCGTCGACGGCTGGGAGCAGGCATACAACGAGGAGTTCTCCGGCTCCGCGGGCGGCAAGAAGGCCAAGGCCGACCGGCCGCTCGTCGTCTCGTACGCCTCCAGCCCGCCCGTCGAGGTGTTGTACGCCGATCCGAAGCCCGCCGAGGCCCCGACCGGTGTCGCCACCGGCACCTGCTTCCGCCAGATCGAGTTCGCCGGCCTGCTGGACGGCGCGAAGAACGAGGCCGGCGGCAAGGCCCTGCTGGACTTCCTGATCAGCAAGCGGTTCCAGGAGGACATGCCGCTGAACATGTTCGTGAACCCGGTGGTGAAGGACGCGAAGCTGCCGGAGCTCTTCACGAAGTTCGGTGCGGTCGTCGACAAGCCGGCGACCGTCGCTCCGGAGAAGATCGCCAAGAACCGTGAGCAGTGGGTCCAGTCGTGGTCCTCGCTCGTCGTGAAGTAGTCGCGCGGCCCCCGTGGAGGGGGAACGCGGTGCGGCTCGGCCTCATGGCCGTGCCCGTCGCGTTCTTCGCGCTGTTCTTCGCCTACCCGGTCGTCGCGATCGTCGGCCGGGGCCTGAAGACGGACGGAGCCTGGCAGTTCGGCCGGATCGGCACGGTGCTGAGCCGGCCGGACATCATCGACGTCCTCTGGTTCACCACCTGGCAGGCCCTCGCCTCGACCGCTCTCACCCTGCTGATCGCGCTGCCCGGCGCCTATGTCTTCGCCCGCTTCGACTTCCCCGGCAAACAACTGCTGCGTGCCCTCGTGACCGTGCCGTTCGTCCTGCCCACCGTCGTCGTGGGCACGGCGTTCCTGGCGCTGCTGGGACGCGGCGGGTTCCTCGACGAGCTCTGGGGAATCCGCCTCGACACGACCGTGTGGGCGATCCTGCTCGCCCATGTGTTCTTCAACTACGCGGTCGTCGTACGGACCGTCGGCGGCCTGTGGTCCCAGATGGACCCCCGCCAGGAGGAGGCCGCCCGGGTGCTCGGGGCCGGCCGCCTCGCCGTCTGGCGGCGCGTGACCCTGCCCGCGCTCGCCCCGGCCGTGGCCGCGGCGGCCCTGATGGTCTTCCTCTTCACCTTCACCTCCTTCGGGGTCGTCCAGATCCTCGGCGGCCCGGCCTACTCCACGCTGGAGGTGGAGATCTACCGGCAGACCGCGCAGCTGCTCGACCTGCCGACGGCCGCCGTACTGACGCTGGTGCAGTTCGCCGCGGTCGGCGGGATCCTCGCCGTCCACACGTGGACCGTACGGCGCCGTGAGACCGCGCTGAAGCTCGTCGATCCGGCGCAGACCTCCCGCCGCCCGCACGGAGCAGGGCAGTGGGCGCTGCTCGGCGGGGTGCTGCTGACCGTCCTGCTGCTGATCGTGGTGCCGCTCGGCGTACTGGTGGAACGCTCCCTGGACACCTCGGGCGGCTACGGCTTCGGCTTCTACCGCGCGCTGCAGTCGGCCGACGCGAGCGGCTCCACCTTCCTGGTCCCGCCGCTCGACGCCATCGGCAACTCCCTGCGTTACGCGCTGGTCGCGACGCTGATCGCCCTCGTGGTCGGGGGTCTCGCCGCGGCTGCACTGACCAGAAGGGCAGGCCCGCTGGTACGCGGTTTCGACGCCCTGCTGATGCTTCCGCTCGGAGTGTCGGCGGTCACCGTCGGCTTCGGCTTCCTGATCACGCTCGACAAGCCGCCGCTCGATCTGCGTACGTCCTGGATCCTCGTGCCGCTCGCCCAGGCACTGGTGGGCGTCCCCTTCGTCGTACGGACCATGCTGCCCGTCCTGCGCGCGGTGGACGACCGGCTGCGGGAGGCCGCGGCGGTGCTCGGCGCGTCGCCGCTGCGGGCCTGGCGGGAGGTCGACCTGCCGCTGGTGCGGCGGGCGGTGCTGGTGGCGGCGGGCTTCGCCTTCGCCGTGTCGCTCGGTGAGTTCGGCGCGACCGTGTTCATCGCACGCCCCGACAACCCCACCCTGCCGGTCGCCGTCGCCCGGCTGCTGGGGCGGTCGGGCGAGCTCAACTACGGGCAGGCGATGGCCCTCAGCACGATCCTGATGCTGGTCTGCGCGGTGTCGCTGCTCCTGCTCGAACGTATCCGTACCGACCGATCCGGGGAGTTCTAGAGATGCTGACAGTGGAGTCGGCCACGGTGCGGTTCGGGAAGCGGACGGCCCTGGACGCGGTGGACCTGCAGGTCGCCGACCACGAGATCGTCTGCGTGCTGGGCCCGAGCGGCAGCGGCAAGTCGACGCTGCTGCGGGCCGTGGCCGGGCTCCAGCCCCTGGACGGCGGGCGGGTGTTCCTGGACGGCGCGGACCAGGCACGGCTTCCGGTGCACCGGCGCGGGCTCGGACTGATGTTCCAGGACCACCAGCTCTTCCCGCACCGGGACGTCGGCGCCAACGTCGCCTTCGGACTGCGGATGCACGGCGTCCCCCGCCCGGAGCGCGACCGCAGAGCCGCTGAACTCCTGGACATGGTCGGCCTGCCCGGGGCCGGGCGGCGGGCCGTCGCCGCCCTGTCCGGCGGCGAACAGCAGCGGGTGGCCCTCGCCCGGGCCCTGGCACCACGCCCGAAGCTGCTGATGCTGGACGAACCGCTGGGCCAGCTGGACCGGAGCCTGCGCGAACGGCTCGTCGTCGAACTGCGCACCCTCTTCGGCCGGCTGGGCACCACGGTGCTCGCCGTCACCCACGACCAGGGCGAGGCATTCGCGCTCGCCGACCGGGTCGTGGTCATGCGGGACGGCCGGATCGCCCAGGCGGGCACCCCGCTGGAGGTCTGGCAGCACCCCGCGTCGGCGTTCGTCGCCCGCTTCCTCGGCTTCGACAACCTGGTGGACGCCACGGTCACGGGCACGGCCGCCGACACCGTCTGGGGCAAGGTCCCGGTGCCCGAGGACTCGCCGCAGGGCGCGTGCGAGCTGCTCGTGCGGCCGGGCGGCGTCCGGATCGGCGGCCCCGGGGAAGGCCTGCGCTGCACGGTGGGCGTACGCACCTTCCGCGGCCACCACGTCACCGTCACCCTGCACCCCGACGACGGGCCGGCCCTGGAGGCGGAGTGCTCCCTGCGGGACACCCCGGAGGAGGGGGCCACCGTGGGCGTGACCTTCGACCCGGCTGAGACGGTGGTTCTGCCCCCGGCCCGAACCCTCCGGGTGGCGGCCGGTCCCCGAGCCTGATCCTCTGGACAGGGACATCCGGAAAGGAACCAGGGACCATGGCTGACTCAGCGCGCGAGGGCATCGACATCACCCGCGTCGTCGCGGCGCGCCGCGACCGTGTGTTCGAGGCATGGACGGATCCCGAGGACTTCGCCGCCTGGTACGGAGGCGACGCCGACGTGCCCCTCGACCGGATGTCGATGGATGTCACGCCTGGCGGCGAATGGAGCCTGGTCATCGTGGTGCCCGGTGCGGAGATGCCCTTCCACGGTGTCTACCAGGAGGTGTCCGCCCCCGAGCGGCTCGTGTTCACGCTCGAGGACGGAAGCGCGCCCGCCGGCACCGAGGGCGAGACCGTCACGGTCACCCTCACGGAGCGGAGCCGGAACTCCACCGAGATGGTCTTCCGGCAGAGAGGCGGCCATCTCACCCCCGAGCAGTACGCGGCGGCCGAGGACGGCTGGGAGGCGTTCTTCGACGCCCTCGACACCCGGCTCGCCGCCGGCTGAGCCCGTCGGGGCCGGGTCAGCCCGCCAGCCGGGCGAGCGCCCCGGCCGCCTCCTCCACCGTGTCCACGAGCGCGATGCGGGACTCCATCGCCCGGCCCGCCGCGAGCGCGCTCAGCAGCGGCCAGGCGGGCAGCTTCTCGGTCCAGTGCGCGCGGTCGACCAGGACCATCGGCGTGGGCGCGGAACGCGACTCGTAGTAGTTCGGCGTCGCGTTGTCGAAAATCTCCTGCACCGTTCCCGCGGCCCCCGGCAGGAAGATCACACCCGCGGTCGAGCGGGCCAGCAGCCCGTCCTCGCGCACCGCGTTCGCGAAGTACTTGGCGACGTGGTCGGCGAAGGCGTTCGGCGGTTCGTGGCCGTAGAACCAGGTGGGGATCGCGACCGAGGACCCTCCGTCGGGCCAGCGCTCCCTCACGGCGAAGGCGGCCATGGCCCAGTCGGTGACCGACGGGCTGAACGACGGCGCCGAGGCGAGGAGTTCGCAGGCCTTCAGCAGCATGGCGTCGGAGTGCGGAGCCGCGTACGCGCCGAGGTTGGCCGCCTCCATGGCGCCCGGCCCGCCGCCCGTCGCGACGGTCAGCCCGCTGCGCGCCAGATCCCTGCCGAGCATGGCGGCGCCACGGTACTCCTCGGAGCCGCGGGCCATCGCGTGGCCACCCATCACGCCCACCACACGGGCGCCGGTGAGGTGTTCGTCCAGCGCGTCGGAGACCGCGTCGTCGTGCAGCGCCCGCAGCATCGAGGCGAAGACGTCGCCGTTGGTCCTGGTCAGCTGGAACCAGCCGTACGCCCGCGCGTCGGGGGTCGCGGCGTAACCGCCCTCCGCCAGGCCCTCGTACAGGGCGTCGGGGGTGTAGAGCAGCCCGCGGTACGGGTCGAAGGGGAGGCCGGGCACCGGCGGGAAGACGAAGGCCCCGTCGGCGCGTATCTTCGCCTCGGCGCGCGGCTCCACGCGACAGCCGAGGAAGACGGCGCCCCGGGTGCCGGTCGCGAGCAGCGCGTCGCTCCGGTCCGTCAGATCGACGGCCTGGATCCGGTGGCCGGCCAGGTTTCCTGCCGCGACTGCCTGGTCGAATGCGGTGAGCGTCTCGATCTCGACGCCGGGTGCGTAGGTGTACTCGTCCGGTTTCTCCACGCCGCCATGCTACGTACCGCCCCGGCGGCCGAGGTCACTCCGTCAGAGGCAGTGCCGCCAGCTCCGCGATCGCCCAGGTCAGCGGGGCGAAGACGGCCAGCAGCACCAGCGCCCGCAGGGCGGCGGCCATGCGGAGCGAGGAGGCCGGGGCGCCGAGCCGCAGCAGGGTCCTGGCCGTACGGGCACGGGCCTGCCGTGCCTCGAGCGCGGTGGTCAGCAAGGTCGCCACGGTGCAGCCGATGACGAGTACGGCGCCGAGCGCGGTGAGCGGACCGAAGGGACGGTCCCCGCCGGTGTAGAGCACGGAGGCCGCGATCACCCCGGACAGCACCGCGCAGACGATTCCCAGCGGGCGGCCGATCCTGCACGCCTCGTCCATCAGGACCCGGCCCGCCAGCAGCCGTACGGCCCCCGGGCGCACCGCCTGGAGCAGCCGTCCGCACAGATGGGTGAGACCCGGCCCCGCCATGGCCAGGCCGATCGCGGTGAGGATCCAGCCCGCGAGCACGGCCGCCGGGGTGGAGTCGAGCCGGCCCGGCAGGGGGAACGGGCTGCCCGCCGAGCCCCGGCTCGCGTACGCCTCGACCGCGAGCCCGGCCGCCGTGAGCGCGACCCCCCACGGCAGCCCCTTCGGCACCGGGGCGGGCGCGAGGTCCTCCTCGGCCTCCTGGGCGTCGGACGGGGCGACCGGCCTGGAGCGCAGCGCGAGCCCGCCGGCCGCGGACGAGGCCAGCGGCACCAGGGCCAGCAGGGTGAGGGCCGCGGCGAGGGGCAGCGGGGTGCCCGCGCCCAGGAACTCGGCCGCGCCGCCGTCGAAAGGCAGGCCGGTCAGGTCGCCACGCAGGTGGAGGAAGAAGAGCAGCGCCACCACCGAACCCAGCGTGGTGGAGACCGCGGTCGAGATCGCCGCCAGCAGGGCGAGCCGCGCCGGTCCGAGGCCGGCGGCGAAGAGCCCGGGGCGAGGGCGGGTGCTCGGGTCCGTACGCGCGACCGCCACCGCGAACTGCACGGTCGCCGCGAGGGGAACGGCGCACCACAGCAGCCGCAGCACGGAGCTCGACGTGTGCGCCGGGTGCCCGGAGGCGTACCCCAGGGTGCACAGGAGCAGGAAGCCCACCCCCGCCGATGCGGCGGCGAGGAGCAGCCGCCGCATCAGGACCAGGGGGTGCGAGCCGCGGGTCAGACGGAGAGCGAGCACGCCGAGCGGCCTTCCGTATCGGCCGCGGCGGGCAGGGAGACGGTGGTGACGCGGCGGCCGTCCAGGAGGCCGACCACACGGTCCGCGAGCCGGGCGATCTCCGCGTCGTGGGTGGCGAGCACGACGGTGATCCCGTGCGACCGTGCCGCCGTGGTGAGGGTGCGCAGGAGCTGGGTGCGCTCGGCGTGGTGCAGCGTCGCGGTCGGCTCGTCCGCGAAGATCACGGACGGCGACCCGGCCAGGGCGCGGGCCACGGAGATCCGCTGGCGCTGCGACTGGAGCAGGGTGTGCGGCCGCTTCTTGGCGAGCGGGCCGATGTCCAGGCGCTCCAGCCACTCCATGGCGGCCTTCTTCGCCGCCCGGTGCGAGACGCCCCGCAGCAGCAGCGGCAGGGCGGCGTTCTCCCAGGTGCTGAGCTCGGGCACGAGCTGGGGCTCGGCCGCGATCCAGCCGAATCTCTCCCGGCGGAGCCGTTCGCGCAGCCTGGGGCCCATGGTGTGCACGGGCACGCTGTTGAACCAGACCTCGCCCTGCTCGGGTACCAGCTGTCCGGAGAGGCAGTGCAGCAGCGTCGACTTCCCGCACCCGCGAGGCCCGGACACGGCGAGGACCTCGCCGTCGCGGACACCGAGGGAGACACCACCGAGCCCCGGTGATCCGTTGTGGGAGTGGTGCAGGGAACGTGCCCAGATCACGTCGTTGTCGGGCGGGGCCACCATGGCGTACACCTCGGTTCGGATCAGATTTCCTGTCCCCGGTAACGGGGGGACGAATACAACGAGAAAGAAGCCGATCGGTCACTCGGCACGCTAGGCAGCCGGAGCGAGGTGTCGGGACAGTACGCGGCCCGGACGCCCCCCTTCTCACTCGAACGGGTGCATCCGGGCCGCGTGTGGTCCGTATGAAATGACTGCCGGAAGCTCCGGGAGCGGCAGCCGGTGTCGGTCAGAGCTTCGCCCAGGCCTCCGTCAGGACGCCGCGCAGAATGCCCTCGATCTCGTCGAAGGTCGACTGGTCGGAGATCAGCGGAGGGGCGAGCTGGACGACCGGGTCGCCGCGGTCGTCGGCCCGGCAGTAGAGGCCGTTCTCGTACAGCGCCTTGGAGAGGAAGCCGTACAGGACGCGCTCGGTCTCCTCGTCGGTGAACGTCTCCTTGGTGGCCTTGTCCTTCACCAGCTCGATGCCGTAGAAGAAGCCGTTGCCGCGGACGTCGCCGACGATCGGCAGGTCGTGCAGCTTCTGCAGCGTCGTCAGGAACGCGTTCTCGTTGTCCAGGACGTGCTGGTTGAGACCCTCGCGCTCGAAGATGTCGAGGTTGGCGAGCCCGACCGCGGCGGAGACCGGGTGGCCGCCGAAGGTGTAGCCGTGCAGGAAGGTGTTGTCGCCCTCGTAGAACGGCTCGGCCAGCCGGTCGGAGATGATGCAGGCACCGATGGGGGAGTAGCCCGAGGTCATGCCCTTGGCGCAGGTGATCATGTCCGGCACGTAGCCGAACTTGTCGCAGGCGAACATCGTGCCGAGGCGGCCGAAGGCGCAGATGACCTCGTCGGAGACGAGCAGCACGTCGTACTTGTCGCAGATCTCGCGGACCCGCTGGAAGTAGCCGGGCGGGGGCGGGAAACAGCCGCCGGCGTTCTGCACGGGCTCCAGGAAGACCGCGGCG
Source organism: Streptomyces sp. NPDC079167 (assembly GCF_040686735.1). Taxonomy (NCBI): domain Bacteria; kingdom Bacillati; phylum Actinomycetota; class Actinomycetes; order Kitasatosporales; family Streptomycetaceae; genus Streptomyces; species Streptomyces sp. NPDC079167. The sequence continues at coordinate 104,005 of NZ_JBFBLO010000013.1, read as the reverse complement.
ACGGTGTCCGGGCCCTCGAAGAGGATCTCCTGCTCGATCTGGTCGGCGGCCCAGCGGCCGAAGGCCTCCGGGTCGTCACCGAAGAGCGGCGCGCGGTAGATGTTGGTGTTCGGCACCTTGTGCGCGCCCGGCACCAGCGGCTCGAACGGGGCCTTGAGCGCGGGCAGCCCGGTGATCGACAGGGCGCCCTGCGGGGTGCCGTGGTAGGCGACCGCACGCGAGATGACCTTGTACTTGGTCGGCTTGCCCTTGAGCTTGAAGTACTGCTTGGCCAGCTTCCAGGCCGTCTCCACGGCCTCACCGCCGCCGGTGGTGAAGAAGACCTTGTTGAGATCGCCCGGGGCGTAGTCGGCGAGCCGCTCGGCGAGCTCGACGGCCTTGGGGTGGGCGTAGGACCACACCGGGAAGAAGGCCAGCTCCTGCGCCTGCTTGTACGCCGTCTCGGCGAGCTCGTGACGGCCGTGTCCGGCGTTGACGACGAACAGGCCGGAGAGGCCGTCGAGGTAGCGCTTCCCCTTGTCGTCGTAGATGTAGGTGCCCTCGCCACGCACGATGGTGGGAACGGGCGCGTTCTCGTAGTCCGACATGCGGGTGAAGTGCATCCACAGGTGGTCGTACGCGGTCCGGCTGAGGTCCTTGCTCACGGCTATCGGGTTCCCCACATATAGGTCTGCTTCTTGAGCTTGAGGTAGACGAAGCTCTCGGTGGAGCGCACTCCGGGAATGGCCCGGATGCGTTTGTTGATCGTCTCCAGCAGGTGGTCGTCGTCCTCGCAGACGATCTCCACCATGAGGTCGAAGGAGCCCGCGGTCATCACCACGTACTCGCACTCGGCCATGGCCGACAGGGCCTCGGCCACGGGGTCGAGGTCGCCCTCGACGTTGATCCCGACCATCGCCTGACGCCGCAGACCCACGGTGAGCGGGTCCGTGACGGCGACGATCTGCATCACGCCCTGGTCCAGCAGCTTCTGCACGCGCTGGCGTACGGCGGCTTCGGAGAGGCCCACGGCCTTGCCGATCGCGGCGTACGGCCGGCGTCCGTCCTCCTGGAGCTGCTCGATGATTGCGAGGGAGACGGCATCGACCGCTGGTGCCGATCCGTTCCCGGTCCTGGAGTCTGCGCTGCGACTGGCCACATCTCCACTGTGCACCGAGCCTCGTCTGTCTGGCAAGCCCGAACCGATGAAATTCGTTGTCTGAGGGTCGCAATCTCACTGAATCCGAAGTTCGTGGCGGGTGGGTATGTCGAAAGCGTCACCCAACCGTCTAGGGTGGGAGTCTCACCCATCGGACAGCCGACAGGAGGGGTGGTTGTGACCACCGAGGTGCGCCGTCTGCGCAACTACATCGACGGAGAGTTCCGGGACGCCGCGGACGGGCGGACCATCGACGTGGTCAACCCGGTGACGGAAGAGGTCTACGCGACCTCGCCGCTCTCCGGGCAGGCCGACGTCGACGCCGCCATGGCCGCGGCCGCCGCCGCGTTCCCCGCCTGGCGCGACGTGACGCCCGCCGAGCGCCAGAAGGCACTGCTGAAGATCGCGGACGCCTTCGAGGAGCGGGCCGAGGACCTGATCGCGGCCGAGTCCGAGAACACCGGCAAGCCGCTGGGGCTCACGCGTACGGAGGAGATCCCGCCGGCGGTCGACCAGATCCGCTTCTTCGCGGGCGCCGCCCGGCTGCTCGAAGGCCGTTCGGCCGGTGAGTACATGGAGGGCCTCACCTCCATCGTCCGCCGCGAGCCGGTGGGCGTCTGCGCCCAGGTCGCGCCGTGGAACTACCCGCTGATGATGGCCGTGTGGAAGTTCGCCCCGGCGCTCGCCGCGGGGAACACGGTCGTCATCAAGCCGTCCGACACCACTCCGGCGTCGACCGTGCTGATCGCCGAGATCATCGGGCAGATCCTGCCCAAGGGCGTCTTCAACGTCATCTGCGGTGACCGCGAGACCGGCCGCGCGATGGTCGAGCACCCGACCCCGGCGATGGCCTCCATCACCGGATCGGTCCGGGCCGGCATGCAGGTCGCCGAGTCCGCGGCCAAGGACGTCAAGCGGGTCCACCTGGAGCTCGGCGGCAAGGCGCCCGTCGTGGTCTTCGAGGACGCCGACATCGCCAGGACCGTCGCGGGCGTCTGTGAGGCGGGCTTCTTCAACGCGGGCCAGGACTGTACGGCCGCCACCCGCGTCCTGGTCCACGAGTCGATCCACGACGAGTTCACCGTCGCGCTCGCCAAGGCCGCCGCCGACACCAAGACCGGCATGCCGGACGACGAGGACGTGGCGTACGGTCCGCTCAACAACGCCAACCAGCTGAAGCAGGTGAGCGGCTTCATTGAGCGGCTCCCCGCCCACGCCAAGGTCGAGGCGGGCGGCCACCGGGTCGGCGACAAGGGCTACTTCTACGCGCCGACCGTCGTCTCCGGTCTGAAGCAGGACGACGAGATCATCCAGAACGAGGTCTTCGGACCCGTCATCACAGTCCAGTCCTTCACCGACGAGAAGCAGGCCGTCGCGTACGCCAACGGCGTCGACTACGCGCTCGCCTCCTCGGTGTGGACGACGAACCACTCCCGCGCCATGCGCATGTCCAAGAACCTCGACTTCGGCTGCGTGTGGATCAACACCCACATCCCGCTCGTCGCCGAGATGCCGCACGGCGGGTTCAAGAAGTCCGGCTACGGCAAGGACCTCTCCGCGTACGGCTTCGAGGACTACACCCGGATCAAGCACGTCATGACGTCGCTGGACGACTGATCCGCGTACGTCGATCACCACGGCCCCGGGCATCCACGCCCGGGGCCGTCGGCGTCCCCCGGACCCGGTTTTTGAACGTGTTCATGATGGGCGTACGCTGCGACCATGAGCGAGCGAGCCCTCTTGCGGCGCATACGCGTGTGGTTGGTCGTCTTCATCGTCTGTCTGGTGCTCAGCGGGCTGACCGCCTTCCCGCTGGTCACCGAACTCCGCTGGACGGAGAGCCTGTTGCAGTCCTCCGCCTCTCCCGTCCCCGAGCACTTCCCGGCCCTCATGGAGTGGATCACCCGGGTCAGGACCGGCCTCGACGAGGCCGACGCGAACTACCCCTTCGTCCTGTACGGCACCGACTGGCTGGCCTTCGCCCACCTCGTCATCGCGGTCGCCTTCTACGGTCCCTACCGTGACCCGGTCCGCAACATCTGGGTGATCGAGTTCGGGATGATCGCCTGTGCCGGAATCATCCCGCTCGCCCTGATCTGCGGGCCGATCCGGGACATCCCCTTCTGGTGGTCCGTCATCGACATGTCCTTCGGGGTCTTCGGGGTCATCCCGCTGCTCGTCGTCCGCCGCATGATCAAGCGCCTGGAGGCGGCGACCGTGGCGGCGTGACACCCGCCGGCCGGAGGGGCCCCGAAGGCCGCCACCGCGATGGCCGTCGCCGTGGCGTTCGTCAGGGCTTGCGGCCCACCGCGCCGAACTGGGCGACCTCCGGGTTCCGGCCCGCGGGGCCCGCCCGCCAGCGGGAGCAGGACACGATGCCCGGCTCCAGGATGTCCAGGCCGTCGAGGAACGAGGCGAACTCGAAACGGCTGCGGGCCGTGATCGGTGGCGTGGCGTTCTCGTTCCAGAAGCGCATCGCGGCCTCGTTGCCCTCGCCGCCCAGCTCCAGCGTGGGATGGGTGAGCACCAGATGGCTGCCGGACGGCAGGGCGTCCATCAGCCTGGTCACGATGCCCTTCGCCTCGTCCGTGTCCAGGACGAAGTTGAGGATGCCCAGCATCATCACCGCGACGGGGCGCCGCAGGTCCAGGGTCCGTCCGGCCGCGCGCAGGATGCGCTCCGGATCCCGGGCGTCCGCGTCGACGTACTCGGTGGCGCCCTCCGGCGAACTGCTGAGCAGGGAGCGCGCGTGCTCCAGGACGATCGGGTCGTTGTCGACATAGACGACGCGCGCGTCGGGCGCGGTGTGCTGGGCGACCTCATGGGTGTTGTCCGCGGTCGGCAGCCCGGTGCCTATGTCCAGGAACTGGCCGATGCCCGCGTCACCGGCCAGATGGCGCACCACCCGGCCCAGGAACGCCCGGTCGGCGCGCGCCACTTCGCCGATGCTCGGGTACATGCCGGTGACCCGGTCGCCCACCGCGCGGTCGACGGGGTAGTTGTCGCCGCCACCCAGCCAGTGGTTCCACACCCGGGCGTTGTGGGCGATGTCGGAACGTACACGGGAGGGTGCGGTGGGGCGGCCGGGCTCGGTCACGTCTGCTCCTGGGATCACGGACGGTACGGACCCGCCCATGATGCCGGACCGATCAAGAGGGCGCGGAGCGAGGGGAGTTCGCCAGCTGGGCCCGGAGTGTGCCGATGCGGTTGGTGGTGATGGAGTCGACCCCGCACGCGAGCAGCCGGCGCATGGTGCGCCGGGTGTCCGCCGTCCAGGCGGAGACCAGCAGCCCGTCGGCGTGGACACGGTCGGCCAGCTCGCGGCTCAGCAGCCCGAACCGGTAGTTCAGCCAGCGCGGCCGTACCGCCTCCAGCAGCACGGCACGCGGGGGTGCGAGCGTCGTCCAGGTCAGGGCGATCTCGGCCGACGGATCGGCCGCTCGCACCTTCAGCATCGCGTGCGTGTCCGCGCAGTAGTACACGCGGTCCTGCGCCCCGCACTCCCGCACCACACCGACGACCTCCTTCACGGAGGCGTCGGTCGCGCCGGGCAGGTCGACCATGATCCGCCGGTCGCCGGCGGCGGACAGCGCCTCACGCAGGGCGGGCACCCCACCGCCGGTCCTCTCCTTCAGCTCCCGCTGGTCCAGCCGGTCGAGGCGGACGTCATGGCCCCACAGCCGTTCCAGCGTGGAGTCGTGGAGCAGCACGGGCACCTTGTCCCGGGTGACGCGGACATCGATCTCGACCGCGTCCGCCCCCCGTTCCACGGCGGACCGGATCGAGGGGAGCGTGTTCTCGCGGGCACGGTAAGGATCGCCGCGGTGTGCCACGGCGGTGACAGTGGTGGTCATGGGGTCATTGTGTCCGGCGGGGGTCACCGGCCGGGGGCCTCCAGCCAGTTCGTCGTGTACGTGTCGATCTCGGCGGCCAGCGTCCGCTTGCCGGCCGGGTCGAGGAACGAGGCCTCCACGGCGTTCTTCGCCAGATCGGCCACTCCGCGCTCGTCCAGGCCGAGGAGCCTGGCCGCCACCCCGTACTCGTTGTTGAGGTCGGTGCCGAACATCGGCGGGTCGTCGCTGTTGACCGTGACGAGGACGCCCGCCTCGACCATCTCCCTTATCGGGTGCCGGTCGATGTCCGCGACCGCCCCGGTGGCGATGTTCGACGTCGGGCAGACCTCCAGGGCGATGCGGTGCTCGGCGAGGTGGGCCAGCAGCTCCGGATCCTGGGTCGAGCTGGTGCCGTGGCCGATGCGCTCCGCCCTGAGCGCGGTCAGCGCGTCCCAGACGGTCCCCGGGCCGGTGGTCTCCCCGGCGTGCGGGACGGAGTGCAGGCCCGCGGCGATCGCACGGTCGAAATACGGCTTGAACTGCGGACGGTCCACGCCGATCTCGGGCCCGCCGAGACCGAAGGAGACCAGGCCCTCGGGCCGCAGGTCGACGGCGAGCCGGGTGGTCTCCTCGGCGGATTCGAGACCGGCCTCGCCCGGAATGTCGAAACACCAGCGCAGCACGGTACCGAGCTCGGCCTCGGCCGCCTTGCGGGCGTCCTCGATGGCCTCCATGAAGCCCTGTTCCGGGATCCCCCGTCGGGTCGAGCTGAACGGGGTGACGGTCAGTTCCGCGTACCGGATGTTCTGCCGTGCCATGTCCCGGGCGATCTCGAAGGTCAGCAGCCGGACGTCCTCGGGGGTGCGGATCAGGTCCACCACCGAGAGATAGATGTCGATGAAGTGCCCGAAGTCGGTGAAGGTGAAGAAGTCCGCCAGCGCCTCCGGGTCCGTGGGGACCTTGGAGTCGGGGTGGTGGGCCGCCAGTTCGGCCACGATGCGCGGCGAGGCCGACCCCACGTGGTGGACGTGGAGCTCGGCCTTGGGCAGCCCCGCGATGAAGGGGTGCAGGTCGTTCATCGGATACTCCCGGATCTCTGATGTGGGCCGGGCGTACCGGCTGCACCGATCATCGTAGGCGGGGCCCTGCGGGCGGATGCCGGGCCGTAGCATGGCGGGACCACGATGGGGGAGGCACATGTCAGACAACACACAGCAGCCCGGGGGCGAGGGCGCGCCGCGCGATCCGTGGGCTCCGCCGGACAGCAGGGTCGAGCTCGGCAAGCAGCCCGCGGACGCCGTTCCGCCCGCCGTGCACAGCCAGCCCACGGTCACGTCCATGCCGGGCACCGACCCGGGCACCGGACCCATACCCGGACCGGCCGGCACCTTCGGCCCACAGCAGCCCCCAGTCCCGGCCCCGCCGGTCGGACCGAACGGGCCCGGGGAGCCCGGGCAGTACGGCTACCCGGCCGCCCCCGCCGCGCCGTCCGCGGCGTACGGCTACCCGGCCGCTCCCCCCGCGCACTCGTACGGCTACCCGGGATACCCCGGCTACGGCGGCCAGCAGCCCTGGGGTCCGTCGCCCGCGAACGGGCTGGGGACCGCGGCGATGGTGCTCGGCATCATCGCGGTGGCCGGCTTCTGCATGTGGGGGTTCGGCATCATCCTGGGCATCCTCGCCCTCATCTTCGGGATCATCGGCCGGGGCCGCGCCAAGCGCGGTGAGGCGACCAACGGGGGCATGGCCCTCGCCGGGATCATCCTGGGGTCGGTCTCGATCGTCATCAGCGCGGTCTTCCTCGGATTCCTGATCTGGGCCGTCGCCAACGACGAGTCGGGCAGCAGCTACGACTACGACGACCCCTACGCCACGTCCCTGGTCGTCGGCACCTCCCGCTGACCGGCGCCGCACGGCTGACCGTGGCCGGGCCCGGGGTCCGGACAGGCGTCCCGGGTCCCGGCCACGCGTCGTATCACCCCGCGCTCAGCCGCGTCCGGGCCTCCATGAGCGCGAAGCCCAGCAGATTCAGACCTCGCCAGGAGGCCGGGTCAGCTGTGCGCGGATCGTCCTTGGCGAGCCCGATGCCCCATATCCGGTCCATCGGGCTGGCCTCGACGAGCACGCGCTCACCGGTCCCCAGCAAATACGCCCGCAGCGCCGGGTCCTGGCCGAACTTGTGGACGCTGCCCTCGACGACCAGGGCGAACCTCTCCTGCGTCCATATGCCGTCGTCGAAGCCCTTGACCAGCCGGCCCACCTTCTTCGCCGCCGCCGGGCTGCTCGCGGACACGGCCAGGGCCTCGGCCTCGGCATCCCCGAAGAGCCTTGCCTTGCCGGCCATCATCCAGTGCTCGGCCGAGGCGTAGGTGACCGAATCGACCGTGAACGGCGCGGGCCACCACTGACTGAGGCAGCTCTCCCCGAGCCTGCCGTCCGAGCGGGGCCGATGCCCCCAGAACGGCAGGTACTTCACTCTCTCCCCGCGGGCCGTGCGCGCCAGGAGGTCGTCCATGTGTTCCCGTCCCATGGCAGCCGAGTCTGGCATCCGCCACTGACAGCCCGTACAGGGATTTCCGTACGCACGAGACACAACGTCGACAGATTCCGTCGCGTAACCAAAAGGAAACAACGGAATCACTTGTTGGTAGAGGTGCGCTCTGTCAGGATCGGCACTCAATTCGACAAGAAGCTACGCCGCCCCTGGTCACGGGGGCAGCGGAGGAGAACGTCATGGGCAACGCTTTCCAGGTGCGGGACCGCTTCGCCGAGGGTGCGCAGTACATCGGCGGACGGCTGCGTCCCGGGACCTCGGGACGCCATCAGGACGTGGTGGACCCCGCGACGGGCAGCACGGTCCTGCGCTACGAACTCGCGGGCACCGACGACGTCGACGCGGCCGTGGCCGCCGCCCGGGAGGCGTTCCCCGGCTGGTCCGGGCTGACCCCGGGCGAACGGTCGGAGGCGCTGCACCGCTTCGCCGCCGTACTCGACGGGCAGGCCGACGAGTTCGCGTACGCCGAATCCCTGCAGTGCGGAAAGCCGGTCAAGCTCTCCACCGAGTTCGACGTCCCGGGCACGGTCGACAACGCCTCCTTCTTCGCCGGGGCCGCCCGCCACCTCGAAGGGAAGTCGGCGGGGGAGTACAGCGGCGACCACACCTCCTACGTGCGCCGCGAGGCACTCGGCGTCATCGGCTCGATCGCGCCCTGGAACTATCCGCTCCAGATGGCCGCCTGGAAGATCCTCCCGGCCGTCGCGGCGGGCAACACCATCGTGCTGAAGCCCGCCGAGATCACGCCGCTGACCTCGCTGATGTTCGCCCGGGCCGCCACGGAGGCCGGCATCCCCGACGGCGTGATCAACATCGTCTCCGGTGCCGGCCGGGACGCGGGTGAGCACCTCGTGAGCCACCCCGACGTCGTGATGACCTCGTTCACCGGCTCCACCGCCGTGGGCAAGCGGGTCGCCGCGCTCGCCGCCTCCACCGTCAAGCGCCTCCACCTGGAACTCGGCGGCAAGGCGCCCTTCCTCGTCTTCGACGACGCCGATCTCGAAGCCGCGGTACACGGAGCGGTCGCCGGAGCCCTGATCAACACCGGCCAGGACTGCACGGCCGCGACCCGCGCCTACGTCCAGCGCCCCCTCTGCGACGCGTTCGTGAGCGGGGTCGCCACCCTGATGGAGAGTGTGCGGCTCGGTGACCCCTTCGACCCGGCCACCGACCTCGGCCCGCTGATCAGCCGTCAGCAGCGCGACCGGGTCGCCGGATTCGTCGACAGGGCCCGCGCCTACGCCACCGTCGTCACCGGGGGCGAGGCTCCCGGAGGCGGACTCGCCGACGGCGCCTACTACCGGCCGACCCTGATCACGGACGCGGCCCAGGACAGCGAGATCGTCACCTCGGAGATCTTCGGCCCCGTCCTGGTCGTGCTGCCCTTCGACACCGACGACGAGGGAATCCGCCTCGCCGACGACACCCCGTACGGCCTTGCCGCCTCCGCCTGGACCACCGGGCTGTACCGGGCCAACCGTGCCACCCGTGAGCTCAGGGCGGGCTGTGTGTGGATCAACGACCACATCCCGATCATCAGCGAGATGCCGCACGGCGGCTACGGCGCCAGCGGCTTCGGCAAGGACATGTCGTCGTACTCCTTCGATGAGTACACACAGGTCAAGCACGTCATGTACGACAACACCGCGGTGGCCGTGAAGGACTGGCACCGCACCGTCTTCGGGGACCGATAGCAGCGACCGCCGGCCGGCGGTCCCACCCACCCGGAAGGGCACACGCGTATGGAGCAGTACGAGCCCGAGCGCCTCTCCGCGCCCCAGCTGGCCGCAATGAGGCGCAGCCTCAGAGACGGCAGGGGCGCCCTCACCCGCCGTTCCCTCCTCCGGGCGTCGGGCACGGCAGCCCTCGCACTCGGCGGCCTCGGGGCGCTGAGCGCGTGCGGCATCCCGCCCGCCGAGCGGGAAGGGGACGCCGCGGCCTCCGACGACCACTCGGCAGCGGAGAAGCAGATCAACTTCTCCAACTGGACCGAGTACATGGACGTCGGCGAGGACGAGAAGAGCCGTCCGACGCTGGCCGCGTTCACGAAACGCACCGGGATCAAGGTCAAGTACACCGAGGACATCAACGACAACGTCGAGTTCTTCGGGAAGATCAAGCCGCAGCTCGCGGCGGGCCAGGACACCGGCCGTGACCTGATCATCGTGACGGACTGGCTGGCCGCACGCATCATCCGGCTCGGCTGGGCGCAGAAGCTCGACCACGCGAACCTCCCGCACGCCTTCGCCAACCTGTCGGCCCAGTTCCGCAGGCCCGACTGGGACCCGGGGCGCGCCTACTCCTATCCATGGACCGGCATCCCGACCGTCATCGCCTACAACGAGAAGGCGACCGGCGGCCGGAAGGTCGACTCCGTCACCCAGCTGCTCGACGACCCGAAGCTCAAGGGCAAGGTCTCCTTCCTCTCCGAGATGCGCGACTCGGTCGGAATGACGCTCCTCGACATGGGCAAGGACCCGGGCGCCTTCACCGACGCCGACTTCGACGCGGCGATCGGCCGCATGCAGAAGGGTGTCGACACGAAGCAGATACGCCGTTTCACCGGCAACGACTACACCGCTGACCTGAGCAAGGGCGACATCGCGGCCTGTGTCGCCTGGGCGGGCGACATCATCCAGCTCCAGGCGGACAACCCGGCGATCAAGTTCTCCATCCCGTCCGCCGGTTACATCACGTCGAGCGACAACATGCTGGTCCCGGCCCAGGCCCGGCACAAGACCAACGCCGAGAAGCTCATGGACTACTACTACGAGCTCCCCGTCGCGGCCCAGCTCGCCGCCTACATCAACTACGTCTGCCCGGTGGACGGTGTCGCCGGCGAACTGGCGAAGATCGACGAGTCGATGGCCTCCAACACGCTGATCCTCCCCGACAAGGCGATGGCCGCGAAGTCGCGGGCCTTCCGCTCCCTCAGCTCCGAGGAAGAGACGGCGTACGAGGAGAAGTTCGCCAAACTCATCGGCGCCTGACCGGCCCGTCCCCCCGTTCTCCCCCGACACCACTGGGACCGCGACCCATGACACAGCAGCAGACAGAGGGCGGCGACGTCCGTCTCACCGGGATCAGCAAGACCTACGGCTCATTCACCGCAGTGCACCCCCTCGACCTCACCGTCCCGCAGGGCTCCTTCTTCGCGCTGCTCGGCGCGTCCGGCTGCGGCAAGACCACCACCCTGCGCATGATCGCGGGCCTTGAGGAGGCGACCACCGGCACGGTCTCCCTCGGCGGCCGCGACATCACCGGCCTGCCCCCCTACAAGCGGCCCGTCAACACCGTCTTCCAGAGCTATGCGCTCTTCCCGCACCTCGACGTCAGCGAGAACGTCGCCTTCGGGCTGCGCCGCCGAGGCATCAGGTCCGTGAAGAAGCAGGTCGGCGAGATGCTGGAACTCGTCCAGCTCGGCGACTTCGCCCACCGCAAGCCGCACCAGCTCTCCGGCGGGCAGCAGCAGCGCGTCGCCGTGGCCCGCGCGCTCATCAACCACCCCCAGGTCCTCCTCCTCGACGAGCCCCTGGGCGCCCTCGACCTCAAGCTGCGGCGCCAGATGCAGCTCGAACTCAAGCGGATCCAGACCGAGGTCGGCATCACGTTCGTCCACGTCACCCACGACCAGGAGGAAGCCATGACCATGGCCGACACCGTCGCGGTGATGAACGGCGGCCGGGTCGAACAGCTCGGCGCCCCCGCCGACCTCTACGAAAACCCCCGGACCACCTTCGTGGCGAACTTCCTCGGCACCTCCAACCTCATCGAGGGGGAGGTCGTCTCCACGGGCACGGACGTCGTCGTCACGGCCGGCGGCGGGAAGCTCAGGCTTCCCGGCGGGCGGTGCGCGTCCCCCGCCCGGAGCGGGGACAAGCTGCTCGTGGGCGTCCGCCCCGAGAAGATCTCCCTCACCCACACCGCCGACGCGGCCGCGATACCCGACGGCCGCAACCAGGTCACCGGCCGCATCACCGACTCCAGCTTCATCGGCGTCTCCACGCAGTACGTCGTCGAGAGCCCGGCCGGCACGGCGCTCCAGGTCTACGAGCAGAACATCGAGCGCGACAGCCGGCTCGTACCCGGCGCCGACGTCGTCCTGCACTGGAACCCCGAGCACACCTTCGGACTCGACGCGGACCAGTCCATCGACGCCGGCACGGAAGGCCTGGAGGAGGTGGCGTGAGCGTCACGAAGGCGCCACCCGCGCCCTCCGCGGAGGCAGCGGTCCGCAAGCCGTCCACCCGCAGGCGGCTCGTCCCCTACTGGCTGCTGCTCCCCGGCATCCTGTGGCTGGTCGTGTTCTTCGCGCTGCCGATGGTCTACCAGGCGTCGACCTCCGTCCAGACGGGATCCCTGGAGAAGGGCTTCGAGGTCACCTGGCACTTCCGGACGTACTGGGAGGCCCTGGCCGACTACTACCCGCAGTTCGTCCGGTCCCTGCTCTACGCCGGCACCGCCACGCTCCTGTGCCTGCTGCTCGGCTACCCGCTCGCCTACCTGATCGCGTTCAAGGCGGGCCGCTGGCGCAACCTGGTGCTCGTGCTGGTCGTCGCGCCGTTCTTCACCAGCTTCCTGATCCGGACGCTGGCCTGGAAGACGATCCTCGCGGACGGCGGCGCGGTCGTCGGCGTACTCGACAGCCTGCACGTCCTGGACGTCACCGCCTGGCTCGGCTGGACCGAGAACAACCGGGTCCTGGCCACCCCCATGGCCGTCGTCTGCGGCCTGACGTACAACTTCCTCCCGTTCATGATCCTTCCGCTCTACACCTCGCTGGAACGGATCGACGGCCGGCTCCACGAGGCCGCCGGCGACCTGTACGCCACCCCCGCCACCACCTTCCGCAAGGTGACGCTGCCGCTGTCCATGCCCGGTGTCGTCTCCGGCACCCTGCTGACGTTCATCCCGGCCAGCGGCGACTACGTCAACGCGGAACTCCTCGGCTCCACCGACACCAAGATGGTCGGCAGCGTCATCCAGACCCAGTTCCTGCGGGTCCTGGACTACCCGACGGCGGCCGCGCTCTCCTTCATCCTCATGGCGGTCGTCCTGCTCGTGGTCACCGTCTACATCCGCCGCTCCGGGACGGAGGACCTGGTCTGATGCCCGTACTGCGCATGATCCGCCGGAACCTGGTCGTGATCGCGGGCCTGCTGACCCTGGCCTACATGATCCTGCCGAACGTCGTCGTGATGGTCTTCTCCTTCAACCGGCCGGTGGGGCGTTTCAACTACGCCTGGCAGGAGTTCTCCCTGGACGCGTGGAAGGATCCCTGCGGCGTCGCCGACCTCTGCGGTTCGCTCTCGCTCTCGCTGCGGATCGCGGTCTGGGCGACCGTCGGGGCCACCGTGCTCGGCACGATGATCGCCTTCGCGCTGGTCCGCTACCGCTTCCGGGCGCGCGGCGCGGTGAGTTCCCTGATCTTCCTGCCGATGGCGATGCCCGAGGTCGTCATGGCGGCGTCGCTGCTCACGCTCTTCCTCAACATGGGCGCCGAACTCGGCTTCTGGACCGTCCTCATCGCCCACATCATGTTCTGCCTCAGCTTCGTGGTGACCGCGGTCAAGGCGCGCGTGATGTCGATGGACCCGAGGCTGGAGGAAGCCGCCCGAGATCTGTACGCGGGCCCCGTGCAGACATTCGTCCGGGTGACGCTTCCGATCGCCGCACCGGGAATCGCCGCGGGAGCGCTGCTCGCCTTCGCGCTCTCCTTCGACGATTTCATCATCACCAACTTCAACGCGGGCTCCACGGTGACGTTCCCCATGTTCGTGTGGGGCTCGGCGCAGCGTGGAACGCCTGTGCAGATCAACGTCATCGGCACGGCCATGTTCGTCATCGCCGTGGCGGTCGTTCTCGTCGGACAGCTCGTCGCGAACCGGCGCAGGAGCAACGCGGGAAAGTAAGAGCATCCACATCGAAGGAGTTGGAAACCATGGCGCCGGATGCCATGCGTACTGCCGCACACTCACTCTCCGAAGCGCGCCCCCTGTCCTACTGGCTCGACGACCCGGGAAAGCCGGAAGCCCGCCCTGCCCTGACCGGGGACGAGCGGTGCGATCTCCTGGTCGTCGGCGGCGGCTACAGCGGACTGTGGACCGCGCTGATCGCCAAGGAACGGGACCCCGGGCGCGATGTCGTCCTCATCGAGGGCCATGAGGTGGGCTGGGCCGCTTCGGGCCGCAACGGCGGCTTCTGCGCCGCCTCGCTGACCCATGGCCTGGCCAACGGTCTGGAGCGCTGGCCGGACGAGATCGGGAAGCTGGAGGAGCTGGGCGCGCGCAACCTCGACGCCATCGAGGCGGCCGTCACCCGCTACTCCCTGGACTGCGATTTCGAGCGCACCGGCGAGATCGATGTGGCGACCCAGCCTCATCACCTCGACGAGCTGCGGGAATGGCACCGCCGGGCCGAGGGCCTGGGCCTCGGTGGCCTCGAGTTCCTGGACCGCGACCAGGTGCGCGCGGAAGTCGACTCGCCGACATTCCTGGGCGGGCTGCTGGACCGGCGCGGCGTCGCCATGCTGCACCCGGCGAAGCTCGCCTGGGGCCTGAAGGAGGCATGCCTGGGTCTCGGCGTACGGATCTACGAGCGCACCCCGGGCATCGGCATCGCCCGGTCGGGCGCGGCCACGGCGGTCCGCACCCCGTACGGCAGGGTGTTCGCGCGGGACGTCGCACTCGGTACGAACGTCTTCCCCTCGCTGGTGCGGAGGGTGCGCCCGTACACGGTCCCGGTGTACGACTACGCGCTCATGACGGAGCCGCTGAGCGAGGAGCAGCTCGCCTCGGTCGGCTGGCGCAACCGCCAGGGGCTGGGGGACAGCGCCAACCAGTTCCACTATTTCCGGCTCTCCGCCGACAACCGGATCCTGTGGGGCGGCTACGACGCCGTCTATCCGTACGGCGGCCGGCTGGACGCGTCGCTGGACCAGCGGCCGGAGACCTTCCTGAAGCTCGCCGGGCAGTTCTTCGAGTGCTTTCCCCAACTGTCCGGCGTGCGTTTCAGCCATGCCTGGGGCGGTGCGATCGACACCTGCTCCCGGTTCTCCGCCTTCTTCGGTACGGCGCACCGCGGCCGGGTCGCGTACGCCGCCGGGTACACCGGGCTGGGCGTCGGAGCCACGCGCTTCGGGGCCGAGGTCATGCTCGACCTCCTGTCGGGGCGGGAGACCGTGCGGACCGCGCTCGGCATGGTCCGCACCAAGCCGATGCCCTTCCCGCCCGAGCCGTTCGCCTGGACCGGGATCGAGCTCACCAAGAGGTCCCTCGCCCGGGCGGACAGCCACGGCGGGCACCGCAACCTGTGGCTGCGGACCATGGACCGGCTGGGGCTCGGCTTCGACAGCTGAGCCGGCCGGGGCCGGGTGGCGGGGCGGCCATTCCCCGAAGGGAATGGTCCGCGACCGCCCCCACAGCTACAACAGGTGCGTGGACTTTCCCCGCGCGCTTCGCGAACGCCGTACCCGCCTGCACGTCAGCCAACTCGACCTGGCGCTGCGGGCGGGCACGACCCAGCGCCACCTCAGCTTCATCGAATCGGGCAGGTCGGTCCCCGGCCGGAACATGGTGGTGCGGCTGACCGAGTCGCTGGAGCTGCCGCTGAGGGAACGCAACGAACTGCTGCTGGCCGCCGGTTACGCGCCGGCCTATCCCGAGAGCGCGTTGGACGACCCGGTGCTGGCCCCCGTCCGCAAGGCCATCGATCACATCCTCCGCGGACACCTGCCCTACCCGGCGCTGGTGGTGGACCGCCGGGGTGACCTCATCGCCGCGAACACCGCGTTCGACTTGATCACCGAAGGTGCCGCGCCGGAGCTGATCGGCCCGGGCACGAACGTCTACCGCCTCGCGCTGCACCCCGACGGCCTCGCGCCCCGCATCCGGAACCTGGCCGAATGGGCGCGCCATGTCCTGGCGCGCCTCGGCCACCTGCGGGAGCTGCGCGACGAGCTCTCCGGTTACGTCCCCGAGCTCGGGGAGTCCGCCGGGCAGCTCGGCTTCGCGGTTCCGCTCCGGCTGCGGTCCTCACGCGGTGAGCTGCGCCTGATGACCACGGTGACGAGCTTCGCCACCGCCGTCGACGTGACGCTTGCCGAGCTGAAGCTCGAAGCCTTCCTGCCCGCCGACCAGCCGACGGCCGACGCGCTCCGAGCGGCCGCCGGGCCGGGGGCGTCGGCTGCTGACGGTCAGGCCCCGGGGAACATGTAGTCGACCTCGATCCGGCCGTCGTCGTCCAGGACCAGGATCTCCGAGCCGCCACCCACGACATCGCCGGTCGCGTCGACCACCGTCTCCCAGCCGAACCGGACGACGCCGTGGAGACGCATCGCATCGGTGCGGCGCCTGAACGTGAACCCCTTCTTCTCGACGAACCGCTCGTAGCTACGGGTCACTCGGAACTCGATCGCGTCGTGTCCCCGAGCCTCCAGGGCCGTGTGTGCGAAGCCGAGTTCCTCGGCGATCTCCCGGATCTCCGCGGGCGGCCGGAGGACGTGGGTGCCGTTCTCCGCCCACAGCCGCTCGATGGCCGCGCGTCGTCCGGCCGCGTCCGGCTCCGTCCACTGAGCCAGGTAGCGGTCGGCCAGGGCCTCCGCGTCGATCTCGGTCATGTGCGTCTCCTTACCGGGTGAGTGGTCCGGGACCAGATCCTGCGGCGCTCGGCGGCGACCGGCAATTCCCCCCGAGGAATGGCGCGAAGACCCTCCGGGACGCGGAAGCCGCAGCGACGTGACCGGGCTCACTGTCATCAGGGGGCCCGACCCGCGTCATGATCCGGCTCGGCCCCCCTCTCCCTCCCGTACGCACCGGCATCGGCCGCCGGTGCCCACGGGAAGGGAAGGTGGCTCATGACCCGCACGGGGGTGGAGGCCGCGGTCGTCTGGCTGGCATCGGTGGCACCGGACCCGGGGGCCTGCCGGAGGGAGTGGGAGCGCAACCCCCAGGGGATGGCGCTGCTCCCTGCCGGAAGGCGCTGGGACGTGCTGCTCGTTCCGGGGGAGCTGGGCTATCCCACGCTCGATGTGCTGACCCGGCTCCTGGAACGGCCGGGGCCCGTCCTCGCGGACTTCGGCGAGGCCCGGATGGGCTTCTTCGTGCCCCCGGGGACAGCGGCCCGCTGGGTCGGGACGGGTATCCGCGGGGTCGGCGGGGGGACGTGGATCGTCGTCCCCCGGCCGGGCAGCACCGTCGGCGGGGTGCGATGGCTGATCCCGCCGGACGGCTCGGGCACGCTCACCGACGCGGCCCTCCTGGAACTGGCCCTGCACGAGGCCGCGGCGGCCAGGGGCGCGCGCGGTGGCGATGGGTGAGGAGCCGCCAGAGGTCTTGACAACCTGATTGGTCTGGACCATGTTGTGCACCACTCAATTCCCCCCTGCACGGAGGCTGTTGTGGAACGCACCCGATCCAGACCACCCGTCCGTCTCCCCGCGCTCACCGCGGTCCTCTCGGCCACCCTGCTCGCCGCCGGTGCCCTGGTCGCCACCGCGCCGGCCGCCGGGGCGGCCGACGTGGATCTGGCGAGCAACGGCGGCTTCGAGGCGGGACTGGACGGCTGGAGCTGCAGCGGCGGCAGCGGCGCGGCCGTCAGCACACCCGTGCACAGCGGTGCTTCGGCGCTCAAGGCGACACCGGCGGGCAGCGACAACGCCCGCTGCTCCCAGACGGTGACCGTGAAGCCCGACTCCACCTACACGCTGGGCGCGTGGGTGCAGGGCAGCTACGTCTACCTCGGGGCGTCCGGCACCGGGACCACCGACGTCTCCACCTGGACCCAGTCCGCCGGTGCGTACAAGCAGCTCACCACCAGCTTCCGAACCGGCCCCGCGACCACGTCGGTGACGGTCTACACCCACGGGTGGTACGGCACCCCCGCCTACTACGCCGACGACCTCACCCTGACCGGCCCGGGCGGCGACCCCGTCACCGTGCCCGCCACCCCCACCGGACTGCGGGCCGGCACGGCCACCGCGTCCTCCGCCCCGCTGACCTGGACCGCCTCCGCGGGAGCCACCGGCTACCGCGTCTACCGCGACGGTACGGAGATCCTCGACACCACCGGAACCTCGGCGACCGTCACCGGGCTGACCGCCTCGTCCGCGTACAGCTTCCAGGTCAGTGCCCTCAACGCCGCCGGTGAGTCGGCGAGGTCGGCGGCCGTGAGCGTCACCACGGCCGCGGGCGGCGGCGGAGGCGACGACGCCGGTCTCCCGGACCACGCCCTCGTCGGCTACCTCCACTCCAGCTTCGCCAACGGCTCCGGATACACGCGGATGGCCGACGTCCCCGACTCGTGGGACGTCATCAACCTCGCCTTCGGCGAGCCGACGTCCGTGACATCCGGCGACATCCGCTTCTCGCTCTGCCCCGTGGCCGAATGCCCCGGCGTGGAGAGCGAGGCGGAGTTCAAGGCCGCCATCAAGGCCAAGCAGGCCGCGGGCAAGAAGGTGCTGATCTCGATCGGCGGCCAGAACGGGCAGGTGCAGCTCGCCTCCACCGCCGCCCGCGACACCTTCGTCTCCTCCGTGTCCAAGATCATCGACACCTACGGACTCGACGGTCTGGACATCGACTTCGAGGGCCACTCGCTCTCGCTGAACACCGGGGACACCGACTTCCGGAGCCCCACGACCCCGGTGATCGTGAACCTGATCTCCGCGGTGAAGTCCCTCAAGGCCAAGTACGGCGAGGACTTCGTCCTCACCATGGCCCCCGAGACCTTCTTCGTGCAGCTCGGCTACCAGTACTACGGATCCGGCCCCTGGGGCGGCCAGGACCCGCGCGCCGGCGCCTACCTGCCCGTCATCCACGCCCTGCGCGACGACCTCACCCTGCTGCACGTCCAGGACTACAACTCGGGTTCGATCATGGGCCTGGACAACCAGTACCACTCCATGGGCGGCGCCGACTTCCACATCGCCATGACCGACATGCTGCTCACCGGTTTCCCGGTCGCGGGTGACCGGACCAAGGTCTTCCCGGCGCTCCGGCCCGAGCAGGTCGCCTTCGGCCTTCCGGCCTCCACGCAGGCCGGCAACGGGCACACCTCACCGGCCGAGGTCACCAAGGCGCTGAACTGCCTGACGAAGAAGACCGACTGCGGCAGCTACCGGACGCACGGAACCTGGTCCGGGCTGCGTGGCCTGATGACCTGGTCCATCAACTGGGACCGCTTCAACAACTGGGAGTTCTCGAAGAACTTCGACGCCTACTTCGGCGGCTGACCGCTCCTGCCGCCCGCCCACAGGGCGAGCAGCAGCAGCCCGCTCAGGCACCAGCCGGCCACCACGTCCAGCGGCCAGTGGTAGCCGCGCAGCACCAGACCGACGCTCGTCGCCGCCGTGAGCAACCCGGCGGTGACGAGCGTCACCCATGACCGTTTCAGATGCGGGGCCAGCAGCAGGGCCGCGGCCCCGTACGCCACCATCGCCGTCGTCGTGTGACCCGAGGGGTAGTAACCCGTCGCCTCGGTCAGCGGACCCTGACGGTCCGTCCACAGCTTGAGCGGGACGACGAGCGCCGGGACGGCCGCCATGGTCACCACGGCGTACGCCGCCGCACGCCTGGCGCGGCGGAACCAGGCGAAGAGGACCGCGCACGCCAGCACGGGAAGGGCGACCTGCGTGTTGCCGAGATCGGCGAAGAGTTCCGCGAGCGGTGCCGGGCCCCGCCCGGCCAGCTCCAGCCCGAGGCGCTCGTCGGGACCGAGGAGCGGGCCGTCGGCCAGCACCTGCCAGGTGATCACCAGGAAGAGCGCCAGCAGCGCACCGGCAGCGGCAACGAGAAGAACCGGCCACCGGGGAACAGGGGGGATTGTTCCGAGGTGGCCGGTCGGATCGGTTTGCCGCGCGCCCCGGGGGGTGTGGGGCGAGCGGCCATCCGATCGGTGAGGAGTCCCGGAGCCCGAAGCTCCAGCGGTGTGCGCGATGGCACGGCCGGTACGGCGCTGGGGGAGCCCCGGTCCGGCATCACCCGCAGTCCCCTGCGGGCGGGGTGTTTCTCTCATCTGGGGAAACCGTACGTCAGAGGAAGGAGGCACCGGAAGTGGCAACGGTATCCCGCCATCGCCCCCGCACACCTTCTTCACACGCCTGCACCCGGGCGCCGGTCGGCCTCTCACCGGTGCCCGGGTGCTTCGTACGGGTCAGAGGGTCGCGAACGCCTGCTCGATGATGTCCAGGCCCTCGTTCAGCAGGTCCTCGCCGATGACGAGCGGCGGCAGGAAGCGCAGGACGTTGCCGTAGGTGCCGCAGGTCAGGACCAGCAGGCCCTCCGCGTGGCAGGCCTTGGCCAGCGCCCCCGCGGCGGCCGCGTCGGGCTCCTTCGTGCCGGACTTCACCAGCTCGATCGCGATCATGGCGCCACGGCCGCGGATGTCCCCGATGATGTCGCCGTTCGGGAGCTTCGCCCGCATCTCGGCGAGGCGGCCCTTCATGACCTCCTCGATGCGCCTGGCCTTCCCGTTCAGGTCCAGCTCACGCATCGTCTCGATGGCCCCGAGCGCGCCCGCGCAGGCGACCGGGTTGCCGCCGTAGGTACCGCCGAGGCCACCGGCGTGGGCGGCGTCCATGATCTCGGCGCGGCCGGTCACCGCGGAGAGCGGGAGACCGCCCGCGATGCCCTTGGCCGTGGTGATCAGGTCGGGCACGATGCCCTCGTCCTCGCAGGCGAACCACTGGCCGGTGCGGCAGAAGCCCGACTGGATCTCGTCCGCGACGAAGACGATGCCGTTCTCCTTCGCGAACCGCGCGATCGCCGGGAGGAAGCCCTTGGCCGGCTCGATGAAGCCGCCCTCACCGAGGACCGGCTCGATGATGATCGCGGCGACGTTGTCCGCGCCGATCTGCTTGGTGATCTCGTCGATGGCCTGCGCGGACGCCTCGGCGCCGGCGTTCTCGGCGCCGGTCGGCCAGCGGTAGCCGTACGCCACCGGCACGCGGTACACCTCGGGGGCGAACGGGCCGAAGCCCTGCTTGTACGGCATGTTCTTCGCCGTCAGCGCCATCGTGAGGTTCGTCCGGCCGTGGTAACCGTGGTCGAAGACGACGACCGCGGTGCGCCTGGTGTACGCGCGGGCGATCTTCACGGCGTTCTCGACGGCCTCGGCGCCCGAGTTGAAGAGCGCCGACTTCTTGGCGTGGTCGCCCGGCGTCAGCTCGGCGAGCTGCTCGCAGACCTCGACGTACCCCTCGTACGGCGTGACCATGAAGCAGGTGTGGGTGAAGTCGGCGAGCTGCGCCGACGCGCGGCGCACGACCGCCTCGGCGGAGGCGCCCACCGAGGTCACGGCGATACCGGAACCGAAGTCGATCAGCCGGTTGCCGTCCACGTCCTCGATGATTCCGCCGCCCGCCCGGGCGGTGAAGACCGGCAGCGTGGAGCCCACACCTGCGGCGACCGCCGCGACACGGCGGGCCTGCAGCTCGGCCGACTTCGGGCCGGGGATGGCGGTGACGACGCGGCGCTCCTGCGGGATGTCGGACATGCGGGGCTCCTGGGGGTGTTTCGGACGCTTCTGTTTCTGCAGGCTAGGGGCGGGTGCGGGCAGCGGTCATGCTCCGATCGGGAGTGGTGGGAGCGTGTCCTTGTCCGCGACGGACAGATGTCCCGTCGGCGTCACCGGAGGCGCCTCCGCCGGGTCATCCGGCCGCATGGCTGAACTCCCCGTGCCCTGGCACTAGATTGGCCGTGCAGAAGGCGGGACCTGGCTGGTCAGGGGGCAGCGGTTCATGGACACCGAAGGCACGTACGACGCACGCGGCACGGGCGCGGACCGGGTGCCCCGGCCGGCTGGGCCACCACCCGCGGCGCCACCGCCCCCCGCCCATGCCCCGTACCCCCGGCGCCCGCCCGCCGCGGACGCCGGTGTCGAGGAATGGCTGCGCACCCCGCGCCCCGTCCGGGAACCCGGCGTATGGCGCTACGGGCACACCCCGCGCCCGCCCGAGAAGCCCGAAGGGGTGTCCGACCGCTCGCTGCTGGTCGGGGTGCTCATCTCCGTACTCAGCGGGCTGCTCCTCTGGTCGCTCTGGCGCAACGGGTACATCCCCTACCGACTCGTCCCGCTGAAGCTGTTCACTCCGGGCGACTGGTGGTACGCGGGGACGTTCGGCGGGCCCCGGACGATCGAGGGCGCCGACGCCCTCACGGTCTACGAGGCCGTCCTCTTCGGGCTGCTGGTCTACGGCTGCGCGCGGCTGGGCAACTGGTCCGAGATCTTCCGGCGCCACGTCGCCGGCCGGGGGCAGCCCTTCCTCGGGCTGGCCACCGCCGCGGGCGGCGCCCTCGCCGAGCTCCTCGTGTGGAAGGACGCCGTGCCGCTCGTCCGGCCGGTACTGATCCTCGTCGCCTCGGTCGCGGGCGGCGAGATCTACCAGAGCCAGGCCGTCGTCAATGTGATCTACACCGTGATCGCGCTCGGGGTGCTCTGGCCGTTCGCCCGCCTGGGCCACTGGCGACGGCTCCTCGCGGACCGGTTCGGGAAGCGCACCGCGACGGCCCCCGAGGCCCCCTCCGCACCCCCGGACGCCCCCACCCCCGAGCAGTGGCCCGAGCTCCGCGCCGCAGGCCGGACGGACGCCGCCGACGCCCTCACCGCCGAGGTGCGCACCGGCCGTATGAACGACGTCGACGTCGCCCGCCTGCGCCACGCCTATACCGTCGGCCGGGGGCACCCGGAGCGTCTCGCCGCGCTCACCGAGGCCGTGCTGCGCACCGGCGGAGCCGCCGCGCTCCACCCCTCGGGCGCCCGGGACCTGCCCCGCCGCACCGCCCGGCACGACCTGCTGACCGGCCAGGTCCGCCTCGGCGGCTGCGCCGACGACCCTCGCAACCCGTACGCCAGGCGAGGATCGGGACTCGCCCTGGAACCCGCGCTGCTCGGCACCTCGTTGCTCGCCGTCGGGCCGCCCGGAGCGGGCAAGTCCGCCCGGCTGGTGCGGCCGGTCGTCGAGTCCCTCGCCCTCCAGGCACTCGCCGGCCGGGCCGCGGTGCTCGCCGTCGGAGCCGCCGGGGCCGAGCTCGGTCCGGACGACGCCTTCGACGTCGTGGTGCGGATCGGTGACCCGGCCTCCGCGCACGACTTCGACCTCTACGGCGGCACGACCGACCCCGACGAGGCCGCGAGCGTGCTCGCGGAAGGGCTGGTCGGCGACGTGACCCACCTGGACAGCAGGCGCGCCGCCACAGTGCTCGCCCAGCTGCTCGGCCCCTACCGCGCGGTCCACGGGCACTTCCCCGGGGTGCCGGCGCTCCGCGAGCTTCTGGACGGCGACGCCGCCGCGATCGACGCGCTGCGGGAGACGCTCCGAGCAGGCGGCCACCAGGCCATGCTGCGCGAGCTGGAGGCCCGCACCCGGCAGAAGGGGGGAGCGGGGGACCCCGGGCCTGTGCTCGCCGACCGGATCGCACTCCTCGACCGGCCCGCGTTCGCGCCGTTCTTCGCCACCGGGGCGGGGGCCAGGCCCTTCTCGCTGCGGTCCCTCGAACACCTGCCCCTCCGCGTCAGGATCGACCTTCCGGAACGGGCGCACGCCGAGGCGTCGCGGCTGCTCACCCGGCTGGTCCTCGCGCAGTTCACCGCGATCGCCGCCGCCCGCACCGACCGGTCGCTCTTCGTCTGCCTGGTGCTGGACGACGCCACCCAGGCCGTCACCGCGGAGACCGTCCGGGGCATCCGGCGGCTGCGCCCGGTCAACGCCGGAGCGGTCCTGACCCTGCGTACCGTCGACGACGTACCCGAGGGGCTGCACACCGCGCTCCTCGGCGCGGTCGGCTGCTGCATGGCCTTCAGCGGGATCACCACCTGGGACGGCAAGCGCTTCTCCGAGGCCTGGGGCAAGGAGTGGGTGGAGACCCGCGAGGTCGCCCAGCACGCGGTCTTCGCGGACCAGCCGTTCACCCGCGCCCTGCACGGACTGCGCAAGCTCGTCACCGGCAAGGCCGTGACCAGGGACGCCGTGACCGTGCGGCGGGTCGAGCGGGAGCGCTGGTCCGCCTCCGAGCTGGCGTACGAGCTGCCCGCCGGCCACGCGGTCCTCTCGCTGACGACGGTGGACGGCGAGCACGCGCCGCCGCTCCTGGTCGACCTGGGCGGCTGAGCGGGGCCGCGAGGTTACGGGGACCCTGCCGCCCTGGCAGAATCGGCCCCGTCCGTCTGTACGGGACGGCGCATTCGAGCCGTTCGCGCAGAGCGGTGCCATCGAGCCGCCCGCCCGGGCGGTGCCATCGACTCCAGAGGTCCGGCGGTCCCATGCCACCCACTCTCGCCTCCCTCGTCCAGCACTCGGCCCTCAAGCTCACCGTCAGGGCCGGTGCCGACCGGCTCGCGACCCCCGTGCGCTGGGCGCACGCCAGTGAGCTCGCCGACCCGGTCCCGTACATGGACGGCGGCGAGCTGCTCCTCGTCACGGCGACCAACCTCGACGCCCGGGACCCGGGAACGATGCGGCGGTACGTACAGCGGCTGGCCGGCGCGGGGATCGCGGGCATCGGTTTCGCCGTGGGGGTCACCTACGACGAGATCCCGCCCGCGCTCGTGGACGCCGCCGAGGAGGCCGGCCTGCCGCTCCTGGAGGTCCCCCGGCGCACACCGTTCCTCGCCATCAGCAAGGCGGTGTCCGCCGCGATCGCCGCGGACCAGTACCGGTCGGTCACGGCCGGCTTCGACGCCCAGCGGGAGCTGACCCGGGCCGCGGTCGCCGGGGACGGCCCCGCGGAGCTGCTCACCCGCCTCGCCGCGCACGTCGACGGATGGGCCGCCCTCTACGACTCCTCGGGCGCCGTCGTCGCCGCGGCGCCCGACTGGGCGGCACGCCGCGCCGCCCGGCTCACCCCCGAGGTGGAGCGGCTGAGGGACCGCTCCGCCCCGGCCAGCGCGGTCGTCGGCGACAGCGAGAGCGACGACCGGGTCGAGCTCCAGTCCCTGGGCGCCGGCCGTCGCAACCGGGGTGCGCTGGCCGTCGGCACGGGGGCGGCACTCGGCACGGCCGAGCGCTACGCGGTGCACTCCGCGGTCGCCCTGCTGACCCTGACCACGGCCCGCTCCCGCGCGCTCCAGGGCGCGGAGCAGCGCCTCGGTGCCGCGATCCTGCGCATGCTGCTGGCGGGGGAGTCGGATCACGCCCGCGCGGTCGCAGGGGATCTGTACGGCGGGCTGCTGGACGCCCCCTTCCGGGTCCTCATCGCGGAGTCGTCCGCGCCCGCCGGGACGGAGCTGCTCGCCGAGACGCTGGAGGCCGCCGCCTCCCGGTCCGGCGAGGCCCTCCTGATGGTGCCCGAGGGCGAACGCCTCGTGGTGCTGGCCGCGGACGGCGGCGCGGCCGTCGAAGCCGGCGCGGCCCACGCCAGGGCCGCGGGCGACCCACCGGTCCGGGAACCGGGCGCCGACGACACCGACGTGGTCGTCGGCATGTCCGCCCCCTCCGGCCCGATCGCCGTGTCCGCCGCGTACAAGCAGGCCGAGCAGGCGCTCTCGGTCGCCCGCCGCCGCGGCAGGACCATGGTCGAGCACGAGGAACTCGCGGCCGGCTCCGTCCTGCCGCTCCTCGCCGACGACGCCGTACGGGCCTTCGCGGACGGGATGCTCCGGCCGCTGCAGGAACACGACGCGAAGGGCCGGGGTGATCTGGTCGCCTCCCTTCGCGCCTGGCTCTCCCGGCACGGCCAGTGGGACGCCGCCGCGGCCGATCTGGGCGTCCACCGCCACACCCTGCGCTACCGGATGCGCCGGGTGGAGGAGATCCTGGGCCGCTCGCTCGACGACCCGGACGTCCGGATGGAGCTGTGGCTGGCCCTCAAGGCGACGGCCGCCTCCTCGGGGACCCAGTAACTCCCTCCGGCCGTCCGGCTACGACAAACCGGCGTACGGGCCCTCCGCTCCACTCCACGACGGACAAGCCTCATCCGCGCCTGACCGCCCTACGGTGGGGCCGACGGGTGCCCTCGTGGCGCCCGGCGATCGTCGTTCACCACCCCCGAAGGGCCGGTACCGCCATGACTTCCACCCACGCCTTCTGGCTGGCCGGCCGCCAGGCCACCGGCGAGGACAGCTTCGACGTCACCAACCCCTGGGACGGCCGTCTCGTCGGTACGGTCGCCGTGCCGACCGACGCCCAGGTCGAGGAGGCCGTCGCCGCCGCGTACGCCGTGCGCGAGGAGTTCGCCGCGACCCCGGCGCACGTCCGGGCCGCCGCCCTCGACCACGTCGTACGCCGTCTCACCGAGCGCACCGAGGAGATCGCCCAGCTGATCTCCGCCGAGAACGGAAAGCCCGTCAAGTGGGCCCGCGGCGAGGTCGGCCGCGCCGTCTCCGTCTTCCGGTTCGCCGCCGAGGAGGCGCGCCGCTTCAACGGCGGAGACGCCCAGCGGCTGGACACGGACGCCGGCGGGACCGGCCGTCTCGGGCTGACCCGGCGCTTCCCGCGCGGACCCGTCCTCGGCATCGCGCCCTTCAACTTCCCGCTCAACCTCAGCGCCCACAAGGTGGCCCCGGCCATCGCCGTCGGCGCGCCGATCATCCTCAAGCCGGCCCCGGCCACCCCGATCTCGTCCCTGATCCTGGGCGAGCTGCTGGCCGAGACGGACCTTCCGGCGGGGTCCTGGTCCGTGCTGACCGTGCCCAACGACAAGATGCCCGCCCTGGTCCAGGACGAGCGGCTGCCGGTGATCTCCTTCACCGGGTCCGGCCCGGTCGGCTACGCGATCATGGAGTCGGTGCCGCGCAAGCACTGCACCCTGGAGCTGGGCGGCAACGGCGCGGCCGTCGTGCTCGGCGACTGGTCCTCCGAGGAGGACCTGGACCACGCCGCGAGCCGCATCGCGACCTTCTCCAACTACCAGGGCGGCCAGTCCTGCATCTCGGTGCAGCGCGTCGTCGCCGACGCCTCCGTGTACGACCGGCTCGTCCCGAAGATCGTCGCGGCCGTCGAGGCCCTGGTGACCGGCGATCCCTCCGACGCGGCCACCGACGTCGGCCCGCTGGTCAGCGAGGACGCCGCCCTCCGCGTCGAGTCCTGGGTCGACGAGGCCGTCACCGCCGGCGCCACGCTGCTGACCGGCGGCAAGCGCGACGGCGCCACGTACGCCCCGACGGTCCTCACCGACGTTCCGGACACCGCGACGCTCGCCCGCGAGGAGATCTTCGGGCCGGTGCTGTACGTCCGGAGGACCGAGGGCGAGGCCGAGGCCTTCGCCGCCGTCAACGACTCGAAGTACGGGCTTCAGGCCGGCGTCTTCACCCACGACCTGCAGACCGCCTTCCGCGCCCACCGCGCCCTGGAGGTGGGCGGCGTGGTCATCGGCGACGTGCCCTCCTACCGCGCCGACCAGATGCCGTACGGCGGTGCCAAGCAGTCCGGAGTGGGCCGCGAGGGTGTGCGCTACGCCATGGACGACTACACCTACGAGCGGGTCCTCGTCCTCACCGGCCTGGCCCTGTAGGCCGGGCGGGGAACGGACCGGCCGGAGCCCACTGTGCGGGGGCTCCGGCCGGTCGCGTCCAGGAATCGTTCCTGCGGTGAACGTCCACGTCCGTGCGGGTGACAGATGCCCATCGGCCTCCGCCGGGGGCGGGGAGCCGGTAGAACGCGGGAGTGATCAGGAACCTTCTGCGCAGCTTCGGCGCGCTCACCCTCGCCCTCGTCCCGGTCCTCGCCTCCACCCCGGCACAGGCCGCCCCGGCCCCGGGGGCCGCCGTCGTGACCACGCTCGCCGACGCCGTCGGCCTGGTGAAGGTCGTCGAAGAGAAGAGCACCGGCTACGCCCGCTCGCACTTCAAGCACTGGAACGCGGGCGCCCTCCCCTCCGACGGCTGCGACACCCGCGACGAGGTGCTGCTCGCCGAGGCGGTCAAGGCCCCGACCGTGGGGGCCGGGTGCAAGCTGACCGGCGGAACGTGGCAGTCGTACTACGACGGTCAGGAGGTGGCCGATTCAGGCGCCCTGGCCGTGACCCACACGGTGCCGCTCGCGGAGGCATGGGCTTCCGGTGCCTCCGGGTGGAGCGCTGCCCGCCGTGAGGCGTACGCGAACGACCAGGGTGCGTCGGCCTCGCTGGTCGTGGTGACGGCCCGCGTGAACCGGCAGAAGGCCGAACAGGACCCGGCCGAGTGGATCCCGCCGGTGCCGGAGTCGCACTGCCGCTACGTCGGCGAGTGGGTGACGGCCAAACTCCGCTGGCAGCTCACCGCCGACAACCCGGAGATGGAGGCGCTGAAGGTGTTCGCCGAAGGTCCCTGCGAGGACGCCATCGTGCAGTACACGCCGGCCTCGTGACCATGCGCCGTGACCTGGCGGAACCGTAGGGATGATCTTGCGTGACCTCGGGCCCGTCCACCGGTTAGGGCTATCAGCGGATGGACACATCCGATGAGAAGAAGACGAGGTAACAAGTGAAGTCATACCGGACGCGCTTCCTGCTGCGAGGCGCCCTCGGGTGCGGGGCCGCACTGATGGCCGTGGGGCTGTCCACGGGGGCGGCCCACGCCGACGAGACGCACACCGACGCGCACAACGCGCCCCACTTCGCTCTCATCCAGACAGGGCAGATCGACGACCCTCTGGAGGACGTCCTGGAGCACGCGGCGGTCCTGGGCACCACGTACGTCTTCGACTGAGCAGCCCCTCCGGAAGGCCGCCCATGCCCCGGGCGGCCTGCGGTTTCCGCACCCCTCACGGGCGTACCGGCCGCCGGGCGGGGGGACTTGACGGGAAAGGACGTTACGTTCGCCGCCGCTCATGGCAGGCTTGACCTCGCCGTTCGATTTGTTGCCGGGTGACCGGACGGGGCAGCCGGTGGGATCTTCGTGATGATCCTTCGTGACGGAAGAGCGGGAACGGGGGCGGGCAATGGGTTACACCATTCCTGAAGGTGTCGACACGATGCTCGACGTCGTGGGTGTGGGATGGCCGAATGTCGACGAGGACGCGTACCGCGACATGGCGGACGCGCTGCGGGAGTTCGCGGAAGACGCGGAAGACGACGCCGTCACCGCGCACGGTCACGTGCAGCGATTGCTGTCGACCGGGCAGAGCGAGTCGCTGGCGGCGCTGGACAAGCACTGGCAGAAGACCCAGAAGAAGAACAAGGACCTGGCGGGCGCTGCGCGGATCATAGCCGGGGCGCTGGACCGGGTGGCGGACATCATCGTGGCACGGAAGATAGCCGCCGTCGGTGAACTGGCCGACCTGTGCGCGACGGTGGGTATCGCCTTGGCGGCGGCCCCCTTCACCGCAGGTCTCACCGCGCTCCTGGCGGGCGGCAAGATCGTGGCGACGAGGATCGCGTTCAAGAAGATCCTGAAGGAGATGGCGGAGGCTGCGGTCGAGGAGATCGTCGCGGTCCTCTCCCAGCCCGCGGTGGCCGCCCTGGAGAGCATAGTCACCGATCTGGTCATCCAGACCACCACGAACGTCACCGGCCAGCAGGACGGCATCGATGTCGACCAGGCCGTCCAGGCAGGCAGGGAAGGCCTGCAGTTGAACTCGGTGGGTGGTGGCGGCGGAGGTGCCGGCTCCCCCGCCGGGGGCCCGGTGATCGACCACGACGCGCACACCAGCACAGGCGGACGGCTGGCGAGCGTCCAGGTGTCGATGGACACCCGCGCCGGCGGCAAGATCAGCAAGGCCAAGGGGCATCACGGGCGGGCCAAGGGCAAGGACTCGCTGACCACCGTTCTCGACTCCACCATCGAGGACGTGGTGGAGAAACTGGTCAAGGGACACAGCCATCTGGGCAAACACGTCGGCAAGGATCTGCCCGACGCCATCGGCCAGAGCTCCAAGGTCCACAAGCAGACCGACCAGGCCACGGGAGCAAGATCTACACCGTGGCGATCGGCGAGCAGTTCGACAACGACGGCAACAAGGTCGCGCACGGCTCGTACCTGCCACCCTGCCGGAGTTGCGGTCCCGTGCTGGACGCCCTAGGAGTCGGTCTGCACAGCTGACCTGCGGACCGTCGATGCCCCGAAGCGAGGAACAGGATGAGACCACCACCCCCCCGGGAAGAGCTCGACGCCTGGCTGCGGGCCAACGGCTGGTATCCGGGGCGAGAAGACGAGACCGAGAACCAGGCGGAGGCCGAGCGGCTGATCGCGGCACGTGTCAGCGGATCCGCCGGCCAGGGACATCCGCTGCGGCCATGGGGCGAGGTATACCGTTTCGTCTCGGCCTACGTCGGTCTTGAGTTCCCCATGCCCTTGGCGCCGGAGAGGAAGTTCCGAGCCGATCCCACGTTCGGTTACGAAGGGGACGCCGAGCTCGTCGTCGAACTGGCACAGAACCTGGGGCACCAGCTCTTCCCCGTGGGCTGGGAGACGTCCGAGAACGGCATCGTCCTGCTGGACGACGCGGGGCGCTTCTTCTACCTGCACCACACCGGGCCTTATTACCTCGGCGGCAACGCCCCCCAGGCCCTTTCCAGTCTGATGACAGGCGACCAGGAAGACGCGGAGGACCACTTTGTCTGACGTGGTACCAGGTGTGGCAGCTTCCCTGCTCGTCCAGGGGGCGATCGTCAGCCATACCAATCTGACCGGGGACGAGACGCCCCAGCTCCACCCCGCCGTGCAGGCCTTCTTCGATGCGCTGCCCGTCGACCGGCGCGAGCCCTTCATCGGCTACTGCGCCGAGTCCGCTCTTGTCTCGGACCAGTTGTGGGCGCTCGACCAGCGACGCGCCGACCGGGGGAGCACCAGCCTGGCCGAGGCCCGGGACCACTTCGCGGGCTCCGCGCTGATCGCGAAGAAGATCCGTGAGCACGGGGACCCGGAACACGGCACCCCCGCCCCCGTCTGCCGTTCCTGCTCCGCGCTGCTCGACGAACTCGGCGTCGACGTCATCGGGTCATGAGCACGGACGAAGACGCCCTGACCGCCGCGGGCTGGCATCCCGGCCGGGACGCCGGCGACCTCGCGCTGTCCGCCGCGCTCATGACCGCGGCCGTCGTTCCCTCCGTCACCGGCATCCGCGCCTGGGCGCTCTTCCCGGCCGCGCGGGGGGCGCTGCGGGAGTTCTTCGGGCTGACGCTGCGCCCCGTCGCGGCGGGCACCGAGGTCGCCGCGACGGGCTGCGTCATCGACCCCCGCACGGGGAGACACGCCCTCCGCGCCTTACGGGTGCTCGGTGACACGGTCGGGGAGGACGTGTTCCCGCTCGGCCGCACCGACGCGGGCGGACTGATCGCGGTGACCGAGTCGGGACGCCTGCTGTGCGTCGACCACGGCGGGCGGTGGTTCCTCGGGGACTCCGTGGAGGACGGGCTCCATGCCCTGACCCAGGGGCGGGCTCCGCGCCGGATCGCACCGCGGCGGTGGACGTGGGCGGCGCCCGCCACGCACGAGGATCCGCTGGAGAACGCGGTGCGCACCGCGCTGGTGGGGGTGTACGCACTGCACCACAGGCAGCTTTTCGGCGCTCGCGCCCTGCGGCTGACGGTGACGGCCCTGCGGGGCATCGGCGCCGAGGTCCTGGACCGTGCCGTACCTCTGCCGGGCGGTTCGCTGGACGAGATCGCCGCGCCGTTGGCGGCGCGCATGCGGGAGCTCGTCGACGCTGAGCGGGCCCATCTGCGAAGCTGCGCGCTCACAGTGACGGTGAGCGCTCCGGAGGGGACTCCCGCCCCGTACTCCTCGGTGAGCTGTGCCGTACGGATCGGGCAGTCGGCGTCGACCCCGAACGCGACGGAGCTGTCCTTGGCGGCAGGGGCCGGGACGGCGCTCGGCCGGCCGTGGGAGGCCGTCCAGGGGTGCGTCAGGGATCTGGACCGCTACACGGGCCGGACGGCCGGCCAGGGCCTGCGCGCGTAGCGAGAGCCCTCGGGCCGTGTCCGCAGAGGATCGGCTCGGCACCGGCCGCCCGGGGTCGCCCGACCGGCGGAGCCGCCGCAGCCCGGCCCGGAGCGCCGCATGTGAGCCGGACGCGCCCCACCCGCGCCGGGGAGCGGCACCGTGAACCGTCCCCCGCCGGCCGGCCGAAGCCGGTCACGTACGCCGCCGGGAGCCCCGCGCAGGGTGGTGGGGCCGACGCAGATCGGGTAGATACGGACAAGTGACACCGATCGGAACGCGTACGGCCCGACCCATATCCCGACTCGCGGCGAGGTGAGCTCCTCATGTCCGCCCCATCCGACATCCCCCAGGCCCCCAAAGTCACCGAGCGCGAAGCGCGGCAGGTGGCAGAGGCCGCCCGTGAACAGGACTGGCGCAAGCCGAGCTTCGCCAAGGAACTCTTCCTCGGACGCTTCCGGCTGGACCTGATCCATCCCCACCCCCTGCCGGCCCCGGACGACGTGCGGCGCGGCGAGGCCTTCCTCGCCCGGCTGCGCGAGTTCTGCGAGGCCCACGTCGACGGCGCCCTCATCGAGCGCGAGGCCAGGATCCCCGACGAGGTCATCAACGGCCTCAAGGAGCTCGGCGCCCTCGGCATGAAGATCGAGACCAAGTACGGCGGTCTCGGGCTGACCCAGGTCTACTACAACAAGGCGCTCGCGCTGGCCGGTTCGGCGAGCCCCTCGATCGGTGCGCTGCTCTCCGCCCACCAGTCGATCGGGGTACCGCAGCCGCTGAAGATGTTCGGCACGCAGGAGCAGAAGGACACCTTCCTGCCCCGCCTCGCGCGGACGGACATCTCCGCCTTCCTCCTCACCGAACCCGACGTCGGCTCCGACCCGGCACGGCTCGCGACCGCGGCCGTCCCGGACGGCGACGACTACGTCCTGGACGGTGTGAAGCTCTGGACGACCAACGGAGTCGTCGCCGACCTGCTCGTCGTCATGGCCCGGGTCCCCGGGTCCGAGGGCCACAAGGGCGGCATCACCGCCTTCGTCGTCGAGGCCGGCTCGCCGGGCATCACCGTGGAGCACCGCAACGCCTTCATGGGACTGCGCGGCATCGAGAACGGCGTCACCCGCTTCCACCAGGTCCGGGTCCCCGCAGCGAACCGGATCGGCCCCGAGGGCGCGGGGCTCAAGATCGCCCTCACCACCCTCAACACCGGCCGCCTCTCGCTGCCCGCCATGTGCGTCGGCGTCGGCAAGTGGTCCCTGAAGATCGCCCGTGAGTGGTCGGCGGCCCGCGAGCAGTGGGGCAGGCCCGTCGCCCGGCACGAGGCGGTCGGCGCGAAGATCTCCTTCATCGCCGCCACCACCTTCGCCCTCGAAGCGGTCGTGGACCTCTCCTCGCAGATGGCCGACGAGAGCCGCAACGACATCCGCATCGAGGCCGCGCTGGCCAAGCTGTACGGCTCCGAGATGGGCTGGCTGATCTCCGACGAGCTCGTCCAGATCCGCGGCGGACGCGGCTTCGAGACCGCGGCCTCGCTCGCGGCCCGCGGCGAACGCGCCGTGCCCGCCGAGCAGATGCTCCGCGACATGCGGATCAACCGGATCTTCGAGGGATCCACGGAGATCATGCACCTGCTGATCGCCCGGGAGGCCGTCGACGCCCACCTCAAGGTCGCCGGCGACATCATCGACCCCGACAAGCCGCTCTCCGACAAGGCGAAGGCAGGCGCCAACGCCGCCGGGTTCTACGCACGCTGGCTCCCCAAGCTGGTCAGCGGACCCGGCCAGCTGCCCAACGCCTACGGGGAGTTCCGCGTCCCGGGCCACCCCGACCTCTCCGCGCACCTGCGGTACGTCGAGCGCGCGTCCCGCAAGCTGGCCCGGTCCACCTTCTACGCGATGTCCCGCTGGCAGGGCCGCATGGAGACCAAGCAGGGTTTCCTCGGCAGGATCGTCGACATCGGGGCCGAGCTCTTCGCGATGAGCGCCGCCTGTGTCCGCGCGGAGCACCTGCGGGCCGACGACGACCACGGCCGCGAGGCGTACCAGCTCGCCGACGTGTTCTGCCGGCAGGCCCGCATCCGGGTGGAGGAGCTCTTCAACCGGCTGTGGTCCAACACCGACGACATCGACAGGCGTGTCGTCGACGGGGTCCTCTCCGGGACCTACACCTGGCTGGAGGAGGGGGTCATCGACCCCAGCGGCGACGGCCCCTGGATCGCCGACGCCACCCCCGGCCCGGCCACCGGGGAGGACGTCCACCGCACCGTCCGCTGAACCCGGCACACCCGCGGGGCGCGTCCACTGCCTGGACGCGCCCCGCGGGCACGCCCGCCGCACGGCAAAATGGCCGCCCGTGACCGTCATCGACATCCCCGGTTCCAAGTCCGTCACCGCCCGCGCCCTGTTCCTGGCCGCCGCCGCGGACGGCACCACCACCCTCCTGCGCCCCCTGCACTCGGACGACACCGAGGGGTTCACCGAGGGACTGACCCGCCTCGGATACGGGGTCGTCCGCGAGGCGGACCGATGGCACATCGAGGGCCGCCCCTCGGGACCCGCGGTGACGGACGCCGAGGTCCACTGCCGCGACGGGGCCACCACCGCGCGGTTCCTGCCGACGCTGGCCGCCGCCGCGGCCACCGGCACGTACCGCTTCGACGCCTCCGCGCAGATGCGCCGCCGCCCCCTCGCGCCCCTCACCCAGGCCCTCCGGGCCCTCGGCGTCGACCTGCGCCACGGAGGAGCGGAGGGCCACCACCCGCTCACCATCGAGGCATCCGGCGTCAAGGGCGGCGAACTGACCCTGGACGCGGGGGAGTCGTCCCAGTACCTCACCGCCCTGCTCATGCTCGGCCCGCTCACCGCCGAGGGGCTGCGGATCGAGGTCACGGAGCTCGTCTCGGCGCCGTACATCGAGATCACCCTCGCGATGATGCGCGACTTCGGTGCCGAGGTCGTCCGGGACGGGAACACCTTCACCGTGTCTCCCGGCGGCTACCGCGCCACCACCTACGCCGTCGAGCCCGACGCGTCCACCGCCTCGTACTTCTTCGCCGCGGCGGCCCTCACCGGCCGTGAGGTCACCGTCCCCGGCCTCGGAACCGGCGCGCTCCAGGGCGACCTGCGCTTCACCGACGTGCTGCGCCGCATGGGGGCCGAGGTCACCACGACCGCCGGGGCCACGACCGTACGGTCCTCCGGCCGGCTCTCCGGTCTGACGGTCAACATGCGCGACATCTCGGACACCATGCCGACCCTCGCCGCGATCGCGCCGTTCGCCGGCTCGCCCGTACGGATCGAGGACGTCGCCAACACCCGCGTGAAGGAGTGCGACCGCCTGGAGGCGTGTGCCGAGAACCTGCGCAACATGGGCATCACCGTCCACACCGGACCCGACTGGATCGAGATCCACCCCGGCATCCCCCGCCCCACCGAGATCGTCACCCACGGCGACCACCGCATCGTGATGTCGTTCGCCGTCGCCGGGCTGCGCACCCCCGGGATCAGCTACGACGACCCCGGCTGCGTACGGAAGACGTTCCCCCGCTTCCACGAGGAGTTCGCCGGCTT
The DNA here is from genome assembly GCF_040686735.1 of Streptomyces sp. NPDC079167. Classification (NCBI taxonomy): domain Bacteria; kingdom Bacillati; phylum Actinomycetota; class Actinomycetes; order Kitasatosporales; family Streptomycetaceae; genus Streptomyces; species Streptomyces sp. NPDC079167. The sequence continues at coordinate 69,121 of NZ_JBFBLO010000013.1, read as the reverse complement.
CGTGGCGAGGACCGCGCTGCCGTAGGGCGAGGACCGCGCAGCCGTAAAAGTCCGTGCGCCCGGCGGCAGGACGCACTACGGTCGCCGCATGATGTCCCGGAACGATGTCCTGTCCGTCCTCGCCCTGCTGCGCGAAGCCGGTGCCGACGTGGTGATCGCCGGAGGCTGGGGCATCGACGCCCTGCTCGGCGAGGAGACCCGCGAGCACCGGGATCTCGACCTCCTGCACCGCCGTGAGCAGGAGACCGCCGTCGTTGCCGCCCTGGAGTCCGCCGGATACACCGAGACGCTGGACTGGCGCCCCGCCCGTTTCGTGCTCAGCCATCCGTCAGGCCCCGAGATCGACCTGCACCCGCTGGAGTTCGCCGCCGACGGGTCCGCGGTCCAGTCCTCGCTCGACCCGGCGGAGCCCTTCCACTACCCGGCCGCCTGCTTCGTCACGGGCACCATCGGGACGACCACCGTCCGCTGCATCTCGGCCGAGCAGCAGGCGCTGTTCCACCAGGGCTACGAACCGGCCGAGCGCGATGTGGCGGACATGCGGCGGCTGGGGGAGAAGTTCGGCATCGACACGCACCTCTGACCTCCGGATGCCGCACAATCGAGCCTCGGCCGTGACCGGGGTGAGGATCCCCGGCGCGTCAACAGAAGGCAGGGGCGGGGATGTCAGGGGTGTACGGGGCGGGTGGCCGACGGGGCGGCGTGGCGGCGGCATGCGCGGTGGTGGCCCTCGTGGGGCTCACCGGATGCGGTGGCGGGGACGACGGCGACGGCAAGGGCGGCGCTGCGAGGAGCCCTGTCCCCTCGCGCACGGCGGCGACGGCCGAAGGGCTCACCGAGGAGCAGCTCACCGCCGCCGCGTTCACGGACGGGGAGCGGGCCGGCGGGCTCACCGCGTCCGAGTACACGCTGGACGGGCCGCTCGGCGACGCCTACACCGCCGACCCCGCCGTCTGCCAGCCGCTCGTCAGCCTCGCCGGTGACGTCAGCGACCACGACCCCGTCGCCCAGGTGCAGCGCAAGGCCGACAAGCCCGAGGAGATGCTCGGGGTCACCGTCGACGTGACCCTGCGCTCGTACGCCGACGGCGAGGCCGCGAAGGTCATGGAGTCGCTGGACAGGGCCGGCCGGGAGTGCGCCGGGGGCCTCACCGAGGAGCGGGCGGTCGCGCGCGCGACGTACGAGAAGGTCGAGCCCGCCGCGCTGCCCGCCTTCGCGGACGAGGCCGACGAGGCGAAGGCCTACCGCTTCACCGTCCTCGACGTGAAGGGGAAGCTGAAGTTGTACGAGTACCTCACCGTCCTGCGATCCGGCTCCACGACGCTCGCCTTCCGCGGCGAGATCCTCGGCACCCAGGACATCGGCGGGGTCCCGGAGGCCGTCATCGCCGCCCAGTGGAGGAAATTCCGTGCCGCGCGGGCCTGAGGCCCGCGCCGACGGGGGCGCGCTGTCACGGCGCACAGCGGATGCGGCAACAATGGGGGCCATGAGCGACAGCCCCGCACCCCTCGCCGATCCGCATCTCGTCTTCGACGCGGCGGAAGGCCGCCGGGATCTGGTGATCCTCGGCTCCACCGGGTCCATCGGTACCCAGGCCATCGACCTGGTCCTGCGCAACCCCGCCCGGTTCCGCGTCACCGCGCTCTCCGCGGCCGGCGGCAGGGTCCGACTCCTCGCCGAGCAGGCGCGGCAGCTTCGCGTACGTACGGTCGCGGTGGCCGACGGGGACAAGGTGCCCGCGCTCCGCGAGGCCCTGGGCGAGGTCTACGGGGCGGGGGAGCCGCTCCCGGAGATCCTGGCCGGCCCGGACGCCGCCACGGAACTCGCGGCGAGCGCCTGCCACACCGTGCTGAACGGGATCACCGGCTCGATCGGGCTCGCCCCCACGCTCGCCGCGCTGAAGGCGGGCCGCACGCTCGCCCTGGCGAACAAGGAGTCGCTGATCGTCGGCGGCCCGCTGGTGAAGGCCCTGGCGGCGCCCGGCCAGATCATCCCGGTCGACTCCGAGCACGCCGCGCTCTTCCAGGCCCTCGCGGCGGGGAAGCGGGCCGACGTCCGCAAGCTCGTGGTGACCGCGTCCGGCGGCCCGTTCCGCGGGCGTACGCGCGCCGAGCTGGCCGATGTCACGCGGGAGCAGGCCCTGGCGCACCCGACCTGGGCCATGGGCCCGGTCATCACGGTCAACTCCGCGACCCTGGTCAACAAGGGCCTGGAGGTCATCGAGGCGCACCTCCTCTACGACATCCCGTTCGACCGGATCGAGGTCGTGGTCCACCCCCAGTCGTACGTTCACTCGATGGTGGAGTTCACCGACGGCTCCACCCTCGCGCAGGCGACCCCGCCCGACATGCGGGGCCCCATCGCCATCGGTCTCGGCTGGCCCGAGCGGGTCCCGGACGCGGCCCCCGCCTTCGACTGGACGAAGGCCTCCAGCTGGGAGTTCTTCCCGCTCGACACGGAGGCGTTCCCGTCCGTCGGGCTCGCCCGGCACGTGGGCACCCTGGGCGGCACCGCGCCCGCGGTCTTCAACGCCGCCAACGAGGAGTGCGTGGAGGCGTTCCTGGCGGGACGGCTGCCCTTCAACGGCATCATGGATACGGTCACAGCGGTGGTGGCCGAACACGGCGCCCCCGCCACGGGAACTTCACTGACGGTCGCGGACGTCCTCGAAGCGGAGACCTGGGCCCGGTCCAGGGCCCGCGAACTCTCGGCGGAAGCGACAGCGGAGGCGCACGCATGAGCATGACGACGATCCTGATGACGATTCTCGGAATCGCCATCTTCGCCGTGGGTCTGCTGTTCTCCATCGCCTGGCACGAACTGGGCCACCTGTCGACGGCCAAGCTCTTCGGCATCAGGGTGCCGCAGTACATGGTCGGCTTCGGGCCGACCATCTGGTCGCGCAAGAAGGGCGACACGGAGTACGGCATCAAGGCCATCCCCGCGGGCGGCTACATCCGCATGATCGGCATGTTCCCCCCGGGGCCCGACGGCCGGATCGAGGCGCGCTCCACCTCACCGTGGCGCGGCATGATCGAGGACGCCAGGTCCGCCGCCTTCGAGGAGCTCGAACCGGGCGACGAGACGCGCCTCTTCTACACGCGCAAGCCGTGGAAGCGCGTGATCGTGATGTTCGCCGGCCCCTTCATGAACCTGGTCCTGGCCGTCGCGATCTTCATGGGCGTGGCCATGACCTTCGGCTTCCAGACCCAGACCACCGAGGTCGCCGGCGTCCAGAAGTGCACGATCGCGCAGAGCGAGAAGCGCGACACGTGCAAGGCGTCCGACCCGGTCTCACCGGCCAAGGCCGCCGGCCTGCTGGAGGGCGACAAGATCGTCGCCTTCAACGGGAAGAGGATCGACGACTGGGCCACCCTCTCGGACGAGATCCGCAGGACCATCGGCCCCGCCACCGTCACCGTGCAGCGGGACGGCCGGGAACAGACCCTGCACGCCGTGCTGAAGAAGAACGCCGTCGCCCAGAAGGACGGCGACGGCGAGGTCGTACCCGGCAAGTTCGTCGACGCCGGTTACCTCGGCTTCGCCGCCAGGACCGAGATCCTGCCGCTCTCCTTCGGCGACTCGGTCGTCCGCATGGGCGACATGATCGAGAACGGCGTCGATTCGATCATCGCCCTGCCCTCCAAGATCCCCGACCTGTGGAACGCGGCGTTCAGCGACGGCGAGCGCGCGGACGACTCTCCGGTCGGCGTGGTCGGCGCGGCCCGGATCGGCGGCGAGGTGATGAACCTCGACGTCCCGGCCCAGAACCAGATCGCGATGATGCTGTTCCTGCTGGCCGGCTTCAACCTCTCGCTCTTCCTCTTCAACATGCTGCCCCTGCTCCCGCTGGACGGCGGACACATCGCGGGCGCCCTCTGGGAGGCCCTGCGCCGGAATGTGGCCAAGGTCTTCAAGCGGCCCGACCCCGGGCCGTTCGACGTGGCGAAGCTCATGCCGGTCGCCTATGTGGTCGCGGGGATCTTCATCTGCTTCACGCTGCTCGTGCTGGTCGCGGACATCGTGAACCCGGTGAAGATCACCTGACGCCACACCCGCCTCATGGATGGCGGCCGGTCACACAGGTGGTGTCCGGCCGCCCACCATCGAGCGGTTCGACGGCACAGGTGCGCTCCGTTCTCCTCCGGTGACGTAACCTCGAAGCCTGGAGCCCGCCGTTCTCGGGACCTCGATCCACACCGATCCACACCTTGGGGATGCTCAGCGCATGACTGCGATTTCTCTCGGAATGCCGGACGTTCCGACCAAGCTCGCCGACCGGCGGGTCAGCCGCCAGATCCAGGTCGGGACGGTGGCGGTCGGCGGGGACGCACCCGTGTCGGTGCAGTCGATGACGACGACGCGTACGTCGGACATCGGTGCGACGCTGCAGCAGATCGCGGAGCTCACGGCTTCGGGCTGTCAGATCGTGCGGGTGGCGTGTCCCACACAGGACGACGCGGACGCGCTGGCGACGATCGCGAAGAAGTCGCAGATCCCGGTGATCGCGGACATCCACTTCCAGCCGAAGTACGTGTTCGCCGCGATCGACGCGGGCTGCGCGGCGGTCCGGGTGAACCCCGGCAACATCAAGCAGTTCGACGACAAGGTCAAGGAGATCGCGAAGGCGGCGGGGGACGCGGGCACCCCGATCCGTATCGGTGTGAACGCGGGCTCGCTGGACGCGCGGCTGCTGAAGAAGTACGGCAAGGCGACACCGGAGGCTCTGGTGGAGTCGGCGCTGTGGGAGGCCTCGCTCTTCGAGGAGCACGGCTTCCGTGACATCAAGATCTCGGTGAAGCACAACGACCCGGTCGTGATGGTGAACGCCTACCGCCAGCTCGCCGCGCAGTCCGACTACCCGCTGCACCTGGGTGTGACGGAGGCGGGTCCGGCGTTCCAGGGGACGATCAAGTCCGCGGTGGCGTTCGGGGCGCTGCTCTCCGAGGGCATCGGGGACACGATCCGGGTCTCGCTGTCGGCGCCGCCGGCCGAGGAGGTCAAGGTCGGACTGCAGATCCTCGAGGCGCTGAACCTGAAGCAGCGCCGGCTGGAGATCGTGTCGTGCCCGTCGTGCGGGCGCGCGCAGGTGGACGTGTACAAGCTCGCCGACCAGGTCAGCGCGGGCCTGGAGGGCATGGAGGTCCCGCTGCGGGTCGCGGTCATGGGCTGCGTCGTGAACGGCCCGGGTGAGGCCCGTGAGGCCGACCTGGGTGTGGCCTCCGGCAACGGCAAGGGCCAGATCTTCGTGAAGGGCGAGGTCATCAAGACCGTCCCCGAGTCGAAGATCGTGGAGACCCTCATCGAGGAGGCCATGAAGATCGCGGAGCAGATGGAGAAGGACGGCATCGCCTCGGGCGAACCCCAGGTCTCCATCGCCGGCTGACCCACCGCCACGCTGTGCCCCGCAGGCCCCGTCCTGCGGGGCACAGCCGCGTTTCCCCGCCCACCGGCCTTCCCTGCCCGGGGCGCACCCCACAGCCTTGTTGGGTACAGTGCGGACATCAGTAGACCGTTTGGTGAGGCCCCAGTGTTGACGCAGACCACTACCCGGGTCCTCGACCCCGGCGAGCTCCCCGCCGCACTCGCCATCCTTGAGAGCGCCCCCGTCGAGAACGCCTTCGTGACTTCCCGCGTCCAGGTCGCCGGGCTCGATCCATGGCGGCTCGGCGGCGAGATGTGGGGCTGGTACGCCGACGGCCGGCTCCGCTCGCTCTGCTACTCCGGGGCCAACCTCGTGCCCATCTGCGCCACCCCCGAGGCCGTCAGGGCCTTCGCCGACCGTGCCCGGCGGGCCGGCCGCCGCTGCTCCTCGATCGTCGGTCCGGCCGGCCCCACGGCCCAGCTGTGGCGTCTCCTCGAGCCGAGTTGGGGTCCCGCCCGTGAGGTCCGGTCCAACCAGCCGCTCATGGTGACCGACCGCCCCTCGGCCGAGGTGACGGCCGACCCGCTCGTGCGCAGGGTCCGCAAGGAGGAGATGGACGTCCTCATGCCCGCCTGCGTGGCCATGTTCACCGAGGAGGTCGGCGTCTCCCCGCTGGCCGGCGACGGAGGGCTCCTCTACCAGGCCCGGGTCGCCGAACTGATCACCACCCGCAGGTCCTTCGCACGCATAGAGGACGGCAAGGTCCTCTTCAAGGCCGAGATCGGCGCGGCCACTCCCCGCGCCTGCCAGATCCAGGGAGTCTGGGTCGCCCCCGAGGCCCGCGGCCGGGGACTCTCCGAGACGGGCATGGCGGCCGTCCTGCGCTACGCGCTCAGCGATGTGGCCCCCGTCGTCAGCCTGTACGTGAACGACTTCAACACCGCCGCGCGCAGGGCCTACAGCCGTGTCGGCTTCCGCGAGACGGGCGCCTTCATGAGCGTGCTGTTCTGACCGGACGGTACGGCCAGTAGGGTTCGCGCATGGCAGCAGCAACCCCCACGCCCCCACGGGGCTCCGGGACCCCCGGCATCGTGGTCGGACCGCTCGACCTCACCGACCGCGTCGACGAGGCCCTCGCCGTACAGGCCCTCGCCTTCGGCCTCACCCAGGACGAGATCGACGTACGCCGCCATATCGTGCTGCGGCACCTCGACCATCCGCAGGCACGTGCTCTCGGCGCCACCACCGCCGACGGACGGCTCGCCGGATTCGTCTACGGACTACCGAACGACCGGACGCACTGGTGGTCCACCGTCGTCGAACCGTATCTGCGCGCCACCGGCTCCGAGCGCTGGCTCGACGACTCCTTCGTGATCACCGAGCTCCACGTCCACCCGGAGTTCCAGCAGCGCGGCATCGGCCGGAGCCTGATCACCACCATCACGGACGCCGTCGGCCTGCCCCGTTCCATCCTCTCCGCGATCGACACCGAAAGCCCCGCCCGCGGTCTCTACCGCGCCCTGGGCTACCAGGACCTGGCCCGGCAGGTGCTCTTCCCCAGCGCGCCCAAGCCGTACGCCGTGATGGGCGCGCCCCTTCCGCTGCGCCGGCCGGTCTGAGGAATCGATTTCCGCCCGCGCGGGCCCCCCGGCTAACCTCGGGCTCACCACCCTTCCGAGCAGGAGTTCATCATGGCCCAGGTCCAGCGCATGTCCCGATTGATGATCAAGACACTGCGCGACGACCCGGCGGATGCCGAGACGCTCAACCACAAGCTCCTCGTCCGCGCCGGTTACGTACGCCGCACCGCGGCCGGCATCTGGTCCTGGCTGCCGCTCGGCAAGAAGGTCCTGGAGAACATCACCCGCGTCGTCCGCGAGGAGATGGACGCCATCGGCGGCCAGGAGGTCCTGCTCCCGGCGCTGCTCCCCAAGGAGGCGTACGAGGCGAGCGGCCGGTACGACGAGTACGGCGACCTGCTGTTCCGGCTCAAGGACCGCAAGGGCGCCGACTACCTCCTCGGCCCGACCCACGAGGAGATCTTCACCCAGGTCGTCAAGGACATGTGCTCGTCCTACAAGGACCTGCCCGTGATCCTGTACCAGATCCAGACCAAGTACCGCGACGAGGCCCGCCCCCGCGCCGGTGTGCTGCGCGGCCGCGAGTTCCAGATGAAGGACTCGTACTCCTTCGACACCACCGACGAGGGCCTGGCCGAGGCGTACCAGCTGCACCGCGCCGCCTACATCCGGATCTTCGAGCGCCTCGGCCTCGACCACCGCATCGTCTCCGCCGTCTCCGGTGCCATGGGCGGCTCCGCCTCCGAGGAGTTCCTCGCCCCCGCGCCCGCCGGCGAGGACACCTTCGTCGACTGCCCGAACTGCGACTACGCCGCCAACACCGAGGCCGTGACCTTCAGGGCCACCGCCGCCGACGCCTCGGCGACCGGCCCGGTCGAGGAGCTGGACACCCCCGACACCCCGACCATCGAGACCCTCGCCGCCCACCTCGGCGTCGAGGCCTCCGCCACCCTGAAGAACCTCCTGGTCAAGGTCGACGGCGAGATCGTGGCCGTGGGTGTGCCCGGCGACCGCGAGGTCGACCTCGGCAAGCTCGGTGAGCACCTCGCCCCCGCCGTCGTCGAGCTCGTCACCGCCGAGGACTTCGTGGGCCGCCCCGACCTGGTGCGCGGCTACGTCGGTCCGCAGGGCCTGGAGAAGGTCCGCTACATCGCCGACCCCCGCGTCGCCGCCGGCACCGCCTGGATCACGGGTGCCAACAAGGAGGGCAAGCACGCGAGGAACGTCGTCGCGGGCCGCGACTTCGAGATCGACGAACACCTCGACGTCGTCGTCGTCGAGGCGGGCGACCCCTGCCCCAACTGCGGCGCCGGCCTCCAGGTGGACCGTGCCATCGAGATCGGCCACATCTTCCAGCTCGGCCGCAAGTACGCCGACATCTTCTCCCTCGACGTCCTCGGCCAGCAGGGCAAGCCGGTCCGGGTCACGATGGGCTCGTACGGCATCGGCGTCTCCCGCGCGGTGGCCGCCCTGGCCGAGCAGACCGCCGACGAGAAGGGGCTGTGCTGGCCCCGCGAGATCGCCCCGGCCGACGTGCACGTCGTCGCCGCCGGCAAGGCGCTCCAGACCGAACTCGCCCTCGACGTCTCCGAGAAGCTCAGCGCCGCCGGTCTGCGCGTCCTGGTCGACGACCGTCCCGGTGTCTCGCCGGGCGTGAAGTTCACCGACTCCGAGCTCATCGGCGTCCCGAAGATCCTCGTCGCCGGCCGCCGTTCGGCCGAGGGCGTCCTGGAACTGAAGGACCGTCGCACGGGCGAGCGCGAGGAGCTCACCGTCGACGAGGCGATCGCCCGCCTGACCGACCAGGGCTGATCCGGCACACATCCGAGAGGGCCCCACGCACCCGCGTGGGGCCCTCTTCGACGTGCGGGCCGGCTACAGCCAGGCCGCGAACTCCAGTGACATCTCGCCGTCCTGCGTGCGTCCCGCCGCCAGCGCCCGCGTGCCGGACTCGACGGCGCGGAACAGCGTCCAGCCGCGCAGCCGCGCCTGGTCGACCTCCAGCGATTCGGCGAGCTTCTTGACCCTGCGGCGGGCCGTCACGGCACCGCCCGGCGAGGCGATCAGGTCCTCCACCCGGTCACGTACCAGCCGCGCCAGGTCGTACGCGCGCTCCCCGGTCAGCGGCTCGGGCCCGACCGCCAGCCAGGGGGCACGCTCCCCGGCCAGGACCTTGCTCTGCCGGAAGTTGCCGTGCAGCAGGAAGGCCTCTGGGGAGTCCTGGACCAGCTCCTCGCGGGCCGCGAGGGCCGCCGAGACCAGCGGTTCGAGCGCGGCGTCCTGTGCGGCGGCGGCCCGCACGGGCCCCACCTGCCGGGCGGTGCGCTCCTCGACGGTCTCGAAGGCGTGGCCGGCCGGCGGCTCGACCCACAGCCGGCGCACCGTGCCCGCGGCCTCCAGGAGCGCCTTCGCCTCGGGCAGGGAGCGCAGGGACACCTCGTGGTGCAGCCGCTCCAGGAGGAGGGTGTCCTCGGGGCCGTCCTTGTCGGCAGCGGCCAGGAGCTCGACGGCCCCCCAGCCCTTCCAGTGCGCCAGCGCGGCCCTCTCCAGCGCGGGAGCGGCCCCGGGAGGCGCGATCTTCAGCACGGCGGGCGTGCCGTCGCCCCGGTGCACCAGGAGGACGAGACCGCTCCGCCCGCCGGGGGCGCAGACCCGGTCCAGGGAGACCGAGTGCGCGGACAGCGCGTCCTCGGTGAGTGAGGGGAGCCGCCCGAGCCACTCGGCGGCGGCCGCGTCCCCGTACGTCTCGCCGAGCGCTCGCACCAGACGCTGCGGCGGTTCGAAACCCATACGTGCCTTGTTCCCTTTCGGAGCGTGGTCAGTTGCGCTCGGTCGATCGGTGCGTGACACCCGTCGCCCCTGCCTCCGCCGTGTTCTCCGGCGGGGCGGCCTTCTCGGTGAGCCCCGGAAAGGCTACGCCGGTGCCGCGCCAGCGCACCGCACGCACCGCGGCCTCCCGGAGCGCACCCGCCGCGTCCCGCCGCAGCGGCCCCCGGGCAGCCCGTACGAGATCGGAGTACACGGCCGCGACACGGTCCTCCAGCACGGCGGCGAGCCGCATCGCGGTCGCGGGGTCCCGCACCGTGAACGGAAGCGTGTACGCCGCGTGCGCGACCACGGGCGTACCGCCCAGGTCGCGCACGGTGCGGGTGAGCGCGTCCCGCCGGGCCCGGTGGGCGTCGTAGGCCGCTGTGGCGTCGTTGCGGCGGCCGCCCTCCAGCCGGCCGCCCAGCGCCCCGTATCCGTACACGGCGGCGTGCTCGGCGGCGAGTGCGGCCTGTGCGGCACGCAGCGTGTCCTCGGTGTCGTCAGCCCCGGCGTCTTCCTGCGCCATGCCGCTCATGCCGCTCATGCCGGGGTCTCCTTGGCCAGTTCGGTCAGCAGATACGCGTGGGCCGCTCCGGCGGCGGCGAGCGAGGCCAGCAGCCTGGCCAGTTCCGGTTCGGCGGTCAGCAGGGCCGCGGCGCGGCTGTCGGCCACCCTGCGCTCCTCGCCCGCCAGCTCCCTCAGGGCCGCACGCGCGTCGGTGGCGACCGCCGGCGGGGCGGGGGCGGGGGAGCCGCTCGCGGCCTTCGGCGGCCCGCCCAGGGCCGCGAGGTGCTGCCGTGCCGCGGCTGCCGTCGGCGCGAGCCCGGGCTCCGTCACCGGATGGGCGGCCGCGAGCTGTTCGTAGCGGGAGAGCAGCGAGGCGCTGTCACGGGCCGCCGACGCACGCAGCGCCGCGCTCGCCCGGAGCGAAGCGGCCCTCGCGTCCGTGCCCCCGGAGGCGCTCGGCGACTCCGCGCCGTCCCCGCAGCCTGTCAGCACCGCACCCAGGGCCAGGGCTCCCGTAGCGGTGAGCGCACTCCTGCGCGTCGTCCCCGTGCGGTGCACTTGTCTCCTTCAGCCTGGTTTTTGACAGTTTCTGACCTGAAGTGATCACCGGACGTGAGCGTACCCGCGGCCGGACGGGAGGGGGACGGCAACACCCCTGCGGACCGGATACCCTTTGACCTGACACGCGACGATCCCCACAACAGCACACGCGGCCGAGGAGTCACCCGGATGAGCACCACCCAGAGCGACAGGCTGCGCGAACTGCTGGAGCCGCTCGTCAGCGCCAAGGAGCTGGACCTCGAGGAGATCGAGGTGTCCCAGGCGGGCCGCCGCCGGGTGCTGCGGGTCATCGTGGACTCCGAGGAGGGCGTGGAGCTCGACACCTGCGCGGAGCTCAGCCGCTCCCTCTCGCAGACGCTGGACGAGACCGATGCCATGGGCGAGGGCGAGTACGTCCTCGAGGTGAGCTCTCCGGGCGCCGACCGCCCGTTGACCGAGCACCGCCACTACGTACGCGCAACGGGCCGGCTGGCCAGGCTCACCCTGAGTGAGGGCGGCGAGCTGGTGGCCCGCATCCTCGGGGTGGACGACGAGGGACTCGATCTGGAGGTACCGGGCGTCAAGGGCCGCAAGCCCACGTCGCGCCGTGTCACCTTCGACGAGATCGCCAAGGCGCGCGTGGAGATCGAATTCAACCGCAAGGACAAGAAGGAAGAGGAGGCGTAGCCGTGGACATCGATGTGAAGCTTCTGAAGGGCTTGGCGCAGGACAAGGAGATCCCCTTCGACGTGCTCGTCGGGGCGATCGAGTCGGCCCTCCTCATCGCGTACCACCGCACCGACGGCAGTCACCGCCGTGCGCGCGTCGAGCTGGACGCCGCCGGTCATGTCACGGTGTGGGCGAAGGACGACCCGGCCGAGCTCGAGGAGGGCCAGGAGCCCAAGGAGTTCGACGACACGCCGTCCGGCTTCGGCCGTATCGCCGCGACCACCGCCAAGCAGGTCATCCTGCAGCGGCTGCGCGACGCCGAGGACGACAGGACGTTCGGCGAGTACGCGGGCCACGAGGGTGACGTCGTCACGGGCCTGGTCCAGCAGGGCAAGGACCCGAAGAACGTCCTGGTCGACATCGGCAAGCTGGAAGCGATCCTGCCGGTCCAGGAGCAGGTCCCGGGTGAGGAGTACACCCACGGCCTGCGGCTGCGTACGTACGTCGTGCGGGTGGCCAAGGGTGTGCGCGGTCCGTCCGTGACGCTCTCACGCACCCACCCGAACCTGGTGAAGAAGCTCTTCGCGCTGGAGGTTCCGGAGATCGCGGACGGCTCGGTCGTCATCGAGGCCATCGCCCGCGAGGCGGGTCACCGCACCAAGATCGCCGTACGCTCCACCCGGGCCGGTCTCAACCCGAAGGGCGCCTGCATCGGCCCGATGGGCAGCCGTGTGCGCAACGTCATGGCCGAGCTGCACGGCGAGAAGATCGACATCGTGGACTGGTCGGACGACCCCGCCGAGATGGTCGCCAACGCGCTGTCACCCGCGCGGGTGAGCAAGGTCGAGGTCGTGGACCTCGGGACGCGCTCCGCCCGGGTGACCGTGCCGGACTACCAGCTGTCGCTGGCGATCGGCAAGGAGGGGCAGAACGCCCGCCTGGCCGCCCGTCTCACCGGCTGGCGCATCGACATCCGCCCGGACACCGAGACCGACGAGGAGCGCGACGTCGCGGACCGTGAGCGCGCCGAGCGCGCCCGGGAGCGTTCCGAGCGCGGCTGAGGAATAGATCGAGGCGCCATGCCGCTGAGATCACGACAACATCCGTTCGATTTTTGCCCCCGAGGGGTGAGGTCGGTGCGGGGAGGTAGACTTAAACGTGTCTGGCCGGACGCAAGCTCGCGCTTGCCCCGAGCGAACCTGTGTGGGATGCCGGGAGCGAGCGGCCAAGAGCGAGCTGCTGCGCATCGTGGTGGACGAGGGAGAGGTTGTCCCTGATCCACGCGGTACGCTGCCCGGCCGGGGTGCGTACGTACACCCCGCCTCTGTCTGTCTCGACCTGGCGGTCCGCCGCCGGGCATTCCCCCGGGCCTTCAAGGCCAAGGGGCCGTTCGACTCCGCGGCACTGCAGCGGTTCGTCGAGCGGGTGACACCGTAAGAAAGTGAACGGCACGGGTCCCCGTGCGGTCAGGTACCTCGCGAGTTGGAAGTAGGTCGAGATTGCGATGAGCACTCGATGAGTACGCGATGAGTACGCCCATGAAGTAGCGACGGTCCGGCGGTAACCCGGACCTAAAAGGAGCGAAGTGGCTAAGGTCCGGGTATACGAACTCGCCAAGGAGTTCGGGGTTGAGAGCAAGGTCGTCATGGCCAAGCTCCAGGAACTCGGTGAATTCGTCCGTTCGGCGTCCTCGACCATCGAGGCGCCGGTCGTACGCAAGTTGACTGACGCACTGCAGGGTCCCGGTGGCAACGCCGGCAAGTCCGCTGCAAAGCCTGGCGCGCCCCGCAAGGCCGCCCCCTCGAAGCCCGCAGCGCCCTCCCCGGCCGCTGCGGCACGTCCCGCTGCCCCGAAGCCCGGCGCCCCGGCCCCCAAGCCGGCCGCCGCGGAGACTCCGGCGAGCAGCACCCCCGCGGCGCCCTCGACGCCGTCCGCGCAGTCCGGGGGACCCCGTCCGGGCCCCAAGCCCGCGCCGAAGCCCGCCCCGGTCACCCCGGTGCCCGCCGCGGAGTTCTCGGCACCGGCTCCGGCCCAGCAGCCGGCCGCGCCGCAGCAGGCCCCGCGTCCCGCGGGTGCCACCCCCGGCCCCCGCCCTGCCCGTCCGGCTCCGGCCGGCGGACAGCGTGACGGCGGCCGCGACGGTGGCCAGCGTGACGGCGGCCGTGGTGGCGAGCGTGGCGGCGACCGCCCCGCGCGTCCCGCCGGCCAGGGCGCCCCGCGCCCCGGTGGCGCCCGTCCGGCCGGTCCCCGTCCGGGCAACAACCCCTTCACCTCCGGCGGTTCCACCGGCATGGCGCGCCCCCAGGCGCCCCGTCCCGGCGGTGCCCCGCGCCCCGGTGGCGGTCAGGAGCGCCCCGGCGCCCCGCGCCCCCAGGGTGGTCCCGGCGGCGCCCCGCGCCCCCAGGGCCAGGGTGGCGCACGTCCCTCTCCGGGCGGCATGCCCCGTCCGCAGGCTCCCCGTCCGGGCGGTGCCCCCTCGGGTAACCGTCCGAACCCCGGCATGATGCCGCAGCGTCCCGCTGCGGGTCCGCGTCCCGGCGGTGGTCCCGGCGGTGGCCGTGGTCCCGGTGGCGGCGGCGGTCGCCCGGGTGGCGGCGGCGGTCGTCCCGGTGGCGGCGGCTTCGCAGGCCGTCCGGCCGGTCCCGGTGGCGGTGGCGGCGGTTTCGCCGGCCGTCCCGGTGGTCCCGGTGGTGGCGGCGCGGGCCGTCCCGGTGGTGGCGGTGGCTTCGGCGGCCGTCCCGGATTCGGTGGACGTCCCGGCGGCCCGGGTGCCCGTGGTGGCACACAGGGTGCGTTCGGCCGTCCCGGCGGTCCCGCGCGTCGTGGCCGCAAGTCGAAGCGTCAGAGGCGCCAGGAGTACGAGGCCATGCAGGCCCCGTCGGTGGGCGGCGTCATGCTGCCTCGCGGCAACGGGCAGGCTGTCCGGCTGTCGCGCGGCGCGTCCCTGACCGACTTCGCGGAGAAGATCAACGCCAACCCGGCGTCGCTCGTCGCCGTGATGATGAACCTCGGCGAGATGGTCACCGCCACGCAGTCCGTCTCCGACGAGACGCTGAAGCTCCTCGCGGACGAGATGAACTACGTCCTCGAGATCGTCAGCCCGGAGGAGGAGGACCGCGAGCTGCTCGAGTCCTTCGACATCGAGTTCGGTGAGGACGAGGGCGGCGAAGAGGCCCTGGTCTCCCGTCCGCCGGTCGTGACCGTCATGGGTCACGTCGACCACGGTAAGACCAGGCTGCTGGACGCGATCCGCAAGACGAACGTCGTCGCGGGCGAGGCCGGCGGTATCACGCAGCACATCGGTGCGTACCAGGTCTCCTCCGAGGTCAACGGCGAGGACCGCCGTATCACCTTCATCGACACCCCGGGTCACGAGGCGTTCACCGCCATGCGTGCACGTGGTGCGAAGTCGACCGACATCGCGATCCTCGTGGTGGCGGCGAACGACGGTGTGATGCCCCAGACGATCGAGGCGCTGAACCACGCCAAGGCGGCCGAGGTGCCGATCGTGGTCGCGGTCAACAAGATCGACGTCGAGGGTGCCGACCCGACCAAGGTGCGCGGTCAGCTCACCGAGTTCGGTCTGGTGGCCGAGGAGTACGGCGGCGACACGATGTTCGTCGACATCTCCGCCAAGCAGGGCCTCAACATCGAGGCACTGCTGGAGGCCGTCGTCCTCACCGCCGACGCCTCGCTCGACCTGCGGGCCAACCCGGAGCAGGACGCGCAGGGTATTGCGATCGAGTCCCACCTCGACCGCGGCCGCGGTGCCGTCTCGACCGTCCTCGTCCAGCGCGGCACGCTGCGCATCGGCGACACGATGGTCGTGGGCGACGCGTACGGCCGTGTCCGGGCGATGCTCGACGACAACGGCAACAACGTCCAGGAAGCGGGTCCCTCGACCCCCGTCCTGGTCCTGGGTCTCACCAACGTCCCGGGTGCCGGCGACAACTTCCTGGTCGTCGACGAGGACCGCACGGCGCGTCAGATCGCCGAGAAGCGGGCCGCCCGCGAGCGCAACGCCAACTTCGCCCGCAAGGGTGTCCGGTTCTCCCTGGAGAACCTGGACGAGGCGCTCAAGGCCGGTCTGGTCCAGGAGCTCAACCTCATCATCAAGGGCGACGCGTCCGGTTCGGTGGAGGCTCTCGAGTCCTCGCTGCTCCAGCTCGACGTCGGTGAAGAGGTCGACATCCGGGTCCTGCACCGCGGTGTGGGTGCGGTCACCGAGTCGGACATCAACCTGGCGACCGGCTCCGACGCCATCGTCATCGGCTTCAACGTGCGCGCCGCAGGGCGTGCCGAGCAGATGGCCGAGCGCGAGGGCGTGGACGTCCGGTACTACTCGGTCATCTACCAGGCGATCGAAGAGATCGAAGCGGCCCTCAAGGGCATGCTCAAGCCGGAGTACGAAGAGGTCGAGCTCGGCAAGGCGGAGATCCGCGAGATCTTCCGCTCGTCCAAGCTGGGCAACATCGCCGGTGTGCTGGTCCGCTCCGGCGAGGTCAAGCGCAACACCAAGGCGCGCCTGCTGCGCGATGGCAAGGTCATCGCGGAGAACCTCAACATCTCCGGTCTGCGCCGTTTCAAGGACGACGTCACCGAGATCCGCGAAGGCTTCGAGGGCGGTATCAACCTCGGAAACTTCAACGACATCAAGATCGACGACGTCATCGCGACGTACGAGATGCGCGAGAAGCCGCGAGGCTGATCCACGGGGAACCCCGGGGGGTGACCCCCGGGCTCTCCTGCACGGTCGGGGCCGGTCGACGGGTCGTATTTCCGTCGATCGGCCCCGGCCGTTGCGTGTACGGTTCGGGTGTCCCCGCCGGGTGAAGGCGGGGCGTGGCTGTGCCAGTCCGGGGGACGACCCCGGACCCCGAACCCGAACCGGCGGGACATCCGGACATACATGTATGTGGGGACACTGTCCTTCGATCTGCTCCTCGGCGACGTACGGTCGTTGAAGGAGAAACGCTCCGTCGTCCGCCCGATCGTCGCCGAGATCCACCGCAAGTTCGGGGTGAGCGTCGCGGAGACGGGCGGCCAGGATCTCTACCGCAGGGCCCAGATCGGTCTTGCCGTGGTCTCCGGGGACACCGGGCACCTCACAGACGTACTCGACCGGTGCGAGCGCATGGTCGCCGGCCGGCCCGAGGTGGAGTTGCTGTCCGTACGACGGCGACTGCACAACGACGAAGAAGACTGAGCACGTAGCAGAAGGAGAAGGACCAGTGGCCGACAACGCGCGGGCAAAGAAGCTGGCGGACCTCATCCAGGTGGTGGTCGCCGAGAAACTGCAGCGCGGCATCAAGGACCCGCGTCTGGGCACGCACGTGACCATCACGGACACCCGTGTCACCGGCGACCTGCGGGAGGCCACGGTCTTCTACACGGTCTACGGCGACGACGAGGAGCGGGCCAGCGCGGCCGCCGGCCTGGAGAGCGCCAAGGGCATCCTGCGCTCGGCGGTCGGCGCGGCGGCGGGGACGAAGTTCACCCCGACGCTGGCCTTCGTGGCCGACGCCCTGCCGGACAACGCCAAGGCGATCGAGGACCTGCTCGACCGGGCACGTGCCTCGGACGCCAAGGTCCGTGAGGCGTCCTCCGGTGCCACGTACGCCGGAGACGCGGACCCGTACCGCAAGCCGGAGGACGAGGACGAGAACGGCGAGGGCGCACCTTCCGCATGACGCAGAACAAAACGCCGGACGGCCTTGTCATCGTCGACAAGCCGTCCGGCTTCACTTCGCACGACGTCGTGGCCAAGATGCGCGGCATCGCCCGCACCCGGCGGGTCGGCCACGCCGGCACGCTGGACCCGATGGCGACCGGTGTTCTCGTCCTGGGCGTCGAGAGAGCCACCAAGCTGCTCGGGCATCTCGCGCTGACCGAGAAGGAGTACCTGGGGACGATCCGGCTCGGCCAGGACACCGTCACCGACGACGCGGAGGGCGAGATCACCTCGTCCAGCGACGCCTCGGGGGTGACCCGCGAGGGTATCGACGCCGGTGTCGCCGCACTGACCGGCGCGATCATGCAGGTGCCGTCCAAGGTCAGCGCCATCAAGATCGACGGCAAGCGGTCCTACGCCCGGGTGCGGGGCGGCGAGGAGTTCGAGATCCCGGCCCGTCCGGTGACCGTCTCGTCCTTCCGGGTCTACGACGTCCGTGAGGCCGTCGCGGAGGACGGCACCCCGGTCGTCGACCTGGTCGTCTCCGTGGTGTGTTCCTCGGGTACGTACATCCGCGCCCTGGCCCGGGACCTCGGCGCCGGGCTCGGCGTCGGCGGGCACCTGACCGCGCTGCGGCGCACCCGCGTAGGACCGTACGGCCTCGACGGGGCGCGCACCCTCGACCAGCACCAGCAGGAGCTGACCGTGATGCCGGTGGCCGAGGCCGCCGCCTCGGCCTTCCCGCGCTGGGATGTGGACGAGAAGCGCGCCAAGCTGCTGCTCAACGGAGTGCGGGTGGACATGCCGTCCTATCCGCCGGGGCCGGTCGGGGTCTTCGGGCCCGACGGGGCGTTCCTCGTGCTCGTCGAGGAGCAGAAGGGCAAGGCCAAGAGCCTCGCCGTCTTCGCCTGACGTCTTCGTCCGACGACGTACACGCGGGCTCCCGTGGGTCCGCCCGTCGTGGAGCGGGCCGCCCCCCCGGTGCGTGCCCGCTCCACGGTCCCCCTCCCGTGACCATCCCTGTCCACGAGAACCCGCCGATTCACCCCAACGGGCGGGCGCTCGGAGTGACCGGGGGGTGCGAGGGGGGCGCTTTCGCCTCGCGCGTTTCCGGTGCCGCTCATCCGGGACCTACCGTCGGAACCATGGGCAGCGGGGACCGGTCGAAACTTGTGAAGATCTGCGATCACGCCGGCCGGCCGCGGGGGACCGGATTCGTCGCGGACGACCGGGGCACAGTCGTCACCAGTCATCAGGCCGTCGCGCGCTCCCTGCCCCTGACACTGCACTCCGCCGACGGCCTCAGCTGCGTCGTCGGCCCCGAGGACATCACCGAACTGCCCGCCCTGGGCCTGGCCCTGCTCCGCACCGGTGGCCCCGGGACCCTCGGCGTGGAGCCGCTCCCCATCGCCGTGCGCGAACAGATCGGTACGGGCACCTATGTGCGGATCGCCGCCCATGGCTGGCGCGAGGCAAGGGTGCTCGGGACGACCCCCGCGACGTATTCAGAGGGCGGCCGCGACCACCCGGTGAGCGACGCGCTGGAGCTCGCCCTCGGTACGGACGGGCGCGACGCGCTGCGGTCCGGCGGTGCCGCCGTCGGCGGGCCGGTGACGGACCCGCGCACCGGGGCCGTCCTCGGAGTGCTCTCGACCGCGCTGAGCGCCGGACGCGAGACCGCCGGGCTCGCGGTGCCGCCGGCTCCCCGGGACGCCCCGGCGCCGCTGGCCGAGGTCCTCCGGCGCAACGCGAACAGCGTTCCGGGATACGGCCGCGACCTCAACCTCGCGGGGGCGCTGCAACTGACCGCCACCTCGCTCGGCCACGCGGACAGCCGGCCCTGCGGCACGGAGATCGTCGAACGCCCCGGCATCAGCGCCGAGTTCACCGCCTTCGAGACCGGCACAGGGCCCGTGCTCGGCATGGTCGGCGCTCCCGGGACCGGCCGCACCACGGAGCTCGCCGCCCTGGCCGACCGCCGCGCCCGGGGCCCCGTGCCCGCACTGACGCTCTGGCTGCGCGGGGCCGATCTGCTGGCCGACGACACCTCGGTCACCGATGCCATGACCAGGGCCCTGCAACGCTCCGGCAGGATCATCACCGCTGCCGGAGCCAGGGGCGACATGGAGACGGCCACCCCCGAGCGGGTGGCCCGCCTCGCCGCGGACTCCGGGAACCCGCTCCTGGTCGTCGTGGACGGACCCGAGGAGATGCCGCCCCTGCTCGCCCACCGGCTCGCCGGGTGGACCGTGGCGACGGCCGGATGGCTCAGGGCCCACGAGGTGCGGATGGTCGTCGCCTGCCGCCCCGAGCACTGGGAGACCGCCGGCGCGCTGTACTCCCCGGGAACACTGCACCGCCCGGAGCGGCCTGCCGGAGGCCTGCCGCCCGCCGTCCGGCTGGGCGACCTCACGGCGGAACAGGCCGCGCGCGCGGCGGAACGGTACGGCATCCCGCCCGGCACGATCGCTCCCGGCCACGACCGGCATCCGCTCACACTGCGCCTGCTCGCCGAGGTGCGCGCGGCCCTGCCCCCCGACGTGCCCGGCAGGCCCGGCACGGAGGAGGTCTTCGCCGCACATCTGGACCTCGCCTGCGTCCGGATCGCCGTCCGGATCGGGGCCCAGGGCGAGCCCCGGCTCAGGGGCGCGGCGGTCCGCAGGCTGGCGGCGAAGGTGGCCGGCCAGGTCCACGAGGCGGCCAGGCGCTGCCTCGGGCCGGGCCAGGGGGAGCTGGACCGGGCGGCGTTCGAGGAGATCTTCCCCTGGCGCACGGGCTGGGCCTCCGCCGTACTCACCGAGGGCCTGCTGGTCCCGGCGGGCGCGGGATACCGCTTCGCCCACGAGGAGCTGGGCGACTGGGTGCAGGGCGCGCACCTCGACCTGGACGCGGCGCTGCACTCGCTGGTCCACCGCTGGCACGCGGACGGCGCCTCCGAAGAGCCCGCGCCCGCCCCGAAGGACCCGGCCGAACCCCACAACCTCCCCGTGCCGCGCCACCGCATCGGCCCCGTGCTCCAGGCGATGCTCCTGCTGGAGCGGCGACAGGGGCACGCGGCCCTCGCCCACCGCATGGCCGACCTGATCGAGGCGATGGACCGCCTCCCCACCGGCCCGGGCACGCAGGAGAGGCTCACCGACGCCGCCTGGTGGGCCGCGCACCTGCTCCGGGAGAGCCTGCTCAGGGTCCCCGACGCCCGGCCCTGCCTCGGAGTGCTGCGGGTGCTCGCCGGCCGGATCACCCGGCGCTCCCTGCCCGGCGGCGGCCCGGCCGCGCTCGGGCCCTACGCGGAGTTCGGGCCGTGGTTCTGGCGCCGGATCCGGCTGCCCGAAGCCGACCGGATCGACCTCCTGCGCCGTCTCCTGCCCGCCGACGGCGCCCCCCGCACGGACGGCGGCGAACGGTATCTGGACGCCGTCTCCCGGCGCCTGGCCGCCCACCCCAGGACCGTGCAGGCGCTGCTCTGCCGCTGGTTCACCGACGAGAGCCCCCTGCCGGCCGAGGAGGGCCTGCCGATGCGGCTCACCGTGGCCGCCGCCGCGCAGGCACTCCTGTACGCCCGCCGGGACCTCGCCGTCGACGATCTGACCGAGGCGCTGGTCGACGCCGACCACCCACGCGCCGCCGAACTCCTCACCACTCTCGCCGAGGACGAGCCGGCCGCCCTCTGCCGGGCCGTCGACCGGTGGGCGCGTGACGAGGAGCGGCCCGGGCGGCGCGCCGCCGCGGCGGTCCACGCCACGCTCACCGCCGCCCGCGACCTGGCCGCATCCGACCGCGCCCTGCTGCGCGGGGCGGCGCTCACCCTGCTGGCCCGGCCGGACGACACACCGCTGCACGCCCAGGCCCTCACCGTCCTCGTACGGGACCCGGGCACGGGGGGCCGCTACCTGCCGCAGGCCCTGAGGCTCTTCGCCGCCGGAGACCCCCGGCTGCCCGTGGCCCTGCTCACGGAGGTGTTCCCCGAGCACCCCGAGCCGGTGCTGGCCGCGCTGCGCGCCCGCCTCTCGCTGCCCGGGGAGGCCGCCGACGCTGTGCTGCGGGAGCTGGCCGCCCTGGACGCCCCCGCCCTGGCGCTGCACGCCCCGGATCTCGTACGGCGTTACATCGACAGCCGGGCCGACGGCGAGGAGTCCGGCGCGCAGACCGCCGCCTACGTAAATCTCCGGCTGGAGCACAGTCCCGCCGCCCGGGCGCTCCTGCTGCCCCTGATGACCGGGCTGCTGCGGGGCCGTCCCGCGCCCGCCGCCGTACGCGCCGCGCTGGCCCGGGTGCTCGCCGCCCCGGGAAGCGCCGCTTCGAGGCCGCTGCGGGCGGAGCTGCTGGAGGTCCTGCTGGAGTTCGAACAGGAGAAGGGGAAGGACCCGGAGGTCCTCGACGCCCTGCTGAGGGCGGCTGCGGCAGGCTCCGGCCGCCGCCCCGAGGCCCGTACACGGGCCCTGGTGCACCGCACCGGAATGCTCCTCGTGCGGACACCCGAGGGCGCGGCCCGCTTCGACCGGGGCCTGGTCGAACTCGCCCGGGACGTTCCCGGATTCGCGGCCCTCGTCACCCGCTGGCTGGCGGACGCCCCGCAGGAGTGGGCCGCCGTCGTGGGACCGGGCGCCCGGCGCACGATGGAGGCACTGGACGGTTCACGGCCCGGGATCCCCATGCCGATGCAGGCCGCGGGACGTGAGCATGGCAGTCTTAGACCTGCGTAATGGACATACACACGTACACAGGTTCGGGCGAGGAGCGGTCAGAGTGCACTGCTGGCGTGGCTTGGAGGACATCCCTGAGGGCTGGGGGCGCAGTGTCGTCACCATCGGCTCCTACGACGGGGTGCACCGCGGACACCAGCTGATCATCGGCCGTGCCGTGGAGCGGGCGCGCGAGCTCGGCGTGCCCTCGGTCGTCGTCACCTTCGACCCGCACCCCAGCGAGGTCGTACGCCCCGGCACGCACCCGCCGCTGCTCGCACCGCACCAGAGGCGAGCCGAGCTCATGGCCGGCCTCGGGGTGGACGCGGTGCTGATCCTGCCGTTCACCTCTGAGTTCTCCAAGCTCTCGCCCGCGGACTTCGTCGTGAAGGTGCTCGTCGACAAGCTGCACGCGAAGCTGGTCATCGAGGGTCCCAACTTCCGCTTCGGACACCGGGCGGCGGGCAACGTCACCTTCCTCGCCGAGCTCGGCCCGACGTACGACTTCCAGGTCGAGGTCATCGACCTCTACGTGAGCGGTGACGCGGGCGGCGGCGAGCCGTTCTCCTCCACGCTCACCCGCCGGCTGATCGCGGAGGGCGACGTCGCAGGGGCCGCGGAGATCCTCGGCCGCCCGCACCGCGTCGAGGGAGTCGTGGTGCGCGGCGCCCAGCGGGGCCGCGAGCTCGGCTTCCCCACGGCGAACGTGGAGACCCTGCCGCACACCGCGACCCCCGCCGACGGCGTCTACGCCGGCTGGCTCACGGTGAACGGCGAGGCGATGCCCGCCGCGATCTCCGTGGGCACCAACCCGCAGTTCGACGGCACGGAGCGGACCGTCGAGGCCTACGCCATCGACCGCGTCGGCCTCGACCTGTACGGGCTGCACGTCGCGGTGGACTTCCTGGCCTACGTACGCGGCATGCTGAAGTTCGACTCGATCGACGACCTGCTCGTCGCGATGGCCGCCGACGTGAAGCGGGCCGGCGAGCTGATCGCGGCGTACGAGCGCGCCTGACGCCTTCCTGTGGTGCGCACGCCGGCACCGGGGCATGGTCGGGGGACATGAGCCCGTCGAGCCCGGGAGGACGCCCGCCCATGCGTGAACTGCTGTCGGAACTGCGCGACTGGCACACCGCCGGTACGCCCTTCGCCCTGGCCACGGTCGTCGCGGTGCGGGGCAGCGCGCCACGGGCCCCCGGCGCCCTCATGGCGGTGTCCGCAACGGGCGCGGTGGCGGGCAGCGTCTCCGGCGGGTGCGTGGAGAGCGATGTGTACGAGGTCGCCACCGAGACGCTCACCACAGGCCGGACGGAGCTGCGGACCTACGGCATCAGCGACGACGAGGCTTTCGGCACCGGGCTGACCTGCGGCGGCACGATCGAGGTACTGGTCCGGCCCTTCGTCACGGCGGCCGACCGCGACGGCCTGCGGGAACTCGTCGACACCGTCGCCACCGGGGAACCCGTCGCGCTCGCCACCGTGGTGTCCGGCGCGGCGCGCCCCGGCGCCCGCCGGGTGGTCCTGGCCGACCGTGTCAGCGGTTCGCTGGGGGACGAAGGGCTCGACGCCGCCGTCACCGACGACGCGCGTGGGCTGCTCGCCCAGGGAGCCACGGGCAGCGTCCGGTACGGCGCGCACGGCGAGCGCCGGATGCAGGACGTCACCGTCTTCGTCCAGGCGTACGCCCCCGCGCCCCGCATGCTCGTCTTCGGGGCCATCGACCACGCGGCGGCCACCGCGGGCATCGGGTCCTTCCTCGGCTACCGCGTGACGGTGTGCGACGCCCGCCCCGCCTTCGCCACCCGGGAGCGCTTCCCCACCGCGGACGAGGTCGTCTGCGCCTGGCCGCACACCTACCTGGAGTCGACCCCCGTGGACGCGCGCACCGTCGTCTGCGTCCTGACCCACGACCCGAAGTTCGACGTGCCCCTGCTCGCCGCCGCGCTGCGCACACCCGCCGCGTACATCGGGGTGATGGGCAGCAGGCGTACCCACGCCGACCGGACCGCCCGGCTGCGCGAGGCGGGGGTGGACGAGGCGGCCTTGGCCCGCCTCGCCTCACCCGTCGGCCTCGACCTCGGAGCCCGTACGCCCGAGGAGACGGCCGTCTCCATCGCCGCCGAGATCATCCAGCACCGCTGGGGCGGCACCGGCCGCCCCCTGGGGGAGCTGGCCGGCGCGATCCACCACGGACCACCGGCCGGCCCTTAGGGGACCACCGCTCCCGCGGCCGCCCAGTGGCAGGCCACCTGGGTCAGGCCGCCTCCCTCCAGCACCGGCAGGTCCTTCGTGCGGCACGCGTCCGCGACACCCGCCCGCTCCGCCTCGCCCGAGGCCAGGATCTGGCACCGGGCGTGGAAGCGACAGCCGGACGGCACCTTCGAAGGGTCCGGCGGTTCACCCGTCAGCAGCACCGGCTCACCGTCCGCCTCCGGCAGCACCGACAGCAGCGCCTGGGTGTACGGGTGCCGGGGGGCCGTGAGGATCTGCTCGACGTCACCCGTCTCCACGATCCGGCCGAGATACATCACCGCCACCCGGTCCGCGATGTTCCACGCCAGCCCCAGATCATGCGTCACCACCAGTGCGGACAGGCCCAGCTCGTCCCGCAGCCGCAGCAGGAGCGCGAGGATCTCGCCCCGCACGGAGGCGTCCAGCGAGGCCACGGGCTCGTCCGCGACGATCAGCTCGGGCTCCAGGACCAGTGCGCCCGCGATCACGACGCGCTGGCGCTGACCGCCGGACAGCTCGTGCGGATAGCGCAGGAAGAACCGCTCCGGGGGCCGCAGCCCCGCCCGCGCCAGCGCGCCGGACACGGCCTCCCGCTCGTCGCCCGCGTAGCCGTGGATGCGCAGGCCCTCCGCCACCGCGTCGTACACCGTGTGGCGGGGGTTGAGCGAACCGCTGGGGTCCTGGAGCACCAGCTGCACCCGCTTGCGGTACGCCTTGAGCGCCCGGCTCCCGTAGTCGAGGGGCTCGCCGCCGAACGTGACGCGGCCGGCCGTGGGCGTCACCAGGCCGAGCAGGGACCGGGCCAGGGTCGTCTTCCCGCAGCCCGATTCGCCGACCAGGGCGACGATCTCACCGGGACGGATGTCGAGGTCCACCCCGTCGACCGCCCGCGCGGTCGCCGCCCCGCGCCGCCCGGGGAACGCGATCTCCAGCGCCTGGGCGCTGAGCAGGGGAGCCGGGGGAGTCGTCGTCATGAGGTGCTCCTTGCTTCCTCGGTGCCGCCCTGCGGGCCGGGCGTCGCGGTGGCTTCCGGCTCCACCAGCACACAGGCCGCACGCCGGGACGGGCCGGCCGGCCGCAGCTCCTGGTCCTCGGTGGCACAGGAGTCCAGCGCGGCTGCGCAGCGCGGATGGAACGTACAGCCGGAGGGCAGCGCCGACGGGTCCGGGGGATCTCCCGGCAGACCACGCGGCGCGTGCCGCGACGCGAGGTCACCGATGCGGGGGAAGGCGGCCGACAGGGCGCTGCTGTAGGGGTGACGGGCGTTCTCGTAGACCTTCTTGGCCGGTCCCTCCTCGACGACCCGGCCCGCGTACATCACCGACAGCCTGTCGCAGGTGTCGGAGAGCACCGCGAGATCGTGGCTGATCATGATCAGTCCGAGGTCCTGGTCGCTGACGAGCTGTTCGATCAGCCGCAGGATCTGCGCCTGGATCATCACGTCGAGGGCGGTGGTGGGTTCGTCGGCGATGATCAGCCGCGGGTCGCAGGCCAGTGCCATCGCGATCATCACGCGCTGGCGCTGACCGCCCGACAGCTCGTGCGGGTAGGCGTCCGCACGCGCGGCCGGAAGCCCCACCTGTTCCAGCAGCTCACCCGCGCGCCTGCGAGCGGCCGCCGGGGTCCCCTTGCCGTGCAGCAGGATCGGTTCGGCGATCTGGTCCCCGATGCGGTGCACGGCGTTCAGCGAGTGCATCGCGCCCTGGAAGACGATCGACGCCCCCGCCCAGCGCACGGCGCGCAGCCGCCCCCACTTCATGGTGAGGATGTCCTCGCCGTCCAGCAGGATCTCACCGCTCAGGGTCGCGGTGGCGGGCAGCAGCCTCAGCAGGGCGAGCGCGAGCGTCGACTTCCCGCACCCGGACTCCCCGGCGATGCCCAGCTTCTGGCCCGCCTCGACCCGCAGGTCGACTCCCCGTACGGCGGGGACGGCCGACGCCCCGGAGCCGTAGGTGACATGCAGGTTCCGGACGTCGAGCAGCGGCTGCCCGGTCTCCGGCTCCGTGACGTTCTCGGTCTTCACGGCAGTCAACGGGACACCCCCAGCTTGGGGTTGAGCACGGTCTCGATGGTGCGGCCGCACAGCGTGAACGCGAGGGCGACGACCGCGATGGCGAGTCCGGGCGGAGCGAGGTACCACCAGTTGCCGGAGCTGACCGCTCCGGCCTCACGGGCGTCCTGGAGCAGCCCGCCCCAGGAGACGATCGTGGGATCGCCGAGCCCGAGGAAGGCGAGGGTCGCCTCGGTGAGGATGGCGGTGGAGATCACCAGCGTGGTCTGTGCGAGCACCAGCGGCATCACGTTGGGCAGCACATGGCGGGACATGATGTGGCCGTGTCCGCCCCCGAGCGCCTTGGAGCGCTCGATGTACGGACGGGACTCCACGGACAGCGTCTGCGCCCGTACGAGCCGCGCGGTCGTCGGCCAGGTCGTCACGCCGATGGCGAGGACCGTCGTCCAGAGGGACCGCGAGAGCACGGTGGCCAGCGCGATGGCGAGCACCAGCGTCGGCATCACGAGGAACCAGTCCGTGATCCGCATGACGACGTTGCCGTACCAGCCCTTGAAGTGACCGGCCGTGATGCCCACCAGCGTTCCGATGGCCACCGACAGGAAGGCGGCGAGCAGACCGACGGTCAGCGAGACCCGCGTCCCCCACACCAGGAGGGCGAGCAGACTGCGTCCGAACTGGTCGGTGCCGAGCGGGAACTCGGCGCTCGGCGACTCCAGCGCGCCGCCCGGCGCGTCGGTGACGCTCTGCGAGTCCGCGCCGACCAGCAGCGGCGCCGCCAGCGCGGTCAGGGCGATCAGCGCGAGCACGGCCAGACCGGCCAGGCCCGCCCGGTGGCTCCGGTACTGCCGCCAGAAGCGGGCCGCCGCCTGGCGACGGCGGGCCCAGGTCAGCGCGCGCGGGCCGATGGCCGGCGCGGCGTCGGTCGAGGTCGTCATCGGCCCACCCGGGGATCGAGGAGCGGATAGATCACATCGGCGAGCGTGTTCATCAGGATCACCGAGGCGGCGAAGACGAAGAACAGCGCCTGCACCAGCGGCAGATCGGGGACGCTCAGCGCCTGGTAGAAGAGACCGCCCAGGCCGGGCCAGGAGAACACCGTCTCCACCAGGATGGCACCGGCCACCGTGTTGCCCAGGTTGACGAAGAGCAGCGTCACCGTCGGGAGCATCGCGTTCGGGACGGCGTGCCGGCGGCGTACGAGGTCGTCGCGGAGCCCCTTCGCGCGGGCCGTCGTCAGATAGTCGCTGCCCATCTCGTCGAGCAGCGAGGAGCGCATCACCAGCAGGGTGCGCGCGTACTCGACGGCGACGAGGGTGATGACCGGCAGCACGAGGTGGTGGGCCACGTCGAGGACGTAGGCGAAGCCGCTCTCGCTGCCGGACTCCATGCCGCCGGTCGGGAACATGCCGGGGATGGGCCCGATACCGACCGACAGGGTGATGATCAGGAGCAGCCCGAGCCAGAACGAGGGCACCGAGTACAGCGTCAGCGCGAAGGCCGTGTGGAAGCGGTCGCCCGCCGAGCCGTTGCGCCAGGCGGACCTGGCACCGAGCCAGATGCCGATCGCCGTGTAGATCACGAACGCGGTGCCGGTGAGCAGCAGCGTCGCGGGCAGGGCCTCGCTGATCTTGTCCATGACGGGAGCGCGGAACTGGTACGACGTACCGAAGTCCCCGGTCAGGGCCTTGCCGCAGTACTCGGTGAACTGCTGCCAGAGCGGCAGGTCCAGGCCGAATTCCTTACGCATCGCGGCGATCTGCTCGTTCGACACCTGCCGGCCGCCGGTCATCTGCTTGACCGGGTCGCCGGGGATCAGACGGAACAGGAAGAAGCTGGTGACGAGCACGGCGAACAGCGAGACGGCCGCACCGGCCAGCTTGCCCGCCGCATAGCGGAGATACGCGGTCGTGCTGCGGGCGCGCGGACTGCGGGCCGACGGCCCGGCCGGAGCCGGGCCGTCGGTCTGCACAGCGTCCACGCCCGCCGCGCCCTTCACGAGCGCGGGAGTGCTTTCTGTGCTCATGGACTATTCACGGTCTTCCGCGGTGGAACGACGACGCATGGCGAACAGCAGCCCGCCACCGGCGAGGACGACTACAGCGATACCGACACCGACGAGGACTCCGGTGGAGCTGCCGCTGTCGCCGGACGAGCCGCCCGACGCACCGGCGGCCGGGACCGCCGACCACCAGCTCCAGTAGCCGTCCTGACCGTAGATGTTGCCCGCGTCCGAGGGCATGGTCGTGATGGACCGGATCTGGTCGGTGCGGTAGGCCTCGACGGCATTCGGGTACGCCATGACATTCATGTATCCCGTGTCGTACAGCCGCGACTCCATCTGCTTCACCAGGTCGGCCCGTTTGGCGGGGTCGTATTCGGCCAGCTGCTTCGCGTAGAGCTCGTCGTACTGCTTGTCGCAGATGAAGTTGTCGGTCGCCGCGGTCTGCTTCGCCTTGGCCGGGAGCGCGGCGCAGGTGTGGATCGACATGACGAAGTCGGGGTCCGGGTTGACGGACCATCCGTCGAAGGCGAGGTCGTACTCACCGGCGTACCAGGGGTCGGAGACGTTGTCCCGGCAGTCGACCTTCAGGCCGATGCCGAGCTCGCCCCACCACTCCTGGAGGTACTTGCCGATCGCCTTGTCGTTGGGGTCCGTGGCGTGGCACAGGATGCGGAAGTCGAGCGGCTTGCCGTCCTTGCCGGTCCGCTTGCCCGCGCTGTTCTTCCTGTACCCCGCCTCGTCGAGGAGGGCGCCCGCCTTCGCCGGGTCGTAGGCGAGCTTCTGCTCGGCCGCCGGCTTCCAGAAGTACGTGCCGTAGCGGGGCGGGATGTAGCCCTCGCCCTCTATGGCGTACCCCTGGAAGACCTTGTCGATGATGGCCGTGCGGTCCACGGACATGAACAGCGCCTGGCGGACCTTCTGGTCCTGGAGCGCCGGGTGCCCGTCGCCGAACTTCTTGCCGTCCTTGGTCTGCGCGCCGGGGTTGGTGGCCAGTGCGTAGAAACGCCGGCCGGGGGCGTCGTTGACCTTGATGTTGTCGGCCGACTTCAGCGACGCGGCCTGCGCGGGGGTCAGGCTCGGGCTTCCGGCGACGAAGGAGACTTCACCCTTTCGGAGGGCGGCGACCGCTGCGTCCTGGTCCTTGTAGTACCGGAAGACGAGCTCGTCGAACTTGGGCGAGCCCCGCCAGAAGTCCTTGTTGGCCTTGAGCTTCACATAGCTGTCGACCTTGTAGTCCGTCAGGATGAACGGCCCGTTGCCGACGATCGGGAACTTCGTGTCGTTGTTGAACTTCGAGAAGTCGCCGACCTTCTCCCAGACGTGCTTGGGAACGATCGGCACGTCCAGCGCCGTCATCGTGGCCTGAGGCTGCTTCAGCTCGATGACCAGCTTGTCCGGGCTGGGTGCGGACACCTTCTTGAAGTTGGAGACGAAGCTGCCGTTCGACGTCGCGGCGCCCTCGTCGGTCATCATCTTGTTGAAGGTCCATGCCGCGTCCTCGGCGGTGGCCTTCTCGCCGTCCGACCACTTCGAGTCGTCCCGGATCGTGTACGTCCACGTCAGCTTGTCCGCGGACGGCTCCCACTTCGTGGCGAGCCCGGGGATCGTGTGGTTGTCCTTGGCGTCGTAGTTGGTCAGGAAGTCGTACATCAGCCGGCTGATGCTCGTGGAGACAAGCCGCTGCGCGAGGAACGGGCTCAGTGAGTCGACGCTCTGGGCGACCGCGACGGTCAGCGTCGACGTGCCGTCGGCGGCCTGCGCCTCCTGCGGGGCGGGGGCGAGCGGATTGCCGGGGACGACCGATCCGGCGGCCAGCGCCAGGGCGGCGGCTCCGGAGGCGAGGAGGATACGCAGTCGGCCGCGTGGGCGGGACGGGCGTGGTGGGACTCTTGTGACCATGGACGTGGACCTCGCGTCATGACTCGCATGGTGAAGGCGGGCAGATCTCTGGTTCGCCAGCTGGTGAAGCGAAGGTTTATCAGCGGCGGTCGAGTCGCGTCAACGGTCCGCCAAACCGCGTGTGGTCTGCGGGAATGCAAGAAGGGCCCGCACCGTGTGAACGGTGCGAGCCCTCATTGGTTTAGACCTCTACTGCCTTACTGCTGAGGCGCAGACGGCGGCTGCGGGGGATGCTGCTGCCGGCCCGCGGGCGGAACCGGGCCTTGCAGTTCGGGCTGCCCCGACTGATGTGCCTGGCCACCGTGCTGTCCGGGCGGCGGAGGCGGTCCGGCCTGCCCCGCGCCGGGTTGCGCCTGCGGTGGCAGCGGCTGCTGCCAGCTGTTGTTCTGCGCGCCCGGTCCGGCGGGCGGCGGGTAGGCCTGCTGGGGCGCGGCGGCCTGCTGGGGCGGCTGCTGCTGGCCTCCGTACTGCTGCCCGCCGTACGGCTGCTGGGGCGGATACGGCTGCTGCGGCTGTCCGGGGTACGGCTGACCGGGGTACGGCTGCTGCCCCGGATACGGCTGACCGGGCTGGGGTGCGTACGGCTGCTGGCCGGGCACCTGCTGACCGGGCGTCTGCTGACCCGGCATCGGCGGGGCGTACTGCGGCGGCGGACTGGTGCCGTCTGCCGTCCACAGCCCCTGCTGCTGCTGGGCGCGCTGGAAGTCCTCGGCGACGAGCGCGGAGAGGTTGAAGTACGCCTCCCTGGTCTTAGGCCGCATCATGTCGAGGTCGACCTCGGCGCCCGCCGACAGGTGCTCGTCGAACGGTACGACCACGACGCCGCGGCAGCGCGTCTCGAAGTGCTGCACGATGTCGTCGACCTTGATCATCTTGCCGGTCTCACGGACACCGGAGATGACGGTCAGGGAGCGCTGCACCAGCTCCGCGTAGCCGTGCGCCGACAGCCAGTCCAGCGTGGTCGACGCGCTCGACGCGCCGTCGACGGACGGCGTCGAGATGATGATCAGCTGGTCGGCGAGGTCCAGCACCCCGCGCATCGCGCTGTAGAGCAGGCCGGTGCCCGAGTCGGTGAGGATGATCGGGTACTGCTTGCCCAGGACGTCGATCGCCCGGCGGTAGTCCTCGTCGTTGAAGGTGGTGGAGACCGCCGGGTCCACGTCGTTGGCGAGGATCTCCAGGCCCGAGGGAGCCTGCGAGGTGAAGCGGCGGATGTCCATGTACGAGTTGAGGTACGGGATCGCCTGGACCAGGTCGCGGATGGTCGCCCCGGTCTCGCGGCGCACCCGGCGCCCGAGCGTGCCGGCGTCCGGGTTGGCGTCGATGGCGAGGATCTTGTCCTGCCGCTCGGTGGCCAGGGTCGAGCCGAGCGCGGTGGTCGTCGTGGTCTTGCCCACGCCGCCCTTGAGGCTGATGACCGCGATCCGGTAGCACGACAGCACCGGCGTACGGATCAGCTCCAGCTTGCGCTGCCGCTCGATCTCCTCCTTCTTCCCACCCAGCTTGAAGCGGGAGGCGGCGGACGGCGTGCGGCTGCTCTTGGCCTTCTGCTTGCCCCGGACCAGCCGGTCCGACGACAGTTCCACCGCGGCCGTGTAGCCGAGCGGGGCACCCGGCACCGAGCGCTCGCGCTGGTCGTGAGTGACGGGCGTCGGCCAGGCGGCGCCGGTGCGCGGATCGGCCGGCGGGGCCTGGGGCGCGGGCGGCTGGGGCTGGTAGGCCCCGGGCTGCTGCTGGGCAGGCACGTTCGGTGTGCCCTGGGGAGCCGGCTGCTGCGGGGGGAGCGGGGCACCCTGCGCGGGGAGGTGCGGGGGCTGCTGACCGGCCTGCGGAGCCGGGAAGCCGTAGCCGCCCTGCGGCTGCGCGCCCGGAGGCAGTTGGGGCGCGCCCTGGGCGGGGTACTGCTGCTGCGGAGCCTGGGGGAACCCGTAACCGCCCTGCTGCGGTGTCTGCGGGAAGCCGTAACCGCCCTGCGGTGCGGGTGTGTTGGGCTGAGCCGGGTGCTGGGGAGCCGGCGGGGACGGCTGTGCGGGTGGCGGCGTAGGAGCCTGCGGGAAGCCGTAGCCGCCCGCCGCGCCGGCGGCCGGAGCGGGTGGCTGCTGTGCGGGCCACTGCTGCGCGGGCTGAGGGGCGCTCGGCTGCTGTGCGGCCGGCTGGAAGGCGGGCGGCAGCGGCGGGAGGGCGCCTTGCGCGGGAGGCGCGGGCGTCCACGGGGCGGGCGCGTTCGACGGGACGGCGCCCTGAGGCGGTGCGTCGGCGGACGGTGTGCCAGCCGACGGTGTACCTGCAGGAGGTGTGGCCCGGGGCGCCGCGTCCTGGGGTGCCGGGTCCGTCGCGGAGTCCGAGGGCTCGTCGTCCGTCTCGTCCCCTGCGGGAGCCTGCGCCGCGTCCGCCCCCAGGGCGCCTGCCTCGCCGGGGTCCTCTTCGGAGCCCTCGGACGCTCCGGGTGCTCCGGACGTCCCGGGCTCTTCGTCGGATGCTGCGGAGCCCTGCTCCTTCACGGGGCCGTCCGAGTCCGAACCGTCGGCTTCGGAAGGCGCTGAACCCGGCGTGGATCCGGCGGAACCGGAACCCGTGGACTCGGCCTCCGCACCGGCCTTGGCCGCCTCGCGCTCGGCGATCTCCTGCTTCAGCGCGGCAGGTGAGAACCGCATGGTCGCGCTGCTCTCCACATCGCCGCCACCGAAGGGATCAGGCGCGGCGGCAGGCTCCTCGGAGCCCGCCGCGGGAGAAACCGACGCCGGCTCCGGGAGAGCGGGCTCGTGGGAAGGCGGTGACGGCCGGGGTGAGGCGGACGATGCCGCTTCGGACAGCCCGACCGAGAAATCCGGTGGCCAGACGGGCTCGGAAGCCGACGGTCCCGGCACGGACACCGGCGCCCCCTGCGGCGGCGGAGGCGCCAGGTGTGCCCCCGTCCCTCCCGAAGAGTCACCCGGCGCGTTCTGCGTGTACCAGGCGGGCGGGGTGTAGTCGATGGTGAACTCACCCGTCATCTCGGCGGGATCCGCGTCGGACGACTCGTCGACGGGCGTGTTCCATCCCCCGCTGATCTCGTCCCGATCGCCGTTCACTTTGCCTCCTGGTGTGGTCGAGCACCCTTGTGCCGTGGTGGGTGGGGGCGACCGTTCCCGTAATTTCCGGTCCGCCCGGCTCTCCCCCTTGCGACGCGCAGCGCCTGCCCGCAGGTTCCTCTGCCGCGCCCCCACCACCCTAATCGCCATGGGGCGCGCTACGGCAGGCCGTATCGCTTGCGACCGCTGTCCCGTAGGTCACGCATGGTCCCCGCACGGAGCGGCCGAGGCAGAACGTCGGTCCTGAGGCACCGGGGACGGGACCGGGGGAGGCGAAGTGGCGGGCACGACGGGCGGCGGAGCGCGGCGAGGGGGCGGCAGTTCCCGACCGCCGCCCCCTCGCCGCGCGGTCGCCTACTTGAGGTCGAACTCCCCGTCCCGGGCGCCCAGCACGAACGCGCGCCACTCGGCCTCCGTGTAGCGCAGTACGGTCCCCGGGTCCAACGACGACCGCATCGCGACCGCGCCCCCGGGGAGGTGGGCGATCTCGACCCGTTCCTCGACATCCTCGGTACCGGGCGCACTCAGCCACTCCACATCCGAGATGTCGAGAGCGTAGAGCTCGTCCTTTTCCTGCTGGGTGCCCATGCGCACGTCCCTTCGGTCGAACTGTGTCGTTCCCCGTAATGATCCTGAAAAGCGGCCGGTCCGGGGGCCGAACAGGACGGATTCAGTCCATCCTGCGAGCGGTGCCCAGCAATCCGGTCTCCACGTCCGTCGCGCTGGTCATCACCCAGTGGCGCTCACGGCCCGCCACCCAGAGGGTGACACCGTCCGCCAGGGTGGGCAGCGCCTCGCTCTCGGCCCGCGCGAGCCCCAGGATCCGGCCGATCTGCTGCGCCTCCTCCGGCGACACCCGCTGAACACCCACGAGGGTCGCCGCCCGCATCAACCGGGGGGCCACGGGGCTCAGATAGGGCAGCAACGTCAGCACCGACTGCCACGGCGAGGACACCACCCGGCCGCGGGGCGGACGCATACCGCAGTCGCGCACCACCACCACAGGACTGCCCACGGTCGCCCCGGTCGGCGGCACCCGCCCCACGTCATGGAGCGAGACGCACTCGAGACCGGCACCGGCGGCCTGCGCCAGCGTGGTCCACGCCTGGGTGCGACCCGTCTCGACCGCCACCCGCGCCCCCGTGGCGGCCGCGCGCAGCGTCAGGACCTGCGCGGTCCACAGGCCGCCGATCAACAGGACGTCGTACGGCGCCGGCCGGTGGAACCCGATCATCTGCGGGCGCCCCTCGGCGTCGTCCCCGATGATCACGCCGTCGTCCCCCACAGGCAACGACAGCGCGCCCAGATGGTCCGCGGCCAGGGTGTGGCCGGCATGGCGCGGCCCCAGCAGCCCCCGCCTCGGAGCGATGTGCTTCGTCACTGCGCGCCTCCCAGCGGGAGCGTGGCCAGGACACCCGGCAGCTGCTCGCGGTCCAGCCGTACGAGACCGACCTCCGCGTGCCGGGCGGCTTGCTCCAAAGTCCTCCGGACCCCGACCAGTTCGGTGTCGGAGCCGCCGGTGATCCGTACGTGGCCGCGCACGGACATGTGCCCCTGGTGCGCCCCGCGGCGCACCGTCAGGCTGAACGTCGTCGCGTACGCCGGCACCGAGGTCAGCAGCGCCACGAGCCTAGGCAGCGGAGTCGCTCCCCGGCCGAGCTCGGGCCAGCGGTCCACGGCGTAGGTGGTGTGCCAGCGGTCGTCGCAGCGCCAGACCCGCGTGGTCTCCGTCGTCCGCCGCTGCGGCGCGGCATCCGGACGCCCGGCGCGCGCCGACAGGATGGGATTTGCACACGCGGACGTGGCCACGGCGGAGTTCAGCTCGTCCTGGTCCAGCACCGAGGCCCGGAAGCCCGCGCCGGTGATCCGGCTCGCCACATGGTCCGCGACCCGCACCAGACAGCGCTGAGCCCCTCCGAGCCCGCCACCGCGCGCCTCCACGGCCTCCCGGCACAGCTCCGGGTCCAGCTTCACCGCCACCCAGGTCATCCGCAGCGCGGGCGCACCGGTCCGGTCCTGGAGGGGGCCGTACGACAGCCTGGCCACCGACCGCTCCGGCAGATGCGGCGCCGGAGCGGGCCGCACCTGCTGCACCAGCTGCGCGGACTCCAGCACGATGTCGTCCACCGCGAGCGCGTCGCCCAGGAGGGACAGCGGAAGCGCCCGGGCGCCCATGGCCTGACGGAGCGACTCACCGCTCGCCTCGACCCGCACGACGGCGGTCAGGAACGTCCCGTCCCCGATCATGCCCACCGTACGGCGGGCACCGTCCACATAGATGTAGGGAGCGAATCCCGGAACGTTCTCCGCCACCGGCGCCAGCTGCGGCTCCGACTCGGCGGGGGACGCCGTGGCGGACCGCCTGCGACGGCGGAGGGACGACACGGTCGACAGCCAGTCCTGCACGGCCCTGCCCCGGCGGCGTACCACCGCGAGGAGGATCAGCAGCGCGGCGATCACACCGGCGGGGATCATCCAGGCACCGCCGAGCGCGGCACCCACCACGGCGACCGCCAACGCGGCCTCGACGAGCACCAGCTGCCGCAGCGCGGGCCCGACGCGGCCGGTCCTGGAGATCGAATGCAGAGTGGTCGCGGCGGGGGTGTCCCCCGGCTGACGCGGAGCGGATCCGTCCGGTCCGTTGCTGCGTTGCCGCCGGGAAGGGGCGGGGGTTCGCCGGCTGGACCGCCTCGTGCGCTCGCCCGTCGCTGCAGCCATCGCCGCGTTGCCCCCTCGTGTCCGTATTCACCGTTTTTTTCACGGGCGTTGATCGGGCGATCACCCTACCTGAGCGGTGAATGCCAAGTGCCAACAGGCATAGTAGGGGTCCCGGTCGACGGCAGCGGCCCACGGCAGGTGTGGGAACCTGGTCGCCCACTGGGGAGAAGGGGCAGCGCGCACATGGCATCACGGCGGGACGAACTCAATGCCTACACCTTCGCGAAGCGGAGGTTGGTCGCACAGTTCCTGCAGCCCCACCCGTCCGGCTCGGAGGAGGGCGCGCCGCGCCCTCTTCGCGCGGTGGTGCCCGGAGCGATCGTCGGCGTGGTCGTCCTGGCGGTGTTCGGAGCCTGGGGGATGTTCAAACCCGTGGCGCCCCAGAAGTGGGACACCCCGTACGAGAACGTCATCATCGCCAGCAAATCCACCACCCGCTACGTGGTGTTGAAGACCGACGGCAAGACCCAGCTCCACCCCGTCCTGAACATGTCCAGCGCGAAGCTCCTCCTCGCACCGGACAAGGGCAAGGTCATCAACGTCGACGAATCGGTCCTCGACAACGGCAAGATCCCGCACGGGGCGACCCTCGGCATCCCGTACGCCCCGGACCGCCTGCCCGACCCGAAGGAAGCCGGTTCGGCCAAGCGCTGGGCGGTCTGCGAGCGGCCCGGCGAGGGCGGCAGGGCCATCCAGAAGGCGGCGTTCGTCTTCGCGGAGCGCGAGCAGGACAAGACCGAGGGCAAGGGCAAGCTGCGGGGTGGCGAGCTCATGTACGTCGAGGGCCCCGGGCCGGACAAGGCCCGCTACATCGTGGACGCCACGGGCACCGCGTACGCGGTGAAGAACGACGAACTCCTGCTGCGTACCCTGGTCGGCCCGGACCGTGACCCCCAGCGGGTGTCCGCCGACTGGCTGGACACCTTGCACAAGGGAGACGCCGTCGCCATCCCCACCATCGAGGGAAATCCCGGTACCGACGCGGGCGTTCCGGGGATCCTCCAGGCCGAGGACAACAAGGTGGGCATGATCCTCGCGGCGACCTCCGGCACCGGAACCCAGCAGTACGTGGTCCTGCCCGGCAGGGTGGCCCCGGTGTCCGACTTCGTCGCCAAACTCCTGCTCAGCAGCCGCGCCCTGGTCGGCCTCGGCCAGGACGGCCAGGCGAAGCAGGTCAGCGCCGGAGCGTTCGAGCCCGGTGAGGCGTTCGGGCAGGAGAAGAACTGGCCCACGAGCGAGCCGACGCCCGTCAACTCCGCGAGCACGGAGAGCGGAAGCCGCAACACCGTGTGCAACGTCCTGCGCAGTGTCTCGGACAAGAGCGGAGCCACCACACTCAGCACCTGGGCGGGCACGAGCTTCCCCGCCACGCTCCCCACCGGCTCCAGCAGTGCTTACGCCACCCCCGGATCCGGGCAGCTCTTCCGGCAGTTCAAGGGATCGAGCCCCGACTCCGGCCCTCTCTTCCTCGTGACCGACACCGGGCTGCGCTACGCCATGCAGTCCAACGGCGACAGCGTGCAGGGCGACTCCGGCATCGGTGAGTCAGGCACACAGGAGGAGAAGAAGCAGAGCCAGCAGGAGGCACAGCAGGCGCAGAACCACCTCGGGTACAAGGACGTCGACCCCGCGCCCGTCCCCGCCGCCTGGTCCACCTTCCTGCCGACCGGCCCCCGCCTGTCGACGGGCGCGGCCCGCCAGCCGCAGGGTTCGTGAGGAGCGGCCACGTGACCACGGACTCCTCATACCGTCGGCGGCTGCTGACGACCGCGGCCGCCACGGCAGTCCTCCTCGTCTCGCTGCCGGTGCTGCCCGCAGCCGCGGACGACTCCACCCAGTGCACCTTCGGCCCGGAATCGAAGATGTACACGGGCCGGCCCTGGGCACTCCAACGCGTGCTGATGGACGAACTGTGGGAGCAGTCCACCGGCAAGGGCGTACGCGTGGCGGTCATCGACACCGGTGTCGACATCAAGAACCCCCAGCTCACGAAGGCCGTGGATGCCGGGAGCGGCCGCAACTACCTGCCGAAGAACCTCAAGGACGAGAGCGGCAACAAGATCGAGCGGGGCAAGGAGAACGGCACCACCGACGTGGTCGGCCACGGCACCAAGGTCGCCGGCATCATCGCCGCGCGAGAGGCGAAGGGCACCGGCTTCACCGGCCTCGCTCCCGACGCGACGATCATCCCGATCCAGCAGAACGACGCCGAGGGCCACGGGACGGCGGAGACGCTGGCGGACGCCATCAACTACGCCGCCGGGCAGGGCCGGGCGGACGTCATCAACATCTCCCAGGACACGGCTGACGCGGTGAAGCCCACGCCCCTCCTGGAGCAGGCGGTGGACGCCGCCCTGGCCAAGGAGATCGTGGTCGTCGCCTCGGCCGGCAACGACGGACTGGGCGGCAACATCAAGAAGACCTACCCGGCCTCCTACGAGGGCGTCCTGTCCGTGGGCGCCTCGGACCGCAACAACGAACGAGCCGCCTTCTCCCAGTCCGGCGACGTCGGCGTCTCGGCACCCGGCGTGGACATCGTCTCGACGGTCCCCGGCGGGGGCCACTGCTCCGACAACGGCACCAGCTTCTCGGCCCCGTACGTCGCAGGGGTCGCGGCCCTCATCAAGGCCAAGCACAAGGACTGGACGCAGGAGCAAATCGTCGCCCAGATCGAGCAGACGGCGGAACGCTCGATCGCGGGCAAGGACCACCTGGTCGGCTGGGGCGTCGTCGACCCGGTTCGCGCGCTCACCGAGGATGACAAGCCCATCGAGAAACCGGTGGCACACGAAGGTGTGAGCAAGGGCGAGGCCCCGTCTCCGGCCGTCGTCCACCTGGGCGAAACCGCCGAGCAACGCAACTCCCGGCTCGCGACGTACGTCGTGGTGGGCGGAGGAGTCCTGGTCGCCGCCATTGCGGGCGCGGCAGTGGCCGTACGCGACCGGCAGCGACGGCAGGGGCGACCGGGCGGCGGGTGAGGCCGGGGAAGTCACGTGATGGACAAGACGGTTGGTCCTGTCAGTGCCATTGGCTAGAGTGATGTTATGGGGTCAGTTCTGTTCACGCGGGTGCGATAGCAACGCGAAACGGACTGAGCAAACGGGGAAACGGGGAAGGGCAGCAACGTGAGCAAAGGAAAGGGAGATCTCCGGCGCGGAGTAGGCGCCCTGGAGAAGTTCCAGAAGAGCGTCAACGCGTTGCTGGCGGACCTCGAGAGCTCACCGGCCGGCAAGTCGAAGGTCGCGGCACAGACGGTGTCGCGTAACGCCTTGAGCGGCGGGAACACACGCTTCGCAGAGGCGGACGGCCTCTACACCCAGTACAACCGCGTCCACGACGCACTCGTCACGCTCTCGAAGTCGCTGGGCGACCAGATCGAGTACCTGAGCCTCGGCGTGCACGCGGCGGCGGTGGGCTTCGACAACGTGGACGACGACACGCGGCGGCGGTTCTACGAGATCCAGGCGCACCTGGATGCGGAGAGCGAGAAGGCGCGGGCGGAGAAGGCCGACAAGCCTGAGCAGCCGCGCTCCGACAGCAAGACCGGCTCTGCCTACGACGACTTGGGTGATAGCTGATGAGTGACGAGAAGCAGCAGCCGGAACTGACGCCCGCTGAGCAGCAGCAGCAGGACACGGAGCGCGTCCAGGGTCAGCTGATCGTCACGGACGTGACGCGCCAGATGCAGGGCGTCATGGAGGCATTCGGCTTCGGGAGCCCCGGCGGCTCGGGTCGGACGTCCTTCGAGGGCGTTGACCTCAACGTGATGATCGACCTGATCGAGAACTCCAACCCGGAGCACCTCGAGGAGGCCGGGGAGGCGTTGCTGAAGGCACGGACCGCGATCAGCGACGCGGCGAAAGAGCTGGGCGACTTCATCGCGGAGGTCGACTGGGAGGGCGAGTCCGGAGTCGCCTTCCGGGACTGGGGCAAGGGCTTGGTGGCCCATGCCGAGAAGCTGGGCGAATTCGCCCAGGCGGCCGGCACACAGATCACGGTCGCGGGCACAGGTCTCGCCTCGGTCCGTAACTCCCTTCCTCCCCGCGACAACCGTTTCATCCGCAAGTCCCCCGAGGACATCGAGTCCCCGGCGCGGATCGAGTCGAACCCGGAGTACGCGGCGGCGCTGAAGGTCGAGAAGGACCGCCAGGAGGCCATTAACCAGGCCAACCGGCTGGCTTCGTATTACGCGGTGGCGGGGGAGTCGCTGGCTTCGCAGGAGCCGCCGCGGTTCGACAAGAGGCTTGATGTGGCGATGCCGAGGCCGCAGGGCCACTGGCGCGACGGAGAAGAATCGGGCTCCGCGCCGTCGGGTGGCTCCGGCCCGTCAAGCAGCGAAGGCCCTGGACGTGTCACGGAGCACACGGCGACTGGCAGCCAGAGTTCCTCAGGAAACGGCCGTGGTCATGAGACGCCTGTGGCGGTGGAGCCTGTTCTGGACAAGGGCACATCGACAGAAATCAACAGCGTCGCCACTCCGCCGTCCCCGGTGACCACTCCAAGCGCCCCTTCTCCAGCACCGAGTACGAGCCCTGCGGCACCTGGGGGAGGACCAACGCCTATCGCGAACGGCTTCGTGAACCCCGTGACAAGTAGCTCACGGGGTGTCCAGACAGCAACGGGCGCACCCAGAGCTGCTGGCCCGTCGAGAGCTGGTGGTCTCTCGGAGGGTGGTCCAGCGGCGAACGGCCGTACTGGAGCAGCGGTGGGACGCCCTGGGCCTTTGGGTGGGGGATCTACTTCCTCCGGAAGTGCCGGACGCGCTGGCGGCGGGCCGCAGACCCCCGCCGCTGGTCGGTCCGGTGTCACTGGCGGCCGGCCCACAGCAACAGGCCATGCGGGTACGTCCGGAGCCACCGGTGCGCGTGCAGGTCGAGGCGGCATCGTAGGTGGGACTCCCCAGCGTGCCGCTCCAGGTGCGGGCACGTCGGGGGGAGCCCGTGGCGGCGTGCCCCGCGGCACGGTCATCGGAGCCGGTGGAGCGGCACGGACAGGCGGTCCGGTCGCCGGCGCCGGCCCGCGAGGTGTCGTCGGAACCAGTGGGACGGGCGGGGCATCGCGCGCAGGGGGGCGGGGCACTCCCAGTACCAACGGAGTTGTGGGCACACCCCGTGGAGGCGCTCCGCGACCAGGTGCAGGTGCGAAGGGCTTCACCGCCGGGGGCGCGGGTCTTGTCCGTGGTCCGGGCCGGCAGGACTCGGGAGACGAAGACGAGACCGATGGCACGGCACGCCCGGACTACCTGACAGAAGACAGAGAAACGTGGGACGCCGGTCGGCGTGGATCCGCACCGCCGGTGATCGAGTAGGTAACGGGAAGGTGCGGAAGTCAGGATGACAGCGGTAATGAGCCAGACCCGGAAACGCCACAGCTCTTTCAGGCTGAAAGGGCGCCTGCTCGGCACGATGACTGTGGCTGCTGCGTGGAGCGTGGTTTTCGCCGGGGCTGCTCCCTCGGCGGTTGCCGAAGACGTGCAGTCGAAGCAGTGGTACCTCGAACTTATGCATGCCGAAGAGATGTGGAAGACGACTACCGGCGAAGGCGTCAAGGTTGCTGTCATTGATACGGGTGTTAACTCGTCGACGGCGTCTCTGAAGGGGCAGGTTCTCAAGGGGCTTGATGCCACGGGTGCGGCGGGTGACGAGACCGACGACTATGAGGGGCACGGCACCACCATGGCCGAGTTGATCGCTGGCACAGGGCGGGGTGGTGGGTTGAAAGGTCTGGCTCCAGGAGCAAAGATCATTCCGATGAGAATTGCGGGGGGCGATTGGGGGGAAAAGGAGTCTACAAATCCCCTCGATACCACAGACGCGATTCGGGCCGCTGCTGATAGTGATGCAAAAATCATCAGCATGTCGTTTGGCAACGACTTCAAGCTTGATGAGGAAATTGAAGCCGTAAAATATGCTCAAAGAAAAGGAAAGCTTTTCTTTGCCGCTGTTGGCAATGAGGGGAATGAAGCCAATAATCCGATTTATCCGGCAGCGTACCCAGAAGTTGTTGGTGTTGCAGCTACCGACCGGCAGGGCAAGGTATCCGAGACTTCCCAGCATGGTGATTTCGTAGATATCGCCGCACCTGGTGATGACCTCCCTTCTTGGTGCGACGAGAACTTTGAACGTTATTGCCAGGGAAACGGCGGAACCAGCGCCGCAACCGCCATCACGTCAGCCGCCGCCGCCCTGATCTGGTCCGCCCACCCGGAGTGGACGGCCAACCAAGTCCTCAACGTGCTCTTCGACACCGCTGGGCGAGGCGACATGGAAAAGGGCACGCTCAGCAACTACATCGGACACGGCATCATTCGCCCGGCCGTCAACATCCTCAAGGGCACGGGGACTCCTGGCGCTCCGGACATCAGTCCCCTCACCAACGAGAAGACGGCCGGCTCACCCGCCGCCTCCGCATCAGCTTCGTCACAGCCTGAGAAGAAGGAGAAGGCTGAGGACGCTGCTATGGCAGGCTCCAGTGCGGAGAAGAACGACGACAGCCAACTGGGCCTGATCCTCGGCGGAGTGGCAGTGGTGCTCGTGCTCGGTGGTGGCGCCTTCGCGCTCGTTCGCAAGCGCCGTAGCGCCTGACCGACCGTAGTTCCTCCTGTATGTACCCCCGGCAAGAATGCCGGACCGAACAAGAGCACCAGAAAGGAAGCCAGAACTATGGCAGATCAGAAGCTTTCAGATGAAGCCCTCCTCAAGCTCGAAGGCGAGCTCGGTAGGCGATTCGACTCCGTGAGGGGCCAGCTGAAGACGCTGAACGCGACGATCGACAGCCTGGAAGGCGCCTGGAAGGGCATCGGCGCCAACGCGTTCAACGCCAAGCAGGTTGACATCAACAACAGGATGAGCGGCATCGCCACCCGGTTGGTCAACTTCCAGGAAGCCATCAAGGCGGCTCGTACCATCTCGGGCAACACCGAAGACGAGATCAAGCAGGCCCTCCAGGGCGTGGACGTCGTCTCCGGTCACTCGGGCGGCTCGGAGGCCAGGACCTCCGCCATCAACTCTCTCTGACCCTTGCTGAACCCGTACCGAGTGCGGGTCATCACACCGAACTAGATTGAACTGGAGGGGCCGTATGTCAGCCAACGACGGCACGATGGTTGTCACTTACTCGAGCCTGGAGCAGGCAGCCGGGGACATCGACCGGCAGAGCAAGCAGCTCCAGGAAGACCTTGCGGCGATCAAGCGAATGATCGCCAGCGTCTCCGAACTCTGGGTCGGCGAGGCGAAGTCCGCGTACGACGCGTCGCAGGCCGGCTGGGACCGTGACGCCACGGGGATCCACACCGCCCTGTCCGAGATCTCTCGCAAGGTGCGCGACGCCGGTGTCGCCTACCACGCTGGCGACAAGCGGGCGAGGGCCAACTTCGAGTAGGACTCGACAAAAACAAACAGATCAGGGTGGGCACGCACGGGAGGTGCCCACCCTGACGTGTGTCGTGAGGCTGTCCAGACTGCTGGCTTCTGCCGGTGATCGAGTAGGTGCAGGGGAAGGTTCGGAAGTCGGGATGACAGCAGGAATGAGCCAGGCATGGAAGCAGGGCTACAGCGCTCTCCGACTGACAGGGTGCCTGCTCGGCACAATGGCTGTGGCCGCCGCCTGGAGTGTTGGATTCGCAGGAATTGCTTCTGCGGCGTTTGCCGTAGACGCACGGTCGAAGCAGTGGTACCTCGAACCCATGCAT
This sequence comes from Streptomyces sp. NPDC079167, assembly GCF_040686735.1. NCBI lineage: Bacteria > Bacillati > Actinomycetota > Actinomycetes > Kitasatosporales > Streptomycetaceae > Streptomyces > Streptomyces sp. NPDC079167. The sequence continues at coordinate 25,670 of NZ_JBFBLO010000013.1, read as the reverse complement.
GCCGAAGAGATGCGGAAGGCAACCACAGGGGACGGTATCAAAGTTGCCGTCATCGACTCCGGTGTTAACCCTCGGACGCCCTCTTTGAAGGGGCAGGTACTCAAGGGGTTCGATGCCACGGGGACTAGCGGTGATGAACACGACGACTACAACGGCCATGGCACCACAATGGCTGAACTGATTGCTGGAACGGGTAGAGGTGGGGGTCTGGAAGGCCTTGCGCCAGGTGCGAAAATCATTCCCATTCGTATCACGGACACAAAATTGCAAAACGATAACTCTGTTAATCCTCACGACATTTCTGACGCGATCCGGGCTGCGGCAGACAGTGATGCGAATATTATTAGCATGTCCTTTGCCAGTGACTTCGCGCGTGGGGAGGAGCGGGAAGCCATCGAATATGCTGACAGCAAGGGGAAATTGTTCTTCGCGGGCGTGGGTAATAATGGAAAGCAGGGGAACAAGGAGCAGTACCCTGCCGCGTACCTGCAAGTCGTCGGTGTGGCGGCTACTGACAGTAGTGGCCGAGCTTCGTCCTACTCTCAGCATGGTGAATCCGTAGACATTGCGGCCCCCGGCGACGGCATTCCCACGTGGTGTGACTCGCAATTTCAGAACTACTGCGAAACTGAAGGTGGTACCAGTCAGGCCACAGCCATTACTTCAGCCGCCGCCGCCCTGGTCTGGTCCGCCCACCCGGAGTGGACAGCTAACCAAGTCCTCAACGTGCTCTTCGACACCGCTGGACGCGGTGACATGGAAAAGGGCAAGCTCAGCAACTACATCGGTCACGGCATCATTCGCCCGGCCGTCAACATCCTGAAGGGCAAGGGAACCCCGGGCGACCCGGACATCAGCCCTCTCACCAACGAGAAGACGTCCGGCCCACCCACCGCATCCGCATCAGCTTCGCCCCAGCCTGGGAAGAACGACAAGGCCGAGGACGCCGCCATGGCAGGCACCAGCACGCAGAAAAGCGACGAAAGCCAACTGGGCCTGATCCTCGGCGGAGTGGTAGTGGTGCTCGTGCTCGGTGGTGGCTCCTTCGCGCTCGTTCGCAAGCGCCGTAGCGCCTGACCGACCGTAGGTCCTCCTCTATGTAATGCACTCTTCAAGCTCTTGAAGCGTGTCGTGGGACAGCCCTGACCGTGAAGCACAGAACCGACCCACACCAGGTGGGTGATTCCCACGTGACCGCAGGTCCCCAGGGACCGCGCTCATACAGAATCCGTTGTACTGGTTGACCTCCTGGACTGGGCGGACGACTGCCCGTGACCGCAGGGAGCGTCAGCGTTGTACCGGGCAGCACGGTTGGGTCCAGTACTGAGCAGGCACGGAAGGGCGGGCGGTGGCCATGCGGGCGGACAATGGGGCCGGGGACGCGACCAACAACGAGCCGGAGCTGTCGGACAGCCTCAAGACATTCGGGGCGGTGCTGAAGGCGCTGCGGGACGAAGCCCATCTCACACAGGAGCAGTTCGCGCCGCTGGTGCAGTACTCGGCGGCGTACATCGCCAAGATCGAGCAGGGGAAGCGGTTCCCGCCGAGGGACCTGCTGGACCGCTCGGAGGGGGTGCTCGGGGCGCCGGCCGCGCGGGTTCTCGCTGCGGCGGCGCGGAGTTTGACGCGGAAGGTGGGTCTGGCGTCGTGGTTCCGGCAGTGGGCGGGGATCGAGGAGGATGCGATCACGCTGTACGCGTACGAGTGCCGGGCGATCCCCGGGCTGTTGCAGCCGGAGGGGTACATCCGGGCGATCTTCGAACGGCGGCTGCCGCCGGTCACCGAGGAGCAACTGGAGCGGGAGGTTGCTGCCAGGCTCGACCGGCAGCAAGTCATCCTCCAGAAGCCAAACACTGCGTTCAGTTTCATCATTGAACAGGCCGTCCTGGAAAGGAGCCTGGGCGGCGACGAAGTCACGCGGGCCAGCATCGACCATCTGTTGTCCGTTGGCCGGCTGCGTAACGTCGAGATCCAGGTCATGCCGCTACGGCAAGAGGATCACTGCGGAATCGACGGGCACATGTACCTCGCCGAGACCCCGGAGCACCAGTGGGCCGGATACACGGAGGGGCAGCGGTCGAGCAGCCTCCTCACTGCGCCGAAGGACGTAAGCGTTCTACTCCAGCGCTATGGCAAGCTGCGTTCGCAGGCCCATGACTGCAGGGCCACGATCAGCCTGCTGGAAGAGATGCGAGGAGCGCTATGAACACCGCCGAGCAGGATTGGTTCAAGAGCAGCTACAGCGGGAGCGAGGGCGACAACTGCGTCGAAGTGGCGGCACACCAGGCGACGGTCCTCATCCGGGACTCGAAGAACACGCAGAGGCGTCCACTGAGCGTATCCCCGGGCGCCTGGTCGGCGTTCACCGTGCTCGCAGCTGACTCAGCGGTTTGAACGAGGGCGATGGGGCAGCCCCCTGACCTACTCCTTGTCCGCGGCCTGCGTCACCGTCAGCCCGTGGCCGGCGAGATGCTTGATGAGGAGTTCAGCCAGTACGGCGGAATCGTCGTGCTGGTTCAGCAGGTGGCCGCCCTCACCGTCTCCGTCTTTCTCTCCGAAGGCGAAAGGGTAGCGGCCGGGCAGCACGACGGCGCGGGTGAAGAAGTCGCACAAGACATCTGCGAACTCTGCGTCCGGGCGCTCCGGCACCGGCTTGCCCAGTGCCGTCAGGCCGGACTCGACGATGGTGTTGAGGTAACGGCGGCGCGCGTTCCTGTCTCGCCGGGCCTCACCTTCGGCGCTCTCCTCGGCCGCCTCCACCACGCGAAACCGGCCGGGGTCACTGCCGGGACCGGCATCCGGCCGCCGGTCGGGCTCGTGGGCCTTCGCCAAGGCCTCCTCCATGGTGCCCGCATGCACCTGGGTCGTGCGGCGGATTCCCTCGTCGGCGCTTGCCAGCTCGACTCGGAAACGAGGCAGAGCGCCTTCCCGTTCCGCGCTCGACGGCTCACTCATCCCGTCCTCCGTAGCTTGTCGGGTGTCCATGAGGCTGCCCCCCGACGCGAAATATACGCGGCGTGTATAGCTGGCCGCAGCCCCCGGCCCGTAAGCCGGCCGGCCCAATGATCAAGTCCACGCCGCTCGGCAAGCCTTGGCGACATAACCGGGATGGATCGAAGGTGGCACGGTCGAGCGGGCGGCCGGCACCTCACCCAGCTGAACCGCTGATCCGAACGAATTGCGTGCGCGCTGATACCGGGGCGAAGGCCGACGAACGTGACTCCTCGAAGTCTTCGCCACTGAACCGACGCCGGTCACTGACCAGCCACCCGGGCGCCGACCGCCGTCATCTGGCACACCGATCACACCTGGCAACCGTCTTGCGATCGCTGACTGCGTAAGACCACTGACGGCCTGGTTTCGATCATCTACGGTTCCGCTATGACGACTACGGAGCCCCGCTCGGATCTTCGGCCCCCCGGCCTGAACGCCGACGAGAGGACCACCCTGCTGACCTTCCTGGACTACCTGCGCGAGTCGGTCCTTGCGAAGGCGGCCGGTGTCCCGGAGCCGGCCGTCCGCGCCGCCGGTGTCCCTTCCGGGACCAGCCTGCTCCGACTGCTCAAGCACCTGACGGCCGTCGAGCTCAACTGGTTCGTCTGGGCCTACGCCGGCGCCGACCGCGAGCAGTGGGAGGACGAGGCGGTGTCCGCTGACGAAACCGCCTCGGACTTGGCGCACGCCTATCGCGAAGCGGTCACCCGGGCCAACGAGGTCGTCCTCGCCTGCACCGACCTGGACCGCCCCGGCGCCCGCTCGCTGCGGGAAACCGCGCCGCCGTCGATGCGCTGGGTGCTGGTCCACATGATCGAGGAGACCGCCCGGCACGCCGGCCACGCAGACATCCTGCGCGAGCAGATCGACGGCTCGATCGGGCGGTGATGCAGAGGCGGTCAATCAGACGCGACCGCGCCCGCCAACCGATCATGCGAGCCCTGACCGCCTACGACCACCAACCCTGTTGGCATCGATCATCTAGTCCTTCACCAGGTTCCACCACCAAGCGATGCTGGCGATCGGCAAGGGCTGGTCAGCTTCCCGTTCCTGGAAGGGGGAAGCGGCGCTGCCTGCCGGCAGGTCTGCCGGGTTCTCAGGGTTGACGTAGCGATGGGTGGTCAGGGACCAGTCGTAGTCGGCGCGGATCCAGGAGTCGCAGTCCGTGACCCACCGACGGAGCTCGGGGCCCGCGTCACGCAGGATCTGGTCGCGGAGACGTAGGTACAGGGCCATGGCGCGGGTGTGCATCATGGCGGTCTCGCTCACCGCTTCGTCGAGGGTGCATTTCCGCTCGTACGCGATCAGGTCGACGATGTTTCCGTATCCGTCCTGGCTGCGCTGGCGCTCCTTGTGGTACGAGACCAGGTCGTTCGACCAGCCGATGATCGAGGCGAAGATCTCGACGAAACCGCGGATGTCGGGGCGCTCGTAGTCGGCCGCCGGCAGGTCGTAGCCGTGGATGATCTCGCTGAGGGTCGAGAAGATCTTGACCCCGGAGGAGTCGAGCCGGACCGCCAGGTGGTCGGAGAGCGTGGGGATCCGCCCGGTGGCACTGTTGGCGGCCATCCAGATCTGGCCCTGGAGGTAGGCGCGGAAACTTGCCGCCCAGCGGGCCGTCTGCACCGGGGTGGTCAAGCCGTCGAGCCGCAGGCGCAACTCACGTAACGCTGCGCTGTAGTTGTCGTCGGTGGGCGCCGTCCAGGGGACCTCGACGATGCGCTGAAGCTTGGTGATCATGAGCAGGGTGGCATCCGGCGAAGCCGCGACGGGCCCCTCGTCGCAGTACTCGTCGTCGAAGGCGAAGAGCCACATCAGGAAGTCGGAGGTCCACTGCAACGCAGCGACGCGTCCGGCAGGGGCGCCGCGGCTGGTTATCTCGCCCACGGAGATCCGGGTCAGCCGTTCGCGTTGCGCGCGGTCGGAGTAGAGGCCGAACCGATCGAGCCAGGCGGCCGAGCGTTCGTCGATCTCACGCCAACGTGGATGGATCCCCGAGGGGAGCGGAACCCACAGCTGGGGGATCTTCGGCGCTGGTGCTGGGGAGGTCATGTACCGCCCTTTCACATGTACTTTTCAATGCCTCTGAGACCCGGAAGTTAGCAAGGTGCACGGGGAACGGGTACAGCCTTTTCAAGCCTGGTTGGCTCGTGTACGGCTGTCGTTTTCGGCCTTGATTCAGGCATCTGGCAGCGTCTCCGGGGCCCGAGGGAGGTGCGAAAGTGGTTGATCAGGCATGGTTAGCAGTTGATCGGTCTCTGCGCGCAGTTGGCCCGAAAGTGACTCTTGCCAGTTCAAGATTCACCGATTCAGCGGTGGAGCACCCGGTTCCGCCCGCCCGGGAGCTCACGATGGCTTGGCGTGGGGACGACCTGGTGGAAGCGACGCTCCGCAGGAGACGCGGTCAGCACTCACCTTCGCGGCTCGTCACCGCGAAGTCGTAGTCCGGAACGGTGACCGTGCCTGGGCTGCCGGCCACGCCAGGGGGCTCGTAGTCCCCGTCGTTCGACCGGGTGCATACGACGCGAACGCAGAAGGCCGCGTCCGCGCCCGAGGCCTGGACCGTGTAGTCGGCGTCGGAGGGCTTGTTGGAGGCTGCGCCGCTGGCACCGACGCCATCCTGCGGGGCGCCGCCACCGTTCTCGACGATCTCCTCCTTGATCATCATCGCGAACTCCTCGCCGAAGCCGCTGTCGTCACCGAAGAATGAAGTGCCGTCCAACTCCGCTGTGGCCTGCTGACCGCACTGCACAGTTCGTCGTGACTCCACTCCGCATTGGCGGCCCATACCTGGAAGCCGAGACTGGGCAGCCAGTTGCGGAGTAATGCTGTTGATTCGCTCAAGCCTCGAAAGGGAGAGTGCAGTGGGCGTCCTCGTGGGCATACTTCGCGGCACTTGTGGCCAGGTCGATCAACTCTTGGTGATATCGGTCGTTTGTTCTACCCTCGGCCGTGACCCACAATACGACGACAGTGGTGAGGCTTTTCTTCTCTTCGGGAAAGCAAGGGGTAGCAAGAGCCGCTTTTCTTTGCGATACGACGCCCCACCTGTTCGAGCTGATGTCGAACCTGTCAAACTTTTTAGGGTCTTCGATATCGATCATTTTACTCGCCGGCCCCTCGGCCCAGTCATCGAACGTGCCACCTGAATTCGTATACTCGGTTCGCGTAACCAGAAATTCCGTATTTTCCGTCCAAGCGTGACAGCCCGAAAAATAGCTGATTTGACCACCCAGGTTTCCCTGTTCCCTGAAGGAGTACTCCGGTTTGCGTGGGGCCACTTCCTGGAGGGCAGGAGCCACTTTCTCTGAGGTGCCGAGGTTTTCGCATACGTCTTCTGCCTCGATGGTCCCGATGCCTTCGAACGGGGGGAGTTCAAGCAGATACGCGGACCCGGCGGCCAAGGCCGTCACTGCGACCAAAGCCGCTGTAATGTGCCGCACTCTATTCTTGTGCATGTGTCACTTCTTTTCCTCGAGTTCGCCAGGTTTTCCCTCGCCGTCAATGGAGGTGCGAATGTTGGCGGTTGCGTGAGTGAATCCCAACTCTGCTGCGGGCGCTACCGACGCTACGATGTCCGGGGAAGGATTCCCAGACTGCTCGCCAGCTTTTGTCGCGGCGCTCTCGATCAGCTTGAAGGCTGATTCCTTTGTTGCGTCCATCGCCTGGCCGTTGCTGTAGATGACGTCGCCAGACTTGTCTCTCATGGTTCCTTCTGTGAACCCACTGATAATTTCGTCCGCAGCGGTGCCGGCCACCCCTCCCACGATCACCCCGCCCGGACCTAGCATAGATGCTGTTCCGATGCCGATTCCGATACCAACGGTGCTGCCGACCCAGGTGCTCGTGGCCTCGATTGCTTTGTTGTACTCGGCATCTTTGGCTCCACCTTCCGCTTCTGCCTCGTATGAGCGACCAGCGCCAATAGTTCCCTGGATTTCTCCGGCGACCGTTGCGGTCAATCCGATTGTTTGCTTGAGGCTCTGCTGCTGTGGAACATTCGGGTCGGCGCCGAACGCGTCGGGGTTGCGGAAGTGGTGCTCCATGATGTGAGTCGTATAGCTGTGTTGTCCGACGTTTACTGCGGCGTAGCCCTCAGGGTTTCGCCCCAGCATGTAAAGGAAGCGCGTCGTGTCTGATTCCCCCACCGACACCGCGGAGCCTGCGATTGGGAAAAGATCCTCTTGTCCTTTTGTATTCGGATTGAGCGATCGAAAAATGTCAGGCATATACTCTGCAGCAATCTGCCCGATGCTGTCGGACATGTAACTGTGATTGCCCAACAGGTCAGGTTTCTCAGAAATAGTCTCGATCAGGCTTTTCGTCAGCGCCGCCTGCTCCGCATTGTGCGCCGGCGTCTCTTGAGTAGGCATCTCACCCGCCGGGTGCCCGGTTGTCGCTGCCTCAAGGGCCAAGGCCATGTTGTTCCGCCCGACGATACTGTCTTCACCCTTGTTCGTGGAGTCCTCCGGCCAGTCCCGCTCCCCGAAGAGGTAGTCGAAGTTGCTCAACTCCCGCATCTCTCTCTTCCCGTTTCCGTCAGCGTCTTCCATGAACTCGTGGTCCTCGTCCTTCGTCACGAAGGTGTCGCTGAAGAACTCCGTAGCAGCGTCAGGACTACTCGAAAGCGCCTTCATGAAGCCGGTCATCGGGTCGGTCCCGGAATCCGAGCCCGTGCGGTTGAGGACCGGGTCCATGGGGCCGCCGACACGCCAGGCCCCATGCCGGCCGTTGTCGGTGCGCTCCTTCTCGGTCTTGATCAGCTCATTTCCGTAGTCGTTGAGGAAATGGTTGTCGTAGTTTCCCCAGCGCATGAGGTTGCTCATCACCTGGAAGCCGAGGGTGCCTGAATTCTTCGTGACGGGCTGGCTGCCGAGATCCACCATCTCGCGTTTCCAGTTCGTCATCCCGGACGAGTCGCTGTGGCTGGCAGTGGCAAGGGTGAGACTCAAGTTTTTCTGCAGGTCGTCGAACTGGTCGCCGCGGGCCCTCAGTAGGTCGGTGGGCCTCGGAGTGTTCAGCTCCGCCCAGAAGTCCAACGTCCCCTGTGCCTTCAGCTGCTCCGCGAAGCGAGCGCTGAACAGTTCGTCGTCCGACATCTTCTTGAGCCCGGCGTTCAGCTTGTCGAACTCCTTGGCCGTGAGATCCTCCGGGTTCTTCTTCGCGATTGCCGCCAGTTCGTCGGCCTGCTTGATCGCGTTGGCCGCGGAGTCCCGGTCCTTGTACTCGGCACCGGTGAATCCGAGATCGGCTTGGTCCGCAAGAGCCCGGAGCGCGACAGAGCCCGTGTGGTCGCTCTCGGTCGCCTTGTCAAGGATCTTCTGGAGCTCACCGCGGAGGGCGTTGACATCATGTTGGAGCTCGCCGGAGACAGGAGCGGTGGGGCCCATGGCTGGGGCGACGTAGAGGGAACCGGCGGTGACCATGAAGCCCCCTCCGCTGGTCGTGGTGACCCTGAGGTTCTTCGCGGCCCCGCGTGCCAAGGCCTCGTTGAGCTCCCCCTGGTACGCCTTCAACTCGCTGCGCGTGTCCTTGAGGATGTTCCACAGGGATTTGGCCTGTTTGTGTGCGTCAGCGAACTCGCGCACCGTCTTGTCGACGAACCCTTTGGTGACATCGGCGTTGTCGCCTGACCAGTCCGCCTTGTCGGCCCTTGCCTTGAGACCGTCGCGGGCATCCTTTTCCAGGGTGGCGAGGTTGGTCACCATGGTCGACCAGTCGGCGACTGCTTCGTCCAGCTGCCCGAACGTGGCGAAGCGCAGGGTTTCCAGGTCCATCAGTTGTCCGCCTTGTTCTTCTCACCCTTGGGCGCGTTGTCGTCGTCGAAAGCCTCGCCGAGCAAGGTGATACTGCTGACCCTGCTCCTCACGTACTGGTCGTCTCCACCGTGCACGTACTTCGTGAAGTCCATGTGGTTCGCGATGTGCCCGCACGCATCCAGCAGGGACTTGAGCTGAACGTCCCACTTGCCGGCCACGTGCCGGAGAGCACCGCCGAGTTCGAAGCCCTGAGTGGTGAGATTTCCGGCCGCCGTCTCACTGGTGGGCACGGCGACGCGGGCCTCCTTCCACAGACGGGAATTCAGCTTCGATGCCTCGTCACGGACACCCGACAGGTCGGTCTGGTTGACCGCGAGGTCGCCCTTCTTGCCCCCAGTGCCCCCGGGCTCGGCCTTGTTGAGCCGCATCTGTGTGCCACCGTTGTCGGCTGCATCTGCCTTCAACTGCTCCCACTCGGCCCATGCCATGCGTGGAGCCCCCCTCAGCCAGTACTCGGAATGCCGGAATTTCCGAATCCATTCTGCTCGCCGCCCACCCGACACGCCGAAGCGGGCGGCAACAGTGGCGCGTATGCGCCCGCTGTCACCGCCCGCCCGGATACCGCCGTACGCCCTACCGCTCCCCGTCCATGAGACCGGACTGCACCAGCGGATTCCCGCGGCGCCGGGTGACGAACACCCCGCGCCCCGGGGGCATCGGGCGCGGTCGTACGTTGCCGAGGATGTCGCCCTCGATGGGGTCGCCCGAGAGCATCAGACCCTGCGCGCCCAGTTCCAGGATGCGCTGGAGGAAGGGCTCGTACAGGGCGCGCCCCGCCCCTGCCGTGCTGCGGGCGATGATGAACCGCACGCCGACGTCGCGGGAGAACGGCAGCATCTCCGTGAGCTTCGCCAGCGGGTTGCCGCTGGACGTCGAGACCAGGTCGTAGTCGTCGACGACCACGTACACGTCGGGGCCGCTCCACCAGCTGCGGTCACGCAGCTCCTGCGCCGTGACCTCGGGCGAGGGCGTACGGCGCTTCATCAGGTCGTACAGCGCGTCCGCGTGGTGCTCCATGTTGTTGGACATGGGCACGTACTCCGCCAGGTGCGTGGCGGGAGTGACGTCCAGGAGCGCTCGCCGGTTGTCGATGACGAAGAACTTGGCGGCGTTCCCCTCGTACCTCTCGGTCAGCTGCTTGATGAGCAGCCGCAGCAGGTTGGACTTGCCGGACTCGCTCTCGCCGAACACCAGGAAGAACGGGTCCCGCTCGAAGTCGAGGAAGACCGGCTCCAGGTTGTTCTCGTCGATGCCGAACGCGATGCCCCGCTCCGGCCGCGCGTAGCCCGCGGGCAGTTCGCGGACCGGGAGTTCGCGGGGCAGCAGCCGTACCGCCGGGGCGGGCGCCGCCGTCCAGTGCCGGGCGACCTCCTGGTTCATGGCGGCCGTGGCCTCGGAGAGGTCGCTGTCGGAGTTGATGCCGTCGATCCGCGGCACCGCGGCCATGAAGTGCAGCTTCTCCGGGGTGAGACCGCGACCGGGGACGCCGGCGGGCACGTTGACCGCGGCCTTGCGGTCCAGCTCGGAGTCCATGACGTCACCGAGCCGCAGTTCGAGCCGGTTCATCAGGTGGTCCTTGAGGTTGGCCCGGACCTCCATGGAGCGCGACGCCGTGACGACCAGGTGGATGCCGTAGCCGAGTCCGCGCTGCGCGATGTCGATGGCCGCGGACTCCAGGCCCTCGTAGTCCGTACGGAAGTTGCCCCAGCCGTCGATCAGCAGGAAAACGTCACCCCACGGCTGGTCCGTCACCGAGATGTCGCCACGCGCCCGCATCCTGCGGAAGGTGGCGATGGAGTCGATGCCGGCGCTGCGGAAGTACTCCTCGCGGCGCGCCATGATCCCGTAGACCTCGGCGACCGTACGGCGCACCCGCTCGGGGTCGAGACGGGAGGCGACCCCGCCGACATGGGGGAGACCCGAGACCGAGGACAGCCCACCGCCACCGAAGTCGAGTCCGTAGAACTGGACCTCCTGGGGTGTGTGGGTGAGGGCGAAGCCCGCGATGAGCGTGCGCAGCAGCGTGGACTTGCCCGACTGCGGGCCGCCGGTGATCTGCATGTGGCCCGCAGCGCCGGAGAAGTCCCGGTAGAGCGTGTCGCGGCGCTGCTCGTACGGCTTGTCGACCACACCCAGCGGTACGACGAGACGTCCCGAGCCCTCGAACCCGGGCTGGGTCAGCCCGCGGCCCTCCACCGCCGAGAGCCCCGGCAGGAGCTCGTCCAGCGACGGCGGATTGTCCAGCGGAGGCAGCCACACCTGGTGCGCGGACGCCCCCCGGCCCTCCAGCCGTCGCACGATCACGTCGAGCACCGTGTCGGCCAGGGCGTCGTCCTCGGACGTGCGGGCATCGGGCACGCCTGCCTGCGCCGTCGGCTGTACGTAACGCACCGGCACCGGAGCAGCGGTGAACACCACCGGCCTGCGGTCCACCGGCAGAGGACCGGAGGCCGCGGCCGGCTGGGCACCCGAGCGGTACACCCCGGAGACGTACGCCGCCTTGAAGCGGACCATCTCGTCCGTGCCGTACTTCAGATAGCCCGACCCCGGGACGTTGGGCAGGTGGTAGGCGTCGGGCACGCCCAGCGCGGCCCGGGACTCACCCGCGGAGAACGTACGCAGACCGATCCGGTACGACAGATAGGTCTCCAGGCCGCGCAGCCGCCCCTCCTCGAGGCGCTGCGAGGCCAGCAGCAGATGGACGCCCAGGGAACGGCCGATACGCCCGATCTGCACGAACATCTCGATGAAGTCCGGCTTGGCCGTGAGCAGCTCGCTGAACTCGTCGATGACCAGGACGAGGGACGGGATGGGCTGCAGCGGCGCACCCGCGGCCCGTGCCTTCTCGTAGTCGTGGATGTTGGCGTAGTTGCCCGCGTCGCGCAGCATCTCCTGGCGACGGTTGAGCTCACCGCTGATGGAGTCGCCCATGCGGTCCACCAGCGTCAGGTCGTCCGCGAGGTTGGTGATCACCGCTGCGACGTGCGGCATCTGAGCCATGCCGGCGAAGGTGGCACCGCCCTTGAAGTCCGCGAGGACGAAGTTCAGCGTCTCCGAGGTGTGGGTGACGGCGAGGCCCAGCACGAGCGTGCGGAGCAGCTCGGACTTCCCGGAACCGGTGGCGCCGACACAGAGGCCGTGCGGGCCCATGCCCTCCTGCGCCGCCTCCTTGAGGTCCAGCATCACGGGGCCGCCGTCCTCGCCCACGCCGATCGGCACCCGGAGCCGCTCCGCCTGCGAGCGGGCCCGCCAGGTCCGGCTGACGTCGACCGAGGCGGCGTCGCCGAGGTTCAGCAGATCGGTGAACTCCAGATTGGCGAGCAGCGGTTCGTCGTCGTCCCCGCCCGACGCCACGTGGAGGGGGGCCAGCTGCCGCGCCAGCGCCTCCGCGGCCTCGTGGCTCAGCAGGTCGGGGAGGCCGTCGTACACCAGGCCGTGCCCCGACTCCAGCTGCAGCGAATGAGGGTCGACCACGATGGAGAGGCCGCCGCGTGCTCCGGTGACCTGGCCCGTGACGATCTCGACGACCGTCACGCCCTGGAGGCCCTCCGCCGACGCGAGCGCCGACGTCGCCGGTACGGACTCCCCGTCGAGCACGACGACGACGTGCGGCTGGTCGAGGATCGGCTGGCCACCCGGCTGGAAGCGAGGCCGGCCGTCGAGACGGCCCGCGAGCATCTCCTCCAGCTCCGCCACGCTCGTGGTGATCAGACGCCGGCTGCCGGCGCCGTCGGTGGAACCCCGCACCTGGACGTGCGGGAGCCACTTCGTCCATTCCCAGCGCGGAGCGGCTTCGCGGCCGGTCGCGACGGCGATGACCAGGTCCTCGGGGGAGTGCAGCGAGGCGAGCGCCCCGACCATCGCACGGGCCGTGGCACGGGCGGACTCCGCCTCACCGCTGATCGTGAGGTGGTAGAAGGCGCGGAGCGAGACCGCCATGGGCAGCCCGTCCAGCGTGCTGTGGGTCGTCAGGAACTGCTGCATCGCCCCTGCGGTCAGCGGCTCCAGCTCATCGACCGGCGCGGTGTCCGGTGCGACGAGCGGCGTGGCGAGTTCCTGGCTGCCGAGACCGATGCGTACGTGTGCGAAGTCCGCGTCCCCGACACGGCGCTCCCACACCCGGCTGCCCTCGGCGACGAGCGCCCACAGCTGCTCGGGGGAGGGGTGGAGGTAGAACTGTGCGTCGCGCTGCTTCCGGGCGGTCCGCAGCACGGCGCGCCTGGTCTGCGTCAGGTACTTCAGATAGTCGCGCCGCATGTCCGCGAGCTGACCCTGGGTGCCGCGCCGGAAGCGGATGATCATCGCAATGGCCATCGCGACCGTCGACGCAATCATGATCATGCCCATGATCCGCATGATCGGGTTCGGCGTCATGAAGAAGAAGACGACCGAGCCACCCATGCCGAGCATCGGCAGCAGCTGCATCATCACCCCCTCCTGCTGCCCACGGGGCAACTCGGGCGGAGGTTGCAACTGCACCTGCTCGCCCGGAACTTCGGAGGGGAGGGCCCGCGGTGGGCGCTTGACGACAATCTGGCTCACAGCTCACCAATTCCCTTGCCGGACGGAACTGTTCCTATCGGCGCCCCCGTGGCGACGGGTTCCGTCCGCGGGAGGATCCTACTGGCGTACCCGGCGACCCGAGGGCGGTAGGGTGTCGCGACGCGTGTACGCATCCGCTAACTACCGCAAAAAAATGGGTCATTCGGGACGCAGCTGGAGCCCATGGCCCAGGGGTGCGTACCAGAGGGAACCCAGGAGAAGCATGAGGGGGAGCAGCAGGTGACTATGACGGCCCAAACGGCGGCGACCGGATCCGGTCGGCCGGGTCCCGGAGTTCCGGCCGGCAACGGAACCGGCTTCTGCCGGGTCACGGTCGTCGCGCCCGACAGCCGCGTCGACGTGGCGCTGCCCGAGGACATCCCCGTCGCCGACCTGTACCCGGAGATCCTCCGGCTGTCGGGGCAGAGCCCCGCCCAGGGCGCCCCGGTCGGCTACCACCTGGTGCGCCGTGACGGCACCGTGCTCGACAGCGGGCGCACGCTGGCCGGCCTGCGCGTCCTCGACGGCGAGCTGCTGTCTCTGCGGCCCTTCTCGGAGTCGCTGCCTCCCGCGGTCTTCGACGACGTCTCCGACGCCGTGGCCACTGCCGTCGCCCGGGACCGCACCCTCTGGGGTGACACCCTCATGCGCTCGGCCGGCCTCTTCGGCGGATCCGTCCTGCTGGTCCTGCTCGGCTTCGTGCTGTGGACCTCCGACGTCCGTCACGACATGCACGGCCTGCCGGGCATCCTGGCCGGCGTCACCGCCCTGCTCCTTCTCGCGCTGGCGTGCGTACGCGCGCGTGTCTACGCGGACCGCGGGTCCTCCATCGCTCTGGGGATCGGCGCACTCGCCAACGCGGCGGTCGCCGGCGCCGGGCTCCTCTCGCTCAGCCAGGGCCAGGGCATCGGCAGGCTCCAGTTCCTGCTGGCCTGCGCCGCCGTACTGGTGGTGTCGGTGATCCTCATGATCGCCGCTCCCGAGGGTGACGGAACCTTCGTCGCGTTCGTGTTCGCCTCCGCCATCGGCGTACTGGTGACCTTCATCGCGATCCTGACCGGCATGGCGCCGTCCGAGACCGCGGCCGTCTGTGCGCCCCTCTCCGTAGGGCTTCTCGGCTTCCTGCCCGGACTCTCCACCCGCTTCGCCCGTCTCCCGATCGGCTTCGAGCCTCCCCGCACCACCGTCGGCGACTACGGGACGTCCGACCCGGCCCCGCAGGGCCCCGTCGACGCCGACCGCATCGCCGCCCAGGCCCGGCGCGGCCACGAACTGCTCCTCGGTCTGGTCGGCGGATGCGCACTGGTCGCCGTGGGCGCAGCCGCGGTGCTGGGCTTCTCGGACAGCGTCTGGGGCCAGCTGCTGGCGCTGGCCACCGGGGTCGCGATGCTGATGCGCGCCCACCTGTTCCGCTACACGGCCCAGGTCGGCTGCGCCCTCGGGGCGGGTCTCTCCGCGCTCGTGCTCCTCGGCCTCGGGCTCTCGCTCAACCCGCCGGCCGAACTGATCCGCAACGCGCTCATGGGTGACAGCGCGGGACTCGACATCCGTACGATCTGGCTCACCGCCGCGGTCGCGGGCGTGGCCGCGCTGATCACCGCCATAGGGCTGATCGTGCCGCGCAAGGGCGTCACCCCGTTCTGGGGGCGCTTCCTGGAGGTCGCCGAGGCCTGCGTGCTCCTCACGCTGCTGCCGCTGTGCCTCGCCGTTTTCGACGTCTATCACTCGATCCGGGCGCTCACCAGCTGACACCCGTCAGGGGTGCCCCGGGGGACTGGTACTCTGACCAGTGGCCGTTTGTGTACGCGTCCCCGGATCATCCTGGGGGCTGCGCTCATCGGACCTTCGCCTCCGAGTCATGGAAGCTCCCCTGAGATCAAGACCAGGGGCACTCGTGGGCGCATCGAACATCAAGAGGAGTACGCGTGCCGCTCGACGCCGCTACGAAGAAGCAGATCATGTCCGAGTTCGCCCAGAAGGAGGGTGACACCGGATCCCCCGAGGTCCAGGTCGCCATGCTCTCCCGCCGGATCTCGGACCTGACGGAGCACCTCAAGACGCACAAGCACGACCACCACTCCCGTCGTGGTCTGCTGATCCTGGTCGGCCAGCGTCGCCGCCTCCTGCAGTACCTTGCCAAGAAGGACATCCAGCGCTTCCGTGCGCTCGTCGACCGCCTCGGCATCCGCCGTGGCGCGGCCGGCGGCGCCAAGTAAAGACGCTGTCGAAGGGAGCGGTACCCACTTCCAGGGGACCGCTCCCTTTGCCGTACGTGCGCTACCGGGCTCCGGCTCAGTAACCTGGACGTACAACACCAGACGAGGAGAGGCGCCCAACGGCCGCCGCCGGTCCTCGGTAGTGGCCCCCGGGACAACGCCCGGGAGCTTCGATCGAAGACCGGCCCCGCACACACGGTGCGCTTCTCCGCACCGTCCTGCGCCACACGGGCGCCAGGACGAAAGACGACGAGTATGGAGAAATCACTAGTGGAGAACGAGACCCACTACGCCGAGGCCGTTATCGACAACGGAACCTTCGGCACCCGCACCATCCGCTTCGAGACGGGCCGCCTGGCCAAGCAGGCCGCAGGCTCCGCCGTCGCGTACCTGGACGACGACACCATGGTGCTGTCGGCCACCACCGCTTCCAAGCGGCCCAAGGACAACCTCGACTTCTTCCCCCTCACGGTGGACGTCGAGGAGCGGCAGTACGCGGCCGGCAAGATCCCCGGCTCCTTCTTCCGCCGTGAGGGCCGGCCCTCCGAGGACGCGATCCTCACCTGCCGCCTGATCGACCGCCCGCTGCGCCCCTCCTTCACCAAGGGCCTGCGCAACGAGATCCAGATCGTCGAGACGATCATGGCGCTCAACCCCGACCACCTGTACGACGTGGTCGCGATCAACGCCGCATCCGCGTCCACGATCCTGGCGGGCCTGCCCTTCTCCGGCCCGATCGGCGCCACCCGCGTCGCCCTGATCAAGGGCCAGTGGGTCGCCTTCCCGACGCACACCGAGCTCGAGGACGCCGTCTTCGACATGGTCGTCGCCGGTCGCGTCCTCGAGGACGGCGACGTCGCGATCATGATGGTCGAGGCCGAGGCCACCGAGAAGACCATCCAGCTCGTCAAGGACGGCGCCGAGGCCCCGACCGAAGAGGTCGTCGCCGCCGGTCTGGAAGCCGCGAAGCCCTTCATCAAGGCGCTCTGCAAGGCCCAGTCCGACCTCGCCGCCAAGGCCGCCAAGCCCACCGGCGAGTTCCCGGTCTTCCTCGACTACCAGGACGACGTCCTGGAGGCGCTCTCCAAGGCCGTCAGCACCGAGCTCGCCAAGGCGCTCACCATCGCCGGCAAGCAGGAGCGCGAGGCGGAGCTCGACCGCATCAAGGAGATCGCGGGCGAGAAGCTCCTCCCGGCCTTCGAGGGCCGCGAGAAGGAGATCTCCGGTGCCTACCGCGCGCTGACCAAGAAGCTGGTCCGCGAGCGCGTCATCAAGGACAAGGTCCGCATCGACGGCCGCGGCGTCACGGACATCCGTACGCTCGCCGCCGAGGTCGAGGCCATCCCGCGCGTGCACGGCTCGGCACTGTTCGAGCGTGGCGAGACCCAGATCCTGGGCGTCACCACCCTCAACATGCTCCGCATGGAGCAGCAGCTGGACACCCTCTCCCCGGTGACCCGCAAGCGCTACATGCACAACTACAACTTCCCGCCGTACTCCGTCGGTGAGACCGGCCGCGTGGGCTCGCCCAAGCGCCGCGAGATCGGCCACGGTGCGCTCGCCGAGCGCGCCATCGTGCCGGTGCTGCCGTCGCGCGAGGAGTTCCCCTACGCGATCCGCCAGGTCTCCGAGGCGCTGGGCTCCAACGGCTCGACGTCCATGGGCTCGGTCTGCGCCTCCACCATGTCGCTGCTGAACGCCGGTGTGCCCCTCAAGGCCGCCGTCGCCGGTATCGCCATGGGCCTGATCTCGCAGGAGATCGACGGCAAGACGCACTACGTCGCCCTCACCGACATCCTCGGTGCGGAGGACGCCTTCGGCGACATGGACTTCAAGGTCGCCGGTACGAAGCAGTTCGTGACCGCGCTCCAGCTCGACACCAAGCTCGACGGCATCCCCGCCTCGGTCCTGGCCGCCGCGCTGAAGCAGGCCCGTGACGCGCGTCTGCACATCCTGGACGTCATGAACGAGGCCATCGACGTCCCGGACGAGATGTCCCCGAACGCCCCGCGGATCATCACCGTCAAGATCCCGGTGGACAAGATCGGTGAGGTCATCGGCCCCAAGGGCAAGATGATCAACCAGATCCAGGAGGACACCGGCGCCGACATCACGATCGAGGACGACGGCACCATCTACATCGGTGCCCAGCAGGGCTCGCAGGCCGAGGCCGCCCGCGCCACGATCAACGCCATCGCCAACCCGACCATGCCGGAGGTCGGCGAGCGCTACCTGGGTACGGTCGTCAAGACCACCACCTTCGGTGCGTTCGTCTCCCTGATGCCCGGCAAGGACGGTCTGCTGCACATCTCGCAGATCCGCAAGCTCGCCGGTGGCAAGCGCGTGGAGAACGTCGAGGACGTGCTCGGCGTCGGCGCCAAGGTCCAGGTCGAGATCGCGGAGATCGACTCCCGCGGCAAGCTCTCCCTCATCCCCGTGATCGAGGGCGAAGAGGCCGACGAGAAGAAGGACGACACCGACAAGTGACGTCCCGTAGTTCCGTGACGACGGCCCGCCCCTCCTCCGAGGGGCGGGCCGTCGCCCGTACCCAAACGCTTCTCAAGGGCAGCAACGGCATCGGGACCGTCCGCCGCACCGTCCTCCCGGGCGGTCTCCGGATCGTCACCGAGACGCTGCCCTCCGTACGCTCCGCCACCTTCGGGATCTGGGCCAACGTCGGTTCACGCGACGAGACGCCCACCCTGAACGGCGCGACGCACTACCTCGAACACCTCCTCTTCAAGGGCACGGCCAAGCGCAGCGCCCTCGACATCTCGTCCGCGATCGACGCGGTCGGCGGCGAGATGAACGCCTTCACGGCGAAGGAGTACACCTGCTACTACGCGCGGGTCCTGGACACCGATCTGCCGCTGGCCATCGACGTCGTCTGCGACATGCTGACCGGCTCCCTGATCGCCCCTGAGGACGTCGACGCCGAGCGCGGCGTCATCCTCGAGGAGATCGCGATGACGGAGGACGATCCGGGCGACTGCGTGCACGACCTGTTCGCGCACACGATGCTCGGTGACACGCCGCTGGGCCGCCCCGTGCTGGGCACCGTCGACACGATCAACGCCCTGAACCGCGGCCAGATCGCCCGCTTCTACAAGAAGCACTACGACCCCACGCACCTGGTCGTCGCCGCCGCCGGCAACGTCGACCACGCCACGGTCGTACGCCAGGTCCGCAAGGCGTTCGAGCGCGCAGGCGCCCTGGGCCGCACCGACGCCGTCCCCACGGCGCCCCGCGAAGGCTCCCGCACGCTGCGCGCCAACGGCCGTGTCGAACTGCTGAACCGCAAGACCGAGCAGGCCCACGTCGTCCTCGGCATGCCCGGCCTGGCCAGGACCGACGAGCGCCGCTGGGCGCTCGGCGTCCTGAACACCGCGCTCGGCGGCGGCATGAGCTCCCGCCTCTTCCAGGAGGTACGGGAGAAGCGCGGCCTGGCCTACAGCGTGTACTCGTACACCTCGGGCTTCGCCGACTGCGGGCTCTTCGGCGTGTACGCGGGCTGCCGCCCCAGCCAGGTGCACGACGTCCTCAAGATCTGCCGCGACGAGCTCGACCGCGCGGCGACGGACGGCCTCGGCGACGAGGAGATCAGCCGCGCCGTCGGACAGCTCGCCGGGTCCACCGTCCTCGGCCTGGAGGACACGGGCGCGCTCATGAACCGCATCGGCAAGAGTGAGCTCTGCTGGGGCGAACAGATGTCCGTTGATGACATGCTGGCGAAGATCGCGGCGGTCACCCCCGACGAGGTCCGGGCCGTCGCGGCCGACGTCCTCGGACAGCGGCCCTCGCTCTCGGTCATCGGCCCGCTCAAGGACAAGCAGGCCGACCGCCTCCAGGAAGCGATCTCCTGACCACCCGTAAGGAAAAGAAGACATGAGCAAGCTGCGCGTGGCCGTTCTCGGCGCCAAGGGACGCATCGGTTCCGAGGCGGTACGAGCCGTGGAGTCCGCCGACGACATGGAGCTGGTGGCCGCACTCGGCCGCGGCGACTCGCTGGACGCCCTCACGGACAGCGGCGCCCAGGCGGTCGTCGAGCTGACCACACCCGCTTCGGTGATGGACAACCTCGACTTCTGCGTCCGGCACGGGATCCACGCGGTCGTCGGCACCACGGGCTGGACCGACGAACGGCTCGCGCAGCTGAACACCTGGCTCTCCGCCTCCCCGGAGACCGGGGTGCTCATCGCGCCGAACTTCTCCATCGGCGCGGTCCTCACGATGAAGTTCGCGGAGCAGGCAGCCCGCTACTTCGAGTCGGTGGAGGTCATCGAGCTCCACCACCCGAACAAGGCCGACGCGCCCTCCGGCACGGCCACCCGCACCGCCCAGCTCATCGCGGCGGCCCGCGAGAAGGCCGGAGCGGCGCCGCAGCCCGACGCCACCGCCACCGCGCTGGACGGAGCCCGCGGCGCGGACGTCGACGGGGTCCCGGTCCACTCGGTCCGGCTCCGCGGCCTCCTCGCCCACCAGGAGGTCCTGCTGGGCGGTGAGGGCGAGACCCTCACCCTGCGCCATGACTCGCTGCACCACAGCAGCTTCATGCCGGGCATCCTGCTCGGCACCCGCCGCGTGGTGAGCACTCCCGGCCTCACTTTCGGCCTGGAACACTTCCTCGACCTGAACTGACTGGGCCCAACCCCATGCGCGCAAAGCTCACCTACGTCGTCACCGCCGCCGTACTGGTCTTCTACTTCGTCCTGGCCGGCAGCCGCGGCGTCCTGCTCATCGAGCACGGCACGCTGCTCACGGTCACCTTCGGCGTGGCCGTGCTGATCCTGCCGGTGATCGGCATCTGGTTCCTCTGGAAGAACACCCAGTTCGTACGCAGGGCCAACGCCCTGGCCGCCGAACTGGACGCGGAGGGCGGCCTCCCCGTCGACGAGCTGGTGCGCACCCCCTCCGGGCGTATCGACCGCGACTCCGCCGACGCCGTCTTCGCGCGGCGCCGGGAGGAGACCGAGGACAGCCCGGACGACTGGCGCTGCTGGTTCCGGCTGGCGGTGGCCTACCAGGACGCGAGGGACACCCCCCGTGCCCGCAAGGCGATGCAGCGCGCCATCGCCCTTCACACGAACAAGCCGGTACGCGCCTGACCTGGCGCCGTACCGGCTTGTATGTGTCCTCGCGGGCCCCTGAGGGGCCTCCGGGTCAGACGGTGCGGTATTCGTCGCCCCAGGCCTCGACGGAGTCCGTGGCACGCTCGAACGCCTCGGCGCGCGCCAGGAAGTCTGCGTTGTGGTCGGTGACCAGCGGCGCCAACGGCTCGCCGCCCTTACGCACCACGATCAGGGCCTGTCCCTGGACGGTGCGCGGGAGACCGAGCCACTTGACCGGCTGCTGCACCGTGCGCACGGCTGCGGCGTCGTTCCACCGGACCGTGGTGGTGAGGAAGAAGCCCACCCGGCGCACGCCGTGCCGGCTGACCCACGCACCGACCCGGAGCAGCCGCAGCGCACACGCGATCGCCACGGCGGCGAGCGCGAAACACACGGAGGCACCGGACAGGGATCCGGCGAACGTGATGATCATCGCGGCCAGCAGGACGAAGGACGCAAGCAGCAGCAGGGTGGCTGCCGCCGCGACCCGCCACGGGCCGGGGCGGTAGGGCCGCCGCCAGCTGTCGTGGTCGTCGAACGGCAGCGCGATGTCCTCCGCTTCCGCGTCGAATGCGCGGTCGGCCGTCAGGAAGGGCAGGGGCACGACTGATCCTCACTCACAAGCACGCTCGATTGCTGTGCCCGGTGAGGCTACCGAGCAGCCCCCCGGCCGACCACCCCAGGGGGCCCGTACGGGTCAGCGGTGCCGTGCGGCCTCGGACGTCTGGCTGTGCGAGGGCGTCCGGTCGGTGTCGAGAGCGGGCAGGCCGAAGAGCAGCGAACCGGCGAAGCCGGCGATCAGCGTCAGCCCTACGAGGGAATGAGCGGCCAGCTGGGAACGGCTGGCGCGTCGGCGGGGAGGCGGAGTGACATTACTGCGGAACCGGTCGGCCTCGGCAACGAACGAGAACGGGACGGATTCACGCCGGCGGAACATGAGGAAGCTCTCCTTGAACTCTGTGACGGGTGCTGCTAATGAGTCAGACGTACGAGAGGCCCCATCGGTGCCCCGAATCGCCGAACCCGTGCAGAATTTCCCGCTGACGGAGGCCGTCCCAGGGGCCCGTAGAGTGGACGCCGCCCGAGCGACGCCATTGGAAGGACCCCCGCCGGTGACCGACACCCCCGAGCCCACGAAGGCCCACTTCCGCAGCGATGTCACCGTTGACCTGGTGAAATCGGCTGCCGCCGACTCCGACGTGCTCTTCGCAGCCCGCGTGTCGACGGCAGGGGAGCAGTCCCTGGAAGAGGTGACCAAGGACCCCGAGCGGTCCAAGGGGCTCATCAACTATCTGATGCGGGACCGGCACGGCAGCCCGTTCGAGCACAACTCGATGACCTTCTTCATCAGCGCCCCGATCTTCGTGTTCCGTGAGTTCATGCGGCACCGCGTGGGCTGGTCGTACAACGAGGAATCGGGCCGTTACAGGGAGCTCGAGCCGGTCTTCTACGTCCCGGGCGAGTCGCGCAAGCTCATCCAGCAGGGCCGCCCCGGCAAGTACGAATTCGTCGAGGGAACCGCGGAACAGCATGACCTCACCAGCCGCGCCATGGAGGCGTCGTACCGCCAGGCCTATGACGCCTACCAGGAGATGCTCGCCGCCGGGGTCGCGCGCGAGGTCGCCCGAGCGGTGCTGCCCGTCGGCCTGTTCTCCACGATGTACGCCACCTGCAACGCCCGCTCGCTGATGCACTTCCTCGGCCTGCGCACACAGCACGAACTGGCCAAGGTGCCGTCCTTCCCGCAGCGCGAGATCGAAATGGTCGGCGAGCAGATGGAACAGCACTGGCAGAACCTGATGCCGCTCACTCATGCCGCCTTCAACAAAAACGGACGGGTGGCCCCGTAGGCGGTGTCCGTATTGCGACGTTTAGTGAAGTTCATCTAGGCTGATCAAACGGACCCGGCACTGCTTGAACCCCCGAGCAGGCAGTGCCGGGCTCCTCTTCCTCGTCCCCCGAGGGAGCGCGGCGCTCCGAGCAACGAGTAGCGTGTTACCCATGGCTCCGATCTCCACTCCGCAGACCCCCTTCGGGAGGGTCCTCACCGCTATGGTCACGCCGTTCACGGCGGACGGCGCTCTCGACCTCGACGGCGCCCAGCGGCTCGCCGCCCATCTGGTGGACGCAGGCAATGACGGCCTGGTCGTCAACGGCACCACGGGCGAGTCCCCGACCACCAGCGACGCGGAGAAAGACCAGCTCGTACGGGCTGTGCTGGAAGCTGTAGGAGACCGGGCCCACGTCGTCGCCGGCGTCGGCACCAACGACACCCGGCACAGCATCGAGCTGGCACGCACCGCCGAGCGCAGCGGTGCCCACGGCCTCCTCGCGGTCACGCCGTACTACAACAAGCCGCCGCAGGAGGGCCTCCTCCGCCACTTCGGCGCCATCGCGGACTCCACGGAGCTCCCGGTCATGCTGTACGACATTCCGGGCCGCAGCGGTGTGCCGATCGACACAGAGACGCTCGTACGCCTCGCCGAGCACCCCCGGATCGTCGCAAACAAGGACGCCAAGGGAGATCTGGGCCGTTCCAGCTGGGCCATCGCCCAGTCCGGCCTCGCCTGGTACTCCGGCGACGACATGCTCAACCTCCCGCTCCTCTCGGTCGGCGCCGTCGGTTTCGTCTCCGTCGTCGGCCATGTCGCCACGCCGGAACTGCGCGCGCTCATCGAGGCCCACCTCGGCGGCGACGTGCAGAAGGCCACGGAGATCCACCAGAAGCTGCTCCCGGTCTTCACCGGGATGTTCCGCACCCAGGGCGTGATCACCACCAAGGCGGCGCTCACGCTCCAGGGCCTCCCCGCCGGCCCGCTGCGCCTCCCTCTGGTGGAACTCACCGCACAGGAGACGGCCCAGCTCAAGATCGATCTGGCTGCCGGTGGGGTACAGCTCTGACCACGAACTTCACAACTGAATACGCGAGGACACTCGCGGCGGTAACACCACCTGACAACAGCAAGTGCACGAATGACATGCGCGCCACGTGCCCTCAGCGGTACGTGGCGCGCGTGGTAAGGAGAGTCTTTTGAGTCATCCGCATCCTGAACTCGGTACCCCGCCGAAGCTCCCCAAGGGCGGCCTGCGGGTCACCCCGCTGGGCGGCCTGGGCGAGATCGGCCGCAACATGACGGTCTTCGAGTACGGCGGCCGCCTGCTCATCGTCGACTGCGGCGTTCTCTTCCCGGAGGAGGAGCAGCCCGGCATCGACCTGATCCTGCCGGACTTCACCACCATCCGGGACCGCCTGGACGACATCGAGGGCATCGTCCTCACGCACGGCCACGAGGACCACATCGGTGCCGTCCCGTATCTGCTCCGGCTCAAGCCGGACATCCCCCTCATCGGCTCCAAGCTGACCCTCGCGCTCATCGAGGCCAAGCTCCAGGAGCACCGGATCCGTCCTTACACCCTTGAGGTGATCGAGGGACAGCGCGAGCGCATCGGTGTGTTCGACTGCGAGTTCATCGCCGTCAACCACTCCATCCCGGACGCCCTCGCGGTCGCCATCCGCACCCCTGCGGGCCTGGCCGTCGTGACCGGTGACTTCAAGATGGACCAGCTCCCGCTGGACGGCCGTCTCACCGACCTGCACGCCTTCGCCCGGCTGAGCGAGGAAGGCATCGACCTCCTTCTCTCCGACTCGACGAACGCCGAGGTCCCCGGATTCGTCCCGCCGGAGAAGGACATCTCCAACGTCCTGCGTACGGTGTTCGCCAACGCGCAGAAGCGCATCATCGTGGCCAGCTTCGCCAGCCACGTCCACCGCATCCAGCAGATCCTGGACGCCGCGCACGAATACGGCCGCAGGGTCGCCTTCGTCGGACGGTCCATGGTCCGCAACATGGGAATCGCCCGGGATCTGGGCTATCTGAAGGTGCCCGCCGGACTGGTCGTCGACGTCAAGACCCTCGACGACCTGCCCGACGACGAGGTCGTGCTGGTCTGCACGGGCTCCCAGGGCGAGCCGATGGCGGCCCTCTCCCGTATGGCCAACCGCGATCACCAGATCCGGATCGTCCCGGGGGACACGGTGATCCTGGCGTCGTCGCTGATCCCCGGCAACGAGAACGCCGTCTACCGCGTGATCAACGGCCTGACCCGCTGGGGCGCGAACGTCGTCCACAAGGGCAATGCCAAGGTCCACGTCTCGGGCCACGCCTCGGCCGGCGAGCTGCTGTACTTCTACAACATCTGCAAGCCGAAGAACCTGATGCCGGTGCACGGCGAATGGCGCCACCTCAGGGCCAACGCCGAGCTGGGCGCGCTGACCGGTGTGCCGAAGGACCACATCGTCATCGCCGAGGACGGCGTCGTCGTCGACCTCGTCGACGGCAGGGCGAAGATCGTCGGCAAGGTCCAGGCCGGCTACGTGTACGTGGACGGCCTCTCCGTCGGAGATGTCACCGAGACGTCTCTGAAGGACCGCCGCATCCTCGGTGACGAGGGGATCATCTCGGTCTTCATCGTGGTCGACAGTTCGTCCGGCAAGATCGTGGGCGGGCCGCACATCCAGGCCCGCGGCTCCGGCATCGACGACGGCGCCTTCACCGCGGTGGTGCCCAAGGTCGAGGACGCCCTGAACAAGTCGGCGCAGGACGGGGTGATGGAGCCGCACCAGCTCCAGCAGCTTGTGCGGCGCGTGGTGGGCAAGTGGGTGTCGGACACCTACCGCCGGCGTCCGATGATCCTTCCGGTCGTCGTCGAGGTCTGACAGCGACGGCCGCCTTCAGGCCGCCGACCAGGAGCGGGGCGCCTCGATTTGCATCGAGGCGCCCCGCTCCAGTACGTTTGCGGTTCCGCCTGAACGGGAAGCACCCCGCGCACCTGTGCGCCGGGAGCCCTTCGATGGGGCGGGAAATCCGACTCAGAATCTCTGATAAAGTCGGATCCGCCGAAAGGCAAAGGCCACTCCACAGGCCACCGGAATCAAATTCGGACCGGAAACGGAACGGAAAAGAGTCTGGTAAAGTTGGAAACGCCGGAAA